>JBEHWX010000126.1:0-15774 GCA_048498995.1 Bacteroidota bacterium
CGTGCTGCTCGCGAACCTGGTCGCGTGGCTCCAGGCGCGGTCGATGACCCGCTTCGATGCCTCCGGCGCCCGAACCGTCGAGCCGGGATCGCTCACGACCGGCCAAAAGCTCGCCGTCCTGATCCGCGGCGTCTCCATTCCCCGGCCGATGAACCGGCGGACGCCGGCCGATCTCGGCCTCGAGTTCACGACGTACACCATCCCCTCGGTCAACGGACGCTCGCTCGAGGTCTGGCGCATTCCCGTGGCCGCTCCGCGCGGGACCGCGATCCTCGTCCACGGCTACGCGGCAAGCAAGGATCAACTGCTGACGGCGGCGGCAACGCTCCACGACCTCGGCTTCGAGACGGTGCTCGTCGACTTCCCCGGCTCCGGCGGGTCGAGCGGGGACCGCACCAGCCTCGGCTGGTACGAGGCGGACGACGTGGCGAGCGTCGTGGCCGGGGAGCGGCGCCTGCATCCGGAGCGCCGGATCGTTCTGGTCGGCGGCTCGATGGGAGCGGTGGCGATTCTCCGCGCGGCCGCCGAGCGCGGCGTAACGGCCGACGCGCTGATCCTCGAAAACCCGTTCGACCGTCTCGCCGACGCCATCGGCGCCCGCTTCGACGCGATGGGGCTGCCGGCCTCACCCGGCACGGAGCTGCTCCTGTTCTGGGGAAGCGTGGAGCTCGGCTTCAACGCCTTCTCCCACAACCCGGTGACCTATGCCCGATCGGTGCGCGTGCCGACGCTGATGTTCGAGGGGGAGCTGGACGACCGCGCCACGCCGGCGCAGGCGCGCGCCGTGTTCGACCGGATCTCCGCGCCGAAGGAGCTGGTGATGGTGCCGCGCGCCGGGCATGGCCCGCTCAGCCGGATGGCACCGCAGCTCTGGCGGGAGCGCGCCAGGTCGTTTCTCGATCGCCATCTCCCTCCCTCCCCCGCCCAACGGTGAGCTCCTCGGTCACATATCGCGAATACCCGCCGTCGCCACGGCTCGCCCCCTGGGTCGCGTGCTACTGGATGCTGACGGCCGGCTCCGCGCACGCCGACCCGGTGCCGAACCGGATCCTTCCCGACGGCTGCGCCGACATCATCCTCGACCTGACCGGCGGCGCCGGTGTACGGAGCGATACCGCTCTGAGCGATACCGCTCTGGTGGAGCTTCCGTTCGTGGTCGGCGCCATGCGGACCGCCTCGCTCCACACGGTGATCCCCGGCACCGCGCTGCTCGGCGTCCGCTTCCGCCCGGGAGGTGCGTATCCGTTCCTGCGCGTTCCGCTGGCGGAGCTGACCGATCTCCAGGTGGGGCTCGACGACCTCTGGCGGGAGATGGCCGGCGAGCTCCGGGAGCGTGTCCTGGCCGCCGCCGACGCTGGGGAGCGGATCGACACGGTGGAGCGGCTGCTGCTCGGACGGCTCGAGCGGAGCGAGGCCGGAGCCGACCGCGTCGTCATCGGCGCGATCGGGGCGATCGACGCCGCCCACGGAGCGATCACGGTGAACGAGCTGGAACGGACGCTCGGCGTGGGACGCCGGACGCTGGAGCGGCGCTTCGCCGAGCGCGTCGGCATTCCGCCGAAGCTCTACTGCCGTATAGCCAGGCTGCGACGTCTGCTTCCGGCCATCGACGGCGATGCCCGAGAGCCGGACTGGATGGCAATGGTGGTGCGCGGAGGCTACTACGACCAGTCGCATCTGATCGCGGAGGTGAAGGGGCTCACCGGACTCTCCCCCACCGCATTCCGCGCCGAGCGCCTGCTGTTCCGGAGCGCCGACGAGCCGGCGCCGGCCGATCACGACGCTTCGCGCGACCCTCGGTAACCATGCCGGTCTCCATGGCGCGGGCTGTCGCATTTCTCCAATGCCGTCATCGGCGGGGATGATAGGTTGCACCGACTTCGCGGCCGCTCCGGCGACGGAGCGCCCCGCGCCGACAGTTCCATTCGTGCAATCGACGATATCTCCATGACCTACACGAGCCTCACACCGAACCTGATGGTCGACGACGTGAACGCCACCGTCGACTTCTATCGCGACATCCTCGGCTTCAACCTGATCGTCTCGGTCCCGGAATCGGGACGCTTCAACTGGGCGATGATGGGGAGCGGCGGCGCGCTGCTGATGTTCCAGACGCGCGAAAGCCTCGGCGAGGAGCTTCCGATGCTGGCCGAGCGCCCGATCCAGGGAGGGCTCACCCTCTACACCAAGCTCAAGGGACTCGACGAGCTTCACGAGCGGGTCAAGTCGACCGGCATCGTGGTCAAGGAGCCGTACACCGCGTTCTACGGCCCGCGCGAGTTCGTGATCCAGGACCCGAACGGCTACCTGATCTGCTTCTCCGAGGAGGACGAGCAGTGAGCCGCGCGGGAGCCGGCCGGGCACACGGAGCCGGGGGGCGGAGCGCGACGCGGCGCCCCCCGGCGGATGATCCGAAGTCGGTCGCCATGCGGGATCTCCGGAGAATTCCGGGAGTCGGCGTGAGCGTGGCGGCCGACCTCTGGGGGCTCGGGATACGATCGGTCGGCGAGCTGCGCGGCCGGGACCCACAGCGTCTCTACGACGAGCTCTGCGAGCGGACGGGGGTGAAGGTGGATCGCTGCATGCTCTACACGTTCCGCTGCGCGGTCTACTTCGCCGAGCAGAAGGAGCACGATCCGGAGCTGCTGAAGTGGTGGAACTGGAAGGATCGCTGAGCGCGCATCGCTTCCGGACATCACGCGGCGCGCGTCGTTCATGCAATCGGGATCGACGATCGAACATCGAGGCGGAGCGGAGCGGGGAATCGTGTAGATTGGCGCCGGCTCCCGTTGTTCCGTTCGACACGTCTCCGATCATGATCGTTCCTCGCAGACATCGGCAGGGAGAAGAAGGCCTGGAGGGGCTCTTCTCGCGGCGGCTTCGGCTGAAGATCGCGGTCGCGGTCATGGCGCTGTCGGTCGGCGCCGGTTTTCTGATTCATTACCTGACCACCACCCCGCCCGATCCCGCCAACGTTTCGGCGCTCCCGGTTCGGATCGACAGCGTGTGGGGAACTCGCCCGTACAACGCGCGGCAGTCGAAGGAGGTGCAGGTGGCCACGCGTGAGGGGACGTTCGTGATCGAGCAGGTGCTCTGGTCCGGACGGATCGAGGAGGATTCGCTGGTCGCCCGGCTCGGCCGCGCCGGAAGCTGCACCATCTATCGCCTCGGCGGCGAGAAGGAAGTGGTGGTCGGCATCGTGGCGCCGGGAGTCGATCTGCCGCCGTCGCTCGGCCTCAAGCAGCTTCGCGACGATCGCGCGAGCAACCTCTACGTCGGCGCGATCCTTCTGCTGGCCGCGCTCGGCGTCGGGATCTCGATCCGGAATGATCCGGGCCGGCGGAGGGAGGCCTGATGCGGCCGATCCACGACACGCGTCCCATCGGAGCTCGAGGCCGCGCCATCATCCGGGGAACGCCATGAAGCTCTCCTCACGCGGCATCGCGATCACCTTCATCATCGTCTGTCTTCCGGGACTGTACGCCGGACACTACGGCATCACGACCATAATCGAGGGCATCCGTCCCGAATCGAGGTTGAGGCCGGTGGGTTGGCTCGTCATCGCCTTCATCCTCGTCGGGTACCTGCTCTACGCCGGGTATATCTGGATTGCCATGGGCCGGCCGAGGCGCGCGCTGGCGCGCGCGATCTGGAGCGGAACGATCTGGTACAACGCGGCCTGCTTCCTCGGCGCGGCCGGCAGCCATTACTTCTTCCATACCATCCCTCCGCTCGTCGCCGCCATCTGGAGCATCGCGGCGATCGTCCTCGCGTTCCGGGCCAGACAGGATCTTCTCGTCGCGCATCCCATATCCGTGAACGCCGAGGCAACCTCGGCCGCGGACCTCTCTTCGCCGATCGCCGATCCCTCCACGCCGCAACCGGAGCAGCCATGAGCCCTTCCCCCACCGCTCCGACGCTCTCCCGCGGGCCCGGCATCCTTCGCGGCATCCTCGCGATCGTCGCCGGCTACGTGACCGACGTGGTGCTGACGGTGGCGGCCGTGCTGGGAAGCCACGCGGGGGCGATCGAGCGGCTGGGCCGCGACGCCGAGATCCAGGTGATCCTCTGGGGCGTGGCACTCGCCTCGCTCGCCGCCGGCTACGTGACCGCGGCCATCGCCGGGCGCCGCGAGATCATCCACGGCGTCGTTCTCGGCATCGTGCTCCTTCTTCCGGCATGGACCTACTCGCGGGCCCGCATCCCGTCGGGGCCGGTCGGCTGGGGAACCATCTCCTCGATCGTGATGATCATCCTCCCGATCATCGTTCCGGTCTTCGGCGCCTGGCTCCGGATGCGGCACCGGCTCCAGCGGGAGGAGCGCATCCCGGTCGGCATGAACGATCTCGCGGAAGCGACGATGGCCTCCGAGACCGACGATATCGAGCCGGACTCCGGTCACGATCGCGAGCCGCTGCTACGGTAACGAGCCTCCGGAATCGGCCCTGAAATTGCTCCTCTCCCGGCGCTATCGGCGCCGCGCATCGCGCGCCCTCATCCCTCGAACGTACCGAGCCAGCATCATGACCCGACTCACGACGTCGAGCGCCTGGAAGGCCCTCGAAGAGCATCACGCCGCCATCGAGCCGCTGCACATGCGGGAGATGTTCCGCGACGATCCCGAGCGCTTCGAACGCTTCTCGCTGGAGGTCGGCGAGCTGCTGATCGATTACTCCAAGAACCGCGTCACCGACGAGACGCTCCGCCTGCTCGTCGCGCTTGCCGAGGAGCGGGATCTGCGCGGCTGGACCGAGCGGATGTTCACCGGCGAGAAGATCAACGTCACCGAGCATCGCGCCGTGCTCCACACCGCGCTCCGGAACCGCTCCGGCGATCCGGTGCTCGTCGACGGACGGGACGTGATGCCGGAGGTGCGGCGCGTGCTCGATCAGATGCGCCGCTTCAGCGACGCCGTCCGCAATGGCGACTGGCGCGGGCACACCGGCGAGCGGATCACCGACGTGGTGAACATCGGCATCGGCGGCTCAGACCTCGGCCCGGTGATGGTTACCGAGGCGCTGAAGCCGTATGCCTCCGACACCCTCCGCGTCCACTTCGTCTCGAACGTCGACGGCACCGATATCGCCGAAACCCTCCGGCGGCTCGACCCGGCCGGCACGCTCTTCATCATCGCCTCCAAGACCTTCACGACGCAGGAGACGATGACCAATGCCCAGACGGCGAAGCGGTGGCTGCTGGAGCGGCTCGGCGAGGAGCGGGCGGTGGCGCGCCACTTCGTGGCCCTCTCGACCAACGAGGCGGCGGTGACCGCCTTCGGCATCGAGCCGGAGAACATGTTCGAGTTCTGGGACTGGGTCGGCGGGCGCTACTCCCTCTGGTCGGCGATCGGCCTGTCGATCGCGGTCGCCATCGGGATGGACCGCTTCGAGGAGTTGCTCGACGGCGCGCACCAGATGGACCGTCACTTCCGGAGCACGCCGCTGGAGCGGAACGCGCCGGCGATCCTCGGACTGCTCGGCGTCTGGTACGGCAACTTCTTCGGCTTCGCCAGCCACGCACTGCTTCCCTACGATCAGTATCTCCACCGCTTCCCCGCCTACTTCCAGCAGGGAGACATGGAGAGCAACGGCAAGCGGGTGACACGCGACGGCGAGCCGGTGGCGTGGCTGACCGGGCCGGTGATCTGGGGGGAGCCGGGCACCAACGGTCAGCACGCCTTCTTCCAGCTCCTGCATCAGGGGACGCGGATCGTGCCGGCCGACTTCATCGCGCCGATCGAGAGCCACAACCCGATCGGCCGCCATCACGAGATCCTCCTGTCGAATTTCTTCGCGCAGACCGAGGCGCTGATGCGGGGGAAGACGGAGGCGGAGGCGCGCGAGGAGCTGGCGGCCACGGGCATGAGCGCCGAACGGATCGAGGAACTGGCCCCACACAAGGTGTTCCCCGGAAACCGTCCGACCACGACCATCCTTCTCCGGAAAATCACCCCCCATTCGCTCGGCGCGCTGATCGCGCTCTACGAGCACAAGATCTTCGTGCAGGGGATCATCTGGGGGATCAACTCCTTCGATCAGTGGGGGGTCGAGCTCGGCAAGCAGCTTTCCGGAGCGATTCTCCCGGAGCTCGACGGCGACGACGAGATCACCTCGCACGACGCCTCCACCAACGGCCTGATCAACCGGTTCAAGAAGTGGCGCGCGGTGGGGGTGGCATGAGTCGATGGCGCCACGGCAACGCGCTGGAGGATGGCGCCTCGCACGGCGGGTGGATGCTCGGCCACTTCATCCCGCCAGACGAGTCGCTCCGCTCGACCGGCGACGTGGAGGTGAAGTGGGCGCGCCATGATGCCGGCGACGGACGGAGCGCCTGGGCCACGAACGATGTGGCCACCACCCTCTCGATCCTCGTCCGCGGACGCTTCAGGATCATCTTCGAGGGGGCCGAAGCGCTGCTCGAGCGGGAGGGGGATTACGCGCTCTGGGGCCCCGGCGTGCCCCACACCTGGCGGGCCGAGGAGGAATCGGTGATCGTCACCGTCCGCTGGCCCTCCCTCGCCGGCGACAGTCGCGGCGAGAGCGCGCGCTGAAGCCGCGCGCCCACCGATGTCTCCGGCGTACTGGCGCCCCCGTGGCCCCCGTTCCGGCGCGTGCATTCATGAGCGGGATAGTTGCGTATCTCGCACCGGGGATGGAAGCCTCGGCGGACGGCGGCTGATCGGTCGCGATGCGAGCCATATCGGGCACGGTAATGGAAGGAACTCGGGCAGATCGTCACGTGCCGACGTGACCGCGAATCGCCGGAGAGGGCATCGGAGTGCCGTGGTGCCGGTGTGACGCGTTGTGGGGAATTCCTGTGGGGAGGCTGTCATGAGACGGATACGACCATTCACGCTGCTCATCGCGCTGGCCGCGATGCTCCCGATCTGCGCGGCCGCGCAGCCGGCCGATCGAAACTCCGACGCGGAGGATCTGCTGCACCAGGGACTGAGCCTGATCGACAGCGGACGCTACGAGGAATCGCGCGAGCTGCTGATGCGCGCCCGCGCGCTCGACTCGGCCGATATCGAGATCGGCTACGCGCTCGGCCAGAGTTACCTGCTCGAGAAGAACTACCCGAAGGCCGCCGACTATCTCTACCCGCTGCTGAACGCACCGAACGCGACCGATCGTCATTTCCGCGCCGCGGCCGCCTTGGCCGAGGCCAGCGGCGATCGTGACCGCGCGGCGGAGATCAACCGGGAGGGATCGCGCCGGTTCCCCACCTCCACGCTCTTCACCGCGGCGAAGGTGGCCGCGCCGGCCTCCGCGACCGACGCTTCCACGACGAACGGTTCCGCATCGGAGGCTTCCGCATCGGAGGCTTCCGCATCGGAAGGTTCCGCCTCGGAGGTCGCCACGCCGGCATCCTCGACGACAAGCGCCGCGTCGGGCGCCGGAGCGTCGCTGACCGCCGTCGAGCGACGGATCGCCTCGGCGCCGTCGAACGCCTCGAATTATTACGGCGCCGCGCGTGAGGTCGGCTCGGCAAGTCCGATCTGGGGAGCGCTCTATGCCGAGCTCTTCATGAACCTCGAGCGCGCCACCGACCGGACCGGCGAGATGAGCGGCCTGCTCTACGATCTCTATCGTACCACGATCCAATCCGGCGGCGGCTCCGACGGCGCGGCACGCGCGACCGGCTCCGGATCGACGCCCCTCTCGATGGACTTCGAGAACGCCTACCGGATGGCGCTGCGGCTCACGCTCCCCTCCCTCGCCACGGCGAACGGCGGACCGTGCGAGGCCGGCTCCATCGGCTACGAATGCCTCTGCGCCGTCAGGAAGCAGTTCATCCAGACCTGGTTCGCCAGCGGACAGAACCGCGCGTATCCGAATCCGCTGTTCGACCGGGAGCGTGAGATGGAGAGCGCCGGCGTGCTCGACGCCTACAATCACTGGGTGCTGGCCGCCGGCGATCCCTCGGCGTTCGACGCCTGGACCAGCGCGCACGCCTCCGATTGGAGCGCGTTTCTCGACTGGATATCGTCGCATCCGATGAAGGTCGACGGCAATAACCTTCTGCTGAGAGCGTCGACTGACGCCTCCCGGTAATTCTCCGGGAGGATCCGCGCCGACCTTGCTTCGCACAGGGCATCGAGGCGCGCATGCACACGGACCGGCCGCCACGCGCGGCCCGCGCGGAAACGCGCGTGGAAATGTTCAACGACGGAATTGCGAGCGTGACAATCGGGGTGATTTCCGACACGCACGGCCTTCTCCGACCGGAGGCCGTGGAGGCGTTGCAGGGGTCGGATCTGATACTGCATGCCGGCGATATCGGCCGGGAGGATCTGCTCGCGGAGCTCGAGCGCATTGCGCCGGTGCGGGCCATCCGGGGGAACGTCGATCGCGATCCGTGGGCCGCCGAGCTCCCGGAGACGCTGATGGTGGAGGCCGGCGGACGGCGGATCTTCATGATCCACGACATCGCCTCCATCCCCGGCGACACGACCTCCCGCGTCGACGCGGTGATCCACGGACATTCGCACATGCCGTCGGCCGAGTATCGGGAGAGCGTGCTCTTTCTGAATCCGGGGAGCGCCGGACGTCGGCGGTTCAAGCTGCCGGTGGCCGTGGCGCTGCTCCGGGTTACCGATGAGGGATTCGACGCGGAGATCCGCGAGCTCGACGTGTAGATCTCGACAGGTAAGCGCTGCGTGATCGACGAAGGATGTTCGGCGAGGAAGAACGCGGCACGGCGAATGGCGTCGGGAGCGGCGCGTGGTGGCCGGCAACGAAGAAGGGCGGCCACGGCGGGCCGCCCGTATGGGAAAGAATCGAGCGGGCGGCCGATACTCCCGGCGGCGCGTCCGGCTCAGCCGACGTGGCGAAGCTTGAGCGAGGCGATCCGTCCGGCGATGGAGGCCTCGGTGCGGCCGAGCTCCTCGGCGATCTCGCGGCAGCTCCGGCTCCTGAACCCGGCGCGGAGCACGGCGTCCTCCTCGGGAGTCCATCGGCGCATCCGCTCCACGTCGCGACGCTCGAAGGAGATTCCGAGGCGCTTGACGCGCCAGGAGATCATCGCCGGCGTGCGGCCGAGATACCGCGCGATCTCCCGACCGGTCACGGCCGGATAATGGGCGCGGAGATATTCATCCTCCCAGTCCTCCCAGGCGCGCATGTGGCTGCGGGGATTGTGTCCGGAGGCGGAGGCGAGGCGATTGACGGTGGTGACCGAGATACCGAGGTGGGTGGCGATCTCCGGATAGGAGAGCTTCCCGAACTGCTCGCGGGCCCAGGTTTTCTGCGCGGCGGTCAGGCGCGGCAGCTTCCGGCGCAAACCGAGGCGCGCGGCCTTCAGCTCCACCGAGTCGGTGGTGCGTCCGAGCTCGTCGGCCAGCTCGGCGACCTTCACCTTGCCGTAATGCTTTCTGAGATACTCCATTTCGCCGTCGGTCCACTGCTCCGGCGCGTAGGTGCCGAGCTTGAGCGCATGGATGCGTCCGCGCACGCTCTGCTCGGTGCGGCCGAGGGTCCGGGCGATCTGTTGGGCGGAGCGGCGGCCGTAATTGTTCCGGAGATACCGGTCCTCGGCATCCGACCAGCGCCGTTTCACCTCCGAGGGGATGCCCAGACGCAGGGCGCGATCCTGCACGGAGGGGATGGAGCGGCCGAGGCGCTCGGCGACGTAGCGCGAGCCCCGTTTTGGATAGTAGCGGCGAACGATCATCTCCTCCTCACGGGTCCACTCACGGCTCTTGCGCGCGCCGGAAGCGCCGCCGGCCTCGCCTGCCATCTCGATCTCCGCCTCGATAACGTCGGAATGATCCTCCCCCGACCGCGTCAGGCCGGGAGTTGGCGATTGATGCTCCATGTCGGAAGTCCTGCTGGTGCGATGATGGCCGAAGATAGGGAACGCTCGCGATCCTACCGCCGCATCCTCCCGTATATTTCCTACTCTCGTCACGAAGCATGATCATGGAGGCGCGTCGATGCGGATAACGTTTCTCGGAACCGGTGCCGGCGTGCCGACCCGCGCCCGCAACGTCAGCTCCCTCGCCGTCAGACTCCCGGAGCGATCCGACGTCTGGCTCTTCGACTGCGGCGAGGGAACGCAGCACCGGCTGATGGCAAGCGACGTCAGCATCGGCCGCGTGACCAGGATCTTCATCACCCATCTCCACGGCGACCATCTCTTCGGACTTCCCGGGCTGCTGGCCACCTGCGGCATGGCCGGAAGCGCCAGGCGCATCGACCTGTACGCGCCCCCCGGCCTGGAGCGTTTCCTCTCGACCGCGCTCGAGGTCTCCGGCACCACCATCCCCTTCGAGATCGACATCCACGAGATCGGCCCCGGAACGGTGTTCACCGACGGCGAGATCACCGTGACCGCCGGGGAGCTGGAGCACCGGATGCCGACGCTCGGCTACCGGATCGAGGAGAGCCCCCGCCCCGGACGGCTCGACGCGGCCCGCGCGCGCGCCCTCGGCGTCCCCTCCGGCCCGCTGCTCGGCGCGCTGAAGCGTGGCGAGCGCGTGGAGCTCCCTGACGGACGGATCATCGACGGCGCGGAGCTCGTCGGCCCGAGCACGCCCGGCCGTTCGCTCGCCTACTGTTCGGACACGACATACTGCCGGGGGGCGGTGGAGCTGGCGCGCGGCGTGGACCTGCTGATCCACGAGGCAACGTTCGCCGAGTCGGCGCGGGAGATCGCCAGGATCAGCCTGCATTCCACCGCCGCCATGGCCGCGCGCGCGGCGCGCGACGCCGGCGCGGCGCGTCTGATCCTCACCCACATCAGCTCGCGCTACGCGGATGCCGACGGAGAGGCGGCCCTGCTCGCCGAGGCGCGCGCGATCTTCCCGGAGACCGCGATGGCACATGATCTGGAAACGCACGAGATGCCGCTGCACTGACGCGGCCCGTGCTCAACGCGGAAAGCCCGATGACCGCGCCCCGATAACCGCTCGGTGGTAGGCGCACGTCGTTAGCGTGCGCAAGGATATGGCGGGAAGACCCGATCACCGCGCGTTTCCAACGGCCGATAAGCGCAATACAAATGCTTAGCACGGGCGGCCTTCCGTTGCCGCCCCGCCCGCGAACGCGAAACATCGCGCACGCTGAAGACGTGCGCCTACCCCTCGTACATTCCCTGAGCCCAGCGAACACGTATCTCACCACAGGCATTTCAGCGCGCCATCGAGCGCGATGCAGGGCCAGGGTACCGCATGCCTTCGATGCCCTCTTCCGTCGCAATGGGTGGGCGGCCACGGAGGGCCGCCCCTACCGGTCACATGGCAAGGAGACTGCACACGCGCATTCCGGGGCGGCAGACACCCATTGGTAGGCGCACGTCTTCAGCGTGCGCATGGAGGTCACGGGAAGTCCCGATCACCGCGTGTCTCCAACATCTGATATGCGGGACACAAATGCTTCGTACGGGCGGCCCTCCCGTTGCCGCCCCGCCCGTGAACGCCAACCATCGCGCACGCTAACGACGTGCGCCTATCCTCGTGCATCCCATGCGTTGGAATCACCGTGCAGGTCGCATCAGGCGCTTCAGCGCCCATGGGCGAAACATCGCGCACGCTGAAGACGTGCGCCTCCCCTCGTACCCCCAACGCGTCGAATAACCGCGCGCCTCACGACATGCGCTTCAACGCGCGCCGTTGATGACACCCCGAGCAATCACGATGTGACTCCCGCCGTGCACGGAAGACCGCCGCGGAGCGCCGCCTGGAGCTATCATGTCTCGTGTCCCGTTATCGCGTTCACCCACCTGACATGAAGGGCACGGCGGCGATGTATCGTATCGAGCGGCGGCGGGGCGGATGGAAGAGATGGGAAAGGTTCCGATATTCCCGGCACGTTCACGCGGGCCGTCGTCCCCTTCGGGGTCGCCTCCTTCCGGTCCGCGCACCGATCAGTGATCCGATCGCATGGAATATCTCTTCGTCGTACTTCTGACGCTGCAGTGCATCATTCTGCTGCTGCACGATACCATGAACTTCTATCCGCTGAACGACATCCGCGCGCTGCGTCGGAAAATGCCCACCCGCGCGCGGATCGGCATGGTGATCGGCAACACGCTGCCGGCCGGGATCGCGCTGCTGCTGGAGTCGCGCTGGTTCGGCCACCCGAAGCCGCTCGCCACCGGACTCTACTTCGTCCTCTACTACGCCGTCACCCTGGCGATGATGTACATGAGCTGGTATCACCTCTACCTGTTCGGAGCCTCGGAGGAGCGGAGGCGCGCCTACCGCGAGGAGTACGGCAACACGCTCCAGATCCTCCCGGCGCGCGGCGACAACCCGCGCCCGAACGCCCTCCACGTCTTCCTTCACCTGCTCTTCATCGTCAACACGTTCCTTGCCGTCATGATCGGATTCAATCTCGTCTGATCCCCTCGCGATGCCTCGACAATCAGGTCGATGAACGCACCGGCGAGGTGTTCGACGGACGAGCCCGGAGGTAGCAGCCAGATGGAACAGACCGAGAAACCGTTCTGGAGCGCGGAGCCGGCCGACCTGCTCGCCCGCCTCGGGTCGGGACCGGACGGACTCACCGCCGCGGAGGCCGCCGCCCGCCTGGCGCGCTTCGGCGCCAACACGCTCGAGACATCCGAGCGACGGGGCCCCGTCGCCCTCTTTCTCTCGCAGTTCAAGAGCCCGATCATCCTGATCCTGATCGCCGCCGCGATCCTCTCGATCTTCCTCGGCGAACGAACCGACGCCGAGATCATCATGGCGATCGTCCTCATCAGCGGCCTGCTCGGGTTCTGGCAGGAGCGGGGAGCCGCCGGCGCCGTGGAGCGCCTGCTGGCGATCGTCAGGATCACCGCCACGATCCTGCGCGACGGCAAGAGCACCGAGGTTCCCATTGAACAGGTGGTGCCGGGGGACGTGGTGACCCTGAGCGCCGGCGACGTGATCCCCGGCGACGCGCTGATCATCGAGTCCAAGGATCTCTACGTGGACGAGGCAGCGCTCACCGGCGAGACCTTTCCGGCCGAGAAGGAGCCGGGAGCGGTCACGGCCGAGACGCCGATCGCGAAGCGCTCCAACGCGCTCTTCATGGGAACGCACGTGGTCAGCGGCACCGCGCGCGCCGTGATCGTCGAGACCGGGGCTCGCACCGAGTTCGGCCGGATCTCCCAGCGGCTCCGCGCGCGGCCGGCCGAGACCGATTTCGAGCATGGCATCCGCCGCTTCGGCTATCTGCTGATGGAGGTGACGCTGCTGCTGGTGATCGCGATCTTCGGCATCAACGTCTATCTCCACCGTCCCGTCGTCGACTCCTTCCTCTTCGCGCTCGCGCTGGCCGTGGGGCTCACGCCGCAACTCCTGCCGGCGATCATCAGCATCAACCTTGCCCGCGGCGCGCGCACGATGGCCGACCGGAAGGTGATCGTCAAGCGCCTGGCCGCCATCGAGAACTTCGGGAGCATGACCATCCTCTGCTCCGACAAGACCGGCACCCTCACCGAGGGAGTGGTCCGCATCCAGAGTGCGCTCGACGTGGCCGGCAACCCGAGCGACGAGGTGCTCCGCCACGCGTTCATCAACGCGTCGTTCGAGTCCGGCTTCACCAACCCGATCGACCAAGCCATCCGCTCCGGAACATCGTTCGATCTGACCGGCTATACGAAGGTAGACGAGGTCCCCTACGACTTCACCCGGAAGCGCCTGAGCGTGATGGTCCGCCGCGACGGCCGGACGCTGATGGTGACCAAGGGAGCGGTGACGAACGTGCTCGACGTCAGCGCCACGGCGCTGATGCCGGACGGAGCGCGCGTGCCGATCGCGACGGCGCGCCCGGTGATCGACGACTGTTTCGCCAGGCGGAGCTCCGAGGGGCTCCGCGTGCTCGGCGTGGCGATCCGGGAGCTCGAGAGCGATCATGGCGCCGGAACCGCCGACGAGCGGGAGATGACCTTCATCGGCTTTCTCACCCTCTTCGATCCCCCGAAGCCGGGGATCGTCGAGACGGTGAAGCGCCTGGAGGATCTCGGCGTGTCGCTCAAGATCATCACCGGCGACAACCGGCTGGTGGCCGCCGCGGTCGCCGGACAGATGGGGCTCGACGGCGCCGGCGTGCTGGCCGGCCCCGACATGCACGCGATGAGCAGCCATGCCCTTGCCGCGCGCATCCGCCGGACGCAGATCTTCGCGGAGGTGGAGCCGGCGCAGAAGGAGCAGATCGTCCGCGCGCTCCGCGGCGACGGACGCGTGGTCGGCTACCTCGGCGACGGCATCAACGACGCGGCGGCGCTCAACGCGGCGGACGTCGGGATCTCCGTCGAGGGGGCGGTGGACGTGGCCAAGGAGACGGCGGACATCGTGCTGCTGGAGCACACGCTGGACGTGCTGATCGACGGCGTGATGGAGGGGCGCCGCACGTTCGCCAACACGCTCAAATACATCTTCATGGCCACCAGCGCGAACTTCGGCAACATGTTCAGCATGGCCGGTGCCTCCCTCTTCCTGCCGTTCCTCCCGCTGCTGCCGAAGCAGATCCTCGTGACCAATCTCCTGACCGATTTTCCGGAGATGACGATCGCCGGCGACAACGTGGACGAGGAGATGATCGCCCGGCCCCGGCGGTGGGATATCGGCTTCATCCGGGCGTTCATGATCGTCTTCGGACTGATCAGCTCGCTGTTCGATTATCTGACCTTCGCGGTGCTCCTGTACGTGCTCCGCGCGGGGCCGGAGGAGTTCCGCTCGGGATGGTTCGTGGAATCGGTGGTCTCGGCATCGATGATCGTGCTGGTGATCCGCACGCGCGGGCCCGTCACGCGCGGACGCCCCGGAAGGCTCCTCGTGGTGGCGACGCTCCTCGTGGCCGGGGCCACGATCGCCATCCCCTACACGCCGCTGGCGCCGGCGCTCGGGTTCGTGCCGCTGCCGGCGCGCTTCCTCGGCGCGCTCGCCGCGATCGTTGTTCTCTATATCGTCGTGACCGAGATCGCCAAACGGATCTTCTACCGGAAGCTCGGGAAGTGACGGAAGGGAATAGAACGACTCATGTTCATATCACCTCGATCCCGCAATGGTTCCCGAGCTTACTCCCGTCCGGTTGCCATGAAATATGCCATGCGATGGGCAAATTCCTCCGCGATAATGCCTCCGCCCTCCGTGTTCGACCAGCATTGAACGGAAAACGTGATGGAGTCCCTTCGTGGGATTCGCGAAACGGAAGTTCCCACGCAGCCGTCGCACGTTGAGACCGTCGGAGAGTAAGTTTGAATCAGATTTTCACTGGTGGATTGGATCTTGAGATAAGAATACCGAACCAGCCAGTCTGTTGCTCGCCCCCAGGACGTAGGCGCATCCTCAATCGGAACGGAGAACGTAAGAGGCTGCTGATTGATCGCACGCGTCAGAACTCCGTATCCATCATCTTCTGGCAGCATGACATTCATATAACCGCCGCCACTCACGCTATAGAACCGCGCAACCCGCTGCCCCTTCCAGAGCGTCAAGAATACGGCATGAGCATCTACGGTATCGCCCGAATGAAGAGGCAAAGCTCCCAGCTTTTCGATAATGTTTTTTCCGTCGGTGGAATAAATGGCGGGCGAATCACGAGTAATCACGACGCGGTCATGCCGTTCGATCGTCGTACTCCATCTGGGCGCACACCCCCATAAGGTCGTGAGAACAGCAACCACAGCGATAGCGAACCAAATTCTGCACATGAGCTGGCTCCGGTGGACTATTCAGGATGTAGGAAGGCGGAAGGGGTTGGCCAAATATACAACGGGACGCCCCGAAACGAACGAACCGGCCCGCCGCGGGATA
The DNA here is from genome assembly GCA_048498995.1 of Bacteroidota bacterium. Taxonomy (GTDB): domain Bacteria; phylum Bacteroidota; class Ignavibacteria; order OLB7; family OLB7; genus JBEHWX01. Next base: position 15,746 of record JBEHWX010000126.1, read on the forward strand.
CGCGAAGGGCCGGTTCCGTTTCAACAACG
>JBEHWX010000127.1:0-15575 GCA_048498995.1 Bacteroidota bacterium
CGGCACGCGATCATGCCGGCACGCGATCATGCCGGCACGCGATCATGCCGGCACGCGATCATGCCGGCACGCGATCATGCCGGCACGCGATCATGCCGGCACGCGATCATGCCGGAACGCGATCACGCCGGAACGCGATCACGCCGGAACGCGATCACGCCGGAACGCGATCACGCCGGAACGCGATCACGCCGGAACGCGATCACGCCGGAACGCGATCACGATGGCGATTCCTTTCGTCCGGTCAGGTCGATCCTGCGGTCGCTGCGGGTCAGGAATCGCTCCACGGTCACCATCGACCCATCGCGGAACATCCGTTTGCCGCGGGAGATCACCTCGCGAACCTCGAACTCCTCTTTCGTCACCACCACGATGTCGCCATCCTTGCCGGTCTCGATCCGTCCCTTGAACGCCAACTTCAGGATATCGGCGGCGTTCGTGCTCACCATCGGCAGCAGCGTCTCCAGCGGCATCTTCTCCTCGAGCACCATTCCACGCAGCGCGTTCCAGAGGAGCCTCGGGCTCATGCCGCCGGCGTCGGAGGAAAGCGTGAACCGCTCGCGCGGGGCGCCGGACTCCAGATAGCGGCGGACCCAGTGGGCGATCTTCTCCACCTGCGTGTCGGTGTCGATCGGACATCCCCTGCGGGCCAGCTCGATCGCCTCGTCGAACAGTTTCTCGCTCCGCGTGACGTGCGTCGGGTAGAGCCACCCCGGTTCGATGTCGAACTTGTCCAGCAGCTCCCGGATCGGCGCCAGACGGCGCTCCTCCTCACCCACGTGCAGATGGGTGAGCCCCGCCTTGCCGCTGAGGAGCCCGCCGATGTGCGTGTCGAGCACCAGCTCGGCCAGCTGCTCGATCGACTGCTGCAGCGATCGCTTGTCGGCGATGGCGATCTCGCCGGCGCCGACCACCTCGTCGATGTACATCAGATCCTCCCGCACCGTCCGGAGGATCGTCGTCGGCGGGACGTTGTAGCCGCCGACCCACATCCGCGCGGTGAGCCCCTCCTCGGTCAGCCCCTTCACCCGCGCCAGCAGCCCGGCCATCGTCTTCATCGTCGTATCCACGCCGAGCACGCCGACGACCGTCGTGATGCCGCACGGGACGATCTCCGACAGGAAGATCATCGGGCTCTGATCGGCCAGGCTTCCCTCGCCGGAGCCGCCGAGCAGATGCTCGTGCGGATCGATCAGCCCCGGAATCACGTAGCATCCGCCGGCGTCGATCACCTCGTACTCCACGCCGAGCGCGTCGAGCGTGCGACGGTCCACCGGGCCGACCTTGATGATCTTGTCGTGGTCGATCAGGATCGATGGCGATCCGATCGGCGCCGGTGCCAGCACATCTCCATGTTCGATCAGTATCAGCATCGCTTCCCCTCCTCGTGTCCGGCCGCGCCGGCCGGATATCCATCCGTACTGTTTCAGCGCTTCGACGCCCGTGGATCAGACGCCGGCAAGATCAGACGCCGGCAAGCTCGCGATCGGAATCGACTCCGTCGAGCGAGGTGACCCGGCGCGCCTCGTGGCGCTCGAGCAGATCCATCACCGGCTCGATCTTGTCGTAGAACACCACCACCACTTCCCCCGGCTCCATCTCGGCGATGGCTCGGGAGAGCGCCTCGATCTCGCTCAGGACCACGGTGCATTCCCGGACCGGCACTTCCCGCTCGATCGTCGCGCGGAGAATCTCCGCCACCTCGCCGGGACGCCGTCCGCGCAGGTCGCGATCCTCCTTGATCACGTAGCGGTCGAAGCCGCCGGCGGCCGCCTTCGCCGCGGCGATCACCACGCTGTCGGCGCGGTCGCCCGGGACGCCGAGGAGCACGGTGGAGCGTCTGTTGCCCCAGAGCTTCGCGATGCGCGCGATCTCGCCGATCGCGTCCGGGTTGTGGCCGTAATCGACCAGCACGTAGCCGTGGCCGACGCGGAACAGATTCAGGCGGCCGGGGTTGTGCTCCTCGGTGCCGAAGGCGCGCAGTCCGTCGGCGATCGCCTCCGGCGCCAGGCCATGCGCGCGGCAGGCGGCCGAGGCCGCGAGCGCGTTGGCCACCTGAAAGCGCGCCAGCCCGCCGAGCGTGGCCGGCAGCTCGTCGATATTGACGATCTCGGTCCGCTCGTTGCCGGCGGCCTCCACGATCATCCCCCGCTCCACGATGAAGGCGGTGCCGCCGTCGGCCAGATGCCGCGCCACGCGGGCGTTGTCCGGATCGAGCGAGAAGAGGACGATCCGTTTCTCGACACGGAGAATCCTCGGCTCCTCCGGAAGGCGCATCAGCATTTCGTCATCGGCGTTGAGAACGAGCGTGCCGCCGAGGCACACCCGCTCGGCGACGAGCGATTTGATGGCGAGTATATCCTCGACGCTCTCGATGCCATCCTGCCCGATGTGATCCGGCTGGATCGTGGTCATCACCCCGACGTCGCACCAGTCGAAGGCCAGTCCGCGGCGGACGATGCCGCCGCGCGCGGTCTCCAGCACCGCGGCCTCCACGCGCGGGTTCGCCAGCACGGTCGCGGCCGAGATCGGCCCGGTCGTATCTCCCTTGTATACCCGCTCGCCGTTGAAGTAGATGCCGTCGGTCGTCGTGGTTCCCACGGCGAGGCCGGTGCCACGGAGGATATGATCGATCATCCGGGTGACGGTGGTCTTGCCGTTGGTGCCGGTGATGGAGGTCACGGGGATCCGTCCGTTCGAGTCGCGCGGGTAGAGCATGTCGATGATGGCGCCGCCGACATCGCGCGGCGTTCCCTCGTCCGGATAGAGGTGCATCCGGAGTCCGGGCGCGGCGTTGAGCTCGATGATGCCGCCGTGGCCGGCGTGATACGGCCGCGAGATATCCTCGGCCACCAGATCCACGCCGCAGATATCGAGGCCGGCGGTGTCGGCCGCGCGCTCGCAGAGGGAGCGGTAGCTCGGGTGGACGCGATCGGTCACGTCGCGGGCGGTGCCGCCGGTGGAGAGATTCATGCCGGCGCAGAGCATCACCTGCTTCCCCTCGCCCGGCACATCCTCCAGGGAGATCCCTTCCTTGCGCAGATGCGCCATCAGCAGGGGATCGACCTTGATCGTGGTGAGCGGCTTCTCGTGCCCCTCGCCGCGACGCGGGTCGGCGTTGGCGATCTCGATCAGCTCCTGGAGCGTGTGCGCCCCGTCGCCGACCACGTGACAGGGAACGCGCTCGGCCGCGGCGATCATCACCCCGTCGACCACGAGCACGCGATAGTTCCGTCCGGTGAACTGCTCCTCGACGAGGACATCGGAGGAGAAGTCGCTGGCGATCTCGAACGCGGCGGTCACCTCCTCCTCGGTCTCCAGGCCGAGCGAGACGCCATGCCCCTGGCGTCCGTCGAGCGGCTTGACCACCACCGGCGCGCCCAGGCTGGCCAGCGCGCTCCTGGCCTCCTCCGCGTTGGTGACCACGACGCCGCGCGGCACCGGGATCGAGGCGCGGTCCAGCAGCTTCTTGGCCAGGTCCTTGTCGCCGGCGATATCCACGCCGACGTTGCTGGTGCGATCGGTGAGGGCGGCGCGGATGTAGCGCCGGTGGCGTCCCCATCCGAGCTGAACGAGGCTCGAGTCCTCGTCGACGCGGACCCAGGGGATGCCGCGGCGCTCGGCGGCATCGACGATGGCGCGGGTGCTCGGCCCGAGCTCGTGCTCGGCGACGAGACGGCGGTTGGCGGCCAGGCATTCCTCCAGCGGGAAATCGTTGCCGGCGATGAGCGCCTCCACAAGCTCCACCGCGGTCTCCAGCAGGTGGCGCATGCCGCGCTCGGAGCGGAATCGCACGATCACGTTGTAGAGGCTCTCGGCCGGGCCGGCCCAGCGGGCCTTGCCGAAGCCGACCGGGATGCCGGCCATCTGGCTCAGCTCGAGCGAGACGTGCTCGACGATGTGCGCCGGATAGGTTCCCTCATGCAGCCGCTCCACGAATCCCCCCGGATAACCGCGCGAGCATTGATGCTCCCGGAGTCCCGGCAGCAGCTCCACCAGACGGTCGACGAAGCCGGGGATATCCGAGCTCGGCGTCTCGGTCAGCTCCTGAAGATCGAGTCGCATCACCAGCACCGGGTGATGGTTGTACACATTCGGTCCTGCGAGAGTACGAATTCCTTCGATGCGCATACAGTTCCATGTCATTGGTTCGGTGCCGGCGAGCCTGGGGGAGGCGATCTTCCGATGGCGATTCTCCAGCGATGATCTCCCGCGTCTCCGGACTCGTGCGTGCCGCCCACGCGCTCGCGTGGCCCCTGGCGACATCGGGCCGGCATCGGTGGCCGGATACCCATCGCGTGATGCGGCATCCTGCCGGAGATGTCGGCCCTGGCACGTATCTTCTCGACCGGCAAACTCGATGCCTGATTCCTAGTATCCCGACGGGGAGTCCGCGTGGCATGTACGAGCCGGTCGGGCGCCTCGGCGGAGCCGGGAATCCCGTGAAGGCCCGCGCCGATCGTGGAGACGCATCGGGAATCCGCCGTGCGTCGGTCGCTCCTCCCCGTCATCCTGAAATCCGCAATGATCGAAACAGAACGGCTGCTTCTTCGCCCCTACGTGCCGGAGGATCTCGACCTGCTCGCGCCGATTCTCGGCGATCCGATCACGCTCCGGTTCTGGCCCGAGCCGAAGACCCGGGATGAAGCCCGCGCCTGGATCGAGCGGAGCATCGCCAGCTACGCCGAGCATGGCTATGGCCGCTGGGCGGTGATCCTGAAGGAGAGCGGCGAGCAGATCGGAGATGTCGGCATCATGTACTCGAGCGTCAACGGCCGGATGGTGCACGATCTCGGCTATATCCTCCACCATCCGTGGTGGGGGAAGGGCTACGCGGTCGAGGCGGCCCGCGCCGCGATGGACCACGGGTTCGGCACGCTCGGTCTCGACGCACTGCACGCGAACATGGCGCACGACAACGATCCCTCGCGCAGGGTGGCCGAGCGCCTCGGGATGACCCTGATCGACGAGTTCGCCAACGAGAGGAACCGGGGATTCCGGACCTTCCTCTTCGAGCGTCGGCGGGAGGAGTGAGCGGGTGATGATCCGGATGTCGATGTCGCGTCGCGGTTGCCGCGCCCCGGTGGGCGCCGCCGGCACGCGTCGTCGACACCCGCTCCGGGGCGTCCTTGCCGGCGCGATCGCCGGCATGCTGATGGCCTGCATGCCGATGGTCGGTTGTCGGGGAGATGGCGCCGCCGATGCCGGGAATCGGGGAGCGCGGCCGGATCGGTCCGGTGGAGGTGATTCCGTTCCTGGAGGCGCGCCGGGGGGAATGCCGAACAACGCGTTCCCACTCTGGATGATCGGCGTCTGGCGCGGCATCGCGCGCGACTCGCTCCGGCCGGACCGGAAGTGGCGGGTGACCCTCGTGGCCGACCGCTCCGGGCGGGGGACGATCATCTACCGCCGCGGGACCGTCGCCTGCATCGTCCATCCCGAGGTCTTCGCCGCCACCGACGTGGCGCTCTCGCTCGACGAGAGCATGGACGACGTGAGCGTTCCCTGCCACGATCTCGGAACCACGCTGGTGCTGCGCGCGGTCGGCGGGGCCGATACGCTCGACGGGATCTACCTCGACTTCCGTCATGGGCGGAAGGAGGTTCACGGCGCCGTCAGGCTGATCCGAAAGGGAGGAGACGAGCCGTGAGCCGGGGTGGAACGAAAAAAGTTTCGGAGAGTGGAACAGATCGGCTTCTCATCCGTCGAACCGGTTGCCAACCGGTTCGCCAATAACGCTTCGGGGAGATGGACGATGTACATTCCGGATTTGACCTCCATGAAATCGATGCCGATGCTCCGGCGTCTGCCCGCGATGATGATCCTTCTGGCGTCGGTCGCCGGATGCGATCGGGTCGGGGATCTCGACGTTCCGGCCGCGCGTAGCGCTCCGGATCTCGGCGCGGCCAGCGCTCCCGGCGACTCCCGCCAGGAGCAGGCGCCGGTCGGCGATCTCCGCGGCGATTCCACCCCGGATCATGGCACCGCTCCTTCCGAGCGGGATGATGCCGGTTCCGGCTCCTCGGCGAGCATCGGCGACGGCTCCGGAGCCGGAGTGGCGGCACGGGCCGATTCCATCGAGTCCTCCGCGGCGAGGCCCTCCGGACGCCCCGAGGCACATCCGGCCGAGCAGCATGCCGACGCCGGCTCCGGACGAAAGGCGGCCACGGCGGAGCGGGAGCATCGCGAGGCGTCCGAATCGCGCGCGCCGAGCCTGATCTCCCCCGAGCTGACCTCCGGCGACAGAATCTATCCCTCCATCCATCCGATCGCCGAGCGCGACGGACGTCCGACGATCCGCCAGGGAAAGGCCAGCGCGGCGCATCGGGCGCGTCCGGTGCAGGCGGCCTGCTGAGCCGTCGGCGCGCGATCGGGAGAGCCACGGGAGCGCCCGTGAATGGCGCCCCCTTCATCGGCAGACGCCCATCCGGCCCGACTATCCGGGCGGACGGGGCGTATCTCGCGGGGTGGTGATCCGCCGGCCTGGTTTGCCGACGCGCGCCCCGCTCACGACTTCGATCGAGACATGTCCAACCCTCCGAAACGCTTCGTTCCCCACGCGGGATACCTCCTTCTTCTCTTCCTTCTCCTCCTTTGCGACTGGATCGCCCTCTCGGTGATCTTTCAGTTCCCGGGATCGCTGATCGGCGTGGAAAGCCGCGTCGGCATCCCCTTCACCGGGCTCGTGCTCCGCGACGGCGGCCCGGGCACCGGCATTGAGAGCGTTCCGGTCTGGCCGGGGCTGCTCGGGGATGTGGGGCTGCTTCTGCTGCTGGCGGTGCTCTGCGCGATCTTCTCCGGCCCCCGCCGGCGCGACCCGCGTCCGGCGGCCACGGCGAGGCCCGGCGTCCGGTGGAGCCTCTATCTCGATCGACCCGTGCTCTACGCGGCGGCGGTCTTCCTCTGGTGCATCGTGTCGGCGATCTTCATGCACAACGGCATCGCGGCCGACGGGATGAGCACGATCGGGCTGCCGGCGGTGGTCGTGTCCGACGCCGTGATTCCGCCGCAGCGGGGGCTGATCCACACGGTCAACTGGGCGGGTGCGCTGATCGACCTGCTGGCGGTGATCGTGATCGTGGAGGGAGCGCGGCTGGCAACGCGGCCGCGCGCGTGAATCGCGTCGGCCCCGGGCATCATGCTCCCGGTTCTTCTCCCCGCGCCGTTGCCTCGATACCCGCGATGATGATCTCCAGTCCCTCGTCGAAGCCGGCGCGGCGTCGGCTTCCGCCGAGCTTCGCCAGCAGCGCCCGCTGCGCCGGAAACCGCTCCGGCGGGTGCGCCTCGAGCAGCTTCCGGAGCGATGCCGCCTGCGCCTCCTGGCTTTCGTGGCCCAGGCGCTCGGCAAAGGCGTGGCTGTTCACGTAATCCACCACGAGGTCGGCCGATCGGAGCACGAGATGGGGAGGGAGTCCCGCCTCGGCGAGCGCGGCGATCAGTATCTCGTTGGCCTCGAGCGCCGCGGCGCCGCCGGTGGCCATCACCGGCTCGCCGGACCCGTCGACCAGGAACGTGAGGAGGAGGCTCGGATGCGCCGACAGCAGCCGATGGTAGGCCCGCGCGAACGAGCGGATCCTCGCGCGCCAGTCGGTCCCGCCGCGCGCCGGCACCTTCAGCGTGGAAAAGACCTGCTCGGTTACCCCGCGGATCACCGCGCTTTTTCCCGGCAGGTGATGGTAGATCGACATCGGATCCACGCCGAGCTCCGCGGCCAGGCGCCGCATGCTGAACTTCTCCACGCCGAGCTCGTCGACCAGCGCCAGCGCCCTCTCCAGAATCCTCTCCCGCGTCAGCGGCTCCTGACCCGATCTCGGCCGTCCCGTCGAGCGTTTCATCGTCCTCCTCGATCCTCCAGCCTCCGGCGTCTTGACTCCCGACGTCGAAGCGATGTATGTTTGCCGTAAATCCTACGGCGTAGAATATAATTCCGTCCGACGCGATCGCCAAGGCGCGATCGGCCGGTCGATGGAAGGCGGGCACGCCGGCTCGCGCGACCGGATGAACCGACAACAAGCATGGGAGAAACGAGGATGAAGCCGCTCGAAGGACGAATCGCGTTGGTGGCCGGCGCCACGCGCGGGGCCGGCAGGGGAATCGCCTGCATGCTCGGCGAGGCGGGGGCCACCGTCTATTGCACCGGCCGCTCCTCCCGGAGCGCCGGGGCGCCACTCCCCGCCCCGCCGGGGGCTTCGCCGTTCGTGCTCGCGTCGCGGCCGGAGACGATCGAGGAGACCGCGGAGATGGTGACCGCGCATGGCGGCATCGGCATTCCGGTGCGCGTCGATCATACCGACGAGGCGCAGGTGGCCGAGCTGGTGGCGCGGATCGATCGGGAGCAGGGAGGGCGCCTCGACATCCTGGTCAACGACATCTGGGGCGGGGAGGAGCTGACCGAGGGGAAGCCGTTCTGGGAGCTGGACGTGGCCAAGGGGCTGCTGATGCTCGAGCGGGCGGTGGCCACTCACATCATCACCAACCGTCACGCGGCGCCGCTGATGGTGGCGCGCGGCTCCGGGCTGATCGTGGAGATCACCGACGGCGATACCGATGTCTACCGGGGCACCCTCTTCTACGATCTGGCGAAGGCCTCGGTGATACGGCTGGCGTTCGCGATGGCCGAGGAGCTGCGGCCGCATGGGGTGTCGGCGCTCGCGCTCACGCCGGGATTCCTCCGCTCCGAGGCGATGCTGGATTATTTCGGTGTGACCGAGGAGAACTGGCGGGACGGGGCGAAGCAGGATCCCCATTTCATCGCATCGGAGACGCCGGCGTTCGTCGGACGCGCCGTGGCGGCGCTGGCGGCCGATCCGGAGATCGCGCGGAAATCGGGGGGCGTCTACAGCTCCTGGGCGCTCTCCGACGAGTACGGCTTCACCGATCGTGACGGCGCCAGGCCGCACTGGGGCCGCCACTTCGCCGAGCACGTCGCCGGCCATTGAGAGAGCGGATGAGATGAGGTGAGGCGTTGATTCCGTGAGGGCATTCATCGTGTGGCGGCGTTCCATTGAACGCCGCCACATTATTTCCCATGGTAGATGATCTCCCGGGTCTCGACACCGAGAATTCCCCCCTGATAGTCGGCCTCGAAGTCGGCGTGGCCGGCCGTCCGCTCCTCGCGCCTCACCCAGTTGCCGACACGGTCGTATTCGTAGATGAATTCGGTCGTCACCACGCCGACCAGATATCGACTCGTATAGTCGTTCAGCGCTCCGACGAATCCCATGGTCCGTCGGAGCGGATTGCCGAGGGTATCGTTCGTGAAATAGTAGGCGATTCTCTTACCGCCCCCGCCGACCCTGTACATCCCGATCAGATAGCCGCTGCCGTCGAAATCGTCGAGCAGAACCGGATCGCTCTCCTGGCCGATGACGCGCCGGCGGAGCACCCGCCCCTGATCGCGATAGGTGACCTCGGTTCCGCCGCTGTCGAGCGCGGCGATGCTTCTGATCCATCCGGTCGCGCCGGCGCCGTCGGTGACGAAGCTGGTCCTGGCCGAATCGCGGCGCGTGCCGTCGGGATCGTAGCCGACCACGATCGTTTCGGCCATCCATCCGTCGTCGGCATAGGAGAAGCGGGTCTCCCGCTGAATCCGGAGCGGCGAGCCCCGGAACAGCCGCTCGCTGATCCTCCGGCCGAGCGAATCGTGCCCGCATTCCACCATGGAGCCGATGGCCGTGTCGCGATCGAGCGTCGTCACGCGGAGGAGTCGGCCGGCACTGTCGTAGTCGTAACGGACGTGGCGAGGGGGAGGCGCCTCCTCCCCGGTTTCCCTCCTGAGCTCCTCGATCAGGCGCCCATCGGTGTCGAAGATCAGCGAATCGATCCCCTCGGAGGAGCGGACGACGAGAAGATGCACCGGACCGCGGATGCCGAGGCTGGAGAGGGATACGGGCTCGATCTGCGCGTTCACGGGAAGCGCGGCTAGGATGGCGATGCCGGCCAGAAGGGTGATGCTGGTGCGCATGACGTGCTCCTGAATCTGGTTTCGCGCCACGAGGAGGGGAGGAGATCGCCTCCGATCTGTCGGAGCTTCCGGCTCGCGCGCGCGAGAGCGCCCCGATGGGCTTCACGCGATGGAGCGGGTGCCGCGCGGAGGGCGATCGAAGCCGACGTAGGGTGAGCGCCGGCTTCGATCGTCGCATCCGTGGCCTCGTTCGGGCCGATGGCCGGGACGTTCGCTCAGGGCTCGGTCCTGAACCGGCGGCGCGTCGCGCCCCGGCGGACATCGCCGTGAAGGAAGAAGAGGATGCCGATGAGGATGGCCGGCGGAGCGGCCAGTCCGGTGAGCGTCGAGCCGCCGATCGAGCTCCAGGGGGTCAGCTCCACGCTGGCTCCGGCCTGATGGGCAAACCAGACGATCGCCATGGTGACGATGCCGATAAGGATATAGGGGAGGCCCGGCCGGCGATATCCGGCCTCGGCGAATCGTCCCCCGGTCCAGCCGTTCCCCATGCGCGGGGTGGCTTTCATCATGTTCTTCGGTTCGGTAATCATACGCTCTCTGTACATACGCATCGGATCATTTCAGTCAGTTCAGGTTCTGTTGTCGCCAGAATCAGCGGCAACCACCGGGCCAGATCGGGCCGGAGATACATTCTGCCACGGCCCGGTCCGGACGTCGGCCAGGCGTCGGCCCGTGGGGAGGGCGATTTGCGATCTTGGGGGAGAGTCGTATCATTGCACCAACACCTGAGGACCAACCCGGAGTATCGGACCGGCCGGCCCTCGTCACACTTGCTATTTCGTGAGAGCATATGAGGTCAGATCGTTTACGTCGGGTCCCTCGTCCGATCGTGCTCGCCTGTGCGCTCGGGGTTGAGCTGGGACTGGTTATCGCCGGCCACGCCGTGGCCCATGCGCGGACGGGCGATGCCCTGGGCGATGCCCTCTATCTCCGCCGCCCCTCGGCCGCTGCCTCCATTCAGCGTGTCACCGGAACCAAGGCGCCCCTGCGCGCGGCCAAGAACAACGGCCGGCGCGCCGGCGCGGCCTCCGAGATCCCGGCCGTGTTCCCGTCGCAGCAGCAGACCTGCGTCGGCGGAAGCGTGATGCTGACCATCCCGGTCGACGGTGAGAGCCTTTCCTACCAGTGGGTCAAGAACGGCCAGGAGATCCCCGGCGCCACCGGGCGGACGCTGATCTTCCCGGCGGTTGCCTCCGACGATGCCGGCGACTACGCCGCCGTCGTGACCACGATGAAGGGAGCTCGGATGCGCGTTTCGGCCGCCCATGTCGATGTTCGCGCTATGCCGACGATCGTCCGCCAGCCGGTCGATCGCGTCGTCCATCCCGGCGAGGCGGTGATGCTGGAAGTCGACGCCGTCGGCGAGAAGCTTTCCTATCAGTGGCGCCGCGACGGCGTGGACATTCCGGGGGCGATCGGCCGCGGGCTGGTGATCCCCTCGGTCTCGACGGCCGATGCCGGCAGCTACAGCGTGGTGGTCACCGCCGAGGAGTGCATCTTCGGCGGCACCGAGAGCCGCCTGGCCAGCCTCACGGTCATCGACGGCGCCGCCGATCAGGTTGCCGCCTCGGCAAATGCCGATGTCGGATCCGTGGTCGTCACGGCGACGGCCGAGATCGTCGACGAGGCGGGGATCGACGCGGATGCCTCGGAGGCGACGCGCGCCGTGCGGATCACGCCGAATCCGGCTTCCGGACGCGCGGTGCTCCACCTGAACGATGCCGCCCCCGGCCGCCTGACGATCTACGACGCGCTCGGCCAGTCGGTGCTCGACCTTGCCGTGACCCCCTCCACCGAGGGGATCGTGTCCTTCGACGCGACGCCGCTGGTGGATGGCGCCTACTTCTGCCGCTTCATGACCGATGCGGGGAGCGAGTCGATCGGCCGGCTGATCGTGCGCCACTGAGGCGCGGTCGGCGGAAACAGTGTTCGCGGCGGCGCGGCTCCTGGTGCCCCCCCCCGCCGTTCCATTTGAGCGCGGGCGTCATCGCGCGCGCGGCATCAGGCGTGGCATCGCGCGCGCGCCGGATCGAGCGCGGCGATCGCATCGTCGCTCGCGGAGCTCGGCCGGGGAGCGCTCCGATTCCTTCGACGTCGGAGCGGCAAGCGAGCTCGCCGGCGATCCCGGCGGACGGCGGGGGAGGCCGGCGTCGGGCGTCAACACGAACTTCGGTGCAATCGCGGCGCGGGATCTTCGTCGCGGATCCTGAACTCTCCGAATCTCAATCCCCCCGAGCAGAACATCGCCGGCCGGGCCGCGCGATCCTTCCGCACCAATCATTCGAACCGGGTGCACTCCATGGTGATCGAACGCTTCTATCTCTCGTGCCTTTCGCACGCTTCCTACATCATCGCGTCCGAGGGGCAGGCCGCCGTGGTCGATCCTCAGCGTGACGTCGAGATCTACATCAACTTCCTCGACATGAGCGGCCTCTCGCTCAAGTACGTGATCGAGACCCATCTGCACGCGGACTTCGTCTCGGGCCATCTCGAGCTTGCCCGACGCACCGGCGCCCAGGTGATCATGGGGCACCGCGCCGATGCCGCGTTCGAGCATATCTCCGCCGTCGATGGCGATACCTTCGGGCTCGGCGACGTGACGCTGAAGGTGATCGAGACTCCGGGGCACACGCCGGAGAGCATCACCATCGAGGCGGTGGACGCCTCGACGCCCGACGCGCCGATCGCGCTCTTCACCGGAGATACCCTCTTCGCCGGCGACGTGGGACGTCCCGACCTGCTCGACAGCGTCGGCATCACCAAGGAGGAGCTGGCCAGCGCGCTCTACGATTCACTCCACCTGAAGGTCCTGACCTATCCGGACGAGACCCGCATCTACCCGGCGCACGGCGCCGGATCGGCCTGCGGCAAGTCCCTGCGGGATGTGGATTACAGCACGATCGGCGCCGAGCGTCTGGCCAACTACGCGCTCAAGCCGATGACGCGGGAGGAGTTCATCGAGGTGGTGACGCATGGCCAGCCGGAGGCGCCGAGCTACTTCGTGCGCGATGCCCGGATCAACCGCGCCGGCGCGCCGGAGCTCGCCGAGGTGATCGGCGGAGCCCGTCCGCTCTCGATCGCCGAGCTCGTCGATGCCATGGAGCATGGCGTGAAGGTGCTCGACACCCGCTCGCCGGAGGAGTTCGCCGCCGGATTCGTCCCCGGCTCGATCAACATCGGCCTGGACGGTCAGTTCGCCACCTGGGTCGGCACCCTGCTCTCGCTGGACGATCGGATCGCGATCGTGGCGCCGGTCGGCAAGGAAGAGGAGTCGGCCACCCGCTGCGCCAGGATCGGTCTGGACAACGTGGTGGGCTATCTCGAGGGAGGCTTCGAGACCTGGCGCGACGCGAAGCTCGGCACCGACTCGTTCGCGCGCCTCGACCCGGCCGGGCTGGAGGCGCTGATGCACGCGCCGGACGCGCCGGTCGTGATCGACGTGAGGAAGGACGCCGAGCGTGGGGAGCGGCAGATCCCCGGCACGCGCTACATCACGTTGAGCCGGCTTGCCGCGAGCCTGGACGAAGTCGGCCCGAAGGACCGTCCGGTGGTGGTGCATTGCGCCGGCGGCTACCGCTCGGCGATGGCCGCCAGCATCCTGAAGCGGAACGGTTTCGGGGATGTGCGCGATCTGCGCGGTGGCTTCGCCGCCTGGCAGAGCGCCGGGCTGCCAGTGATTGCCGGCGAGCTCGAGCCGGCCTGAGCCGCTTCCGGACACGGCTGAACGAACCTCGAACGGGACGTCGATGAACGATCGACGTCCCGTTTTTCCATTGCTCCCTCTGGTCGGTCCGGCCGGCTCCGCCGCGGGCGTGGCACGAGGCGTGCGGCAGGTGGCGGATCGGCCGGGTAACCGCGCGGGGCGATTCGGGTATATTTTCGAGGGCCGGACCAACCGCGGGAAGTATCCCTTCCGCTCCCCCGGCAATCACGAGAATACGTATGAGGCAACTGTTCCTGTTTCTCCTGCTCCTCTCCGTCTGCGTCCCGACACTGCTCGTGGCGCAGGATCGCGCGGAGGAGACCCATATCTATCCGCAGCGGATCTATCCCGGCGACAACGTGGTCACCATCTCGAGCGCCGCCGGCATCGAGCGGATCCGCTTCCGCGCCTCGGCCAACACGCGCGTGGTGGTGCCGCCGATCTCCGGGTGTCCGAAGGAGGTGAACGTGCAGGTGTCTGTCTCCAATCCGGAGACCGAGGAGAGCGTGGACTTCACCGTCTACGACTGCACCGGCGCGTTCGTCACCCGTTCGGTGAGCCAGGAGCGCTGGACGATCATCCACGTCAACACCGGCGGCGTTCCGCTCGGCGGCGATACCTGTCTGGCGCTCCAGCTGGACTGGAGCGACGAGAAGATCATCGACTCGATCGTGGTGCATGATCCCCGGCTGCATGTCAGAATGCCGGAGTCGGACGAGGGGCCGTGGCTGGTGCTTCCGCGCATCTCGTTCCATTACCAGGTCTGCTACCGTCCCACTCGGCTGGATACGTCCACGCAGTTCATCTCGATCTACATCCGGCGCAACCAGCCGAACGGCGGGCTGACGCAGTACGTGATCAACAAGCCCATCACGATGATGGGGGCGCCGCCGCGCAAGCCGCCGGAGCCGATTCCGGTCGACAGCGTCCCCGGTCTGCCGCCGCTGGTGGACCCGACCACGTTCCGGAACATCGCGATGCCGACGGCCGAGTCGATCGGGCGGGGGCGCGGCTTCGTGGCCGATTACGACGTGGTGGGGGTGCTGGCCGGCTACGGCATCACCGACAACCTGTCGGTGATCGGCGGCGGAGTGTTCGTTCCGTCGTTCATCAGCAAGGTGGCCCTCGGGACCATCGGGGCCAAGTACGAGGTGTTCGGCAACGAGCTGTTCCATGGCTCGCTCGGCCTTCAGTACGCCTATTCCTCGACGACCGAGTCCGACATCTCCACCACGGCTCCGTATGCCGTGCTGAGCCTCGGCGATCGCCGCCGGAGGATCTCACTGGCCGCCGGGTATGCCTGGAAGCATCACAAGACGTCGCTGGAGGAGTTCGACAGGAACGCGACGATCGTGGCGGTGGGAGGGGATCTGACGGTGGCGCGCGGCTGGAAGATCGCCGCCGAGCTCTACTCGATCGAGTCGTCCGGGATCGTGCCGCTGGCGATCACGGCGCGTTATTTCCGGGAGCGATTCGCGCTCGACTTCGGCCTCGGGATCGACCTGGCCGGCGGAACCAGCGTCCAGGGAACGTCCACGCTCTCGGGCCGGATCGACCGCCTGTCGCTGGCCCCGATCATCTCGGCCTACTGGACCTGGTGAGAAGAGGTTGGGAATGATGTCGCGGAAAGAATGATAGCCGCCGAAGCCGAAGCGGGCGCCGAAGCCGAAGCGGGCGCCAAAGCCGAAGCGGGCGCCAAAGCCGAAGCGGGCGCCAAAGCCGAAGCGGGCGCCAAAGCCGAAGCGGGCGCCAAAGCCGAAGCGGGCGCCGAAGCAGAAATAGGTACGGGCGTTCAATTGAACGCCCGTACTCCATCAAGCTCCATCAAGCTCCATCAAGCTCCATCAAGCTCCATCAAGCTCCATCAAGCTCCATCAAGCTCCATCAAGCTCCATCAAGCTCCATCAA
>JBEHWX010000128.1:0-15353 GCA_048498995.1 Bacteroidota bacterium
CCCCGCTGCCGGCTCCGGCGCCGTTGGCGCCGCCGGCCGTGGTCGGGGCTCCCGGCTGGGCCGTGGTCCCCTCGCCCGGCGCGTTGGCCGCGGCGGTCTCGCCGGTCGCGGCCGAGCCGGCGACGGCGTTGCCGCTCCAGTAGCCGCGCACCAGATCGTACGAGGAGGCGGAGCCCTGGCCGTTGAGCGCCGAGACGAACTCCGTGGCGGTCTTGCCGCCGTAGAGCGGGGCGATCAGCGGCTGCATGATCGAGGCGGTGCCGTCGTAGGCGCGCACGTCACCCCACGACTCCAGGTAGTGCGCCGCCGGCACGTGCCAGTGCGAAAGACGCGCGGTCTCGTCCTGATAGAGTCCGAAGTGGATCCGGGTCGGCACCTTGTCCATCTTCCGTCCGAACTGAAGGTCCGACGGCGCGGAGTAGACCGGGTTGGCGTCGATCACGATCAGGGTATTGACCGTCCCCTGCTCCATCTCGCGGGCCAGCTCGGTGAGCTCGGCCAGCTGGTTGGTCGGACGGGCCTCGACCGGCTCGACGTGGAACACGGTGGTTCCGACGTTGCCGAGCGCCTGATTGATCGCGTGGGCCAGAACATGGACGGCCGGGGGCTGCGCCTCGCCGGCGACGACGATGCTGGCGCCGCGGCTTGCCTGCAGATCGCTCACCAGGGCGTTGATCCACTTGTCCGCGCTTCCCTGCGCGCCGGACGCGACGCCGAGGGCGCCGGCGATCTGGCGGGCGATCGCTTCGACCTCCGACGGGCGGACGGCGCGACGATGGTCGGCCATGGCTCCGGTGAGGGTCGGGGTCGACTCGACGGTGTAGAGTCGGTTCATCGACTTCTTGCCGGAGGCGACGCGGCGGCCATCGGCGAACTCGCGGGCATACCGGATGTGCCCCGGCATGGAGTTGAGGAAGTCGGCGTCGAGCGAGACGACGACGTTGGCCTTGTCGAAGCGATAGATGGTATCGGCGTAGCCGCCGAAGGCCATGCGAGCTCCCTCGCGGGTATTGTCGCGTCCGACCGGCTCGTACTGATACCAGCGGGCGGCCGGGTAGGTGGCCAACAGCTGCTGGATCTGCTGGGCGAGGGTCGGCGAGGTAATGGTCTCGGTAAGGATGCGCAGACCGGCGCCGCGATTGGCCTTCCATCCGTTCTGCACGTCGGCCATGCCGGCGACGAAGGCATCGAAGGTGGAGATCTCACCGCGGCGGATGACGGTCTGGGAGCGATCCGGATCGTAGAGCTCGAGGATCGACGCCTGCGCGTAGACATCGGTGGCACCGAGGCTGCCCGGATGATTCGGGTTCCCCTCCAGCTTGGTCGGCCGGCCAAGATGGCTCTCGGCCAGCAGGCCGATGCCGTAGCCGGCGTGCTGCATCGCCGTGGCGAAGAAGAGGGGGCGTCCCGGGATGAACTGCTCCGGCATCTTCACGTAGGGGACGATCTTCTCCTCCGGCTGTCGGGTACAGGCCCCGATGCCGGCCAGCGCCATCGAGGCGCCCATCACCTTCATGAAGTTGCGCCGGCTGACCGGGTCGAGAAACTCGGTCGCACCCTGCGGGAACTCGCGGTCGAGCAGATCCTGAAACCCTTCGGTCTCGGAGAGCTCCTCGAGGCTCCGCCAATACTCTTTCCCTGTCGAGCCCGAGAGACGCTCGCGCACCGACGAGAGATCGAGTGATTCTGGTTTGCTATCTCCGGACATCATCGATGACATATGGAACAGTTGGTAAGCTGCCGAACGTTGACGTTGTACTCCTTGACGAGCTTCGGGCCGAGCTCGGCCTGCGTAACTCCCTCCGGGAGCTGATAGCCCATCTTGAAGACCTGGTCGCGCGGACGGATGTTCTTCTCGGGATGGCGATGGCAGTCGAGGCACCAGGCCATGTTCAGGGCGTTGGCGGCGTGCATCAGCGGCATCTTGTCGACGCGGCCGTGGCACGACTCGCAACCGATACCCTTGGCGACATGGATGCTGTGGTCGAAGTAGACGAAATCGGGGAGGTCGTGGACGCGGGTCCACTTCATCGGCTTGCCGGTCCTGTAGCTCTCGCGAATCGGCTCGAGCATCGCGGCGTTCGTCCAGAGCTGCGAATGACAGGTCATGCAGGTCTCCGTCGGCGGAATGCCGGCAACCGAGGACTTTTCGACGCTCGTGTGGCAGTATCGGCAGTCAAGCCCGAGCCCACCGACATGGTGGTCGTGGCTGAAGGGGACCGGCTGTTGCCGGGTCACCGTTTGCTGCGACACCCAGGGGGAGCGACTGATCTCACCCAACATCCAAAGCGAGCCTCCGACCAGGAGGAGAAGGCCGAGAATCGTGACCTTCGCGATGGTATTGGTGCTAGGATGAAAAATCTGGGACATCGAGGCACCTTCGCTTCAACAGCGGTAGATGTGTTTGTTCTCCGCGCCTCGGCGCGGTCGGCAGACAGTGCTACGGCCTGCCCTATCCGGGGATGGTTACGACGCTCCGGCCACCGGTCGGAAGCCATGCGCTTCCTCTGGTCCGGCCAGACCCCGGAAGCGGGACTCCCGGATCACGTCGGCTTTCAACAATCGGCAGTCAACTTGTCCGTCGTCGGACTTCACAAGCATCGAAAAAACGTGTCGCGGCGAAACTTCGACAACGAAAACGCCGTTGGACGCCGTCAGCGCGCGGGCGCGCGACATGTCGGCATCATCCTGTTGCATCATCTCGGCAGACTCGATTGGAGGGCTGCAAACATAGCATTCTGCCGTTCGAAAACATTGAAAATCTGATACTATCTCGACATGGTCTTATTAAGGGCGGCGCAAAAGTGTAGAGCGCCGTCCAAATCTGGTAATCCGAGTTGTATCGAAGCGTAACGTTGTGGGATTTTATTCCGTTTCACGGGTTTCTCCGGCCCGATTTCGCCGTCGGAGCCGCCGGCCGTCCCCCACGATCAACCGCCGCCGCCGTTACCCCTCCCCCCGCTCTCCCCTTCCCCACCCCGCCCCGACCGGCATGCTCCCTCACGTTCATCCGTTTCTTCACTGACAGACTGACAGCCCTCCTGTCGTCGACGCCGAAGCCCAACGAGACAAGGTTGACCCATCCTCTCCGTATCGGAACGGATACAACGACGATCGCGCGGCGACGGAGCCTGAGGGATGCTCCCCCACGCTTCCGCGCGCCGCGCGACGCGGTGTTTTCACGAGGTTATCCGTTGCGACGTGGGCCGGTCAGACGGCGCGCGCCAGCAGTTTCGTGGCCGACGAGGTTGCCAGTCCGTAGGCCAGGTGGGCGCCGAGCCGGTTCAGATGCTGCCCCACCGGCACCGAGCGGGGCCCGCCCTGGAGCCCGAGCATCGGCACGGCCACCTCGTCGCCGAGGAGCCAGATCCCGGTGCCGTAGAGGAGGCCGGCCGGAACCGCCCCCTTCCAGCTCTCCCCGGATCTGACCGCGCCGTAGAACGCCCCCATCACCACCCCGAAGGCATGGTGGATCACGTGGCCGAGCACCGTCTTGGTCTGCTCGTCCGGATCGCGGCCGGTGACGGCATGGTAGATCACGCGCCCGGCCGCCGCGGTGGACGATTCCCCCTCCCGGTAGTTCTTCCCGAGCGGGGAGACCACGTCCCCCTCGTGCGAGCGCTCGTCGCCGCTGCCGCGATCGCCATCGCTCTGCTTGCCGCGCTCCTTCTCGCGTCGGCTGCCGAGGGCATCGGCGATCTTGAAATACGCCGTCATCGCGGCCATGCCGGCAACGCCGCCGGCCAGTCCGAGCAACAGCCCCGTTCCGGGATCGATCTGCTTGCGAGCCATCCTTCCATCCTCCCCTGTTGACGTGTCTTCCGAAACCCTCCCGACACCGATCCGATCTCCCGGCCGCCTCACCCCCCCGACCCGGCACATGCTCAGCGCGCCGTGTTGGTCCAGAGATCCTCCAGCACGTAGCGCTCGCTCAGGCCATGCTCGCGCGGAAGCCCGTCGAGCTCCATCCGGCGCGAGCTGATGGCGCGGCGTCCCCAGGCATAGAGAAGGCCGCCGGCCGCCACGGCCACGGCCGCCGCCACCAGCGGCACGAGGTTCGGGCCGGGGACGTGCGTCCGCTCCTGCTCGACCGGTATCGGTGCGTCGTTCTGCATCAGATTCTCCCGTTGCATTGCCAGTGCCAGAACCTCCGCCACATGCAGGGCCCGGCGCCCGGTCTCCTGCGCGATCTGCTCGCGACAGCTGAAGCCGTCGGCCACGATCATCGTTTCCCGATCGGCGGCGCGCACCGCCGGAAGGAGCGCGCGGTTGCCCACGGCCACCGACAGATCGTAGTGCTCCCGCTCGAAGCCGAACGCGCCGGCCATGCCGCAGCATCCGGAGTCCGGGATGCTCACGTCGAGCTTCGTGGTCCTGAGCAGCGCCTCCTCGCCATCGATCCCGGCGATCGCCCGGTGGTGGCAATGGCCATGGAGGATCGCGGCGCCGTCGAGCTCGCCGGCGCGGAAGTCCGGGGCGAATGTGGCAAGAAACTCCGACAGCAGAAACGTCTGCCCGGCCAGACGCTTCGCCAGATCGTTGCCGTGCATCAGGTTCGGCAGCTCGTCGCGGAACACCGCGGCGCAGCTCGGCTCGAGCACCACCACCGGCGTCCCGCGGAGGATCTCCGGCTCGAGCGCCGCCAGCACCCGCTCCAGCAGACCGAGAGCGAGGGTGAGAAGCCCAAAATAGGACAGCAGAGCCCGCCGGTCGGAACCGTCACGCTGAAGCCCGCCCCCTCCAGCACCGCGAGCGCGGCGCGCGGCGTCTCCGGCAGGAAATAGTTGTTGAACGTGTCGGCCCAGAGGATCACGCGCCTGGGCCGGTCATCCGCTTCCCCGGCGTCGCGCCCCGAAACGTCGTCACCTGGAGCGATGCCGGCCGGGCCCGCAAGCCGGGGGGCATTGCTCCGATGCCCGCGACGATCGAGCCACCGCGTGAAGGGCTCGTCGGCGAAGCGGGGCAGGCGACGATGCGGGTGGATGCCGGCGATCAGCCGCGCGATGGTGCGGAGCCCTGGAGCCTGCGTCAGGAAATTCGCCAGCCGCGGCGCGCGCGAGGCCAGGCGCGCCCAGAGATGGATAAGCCCCATGGCGTAGGCGCCGCGCGGCCGGAGCCGCCCCTCGTAGTAGTGCGAGAGGAACTCCGCCTTGTAGGTCGCCATGTCCACCTGGACCGGACACTCGCTCTTGCATCCCTTGCAGGCCAGGCAGAGGTCGAGCGCCTCGCGCACTTCCTCGCTCCGCCAGCCGTCGCGGATCGGATCCCCTTCGAGCATCTCGAAGAGGAGCCGCGCGCGCCCCCGAGTGGAGTGCTTCTCCTCGAGCGTCACCTGGTAGCTCGGGCACATCGTCCCCCCGTCGTGGCGGCGGCAGACGCCGGCGCCGACGCAGCGCTCGGCCGCGCGCGCGAAGCTGAAGCCGTCGCCCGAGAAGGAGAAATGCGTCGTCGGATCGGGCGGGCGATACGACGGGCCGAGGCGGAGATTGCTGTCGAGGCGATAGGGCTCGACGAGCTTGCCGGGATTCATCTTCCACGCCGGGTCCCAGATCGCCTTGAACTCGCGGAACGCCTCGATCAGCTCCGGGCCGTACATCTCGACCAGAAGCTCGCCGCGCGCCTGTCCGTCGCCATGCTCGCCGGAGAGTGAGCCGCCATGCGCCACGACCAGCGCCGCGGCCTCCTCGACGAAGGAGCGATACGCGCGTACACCTTCATCGGTCCGGAGCTCGAAGTCCAGTCGGGTATGGACGCAGCCGTCGCCGAAGTGTCCGTAGAGGGAGCCGTGGTAATCGTAGCGCTCCATCAACCGGCCGAACTCCCGCAGGTAGGGGCCGACCCGCTCGGGATCGACGGCGGCATCTTCCCACCCCTCATGGTTCTCCTTCTTCCCCGGCACGTGCGCGGTGGCGCCGAGCCCCTCCTCGCGGAGCCCCCAGATCAGCCGCTCCTGGGCCGGATCATCGAAGAGCTTCATCGTGGGGGGAGTGGCCCAGGTCTCGGCGGCGCGCATCAGCACGCGGGCCCGCTCGTCGGACTCCTCCTTGCTGGCGCCGCCGAACTCGGCGAGGATCCAGCCGTGGCCGGCCGGCATCAGATCGAGGTTTCTCGGGTGCAACCCCTTCAGCTTCATATCCTCGATGAACTCGCTGTCGAGCCCCTCCAGGCCGATCGCGCCGAAGCCGCGCGCCAGCGGAACATGATCGGCGGCGGCGAAGATGTCGGGAAAGCCGAGCACCAGCAGGGAGCGCGCCGGCGGACTCTCCACCAGGCGAAGCTCCGCCTCGAGCACCGTCACGCAGGTCCCCTCGGAGCCGACGAGGGCGCGCGCCACGTTGAAGCCGTTCTCCGGCAGCAGGTCGATCAGGTTGTAGCCGGAGACACGACGCGGGATGCGCGGATAGCGCTCGCGGATCAGATCGGCGTAGCGGTCACGCAGGTCGCGCAGCGCGCGATAGATCTCCGCGCGGCGCCCGCCGGCGGCGAGTATCCGATCGTACTCCGCGTCGTCGGTCGGCCCCACCCACATCCGGAGCCCGTCGTGGGTGAGCACCTCCAGGCGCTCCACGTTGTCCGAGGTGCGGCCGGCCATCACCGAGTGGATGCCGCAGGAGTTGTTGCCGATCATCCCGCCGAGCGTGCAGCGGCTGTGCGTGGCCGGATCGGGACCGAAGGTGAGCCGGTGCTCCTCGGCCCGCGCGCGGAGCGTGTCGAGCACGGTCCCCGGCTGGACGTGGGCGCGCCGACGATCGGGATCGATCGAGAGGACGTCGTGCATGTACTTCGAGAAATCGATCAGCACCGCCACGTTGCACGACTGTCCGGGAATCGACGTGCCGCCGCCGCGCGGGAGGATCGGCGCCCCGTGGCGACGGCAGATGGCGACGGCGCGCGCCACATCCTCCTTGTCGCGCGGGAGCACCACGCCGATCGGCACCTGCCGGTAGTTCGAGGCGTCGGTCGAGTAGATGGCGCGGTCCCCCGGCGAGAAGCGGACTTCGCCGCGCACGTCGGCGCGCAGCTCCGCCTCCAGCCGGGGGATGTCGATATCCTCGGGCGTGAAATGATGATCCTCGGCCGCCGGGAGCACCGGCAGCCGGAGTGCGAGCAGATCTTCCATCGCGCGTTCTCCGTTGAGTTTCGAGATCGATCCGGGGTTCAGGTCAGATCATCTCCCGCACCTTGTCGGAGAGAACGGTCAGCGCGATCCGGCCGCGATGCGGCTCGCCGCGCAGCAGCGACTCGGCGAACTGCCTGGCCTGCTTGGCGGTGACCTTCGGCGGCATCGGCGGCTCGTAGGGATCGACCACCGCCTCGATCACCACCGGACCCGGCGTGGCGAGCGCGGCGGCCATCTGCTCGCCGCAGCTCTTCGGATCCTCGATCGTGAACCCGGCCCCGCCGCAGGCGCGCGCGAACGCCGCGAAGTCGATCGGCTGGAGCTCGCAGCCGTACTCCGGATTGCCGAGGAAGACCATCTGCTCCCACTTGATCTGGCCGAGACTGTTGTTCTTGATGATCACCACCTTCACGTTCAGCCCGTACTTGACGCAGGTGGCGAATTCCGCCATGAGCATCGAGAAGCCTCCGTCGCCGACGAAGGCGATCGCGGGACGATCCGGATACGCCACGGCCGCGGCTATCGCGTACGGAAGCCCGCAGGCCATCGTGGCCAGGTTGCCGGAGATCGTATGGAGCTGCCCGCGCTTGGCCGGAATGTGGCGCGCGAACCAGGTGGCGATGGTCCCGGAATCGCACGCGATGATCGCGTTGTCCGGAAGGCGGCTGCCGAGCTCCCAGGCGGCGCGCTGCGGCTTCATCGGCGTCGAATCGTCGGCGCGGCGGATCTCCATCGTTTCCATCCACTCCTTCATCCGCTCCTGCGCCTTTTCGAGAAAGCCGCGGTGACGATTCCGCTTCAGCAGCGGGATAAGCTCGCGGAGCGTGCGGGCCGAATCTCCCACCAGCCCGCGCTCGACCGGGTAGCGCAGGCCGATCCGCATCGGATCGCAGTCGATCTGCACGGCGCGCGCGTCACCCGGCTTCGGATAGAACTCGATGTAGGGAAAGGATGTGCCGACGATCAGGAGCGTGTCGCACTCCTCCAGCGCTTCCTGCGACGGCCGGGTGCCGAGCAGGCCGATGCCGCCGGTGGTATACGGGCTGTCGTCGGGAACGGCCGCCTTGCCGAGCAGCGCCTTGATGATCGGCGCGCCGAGGATCTCGGCGACCTCCAGCAGCTCGTCGGTCGCGTCGAGCGCGCCGCGTCCGGCCAGGATGGCGACACGCTTCCCCGCGTTCAGGATCTCGGCGGCGCTCATGAGCTGCTCGCGCTCCGGAAGGCCACCGCCGCGCGAGTGGGCGCCGACATCGTGGTGCGGCACGTTCCGCTCGCTCCGCACCTCGTCGCTCATCTCCATCGACTGGAAGTCGTTCGGGAAATTGATATGGCTCACGCCGCGGTAGGCAAGCGCCGTGCGGCAGGCCAGATGCGTCACGCTCTCGACGTGCGCCGGGCCGTTGATCCGGGTGTTGTAGACGCAGACGTCCGCGAACGGCCGGGTAAGGTCCACGTCCTGCTGCGCCCAGGTATCGATCAGATCGTGCGCCTGGTGGCCGGTGATCGCCAGCACCGGCTGGCCGTCGAGCTTCGCGTCGTACAGGCCGTTAAGCAGGTGGATGCCGCCGGGCCCGGAGGTGGCCAGGCAGACGCCGAGCCGGCCGGTGAACTTCGCGTAGCCGCAAGCCATGAAGGCCGCGGCCTCCTCGTGCCGGACCTGCACGAAGCGGATCGCCCCCCGCCGTTTTCTCAGCGCCTCCATCAACCCGTTGATCCCGTCGCCGGGCAACCCGAAGATGACGTCGACACCCCAT
The DNA here is from genome assembly GCA_048498995.1 of Bacteroidota bacterium. Taxonomy (GTDB): domain Bacteria; phylum Bacteroidota; class Ignavibacteria; order OLB7; family OLB7; genus JBEHWX01. The sequence continues at coordinate 8,875 of JBEHWX010000128.1, forward strand.
CGCTCGAGCGCATTCACCAGAACATCGGCCGCAGTGGTCGCCATGACTTCTCCTTTCCTTCGATTGGTTCGTGTAGTTCACCGGCTCGTCGCGCCTCATGCCGCCGGTCGCGCGCTCCCTCCAGACAACAGCGTTCGCGCGAGGCGTCCTCCGCGGCTGGCCATGGGCCGGCGCGGCGCGCGCGCGATCGGGCATCGACGGGAACGAGTTCGACATCGGCGGGTTGGGCGGGCCCGCGACCGAGCTCCTCGGGAAAGGTTATCGCAGCAAATTCCCTACCGGATCGGTGGCATCATCGACCGGCATCCCGCGCCGGCACGGTGCCGGAGGCCGGACGCGAGGCGTCGGGGGCGAGCAGGAGCTCGTCGAGGGTGGCATGGAAGGGGGTCAGCAGCTCGTGGCCGTCGGCGGTCACGGCAACCATGTCGCAGTGGCGCATGCCGAGCTCCCCATCCACATAGAGCCCCGGCTCGACGTTGAAGGTCATGCCGGGCTCGAGCAGATCGAGGGAGGCCGGGTGGATGCAGGGACGCGCGTTGTGGTTGATCGCCAGGAACCCCACGCCATGTCCGGTGGGGTGGCGGAACTCCTCGCCGTAGCCTCGGGAGCGGAGCAGCTCGCGCGCGGCGGCGTCCACGTCGGAGGCAAGGGCGCCGGGGCGGATCGCGGCAAGCGCGGCGTCGCGCGCGTCGAGCATGGCGCGAAACATCGAGGCGCGACGCTCGTCCGGCGCGCCGAGCTGGTAGGTGCGCGTGATGTCGGTCCAGAAGCCGTCGAGCTGGGAATTGCAGTGCACCAGCACGGTGTCGCCGGCGGAGAGCCGGCGCGCGCGCGAGCGCTGGTAGGAGCGGTAGGCCTCCGCGGCGTTCGGCCCCGACATGCAGTAGACGAAGCCGTCGCGGGACTCCTCGTCATCGCCGCCGGTGAAGAGTGGAACGCGGAACGGCACCGTTGCCTCCCGCTCGGTAACGCCGGCGCGCAGCGCGCGAGCGCCGGCATCGAATCCCTCCGCGGCCAGTCCGCACGCGGCGCGGAGGCGATCGAGCTCGTACGGCGTCTTCACCGCGCGAAGGCGCTCGAGCACCATCTGCGCGTCCACGGCGCGGGCCATCACGATGCCGGAGGCGATCAGCTCGGCGACGATCGGGCCGTAGGCATGGTGCTCCACGTAGCTGGCTGGGGCGGAGGCCTCTCCCCCCTCGTGGCCGATCCGCGCGCCGCGAAGGCCGAGGCGGAGCGCCACGTCGTCGAATCTGAGTCGGACCTGATCGGAGACGCGCAGCATCGCCGACAGCGATCCGGGAGCGAACGTATGCACGGCATCGGCCCAGCCGCGGCCGGCAAGCTCCAGCTCATCCTCGGGCACGATCAGCTCGATCCGTGCATCGGCGGTGGCCACCGCCAGCGCGGTACCGGTTACCGGCCAGTAGCCGGAGAGCATCAGCACATTGCTCGGCAGCGCGCAGATCACCGCGTCGAGATCAGCTTCCACCAATGCGGCGCGCAGCAGTCGCCGCCGCTCGGAATTCTCCGGCATCCGACAATTCTCCCCTCCCGCGCGATGCGCCTCACCGCCGCGGATTATTCGAGGTGTATGCGGATCGTCTTGACCCCTTCCTCGACGCTCACCTCGATGATTCTCGGCTCCTTCGGCTTGACCAGCACGCTGATCTGGCCACTCCGCTCCACGTAGGCCTCGTCCACCGAATCGAGCCGTGGCGATTTTCCCTTCACGCGGAGCGTCTCCAGCAGGTCGTGCTCGCTCACGGCGGTGAAGCGCATGGCCGCGCGACGGAGCGCGCCGCCGAGCACCAGAGGGATCGGGCGTCCCTTGACGATGCGTCCGACGGCGCCGGATTCATACGCGAGCCAGGCCACGAGCCAGTGGATCGCCACCAGCAGCGCCGATGCGCCGAGGGTCTGGAAGAACGGGGCCGAGCCGTTGATGCCGCGGCTGAGCACCGATCCGAGAATGATCCAGAGGAGCGCGTCGAAGGCCGAGTGCTGGCCGAGAAATCGCCGGGGCCCGAGGCGGACCATCGCAAGGCCGGCGAGGAAGACCACCACCGACCGGAGCGCCATCTGCCCCATGCCGAGATCCTTCGGCTGAAGGTCGAGGCCGAGCGCCTGCCGCGCCAGGTCGAACAGATCATGCATGCGGCCTCCGGCGAGGTGCTCGCGCGCGGCCGCTCCGTGGCCATTTCGATCGTGACATACTCACCGATCCGATGTTCGTTGCTTCGTTGCGCGTAACGCTTCGGTGTGCGCAACGCTTCGTTGCGCGTAACGCTTCGGTGTGCGCAACGCTTCGTTGCGTCCAACGCCTTGCCGCACGCAACGGCGCCGACACGCCGGAGCGGATCACAAGATCCGCGCCCGCGAGCCGGCGCCACTGGTCATCATGCCGACCCGGATTCCCGGCGTCGCTCAGACTCCGGCGTCCTCACCGGACGGCCCCTGATATCTGGCGCGGAGATCATCGTAGTGACGGCATCCGCGCTCGTAGCCGGCGCGGAACGCCGGATCGTCGCACTCGTTCGGATAGGTCTTCGTCAGGTACTGGCGCGCCTCGTCGTAGGAGTGCCCGCGCGACGGCGTATGGAGCGCCGACTCGAATCCGTGGCGATACTTCGGCTCGTCGGAATCGAAGTTGCCGCCGATGGCGGAGTACTCGGTGCGCTCGTTGTCGCGGATCGAGGTCCACCACTGATCGCGGGCCACGTCCACTTCTCCGGCGCCCTCGTCACGGAGGACGCGTCCGGCCAGGTCGAGTCCCTCCTGATCCGGCACGAGGGCGATCACCACGCTGTTGCCATTGCGAAGCGCCTCCTCGTAGACGTAGAGCTCATCGTGCGGGATCTCTCCCTCGCGCGCCTCGTCGATCCGCTCGCCGACCTTGGCGCCGAGCAGACCACCGCCGGCGCCGAAGAGCGCCGTGGCGGCCACGCCGATGGCGGCGATCGGACCGATGCCCGGGATCAGCGCCGTCACCGCGGCCGTGGCCAGCGGTCCGAGCGCGAGCCCCGAGGCTCCGCCGAGAATCGAACCGGCCACCTTCCCCGCGCCGACATCGACCGGCTCGGTTCCACCCCTGGTTTCGCGCGCCGACAGCTGCTCCTTCTCGATCTCCCCCGGAACCAACAGGTTGAGATGCTCCTCGAGTATTCCCTCGGAGCGAAGGTGCTCGTAGGCGCGGCGGGCGTCCTCACGACTGCCGAAAATTCCAGCTATGCTCTTCATATGAATTTCCTCGAATCATGCTTCACGGTTCACCGCGACCGGATGGCCCCGGGGGAAGCGATCCAGGCGGAGCGCCCCATGCATGATTTTTCAACTCGCATGCCAGTACCGTTCGCGTTCACTTCTGCATCCCTCCTCTCCCCCGGTCGCGACGATATACGGCGCGACGCTCACGCCGCCATCACGGCTCGATCGGAACGGCGAGGGAACATCGCGGTAATCATAGAAGCCCCTCCGAGCGCTCCATCGGACCCACGACATTTCGATCCGCATTGTCAGAGAGGACGAATGGGGTGCCGCGCGCACCACGCCGGGGCATCCCGCATCGATGGCATGGAAGCTGCTCGGAGCATGGCCGCGACCGACGCGATCTTCCGTTATGAACGGACTTCCATGCACGATCGGCATCGACGCTCCCGAGGGGCGCCCCACGCTGTCGAGCGTGTCGATGCGGCAATCGCGTCGCGTATCGCGGCGAGTGTACCCCACCCCGAGTTCCCGCGCTCGCGGGAGATCATCAGGATGAGCCTCGACTGATGTCGGATATCGACCGCGGCCACGCGTTGCCCGATCGGCCGCGAAGCCGGCCGAGGATCGACACGCGCTGACCGGTGGGCTCCCCCCGACTTTTATCAACAAGGAGTAGATGACGTATGCGAATGATGACGGCGAACCAGTATGTGCGGCGATTCGAGGAGATGGGAATCGGAGATGTTGCGAGCGTCGGCGGCAAGAACGCCTCGCTCGGCGAGATGATCCGCGCGCTCCGCGAGAAGGGAGTTCGCGTTCCGGATGGATTCGCGGTCACGGCCGACGCCTACTGGGAGCTGCTGTCGTTCAATGGACTGGCCGATGAGATCGCGACGCTCGTCGGACGCTTCGAGCGGAGCGAGGCCTCGCTCGAGGAGACCGGCGCCGCCATCCGCGGGCTGCTCCTCGGCGCCACGTTCCCGGAGCCGATGGTCGAGGCGATCCGCGAGGGATATCGCGCGCTCTGCGCGCTGCACGGCGTCGAGGAGGTGGACGTGGCGGTCAGAAGCTCCGCCACCGCCGAGGATCTGCCGGACGCGAGCTTCGCCGGCCAGCAGGAGACGTTCCTGAACATCACCGGCGAGGAGGCGCTGCTCGACGCGTGCCGCCACTGCTACGCTTCCCTCTTCACCGACCGCGCCATCGCCTACCGGAGCGAGCAGGGCTACGACCATTGCCAGGTCGCCCTTTCGATCGGCGTGCAGAAGATGGTCCGCTCCGATCTGGCCGGCTCCGGCGTCCTCTTCACGGTCGATACCGAGAGCGGCTTTCCGCGCGCGATCGTGATCAACGCGGCGTGGGGACTGGGTGAGACGGTGGTGCAGGGAGCGGTGACGCCGGACGAGCACATGGTGTTCAAGCCGCTGCTCGGCAACCCGCTCTGCACGCCGATCATCGGACGGACGCTCGGCGCCAAGGAGCGGAAGATGATCTACGCCGCCGAAAGCACGGGGAACGCCTCCACGATCACCATGGAGACGACCGCCGAGGAGCGCGCCGGCTACGTGCTGAACGACGACGAGATCATCACGCTAGCGTGGTGGGCCTGCCGGATCGAGGAGCATTACCGCCGACCGATGGATATCGAGTGGGCCAAGGATGGCGTTACCGGACAGCTCTACATCGTGCAGGCACGCCCGGAGACGGTGCAGTCCCGCCGCCGGAGCGGGGCGATGACCACTTACGCGCTCATCGGCAGCGGCACGAAGATTCTCTCGGGCATCGCCGTCGGCGACGCCATCGCCTCGGGCGAGGTCTGCCGCCTGGCCAGCCCGGCCGATCGCGAGCATTTCCGCGACGGCTGCATCCTGGTGACGGAGATGACCGATCCGGACTGGGTGCCGATCATGAAGCGCGCGGCCGGCATCGTCACCGACCGCGGCGGGCGCACCTGCCACGCCGCGATCGTCAGCCGCGAGCTCGGCCTGCCGGCGATCGTCGGCGCCGGCAACGCCACCGAGCTGCTCGAGGAGGGGCGCGCCGTCACGATCTGCTGCGCGGGAGAAGAAGGGGTGGTCTACGATGGTAGAGTGCCGTTCGAGCGGAAGGAGGTGAGCCTGGAGAATATCCCCTCGACCGGAACCCGGATCATGCTGAATGTGGCCAGCCCGGCGGCCGCGCTCGCCAACTGGCGTCTGCCGGCCGACGGCATCGGCCTGGCGCGCATGGAGTTCATCATCAACGACGTGATCAAGGTGCATCCGCTGGCGCTCGTCAACTTCCCGACGCTGAAGGATGACGGGGCGCGGCGCGAGATCGAGGAGCTGACGCGCGGCTATGCCGACAAGCGGGAGTATTTCGTGGAGAAGCTGGCGCTCGGCATCGCGAAGATCGCCGCGGCGCAGTACCCGGAGCCGGTGATCGTGCGGATGAGCGATTTCAAGACGAACGAATACGCGGACCTGATCGGCGGGCGCGAGTTCGAGCCGGTCGAATCCAATCCGATGCTCGGCTTCCGCGGCGCGTCCCGCTATTACAGCGACCGTTATCGCGAGGGATTCGCGCTCGAGTGCCGCGCGATCAAGCGGGTGCGCGAGGAGATCGGCATGTCGAACGTGGTGGTGATGATCCCCTTCTGCCGGACCGTCGAGGAGGCCGATCTCGTGCTGGAAACGATGGCCGGACACGGACTTCGCCGCGGCGAGCATGGCCTTGAGGTCTACGTGATGGCCGAGATTCCCTCGAACGTGATCCTGGCGGACAAATTCGCCGAGCGCTTCGACGGATTCTCGATCGGCTCCAACGACCTGACGCAGCTCGTGCTCGGCGTGGACCGCGATTCGAGCGATCTGGCGCATCTGTTCGACGAGTGCAACGAGGCGGTGGTCCGGACCATCCGGATGCTGATCGAGACGGCGCACGCGGCCGGCCGCAAGGTCGGCATCTGCGGACAGGCGCCGAGCGATCATCCCGGCTTCGCCGATCTTCTGGTGGAGATGGGAATCGACTCGATCTCGCTGATCCCCGATTCGATCGTCGGCGTGAAGCGCCGGGTCGCGGAGGTGGAGGCGCGGATCGCGACCGAGCGGGCCACGGAGCGAATCGACGCGGCCCACTTCCACGAGCGCCACCCCTTCGAGCATCGCGGCGAGCGCCGGATCGGCGCGACTGTCGGCGGACGCTGAGACGGCCGGCGGAGCACAATGGAGAATACGGGCGGGCCGCGAGGCCCGATACGACGCGTGCCCGCGGATCGCATCAGATCCGCG
>JBEHWX010000129.1:0-15188 GCA_048498995.1 Bacteroidota bacterium
CCGGACGGGACGCTTCGTTTCCGGGAGCGCGCTCCGCATCTTCCGGCGCCGGCATCCGGGGGGATGCCGGCCACGCCCGACTCTCCAACATCGATCCTTCGCCATGATCCCGCATCTGATTCTCTACGTCGCCGACCAGGGACGGAGCCGCGATTTCTACCGCGCGCTCCTCGGCATCGAGCCGACGCTCGACGTTCCGGGAATGACCGAGTTCGACCTCGGCAATGGAGCGGTGCTCGGTCTGATGCCTGAGAGCGGCATCAAGCGCCTGCTCGGCGGCGCGCTCCCCGATCCGGCCGGCGCGGCCGGCATTCCCCGCTGCGAGCTCTATCTCCGGGTGGATGATCCCGAGGCATATCATCGTCGCTCCGTCGAGGCCGGGGCTCGCGAGCTGAGCCCGCTCCAGCTCCGCACCTGGGGAGATCTGGCCGCCTATTCCCTCGATCCGGACGGACACGTGGTCGCGGTCGCCTCGCTCCGGCATCGGTGAACGGGCGCATCGGACTGAGGGGAAGATCGCGCGGAGGGACGCCGGTGGGAGTATTCGCGGAGGAGGAGGGGAGAAAGCGAGGGGATAAACGGAGCATCCCCCGCGACGCGCTTCGGGAGCGAAGGGGCGCGGGGGATGCCGTTCGGTGTTCTAGGTCGGCGTTCGAACGCCTGGTGAGAGATACGGGTATATCCGTTCCATCGAAAGCCCATGCAAGCAAGTCTCTCCGAGGCGCGCCGTATGGGCGGCCATGGGGGCCGCCCATACGGAGGGAAGTCCGATAATCGCGCCTCGGTAGGCGCACGTCTTCAGCGTGCGTCATGGTTTCGGTGCGGCTACCGGGCCGCTCGTTCCGAGCATGCCTACCTCATACCAAGCGTTTCGAGCACGGGGCCGGGGAACGGCCGGATCATTCGCGGGGAGGGAGCAGGGCCGCGATCTTATCGGCCCTCACCATGTGCCGCTCGGCCAGCGTCCGGAAGGTGGCCGCGGTCGCCATCTCGCCGAGCTGTTCCTGCGCGTCGGCCATCCGGTTGCAGTATTCGGCAACGTCCCGCTCGTCGTCCACATCCTGGTGGGTGAAGCCGTACGGCTGGTTGTAGAGCGCCACCGCGGCGGTTCCATGGAGCGTGAGGGTGAGCTTGGTGCTCGATCCGTTGCTCCGTCCCGGGTTGAGAAAATTCTCCCACTGCTCCGGCGACATTGCCGGCTCTATCGGGGTATCGGACATGATGCATGCTCCTTGTGGCATGTCGGGGCCGGCCCGCGTCCCGGGGAGAGGACACGAGCGCGCTCCGCGCCGGGATGGATGGGGGATTACTCGGGAATGAAGCTCGTCTCCGGCGTCAGGCTCCGCACGAGCGCGGCGATCAGCTTGGCGGCGTTCTCCACGTCGGCCAGCTCGATCATCTCGTTCGGGGAGTGCATGTAGCGGTTCGGGATCGAGATCACCGCCGTGGCCACGCCGCCGCGCGCATGGTGAATCTCGTCGGCATCGGTGCCGGTGAAGCGCGGGGTGATCTGCAGGGCGTAGGGGATATTCTCCCGCTCGGCCGCGTCGAGCAGCATCTCGTAGAGCACGGGGCTGTTGGCCGCGCCGCGCGAGAGCACCGGCCCGCCGCCGAGGCGGACATCGCCATGCTGCTTCTTGTCGGAGCCGGGATGGTCGGTGGCGAAGGTCACGTCCACGGCGATCGCCACCTGCGGATCGAAGGAATAGGCGGCCGCGCGCGCGCCGGCCGCGCCGATCTCCTCGTGGGCGGTGGCCACCGCGGCCACCGTGGCGCGCGGACGGTCCTCGGCCAGCAGACGGAGCGCCTCCAGCACCGTGTAGGCGCCGATCCGGTTGTCGATGCTCCGGGAAACCAGACGTCCGTTCGGCATCTCGAGCACGGTCGTGTCGATCACGCCGACGGTGCCGACGCGGACCAGCTCGGCCGCCTCGGCGCGGGTGCGGGCGCCGATATCGATCCAGAGATCCCTGATCCGGCTCGCCTTCTCACGCTCGTCGCCCTCCATCAGATGGATCGGCTTCTTGCCGATGACGCCGAGGATCTCGCCGGCGCGGCCGAGGAGCCTGATCCGCTGCCCCACGAGCACCTGCGGATCCCATCCGCCGATCGGCGCGAAGGAGAGATACCCCTCGTCGTCGATGTGGCTGATCATCAGTCCGATCTCGTCGATATGGCCGGCCAGCAGCACGCGCGGGCCATCTCCCCGGATCACCGCGAAGGAGTTGCCCCGCACGTCGGTGCTCACCTCGTCGGCGAAGGTGGATGCCTCGCCACGCCAGACGCGCGCCGGTGCCGCCTCGTCGCCGGAGGGGCCGGGGGTGGAGAGAAGCTGCTTCAGGAATGAGTGGGAATGCTCGGTCACGGAGTATCTCCTGGGGTATGTGTCGGTCAGGGCGTGGAGTTCGTACTGTCGTCGTCGATGCCGGAGCGCCGGCGCCGGGAAAGGCTCCGGGCGACGGCGTGGGCGCCATCGGCCGGGAAGATCGTCGTGCCGGGAAGATCGTCGCGCGGCCCGACGCGTCGCCGTATCGGCAGCGGGGCCGGGAAACGGTCGGAAGTCGAGAAACGGCCGGGAGCTCGGCGGAGCTTACTCGTCGCGCGGCTCCTTCCAGTGCTCGTTGCCGCGGAGCGCCTCGGCCAGCGGCGTTTCCCGTCCGGTCACCATCACCACCGTCATGTCCACCCGCATCACGTACATCACCTTGTGCAGCCCGATGGACTCGCGACCGGCGCCGCGGGCCAGCTCGTCGGCGAGCTTTTCCACGTCGGCCACGACGTCCCCCCGGCGGGTGAAGACGGGGAAATTCGATTCGATCATACGATCTCCGGAAACACGTTCTCCGGCGCCATCCAACGGGCGTCGGAACAAGGAAGATAGAGGAGAATGGAGAGATTCGAGCAACGAGCGGGAAGATTCTTCACCCTCGCGGGGCATCGGTTCCCTGGCGGACGGCACAGGCGCTCAGGCCGAGCCATCGGGAGATATGATGCCGGTTGCGCGCCACCAGCGCGTAGCCGAGCATCTCCAGCGGCACCATCACCGGAAAGAGGAGATAGATCAGCCAGACGATGACCGACAGGGGGAAGAACCGGAGCAGGAACCCGTTGACGGCGAACGCGCCGGAGCGGACGGTGCCGTCCGGCAGGATCAGGCGCGCGGCGCGGGAGCAGGCGGCGTGATCCAGATCGTGGGGGGCAAGCTCCTCCTCGCTGAAGCGGAAATAGGGCTCGAAGATGAACGTGCCGTCGCGGTCGATCATCCGCCCGAGCTCGACCAGGCGGCTGCAGATGCCGCAGTCGCCGTCGAAGAGAAATGTGCCGTTGCGGCCGATCGGAATCATCACGTCCTCACCTTCGAGATGCCACGGACGATGCGCCCTCGGCACCGCCACCGGAGAACTCGCCGCGCCCCGGTCCGATGGCGAACTTAGAGCCTGAAGCTCACCCGTTCAACTCTCGGATGCGACATCCCGCGGCGACCGTGAGAACGATGCTCCGAGGGAATCGCGCGGCGGCGACGCTCCGGCGCCTGCGCTCCGGCGACGGTGGGAGCACGGCGCCGGACGCGGAGGGTGCATCTTCCTCCGCGGATTCGTATGATTGTCGGCTCTGACATCCTTCCATGTCCGGCCACGGCCGATTCCGATCTTCCATGTCCCGCACGCGCGATATTCTCGTTCCGCTGCTGCTCGGCGGCCTCTGCTGGCTTGCCGGCGTGATGCTCGCCGGCATCGTGATTCTGCTGGTCGTCATCGGCGAGGCGATCGATCTCGGGCAGGCGAATCTTCTGCAGGGAGTCGTCGGCACGGCCGCGCTGCTGCCGATTCTCCTGTTCGGACGCCGGCGCGGATGGCCGCGGCGCAGCTTCCTGGCGACGATCGCGGGGGCGGTGCTGGCCGCCGCGCTCCTGGTCCCGAACTGGGTCATGCCTCACATCCACGGTTGAGGCGGATCTCGCCATCGACGACAACCCTTCCACATCCTCCGACTCCGCTTCGCGCCGGTCTCGCGTCGCGCGCCGTCATGCGCTCCGCCTCATGAGTTGCCCCCCGGGTATACAGATGGAACAGCATCCCACACATCCCCTCCACGATATCACGACCACACGCGCGGCCCATTCCGATGTCGGACGAAGCCACGCCGGACGAAGCCACGCCGGGCGGGCCTTCAGGAGGATGCCGTCGTGAAGCGTGGGAGGATCATCGCGCTCGGCGGCGGGGTGATAGTGCTTGCCGTCGCGGCGGTGCTGGTGGTGCCGCGGCTCGGCCTGGGCTCCGGGCCGAGAGTGGTCACGCGCGCTCACATGATCGAGGCGATGCGATCGGATTTTCCGGAGTTCCACAGCGCGGGCACTGATACCGGCGGGGAGATGTGGACTGCGGAGGATCTCCCCGCGCTCACCGCCACGGCGGTGCTGGTGGGCTCGGAGCGGTCGCTGACGCGCGCGAGCATCGTGACCAGGTTCGTGCCGGATCGGGAGGTCAACGAGCGGTCGCTCGATCGGCTGGACCGGTTCGTCAGCGCGATCGATCCGGAGGCGTACGCGTGGGTGGAGCGCTTCATCGGCCCGAATGCCCGCGGAACGCGATTCGGACGATCCGATTCCACGGTGATCAACGGATGGCGCTATCTGCTCCTGGAACGGAAGGAACCGAACTACCTGCTGCTGGTGTTCGACGCGAAGGTGGTGAAGCAACCCTGAGTGCGGGCGGACTCACGTGGCCGCACGTTCGGTGGCATCAACGGCGCACGCTGAAGACGTGCGCCTACCACTGTGCCTCACTGTGCCGAGCAGGGGTTGCCATGGCTGTCTTGCCGGTGGAGGTTCATGAGCCGGATACGGGGGTATCGCAGCCAGGCATTTCAGTTATCGCTCCGCGCAATGGTAGGCGTGGGTCTTCAGCCCGCGTTCTTCATGCCCGCGGAGAAAGCCTGGGCGCTGCCGTCAACGCGGGAGGGCGGCCACGGGGGCCGCCCGTACGGTCAACGTTACGCATGCGGAGATTGTGCCTCGCGGCTTCCGACGCCGGAACGGGCGCGCGCCCACGTTGCAGATTCGTTATCGCCTCGCCCGCGCTTCTCATGACGCGAGGGATCGATCCCGCTCATCCATCTCCATCATGATCTCCTCGGCCAGGGGAGCGAAGAGCGCTTCCTCACGTGCGACGAGGCCGTCGAGGCCGGTCAGTCCCAGCTCGTCGATGCCGGCGGTGATCTCCTCCAGATGCCTGGTCTCTTCGCCGATGATCGAGCGGACCGAACGGCGCGGCTCGGCGCGCTCGAGCGTCAGTTGCCACGCCGGATAGAGCCACATCGCCCGCCTCTCCACCAGCCACGTCACCAGCCTGTACGCCGCCGCGTTTCTCAGCTCCGGCGCCACCTGTCGCCGCGTGAAGTCACGGACCGTGACGTCCAGCCGCGCGAAGTAGCCGCGCGCCCGCGCCCCGGCGATCAGGCCGTCGTTGCCGTAATCCTCCGGGATCCTCGGATCGATGCGACGGGCCAGACGCTTCAGATAGGCGGCGTGGCGCGTTTCCTCGGCCAGGTGACGAAGGATCTCCTCGGTGATGCCGGACCCTGCCTGCGTCCGCGCGATCTTGATCGATCCGATGTGCTCCAGCAGCGAGAGGGTGTTGGCGAAGCGCGCGTGCAGGGAGGGGCGCTCGGGGAGCGCTCCCATCCAGCGCTCGAAGCGCTCGCGCAGAAGCAGCTCGGCCTCGGAGGCCGGAACATCGTGCGCGGGAATGTCGGCGAAGGATGCGTCGACGAAGGGAGCGTCAACGGCGGAGGCGGTCGGCGAGGAAGTCATGAATGCGATGTAGGTCCTGTTCGGGGATGCAGTACGGGGGGAGAAGGTAGATCACGTTGCCGAGGGGACGGAGCAGAATGCCGGCCTCGAGCGCCTCGGCCACGAGCGTTGCGGCCGCCCCGCTCAGATAGCCCCCCTCCTCGGTCGGAAGGTCGAACGCCGCGATGGTGCCGAGCACGCGCGGCTCCTCGATCGGCGCGGCGGCGGCCAGCGCGTCGATCCGCTCGCGATGGATCCGCTCGATGGCCTCGATCCGCTCGAACACCGGCTCGTCGCGGAACACTTCCAGGCTTGCCAGCGCGGCCGCGCACCCGAGCGGGTTGGCCGTGAAGGAGTGCCCATGGAAGAGCGTCCGGCGGCGGTCGGTGCTCAGGAACGCGTCGTGGATCCGGTCGCGGCAGACGGTGGCGCCGAAGGGGAGGAACCCGCCGCTCAGCCCCTTCGACAGGGTCACGATATCCGGGGTGACGCCGGCGCGCTCGCAGGCGAACATCATGCCGGTGCGTCCGAAGCCGGTCAGCACCTCGTCGGCGATCAGCAGCACGTCGTGCTCGCGGCAGAGCGCGGCGAGCGCCGAGAGTGCCTCCTCGCTCCAGACGAGCATGCCGCCGGCGCCGAGCAGCAGCGGCTCCACGATCACCGCCGTCACGTCACCTCGGGAGAACTCGCGGCGCGCGGCCTCGAGCAGCCGTTCGGCTCCCTCGGCCGAGCGGCCGGGGAAGGGGAGGCGCGTCACGTCGAACAGCAGCGGATCGAACGCGGCGGTGAAGACCGAGCGGGCGCTGGCGGCCATGGCGCCGAACGTGTCGCCGTGATAGGCGCCTTCGAGCGCGAGGAATCGCGCCTTCGGCTCCCCCCGGTTCACGCGGTATTGGATCGCCATCTTCAGCGCTACTTCCACCGCCGTCGAGCCGTTGTCGCTGAAGAAGACCCGGTTCAGATCCTCCGGGAAGAGCGCCGCGAGGCTCGATGCCAGGCGCGCGGCCGGCTCGTGCGTGAACCCGGCGAAGATCACCTGCTCCAGCTCCGCGGCCTGGCGCGCGATGGCCGCGGCGATGCGCGGATGCGCGTGGCCGTGCAGGGTAACCCACCAGGAGGAGATGGCGTCGATGATCCGCTCGCCGGAAGGGGTGAAGAGCGAGGCGCCGCTTGCGCGCGCGATCGGCACCGGCGGGGGGGACGTCATCATCTGCGTGTAGGGATGCCAGGCATGCCGCCGGTCGAGCTCGACCCACGCGGCCGCTTCCATCTCTCCGGCCACGCTTCCGGCGTCCGTTGCCGTCGTCTCCAGCGAAGTGTCGTTCATCGGTGCGTCAGTTCTCGTGATCGTTCCGGTCATGATTGGCCGCCGCGTTCCCCATCTCCCGTATCAGCGCGGCCAGCCTCTCCCCGGAGGGGAGCCCGGCGCGCGCGGCGGCATGGAGCGTGGCGTGGTCGAGCGGGTCGATATACGGGAGGATACCGAGCACCGGCGCGGTGCACCAGCGCTCGAGCGTGGCGCGATTCATCGCGTGCTCCGGGCCGATCATCACCAGCCCCAGAACAGGAACGTCGCGCCGGGCCAGCGCCTCCACGGTCAGGAGCGTGTGATTCAGCGTGCCGAGCCCGGAGCGGATCGCCAGCAGCACCGGCGCGCGCCAGAGGCGGAACAGATCGACCTGCAACAGCCGGTCGGAGACCGGCACCAGCACTCCGCCCGCCCCCTCGATCACGAGTGGCCGGCGCGTTGCCGGCGGCAGAAGCCGCGCCTCCTCGATCGTCACGCCGTCGAGCATCGCGCTCTGGTCCGGCGAGAGGGGGTTGGTGAGCCGGTAGCCCTCGGCGTGGAAGCGCTCCGGCGCCAGGGCGGTCAGCCGCGCCACGGTCTCGGTGTCGCTCTCCCCCTCGAGACCCGACTGGATCGGCTTCCAGTACTCGCCGTCGAGGACCATCGTGGCCGCGGCGGCCAGCACGGTCTTGCCGATGCCGGTATCGGTGCCGCTGACGATCAGTCGCGTGGCGCTCATGCTGTTCCCTCCAGAATGCGCTCGGCCTCCAGCACGGCATCGGCCAGCCGGTCGATCTCCCCGGCGGCATGGCGCGCGGTAAGGGAGATGCGGAGCCGCGCGGTGCCGGCCGGCACGGTCGGCGGACGAATGGCGCGGACGTCGAGCCCCTCCTTCCGGAGCATCTCGGCGGCGGCGAGCGCCCTGTCGTCGGCACCGATCACCACCGGCACGATCGGGCTCGATCCGGGGAGCGCGCGCCAGCGGCGCAGCGCGTCGAGGCGCCGGCGGAGCCGCGCCGAAAGGTCGAGTACCGCCTCGGCGCGTCCGGCCATGGCCGGGAGCAGATCGAGCGCGGCCAGGAGCGCCGCGGCCTGCAGCGGGGCCGGGGCGGTGCTGAAGAGGAAGGGACGTGCCGCGTTGACCAGATAGTCGATCACGCTCCGATCGGCGGCCACGAACGCGCCGGCCGAGCCGAGCGCCTTGCCGCACGGATGCACGGTCGCCAGCGGTGGGCGCGGCAGCTCCACGGTCGCGTGGATGCCCCGCGCCTGGTGGCCGTAGAGGCCGGTCGCGTGCGCTTCGTCCACCACGAGCTCGGCGTCGTGCTCGCGTGCCACCTCGGCCAGCTCCGCGATCGGGGCGGCGTCGCCATCCATGCTGTAGATCCCCTCGATCACCACGAGCGCGGCGTCGAACGCCGGACGGTCGCGCAGGGCGCGGCGGAGCCCGTCCGGATCATTGTGCGGGAAGGAGCGCTTCGTGGCCAGCGATGCGCGGGCCCCTTCCTTGAGGGAGGCATGCGCGGCGGCATCGAGAAGGATCAGGTCGCGGCGGGAGGGGAGCGCCGAGAGGAGGGCATGATTGGCGGCGAAGCCGCTGGAGAAGAGAAGGGCATCCTCGCGTCCGAGGAAGCGCGCGAACCGGCGCTCCGCCTCGACGTGGAGCGGATGATTGCCGGAGAGGAGGCGCGACCCGGTGGAGCCATGGGGCACGCCCCGGGCGGCGGCCTCGGCCACCGCCCGGAGCACTCCCGGATCGTCGCTCAACGCCAGGTAGTCGTTCGAGGAGAAGTCGATGCCGGACGGCGAGGCGAGCCGCCTGCGTCGTGATCGGGCCTCGAGCTCCCCGAGCTCGCGCGTGATGCGTGCGTGCAGTCGGCTCATGACGCGCTGGCCGCCGGCTCCTCCTCGGTGATCGCGAACTCGGCCGAGTACGGGGCCGTCGGCGTCACGCCGAGCTTCCGCATCAGCTCGTGGTCCCGGTTCTCCTCGGGGTTCGGCGTGGTCAGGAGCTTCTCGCCGGTGAAGATCGAGTTGGCGCCGGCCAGCAGCGCCAGCGCCTGCGCCTCGTCGGACATCGACAGGCGGCCGGCGCTCAGGCGGATGCGGGAGGTCGGCATCAGGATGCGCGCGCAGGCGATGGTCCTGACGAACTCGAACGGATCGATCTGATCGCGCTCGCCGAGGGGCGTTCCCTCCACCGGCACCAGGGCGTTGATCGGCACGCTCTCCGGATGGGGCGCCAGCGTCGCCAGGGTATGGAGGAACTCGATGCGATCCTCCTCGGTCTCACCCATGCCGATGATGCCGCCGCAGCAGAGGGAGATACCGGCGCCCCGGACGTTCTGAATGGTCTGGAGCCGGTCGTCGTACTCGCGCGTGGAGATGATCTCTCCGTAGAAGGAGCGGGAGGTATCGAGGTTGTGATTGTAGGCGGTGAGCCCGGCCTCGGCCAGGCGCTCGGCCTGCCAGGGGGTGATCATGCCGAGCGTGCAGCAGACTTCCAGTCCGAGGTCGCGCACGGCGCCGACCATCTCGAGCACGCGGTCGAAGTCGCTGTTGTCGCGCACCTCGCGCCAGGCCGCGCCCATGCAGAACCTGGTGGAGCCGGCGCGGCGGGCCTGCTCGGCCGAGGCCACCACGGTCTGGACATCGAGCAGACGATGAACGTTCACCCCGGTATCGTAGCGGGCGGCCTGCGGACAGTAGGCGCAATCCTCCGGACATCCTCCGGTCTTGATCGACAGAAGCGTGCAGCACTGCACGTCGTCGTAGGAGTGGAAGCGCGCGTGGACGGCGGAGGCTCGCGAGACGAGCTTGAGGAAGGGAGTGCGGTAGAGCTCGGCGACCTCGCGCCGGCTCCAGTCGGAGCGGAGTTCTTCTGACATCTGCAGTTCCGGATTCGAGTGAACGGCGGCCGGAATCGGGGGGCGCCGCGCCGAAAATAGGAATGCGAGAGAAGAACAAACGCATCGTTCCGTGTCTGTTTGCACCAGACCGGACCGATGCCGAGGAGAGCGGGTCGCGGGAGAGGTATCCCCGCGGACGCTCCGGGATCGGCGGAAATCAAGATCGGAGCCCGTCGCGGCGACCGTGCCTCATGGCCGGGAGCGGGCACGGCCGGCGACGTCACGAGGACATCCCCTCTCAACAAGCCGGGACGTCGAGAGGGCGGGCGACGGGCTCCGAAATTCGCGTTGGCGCATCGAAATCGTGGATCGGAAGTAGTGCGGAAATAGCGGTCGGGCGGAAATGATCCGCCGGCCGTCCGAGCCCGGCCGGGGAGTCCCGATGGGATCGCCCCGCAAGGGTTGGGCTCGAGTTCTGGTCCGGGGGGACGTGTGCGACAGAATGATGGCAGGGCCGGCGCGGGACCGATGGAAGCCAGCCACGGCTTGAAGCTAGCAATCGAAGCGTTTGGATAATATCGCGCTCCGATGGTGATGTTTCATCCTCCATGTGGATACGCTTCCGCGCGGATACTCCATGTGCGGATACTCCATGTGCCATGGCGGGATCGGCCTGGATGGGGCCGAGCCCCGGCCGGATCGACGCCGCCACGGATGCCGTCCGGTTGCACCGCGCCTGGCCGCGCCGCGAGCACTCCGGGCCGATTCCGGGAAGCGCTCGCGAGAGGCTCCCGGGACGATCTCGGCGCTGCCGAGGCGCACGATGTCGCGCGGCGGGGAACGGGGACCGGGAGGGAAGGTCGCTCTCAGGGCCACGCCGGGCAAGGAGAACTTCGACATCACGAGAGATTCTCTTCTCCGGAGAGCTCCGGGTTGCTTCCGGACAATCCCCTCCGCGACGCCTCCCGGGCGATACCCCACCGTCACATCCGGCATCGGCCGCCTCCGGCATCGGCCGCCTCCGGCATCGCCGCGGGGAATCATCGGAACATGGAACGATGACGCCAGGGGCGGTCCGGCCTCCCATGCATCGACGCGGGGGGGAGGGCAATTGCAACATTGCGGGCAAAAGTGGATATTCGCGCCGCAACGCCCTTACGTCTTCACGCGCGATCTCGAAGGATCACTTCGGACGCTCCGACCTCGAACCGTGCCGCCGCCGGTCGAACGGAGCGCGATGCGCGCGTCCGCTCTCTCCCCCTCCAGCCGACCTCGCGTCGTCCGATCTCCGGGGTGAGCGCGAGGTCCGGTTCAGAGAGTCGTCCACTCAATCAACGACGCCGATCTCACAATGCGTGACCATGGCACCCGCGCGCGCCGCGTCTGGATGACCGACGCGCGCCGCAAGCTCCTTACCACCATCGGAGCGCTGGTGGCGTGCTATCTCCTGGCCGCGCTCGTCGTGTTCATCTGCGAGCGTGGAGAGGAGGGAGCGCTCATCCACTCCTATCCACAGGCGCTCTGGTATACGCTGGTGACCGTCAGCACCGTCGGCTACGGCGATCTCTACCCGGTCTCCGCCGCCGGCCGGATCGCCGGCGGGCTGGTGATCATCACGTCGGTCGGGCTGATCGGCTTCGTCATCGGCAAGTTCGGCGAGCTGGCCGTCGAGTCAAGCAGGAGGAGATTTCTCGGCATGGATGGAACCGATTTCACGAATCACTATATCGTGCTCGGCTGGAACGATCTGAGCCGCACGGTGATCAAGGAGATGATCGTCGCCGGGTTCAAGGTGGCGGTGCTGACGCAGCAGGAGCGGGACATCGCCGAGATGCGGACGATCTTCACCGACCCTAAGACCTTCTTCGTCAGCTTCGGCCTGTATCAGGAGGACGACGCGCTGGCGCGGCTGAACATCGCGCGCGCGGCCGGAGCGGTGCTGCTCACCGGCGACGACACGACCACGCTGGTGACCGTGCTTCACCTGAAGCAGCTCAACCCGTCGCTGAAGATCACCGCGTACATCAACAATTCGCAGTTGCGCAAGACGGTGGAGAACGCCGGCGTCAACTACGTGATCTCGCCGAACGAAGTGCTCGGCCGGCTGATAGCCTCCGCGGCCTTCGAGCCGGACGTCTCCAGCTTCATGGAGGCGATCCTTTCGGCGACCACCGGCGACGACGACATGGACCTGCAGGAGTTCCGCCTCCGGCAGGGGCATCCCCTGGTCGGCATGAGCTGCGCCGCGGCCAACAACCTGCTGGTGGAGAAGACCGGCGCGCAGCTGCTCTCCTACAGCCGCGTCGCCGGCGGACAGTGGCAGGTGGCCAAGGGGCACGCGACCAACGATATCCTGGCTCCCGACGATTATCTGATCGTACTTGCCAATCGCAGCAGCGGCGAGCGGACCTCGGACTATCTGGGAGTTCCGCAGGGGCGGATGTAGCACTGGCTCGGCATGATGAACGATCAACCTTCTGACTTCCCCCCGAATCGTCCGATCCGCGATCTGGACGACCTGGTCGATACATTCTGGCGCTTCTGCCGCGGAGAGATCTCCACGGCGCAGTTCGAATCGCTCGTCGAGTCCGATCCGCGCGTGCGCGCGCTGCTCGACGACCGGCTGTACGAGGCGCTCTACGGCTGCGATTACGGCGACGCGATGATGATGGCCGAGGTCCGGAGCGACCTCTGGCGGTGGATCAACCGTCAAGATCCCTCCTTCGCCCTCAGGACGTATGGCTACATGACCGTGCCGCTGAAGGCGGTCCGCTACGATTCGGCCACCTGCACCGCCTGCGGCGGCCGGTTTCCGCTGCCGACGGTCGGGGCGTTCTCGCTCGGGCGCTTCATCCTGAGCGGGCTCGACGGCGAGCGGCATCTCTACCTGGAGTCGCTTGCCAACCCCGCATTCGAGTCGATCCAGCGGATCGTGCTCGAAGCCGTGAGCGATCGGCTCACCGGCGAGGAGTGCATGGAGCTGGTGCTCGAGGTGGCCGCGCGCTGCGCCGATCCACTGGCCGGCGTCTCCTTCACCGCGCGCGATGTCTGTCCGGTCTGCCACACCGAGCAGAGCAGCTACCTGACCGATGTCACCCTCTTCGAGGGAATGATCCCGGTCGCCTCCTTCCGGAGCTTCAACCTGATCGCCGATGCGGAGCGTCGCCTCGGCATCGGACGGATCATCGAGCGGATGCTCGAGTGAGCCCGCCCCGATGCGGCCGGAGAGCGATCCCCACGTCGCGCCGGTGATACGGCGATGGTCGACACCACATCTCTTGAATGCCATGCAGCAGACCATTGACATCGTTCCCTTTACCGTCGAGGACGCCGCGGCCCTCGCGGACTGGATCACGTCGCAGTCGTGGCCGTTTCACGGCGGCACCCCGCCGACGCCGGAGATGATCCTGGATCGGGTCGCGCGTGGCGTCTACCTGAACGACCGGACCCGCACCTTCTGGGGCATCGACGACCAGGGGGAGAAGGTCGGGCTGATTCAGTTGCGCGATATCGGCGACTCCTCGCCGAACTTCGATCTGCGCATCCGTCACGACCGACGCGGGACCGGGCTCGGCGAGCAGGCGCTCCGCTGGCTGACCGGCTATTTGTTCACCGAGCTTCCCGAGATCCGGAGGATCGAGGGAACCACGAGGGCGGACAACGTGGCGATGCGGAAGCTCTTCGGCCGATGCGGCTACGCCAAGGAAGCGCATTATCGGAGCGCCTGGCCCGACGGCGACGTCCATCACGACGCGGTCGGCTACGCCATCCTGCGCGACGACTGGCTCAACGGCACCATCACGCCGCCGAGATTGCCTGACGAGCCGGCCTGAGCCGCGTCCGTCTTCACGTGCATCACGTTGGAGAGGCGCGTTCGAGGTGTACGGAAGCGATCACCGCGGCCATTGCTGGCACCGAAGTGGTACGATTGCGGGCGGGTCGCCGGCAAGGCCCGGCGGCCGGATCGTCCGCCGAATCGTTCGCGAGCTCGCCGGTCGATCCATCAATGGGCACGTGCGCGCGGATGCGGACACGGAGCGATGCCCGGGAAGATGAAGAAGAGGGGAGGAGAAGATGGCGTTCACGCTCGCTCATCCGGCCGTGGCGGTGCCGATCGCGCGCCTGGCCGGCGATGATCTGGATATTCCCGCGCTGGTGATCGGGAGCATGGCTCCCGATATCGAGTTCGTCCTGACCGGGCGGGCCACCAGCAAATACGGCCACAGCGCGGAGGGGCTGCTCCTCTTCTGCGTGCCGGTCGGCCTTTCCCTCTACCTGCTCTACCACCTCGTCGCCAAGCGTCCCCTCGTGCTTCTCCTTCCGGATCGTTACCGCGACCGGCTGATACGGTACGCGCATCCTCCCGAGATCGGCGAGCCGGCCCGGCTGGCGCGCGCGGCCATCTCCGTCTATCTCGGCGCGGTGACGCATGTGGCGTGGGATGCCTTCTCGCATCCGGAGGGGATCGTGGTACGCGGGTGGCCGGCGCTGCGGGTACCGCTGATGAGGATCGGCGGGATGCGGGTCGCCGGCTACAAGCTGGTGCAGTACGTCTCGTCGCTGGCCGGTCTGGTGGTGATGGCGCGTGGCGCCGAGCGGGCGCTCCGGAGCGAGCCGAGGGTGCGTCCGCCGAAGCGGTTCCGTCTTCCCCGCGCGCTGCGTCGCGCGATCGTCGGGGCTCTGGGGCTGGTGACCGGAGCGATGGCGCTGCGGGCGGGACTCCGCGCCGCGCGTGGCTCATCCGGACTTGCCGCGGTGGAGCATTTCATCACGCATGGGAGCATCTACTGGATGGGGGCGGCCGGACTCGGCGTGCTCGCCTACGGCACAGCCGCGCGGCTGCATCTGGAATCGGGAAGCGAACGTTCCGGAGCGAATTGACGACGCGTCGTTGTCCGGGAATGTCGGGGGCATCGATGGCGCATGCCGATCGAGTTTTCGGTGATGCTGATCGCGCACGCTGAAGACGTGCGGCTACCGGAGTTTGCGGCGGCACCCGTGGCGCACGCTAAAGACGTGCGCCTACCGGAGTTTGCGGCGGCACCCGTTGCGCACGCTGAAGACGTGCGCCTACCGGAGTTTGCGGCGGCACCCGTTGCGCACGCTGAAGACGTGCGCCTACCGGGGTTTGCGGCGGCACCCTGGCGCACGCTGACGACGTGTGATTGCCGGGCTTGCGGCGGCACCGTGGCGCACGCTAAAGACGTGCGCCTACCGGAGTTTGCGGCGGCACCCGTGGCGCACGCTGAAGACGTGCGCC
>JBEHWX010000130.1:0-14977 GCA_048498995.1 Bacteroidota bacterium
CGGCGACGGCGGCCTGCACTGAGCGTGGAGGCGCCGGCCTTCAGAATGCGTCGATGATATGTCGGATCTCGGGAGCTCCGTCGCGTCCGGTGGCGTAATCGACGGCCACCACGTCGAAGCGGGCCTCGTAGTCGACGATGCCGCGGAGCTGCACGAACGCGCCGGCAAGCCGACGCAGCCGCTTCCGCTTGGTGATGGTGACCGCCTCCTCCGGAAGCCCGTACTGATGCGAGCGCCTGGCCTTCACCTCGACGAACACCAGCACGCTTCCGTCGCGCATCACCAGATCGATCTCCCCCTCGCGGCCGACGTGAACGTTCCGCTCTACGAGCGTATATCCGAGCGCGAGCAGGAACTCGAGGGCGATCTCCTCGTGGCCGGCGCCATCGCGGCGGCTGTTGAAGGGGATCGCCGGCTCCATCACTCGGTCACCAGCCGGAGGAATTTCCGCTTGCCGACCTTCAGCACCGCGGTGGGGAGCGGCTCGTAGAGGAAGTTGACATCCTCGACGCGCACGCCGTCGATCGACACGCCTCCTCCCTGGATCAGCCGCTTGGCCTCCCCCTTCGACGGAGCGAGCCCCGCGCTGACGATCAGATCGGTGATATGCACCGGCCCGAGGACGGCGTAGGAATCCATCTCCTCCGGCGCGGCCTTCTGGATGAAGATCCTGTCGAACTCCTCCTCGGCCTTGAGCGCGGTCCCCTCGCTGGTATAGAGGGCAACAACCTCGCGGGCCAGGCGGCGCTTGGCGTCGCGCGGATGGAGCGCGCCGCTTTCGAGGTCCGCCTTCACCTGATCGAGCGCATCGCCACCGTAGAAGGCGGCAAACTCGAAGTAGGTCATCATCGCGTCGTCGGGGATCGAGAGGAGCTTGCCGTACATGTCGTTCGGGAAATCGCTCAGGGCGACGTAGTTGCCGAGCGACTTGGACATCTTCTCGTGACCGTCGAGGCCGACGAGGATCGGGCAGGTGATCACCGCCTGCGGCTCCTGTCCGTAGGCGCGCTGGATGTCGCGGCCGGCCAGGAGGTTGAACTTCTGGTCGGTGCCGCCGAGCTCCACGTCCGACTGCACGGCCACCGAGTCCATCGCCTGCACCAGCGGGTAGAGGAACTCGTGGAGCGAGATCGGCACCTCCGCGTTGAAGCGACGGTGGAAATCCTCCCGCTCGAGCATCTGCGAGACGGTGTACTTGGAGGCGAGCGCGATCACCTCGGCGAAGCTCATCTTCGAGAGCCATTCGGAGTTGTAGACCATCTTGATCCGCTTGCCGGAGAGGATCTTCGTGGCCTGCTCGAAATAGGTCTGGCCGTTGCGTCGCGTCTCATCGAGCGAGAGCGCCGGGCGGGTCTTCGAGGTGCCTGAGGGGTCGCCGATCATGCCGGTGAAATCGCCGACGATCAGGATCGCCTGATGTCCGAGATCCTGGAAGTCGCGCATCTTCCGGAGCACGACGGCATGCCCGAGATGGAGATCGGGACGCGAGGGATCGGCACCGAGCTTGACGTTGAGCGGCTTGCCGGTCGCGATCGATCGCTCGATTTTCCTGGCGAGCTCCTCCTCGGGAATGATCTCCTCGGTGGTCCGCCGGATCACGTCCATCTGCTCGTTCAGCGGGGGAAAGAGTTGTGCAGTCATCTCGGTCTTCTATCAGTATTGAGGTCTTCGTCTCAGTGGGGAGTCGTTTCGAGGGCACCGGCGGCGCCGTCGGCGAACTGTCTTCGTGGAGCCGGGGGAGCTCACTCCTCGCGCAACCGACGCTCGGTATCCCGCTTCTTGATCGTTTCCCGCTTGTCGTAGAGCTTCTTGCCGCGGGCAATGCCGATCTCCACCTTCAGGTTCGGTCCCTTGAAATAGACCGCGAGCGGCACCAGCGTCAACCCTTTTTCGGCCACGCGACGGATGATCTTCTCGAGCTCCCGTTTGTGGAGCAGCAGCTTCCGGGGACGGGTCGGCTCGTGGTTGTTGATGTTCCCCTGCTCGTAGGGCTGGATGGTGCATCCCTCCAGC
Organism: Bacteroidota bacterium; assembly: GCA_048498995.1. Classification (GTDB taxonomy): domain Bacteria; phylum Bacteroidota; class Ignavibacteria; order OLB7; family OLB7; genus JBEHWX01. The sequence continues at coordinate 2,014 of JBEHWX010000130.1, forward strand.
CAGAGCTCGGAGCCGCGCGCGGCGGCGTAGCTCTCCTGCAGCGAGATCTTCCCGGCGCGCACCGATTTCACCTCGGTGCCGCGCAGCACGATGCCGGCCTCGATCTTGTCGAGGATCTCGAACTCGAATCGCGCCTTCCGGTTGGTCACGATCGTCTTTATCGGAATCTTTTCTTCGGGCATAGTCCGTGCGGAAAGAAGGATCGCAAAGATACGGAGGAAAGTCGGATGGCGGCTCATCGATGGCGTGGCTGCTCGCGTGTGGGAACACGGAGGGAGCGGGCGAGACCGAGGTGGAATGCGGGCGGAAGCGTGGCGCGATGGTGGTGAGCGCCGGGTCGCGGCATGATACGGCGCGGGGCGCGTGGTGGAGGCTCCGACGGTCGGGATAGCGAGAGGAGAATCGATGGCGATCCTCCCCTCCCTCTCCCGCTCCCCTTCCGTCGATCGGGTTATGCGGTCGGCCCCCTCGGGCCCGACCGCTCAGTTTCGGACGCCGGGGAGCGTCGGAATGAACGGGGCGAGCGTGCTGGTTTCGGACGGTCCGGTCATGGCATCGCCGCCCCGGCTCACCGCGGCGCGTGCCCGCGCGCGGGACCAGTTCCAGCTCAGCCACTCCTCGGTGCCTCCCCAGCGGAAGGCGAGCCTCCGGGCCACGACCGTCCGGTCCGACGACGAGAGCCCCTTCATCCCCTCCACGATCGTCGGCACGGCGTCGGCGCTGAGCAGGCCGAGGTAGTCGGCATCGATCGCCTTGCCGAGCGCGCCACGCTCGATATTCGTCGCGGCGATCCGCGCGTCCGGGTTCAGCAGGTTGAGCAGGAGAATCGCCAGAAGTCCGGAGAGCGCGGCGCCGCCGGCGAACGACGCGCGCTGTCCGCGGAGCACGGTGAGCACGAACCAGAGGAAGAGGGCTCCCATCCACCACATGAACGCCGTGGTGTAGAAGCGGAGCTCGGTCTGTCCGTACTCGGCCTGGTAGGTCTGCATCCGGAAGAGCGCCGAGGCCATGATGACGAAGAGGAGAAGGACCTGCAGCAGCGAGAGCCCGCGCAGCAGGAGCCGGCCGCCACGCCCTTGCGGCCGCGCCAGCCAGTCGGCCGCCAGCAGCAGCGGCAGCTCGACGGCGGTGATCGTCACCAGCTCGAAGAAGCCGCTCCGCGCGTACTCGGCGAAGGTGAGCCCGCCCCCTTCCCTGACGAAATCGGCGCCGCCGAAGAGATACCGGAGCTGGATGACGACGAACGAGATGAACAGAAGGTCGATCGCGCCGAGAACGCCGGCGATCCCCCAGGCGAAGAAGAGGCTCCAGACCCCATGTCTCAGAAGAGCCCCGATGTCGAGGATCTCGACCAGGAGCCTGCGATAGAGCGGATCGGCCGAAACCAGCAGCCCGCCGAAGAGAAGGAGAACGGGGAGCGCGAGGATGCCGCCGCGGAGGATCGCGGTGAACCGTCCGAGCCCGCGGCTTCCCTTCACCCCGTCCCATTCTATCTCCCTGGAGAGGATGGCGGCGGTTCCGACGGTCGCGCCGCCGATGAGCAGAAGCCCGCTTCGCAGGTAATCGGCGATCGCCGCGCGCGCCGGCCGCCGCCCGCCGCCGCCGAGCAGGAGCATCGCGAGGATCACGCCGATCGCCGCCAGATCGAGACCGATCAGGATCGGCGAGGCACGCAGCGCCACGCACGAGGCGAACAGCAGAATCGCGCCTCCCCCGAGCACCGTGACCGGCGTCCCTCCGGTGCGGTGCCATCGTCGGAGCATCGCCAGCGTGATCACGTCGAGCACCGCCACGATCACCACGTTGATCCCCCATTCCTTCCCGTCGAGCATCAGATCGTGAAGGCTCCCGAGCGCCGTCGCAGCGCCGAGAATGCCGAATCCGATCCGCGATTCATCGCTCACCATGATCTTCCTCCCTGAAGTCGAGATTCGCAGAGAACTTTACGCAACAAAGTAGACGAACAAAAAAAGAGATGGTTCCCTAGCCGTTCCGGGTCCGGCGGATGAGGGATTCCATCTGCGTGAGGTAGCGCTCGAGCGCTCCCTTTCCTTTCGGGGTCAGGCGGAACTCCGTGCGGGGAAGCCGTCCCTCGAAATATTTCGTGCAGGTGATGTAGCCGGCCTCCTCCAGCTTCCGCGCGTGGACGCTGAGGTTGCCGTCGGTGACGCCGAGCAGCCCTTTGAGGTCGTTGAACGTGAGGGTGTCGTTGACCGCCAGCGCGCTGACGATGCCGAGCCGGGCGCGCTCGTGAATCAGCGTGTCCAGCTCGAGCGGCACCGAGCTCGACGTGCCCGTCCCCGCCACGCCCGCGCCCGCCACGCCCGTCACCGACGCGCCCGCGCCCGAGACGCCGGTGGCCGAGGCGCCCGCGTCCGGCGTGCCGGTAACGCCGCGTCCGCGTCGACGGGAGGCTCCGGGGGATTCCGATGATTGACGTTTAGCTGCCATTGCCACGCGCGATCACCGCGCCGAAGATGATGAACATGCCGCCGAAGCCGATCCCCATGTAGAGATCGCCGGTGCCGACCGGCAGGAAGAGCGCCACCGCGCCGACGATCATCAGCACCAGCCCCATCAGCGGGACCACGCGGATCGAGAACGCGCCGGCGGTGATGATCCCCGCGCCGAAGAGCATCAGCCAGAGCGCCGGCAGCACCGACCAGACGCCGGCGCGCGCCAGCCCCAGCGTCAACAGCGCCGCGGCCACCATCGGCGGCAGCAGTCCGAGCGTGTACTTGCGTCCGGCGCCGGTGAGGATCGGGATCCCCTCGGCCCGCGCCTTTCTGACGGTGGCCCAGCCGAGACAGAGGAAGCCGATCACCGCCTCGGCCAGCCAGGTGCCGAGCCAGGCAAGGTGATCGCCACGTGTCGAGGCCACCACCGCGGCGACGATCGCGCTGCATCCGACGGCGACGGTCCACCATCCGGGCACCGCCGTGAACGCGCTCGAGCGCTCCATCGTCTCGCGGATGAAGCGGAGATTATCGGCCGCCAGCGCTTCGCGCGAGGCCAGCTCCGCAAGTCGGGGTCGGGAAGATCGATCGGCCAGCATGTCGCAAGTATATCCTTGTGATCTCGAATCGGCAAGTACTTTACGCGACAAAGAAACGCGGAGACGCCGGCGCCGTTACCTCGACGGACAACGGCGCCGGCCACGCCGGTCGGGCGACACGCGCCCGGCGACAATCGCCCGGCGACACACCGGGACATGAACATCCGGACTCAGCCGAGATGGCGATCGAGGTAGTGCTCGATCTCCCGCTGCACCATCCCCTGCATCGGCGAGGCGAGAATGCCGAGCTTGACCACCACGTCGACATTACTGTCGGTCACGGCGATCTTGCCGTCGACGCCGCTCCGCTCGAAGGTGAGCTCGTCGCCGTTCCAGCGGTAGGATATGCCGAGGCGCCCCTTCATCTCCTGGGCGATCTCCTCGATGGACTTCTTTGCGCGCTCCTTGCCGAGCGTATGATTCCGGTTGACGTGAATCGTTGACATGGTTCGGTTGATTCTATGTTCGTTGCGGCACGAGACGCCGCGGAGCCGATTGTTCGGCTCCGCCGAATCAGGCAGCATTTCATGGGCCACCCGATACGCCCCGCTCGGTGTCGGCGGGAAGATACGGCGCGAATGCTCCGGCGGACCGAGCTCAGTGATGATCCGGCACCGCCTCTGTGCCGTACGCATCGTAGTGAAGGTGAAAGTCCGCCAGCAGGAGCGCCACCTCCCGGTCGATGCCGTCGCGCCGGAGCAGGAGCGTCATCGGCGTACCGGCCGGCCGGCGGAACCACGCGGAGATCTCCTCGGCGCTGCGCCCGTCCATCGGCTCGCCGTCGACCGTCACCAGCAGGTCGCCCGGCGCGATGCCGTGCCGCCACGCGGGGGAATTGCGGACCACCGCGTCCACCATCAACTCCCCCCCCTGACGCCGGAGCGTGGCGCCGAGCATCGAACGGGGAAACGGCTCGTCGAAGTTGACATTCGGCTCGATATGGATGGTTTCGGCGTCGAAGTCGAAATGGATGATGAACTTCCTCCAGATCACCCCGCCGATGTTCCCCATGATGGCGGCGTTGGAGAAGCTCCCCTCCCCGGTCCGCGCCAGTCCGATCGGCACGTCGCGCAGCACGTGGCCGCCGATCCGCACCTCGTGGCAGAGCGCCAGGTACTTGGTCAGCTCCACGGTGCCGACGCCGCTCAGCGCGGTCATCGACGGCATCCGATCCGGATCGGTGACCATGCCGAAGCGGCTGACGAACGGCGCGTGAATGTGGAGCGAGCCGGCTCCGGTGTCGATCTGAAAGCTCCCCTCGTGCCCGTCGAAGGAGGCGTGAATGTAGCTTCGGTCGATCGAGATCGTCTCACCCGGTCCGTCGTAACGGAACTCGTCCCGATCGAACACCTCCATCTCTCCGGCCACGTAATCGAGCTTCACCACGAAGCGCGTCAGGAAGTCCATCCCGAGGATGCCGTCGAGCCGTTGCAGCCGCGACTCCACCTCGGCCAGATCCATCGCCACGACGCGCTGATCGATCAGGGCCGCCTGTCCGATCCGGATCTCGGAAACCCGCACGAACTCGAACTCCTGTCCGCCCCCCACCCCCTGCGCCATCAGCTTCCCTTCCCCCTCGAGCCCCAGCGCCTCCTTCAGCCGCGTGGAGATCACCGTGGCGCCGGCGCCGGTATCGACGATGAAGGTCCAGCGTCGGCCCGCGATCTCGACATCGGCGTAGATATGATCGAGCGGCACGCGGATCGGCACCCGCGTGCGCGTGACACCGTCGAGAAAGCGGTAATCGACCACGTCGCGGCTCGGCGGACCGAAGGCCCCCTCGTCGAGCGGCCCGTTCAGACGGACACTACTCAGCGCGAGCCGGGCCTCGTTGCCGGCCGCGTCGATATGCGTCACCATCGTCCCGACCAGGAGGCCATCGTGATACTGGTGCGCGTGGAATATCTCCACGACCGCGTGGCCGCTGAGCGAGGTCTCCCGCCGCAGGATATGCGCGGTCTCGGGATCGATGTCGACCACAGCGCTCATCGTCGGGTGATCGGCATCGGCGACGGTGCTGACATGAAGGCGGATCAACTCTCCATGCCTGGAGGCGCGCACGCGGAACTGCTCGCGGTCGATGAGGTAGCGATGGAAGGTGAGATCGACGGACAGCCGCTCCCGTGCCCGGTCCGCCTCGCTCCTGACGCGGAGCTTGCCGTTGTGGTCGACCTTCCAGGTCACCTCGCCGTTGAAGCCGTCGGAGACCGTGAAGGCTCCGTAATCGACTTCGTGCAGATAGCGACGCCCGGCGACGTCGAACCTCGAGTGAACCTTTCCGGACAATGTCCCGACCTCGATGTCGTAGGCGAGGTCGACGGACGTAAGCGAGCGGAGCGTCTCCTCCCCGCCGACCTCCGCGAGCATCCTTGCGAGAATCTGTTCAATATCGATCATGCGGACCTTCAACAAATGGCGTCGGGCGCGCCGGGTGTGGTTCCCGGCACGCCTCGCTTCCGGGATTTCCGGAGGCGGATTCAGGGGGTGGAGATGTGCATAATATGGAACGGGCACCGAAGTGCGTCGCGCCGGAGCGATCATGGATCAGTCGATGCGAGAGAGCGGGGCGTGGTCCGCGCGTCGCGCGCCCATGTCGGGAACGGGCGGGACGAGCATGCGGTTCGGGATCTCGAGGACGCGGAAGATACGAAGCGCCTCGGTGGCATGCCGCCGGGCGCCCGGCTGATCCCCGAGGGCCTGCCGGAGCCGGGCCGCCTCCTGAAGCATCATCGCGTGGATGAACGGGAACGGCTCCGAGCGCTCCAGGCCGATCGAGATCTCCTCCTCGGCCCGCTCCATCCGTCCGAGATGCCGGTAGGCGCGCGCCGCGATCTCATGACAGGTGAGATCGTACACGGCGTGCCGCGCGATCTCCCGCAATCCCCGATCCAACAAATCCAGCGCCTCCGCGCACCGTCCAGCCGCATCCGCCGTGCCATCGGTCATCGGGCGGGCCAGCAGCTCGGCGCGGTACACGCGGCATTGCGACAGCCCCCTCTGGTAGCCGGCGAGCGACGCGTGATGCTCGGCGCGATCGAGCGCCGTGGAGGCGGCATCGAATCGTCCCTCGTCCACCTCCAGCACGAAGAGACTGGTCCAGGCGATCGCCAGATTGTAATCGCGGCCGAGTCGGGTATACGCTTCGATAGCCTCCATCTGCAGCCGGCGGCTCGGCTCGAGGAGCCCGAGCTCGCGGTAGACGCTCCCGAGATTGGAGAGCGCAGCGGCGTGATCGGCCGGCGTATCGAACTCCGCGGGCTCGGCCACGCAAAGCTCGAAGGCGGCGCGGGCATCCTGAATCGGGCCGATGAAGGAATGGATCGTCGCGAGGTTGCAGGCGGCCTTGTGGAGAATTCCCCGATCGTCGCACTGGCGACCGATCTGCCGCGCCCGCTCGGCGTGCCGCCGCCCCTCCTCGTAATCCCCCTGACGCCACGCGGTGATCGACAGCAGATTGTAGAGACGCCCGAGCTGCCGGAGCGGGAGGTTCGGCTGCATCGTGGCGCGGATCAGGCTCTCGGCCAGCTCCCAGTTGTCCGACGGCGACAGGAGCGTCAGAAGCTCCTTCTCCTGCAGGAGCGTCGCGGCCACGCGCTGCTCCTCCCGCGTCGCCAGGATCTCGTCCTCCTCGGCGAGGATCAGGAGCTCGAGCGGCAGGTCGAGGGCGCGGGCGAGCTTCGCGGCGTTCTCCCGATCGATCCTCTTGACGCGTCCGTTCACCCAGCGTCCGACCGTCTTGGTCGAGACGCCGACGGCGCGGGCCAGCCACCACTGCTTGAGCGAGAGCGCCTCGATCCTTCCGGCAAGGGCGTGCGTGTCGAGCCGCAGTGTGTCCTCTTTCCTCATGTCGACAAGTATATCACGGCGGTCCGGGCGGGACAAGTCCGCCAGGCCATGTCCCCCAATGTCCCCTTCGGATCGTTCCGGAGCGGCGTACTTTGCGCGCCCGGACCACCGGGAGCGAACACCGACATCAAACCGGAGCATGCGAACATGAGCACGACGACAACCGACGGTAACGACGTTGCGGAACGGGAGTGGGAGGCGCTGCGCGAGAAGATGCGGTCAGGCGGGGCGGCCGCGGTGATCGATCACATCGGAACCTTCGAGCCGGCCGACCGTCTGAAGCTCTACAACTTTGCGCAGACCGCCTTCAGCGGGCGCCGGGCCGAGCTCGGCGGAGCTGCGGGTTTCGACGACTACATCGCCGTGGTCCGCGCGGGGATCGATCAGGCATTGGAGATGGCCGGCCTGGCCGATGATCCAGACATAGCCGCGCGCCGGAAGGATCTGGCGAACATCTTCTCCTTCAATCTCTCGGCGGACCTGGCCGAGTGCTGGCCGGAGGATACGCGGCCTAGGGAACGGCGGCATTTCGAGGAGGGGCTCCGCGCCGCGGCCGACTGCATCGGCTGGCGCGAGGAGCTGGGGAAGGATCCCTCGCGCAAGGCGCTCGCGCAGTGGGCAAAGGGGATGCATCTGCTGTCGCTCGGAAACTTCGAGGAGGCGCGCGCAACCTTCGCGACCGCGCTTCGTCTGAGCGAGGAATTTGCCGCCGCGTCCGGCAACCCCACCGACGCGACCCCCGAGGCCGACTTCAGCATCCTCCTCGGCCATGGTTATCTCGGCATCGCCGAGTCCCTTGCCGGCGGCGACGAGGGAAGCCGACGCTACGATCGCGCCATCGAAACGTTCACGACGCAGGCCGAGCGATTCCCCGATCGCCGCGAGGATGCCGAGTTCGGCATCGCGCAGCTGCGTTGCGTTCACTCCAAATTTCTCGCGTAGGCTGGGCCCGCCCGCGTGATGAACCTCCCGAACCGAGAGTACGCCCTATGTCACGCAGTTCCCTCCTCCTGGTCGCGCTTCTGTTGTTCGTGGCCCGGTTGCTGCCGGCGCAGACGATCGCCCGCGCCGAGGACACGCCCCCGCCGACGGCCGAATCCCGCTTCACGCCGAACGTCTCTCCCACGCTCGTCCTGCATCGGGCATCGGGACCGATCACGATCGACGGCCGCCTGGACGAGGCGGCTTGGGCCGACGCCGCGCGCGCCGAGAATTTCACGGAGGTCTATCCGAACGAGCTCGGCCGCCCGCGCGTGGCGACCAGCGCCATGGTCACCTACGACGACCGGAATCTCTACATCGGCTTCATCGCCAAGGACGATCCCTCCACGATCCGCGCATCGCTCCACGACCGGGACGAGCAGTGGAACGAGGATTACTGCGGCTTCATCCTCGACACCTATGGCAACGCGTCGTGGGCCTACGAGATCTTCGTCAACGCCCTCGGTGTGCAGGGAGATCTGCTCTGGCCGAGCAACGCCGACGAGGACACGAAGTTCGACATGGTCTTCGACGCCCGGAGCCAGATCACCGAGGATGGCTACCGCGTGGAGATCGCGATCCCGTTCAGCAGCCTCCGCTTCCCCGACGCGCCGTCGCAGGTCTGGAAGGGGACGTTCTGGAGGATTCACCCCCGCGAGAGCCGGATGGAATATTCCTGGGCGGCGATCGACCGGAACAACCCGTGCGAGTTCTGCCAGTACGGCACGATCCTCGGCATCGAGAACGTTCATCCGGGCGGCTCGCTGGAGCTTCTGCCGGCGGTGGTCGCCTCCAGTGCCGGCACGCGCGAGGAGCCGGGAGTGCCATCCTCCCCCTTCACCTACACGCCGGTCTCGACCAACCTCTCGCTCGGCGCCCGCTATGCCTTCACGCCGAGCGTCACCGCCGAGATGACGATCAACCCGGACTTCAGCCAGGTGGAATCCGACGCCACGCAGATCGACGTCAACTCCACGTTCGCCATCTCCTATCCGGAGCGGCGCCCCTTCTTTCAGGAGGGGAGCGATCTGTTCAGCGGCTGGATCAACTCGGTCTACACCCGCTCGATCAACGCGCCGAAGGTCGCGGCAAAACTGATCGGGCGGATGGGGTCGACTTCGCTGGCCTATCTCGGCGCCTGGGACGAGCAGTCGCCGATCATCATCCCGGACGAGGAGCGGAGCTATTTCGTCCAGGGTGGGCGCTCCCTCTCGACCGTGGCCCGCGCGCGAAAGGCAATCGGCGAAAGCTCCTACATCGGCGCGCTGGTGACCGATCGCAGGTTCGAGGGGGGCGGCTCCGGCACGCAGATGAGCATCGACGCGCTCTACCGGTTCCTCGGCAATTATCAGCTCGAGATGCAGACGGCGTTCAGCCTGACGGCCGAGCCGAACGCGCCGGAGCTCACCGCGGACTACGACAGCGTCACCTTCGATCGCGGCCGTCACACGATTGCCCTCGACGGCGAGAAATATGCCGGCAACGCCATCTACGCGAGCGTGGAGCGCCACGCCCGCGACTGGAACTTCGACTTCGACTACTGGGAGACGAGTCCCACCTTCCGCGCCTACAACGGGTTCATCACGCGGGACAACCGCCGCGAGGGGGATTTGTGGGCCGGCTACACCATCTACCCGAGCTCGAGCTTCATCGACCGGATCGAGCCTTCGGCCAGCATCGGCCGCGTCTGGAACTACGACGGGCTCCGGAAGGATGAATGGATAGTCCCGGCGATCTCCTTCAACTTCAAGGCGCAGACCTGGGTCAAGCTGGCCTACGTCCTGAGCAACGAGCGCTTCAAGGGCTACGACATGGACGGCATCAGCCGTCTGGAGATGAACGTCAACAGCAACTTCAGCCAGCCGGTGAGCCTCGGCATGGATCTGACGGTCGGCCGCAGCATCGCCCGATCGCTCGACGTTCCGGTGCTCGGCCGCGGGATCGACATCAACGCGTTCGGCACGTTCAAGCTCTTCGAGCGCCTGAATATCCAACCGTCGCTGGCCTATTCGCGGATGGCCTATCCCGACAGCGCCGCGGTGATCTACGATGGATTCATCGCGCGCGCCAAGGTGAGCTATCAGTTCAGCCGCGAGCTCTTCCTCCGGCTCGTGGTGCAGTACGACGACTTCTCGCGCGCGCTCTCGGTGGAGCCGCTGGTGACCTACAAGCTCAACCCGTTCACGATCTTCTACGCCGGCTCCACGCACCTGCTGGACGACGATCCGGAGCGGGATCGCTTCAACGGCGTGCTCGGCCAGCAGCAGTTCTTCGTCAAGGGGCAGTATCTGGTGCAGATCTGAGTCGAACAACGCTCCGCGTCTCGTAGATTCCGGCGTCGGCCATCTCCATGGGCCGGCGCCGTTTTCATATCCGCTGATCCCATCCCATGAATCGAACCGACCGGATGCTGGCGATCCTACTGGAGCTTCAGGCCCGCGGCACGCTGCGCGCCGAGGATCTCGCCGAGCGCCTGGAGGTGAGCCGGCGCTCGATCTATCGCGATCTCCAGGCACTCTCGGAAACCGGCGTGCCGATCCTCGCCGTCCCCGGGCGTGGCTACTCCCTGATGGAGGGCTACTTCCTGCCGCCGCTGAGCTTCACCTCGGAGGAGGCGCTGGCGCTCCTGCTCGGAGCCGATGCCGTGCGCCAGACGCTCCGTATCCATGGGGCCGCGGCCGGCGATGCCTCCGACAAGATCATGGCGATTCTCCCCGAGGAGAGCCGGCGCCGCGTGGCGGAGCTGCGTGGTCTGGTGCACTTCATCCAGCCGCAGCGTCCCGGACGCCGGAGCGAGATGGCCGATGTGGAGCTGCTGCGCGAAGCGGCCATCGCCGGACGGAGCGTCGAGTTCGATTACGTGAAGCGCTTCCCCGAGGCCTTGCCGCCGGAGCGTCGGGTGGTCGATCCCCACGCGCTGTCGAACATCTCCGGCGCATGGTATCTGGTCGGGCACTGCCACGCGCGCGGCGCGCGACGGATCTTCCGCGTGCAGCGGATGGAGCGCCTGACGGTCCTCGACGCCACCTTCCGCCGCCCCACCGATTTCACCTTCGCTCCCCCCGACCGCGCCGACGAGCGCCCGGTCATCATCCGCCTCCTGATCGACCATGAGCATGTCCGCTGGGTTCGCGAATCCCCTTCCTTCTTTCAGATCGCCGAGGAGGAGCATCCGGAGGGACTGGTGATCGTGCTCGCCTCCCGGACCGTGGCCGAGGTGCTCCACTGGATCATCGGGCTCGGCTCGCACGCGCGGGTGATCGATCCTCCCGAGGTCGCCGAGGCGGTCAGGATCGAGGTGGAGAAAATTCTCGAGCGCTATCGACCGGCGGCGCACTGCTGACAGGATGGTGGCAACAGCGTCGGCGTAGATTCGCGCATGTCGGACGATCACCCGATCGTCATCGAACAATGCCGGCTCCGCTCCGGGGTCGCCTCACTTCTTACCAGCCGGAACGAACAGATGAAGGACGCACGTCGCACATTCGCGCGCTTCAATAGAACCGCCGATCTCTGGATGCGGGATCTCGGACGCTATACGCCCGACCAGTTTCTCAGGAAATCGTCGGCCGGGGCGTGGTCGATCGGCCAGGTCTACGGACATCTGGTGTTCGGGACCAGGAAGATGCACCTGCCGAACATCGATCAGTGTCTGCGCGGCCAGGGCTCATCGGGATCGGGTGGAAAGACGATGCCCGGACGGATCTGCTTTCTGCTGGGGAGCTTCCCGCCGGCGCGGATAACGGTTCCCTCCTCCACGCCCGGCTATACGCCGGAGCAGCCGACGAGTCAGGAGGAGATCCGGACCTCCCTCGCCGCGCTGGTCGAGGAGATGCGCGCGGTCGCCGATCGGATCGCGGCTTCCGGCCCGGGCGCAAAGACCAAGCATCCCAGGCTCGGCATGCTCTCGGCCGCGGAGTGGTATCAACTGATCGAGATGCATTTCCGCCACCATCTCCGGCAGAAGAGACGCCTGGAGAGCGAGCTGGGCATCGGCGGCTGAGGAAATCGCGGGAGCGGATGGCCGTCATCCGGACGTACCGATGATGAACACGATGGAGAGAATCATGGCGATGCCGTTCCGCGCGATGTTCCCGGGTCTGCCGCTGTCGGCGGCCCTGCTGATGATCTCCGGATGCCGAGGAAGCGAAGGCCGCCATGTGGGGGAGCTCGATACCGGCTCGCGGAGCACCTCGATCGAGGCAACGCCGGCGGCCCTCCGTGAGCACCCGCGCGGGGTGGCCGTCGTGGAGCTGTTCACCTCCGAGGGATGCTCGAGCTGTCCGCCGGCCGATGCCCTCCTCACCCGTTTGTCGGACGAGACTCGGGCCGACGGCGCCGAGGTGATTCCCCTGTCGATGCACGTCGACTACTGGAACCGGCTCGGATGGCGCGATCCCTTCAGCGACCGGACCTATTCCGACCGGCAGGGAGCGTATGCGCGAAGGCTCGGAGTGAAGAGCGTCTACACGCCGCAGATCGTCGTCAACGGGACGACGGAGCTGGTCGGATCGAACGAGTCCGGCGTGCGCGAGGCGGTCGATCGCGCGATCGCGGTGACGCCGGCGGCCACGGTGACTCTCACCACCAGCTCAGGTTCATCGACCGGCGCCGTGACGGTCGCCTACGATGTTGCCGGGGCACCGGCCGGAAGCTCGCTGGTGCTGGCGGTGACCGAGCGCGACCTTACGGTGCGTGTGCCGAGCGGTGAGAACGCCGGGCGGACGCTTCGGCACGACAACGTGGTGCGGAGCCTGCGATCGGTGCCGCTGGACTCCTCGGCGCGCGGAACCGTGACGGTCCCCCTGACTGGAGTATCGCGACGCGACAGAGCAGGGCTCGTGGCGTTCGTGCAGAACCGTGAGACGCTCCGGATCACGGGAGCAGCAACGGTGCCGGTCGGCGAATAGACCGGCGATTGCACGAGCCATAATTCAACCGCCGGTGAGGGCAATCATAACCGCTTCGTATCGAGGATCATTATCGCGAAGCTGACGGCCAGAGCGAAACGGGAAAAAGATGGGGCGATGATGTGAATGGCGGGCCTTCCTACAATCGTACCCTTCTGAAAACAGCCGCGGA
>JBEHWX010000131.1:0-14931 GCA_048498995.1 Bacteroidota bacterium
GTAACCGCGTCGGTAACCGCGTCGGTAACCGCGTCGGTAACCGCGTCGGTAACCGCGTCGGTAACCGCGTCGGTAACCGCGTCGGTAACCGCGTCGGTAGGCGCACGTCTTCAGCGTGCGCTCTTCGGTCCGTTCGGGTGGGGCGGCCACGGGGGGCCGCCCGTACAGCGCATGTTTAGGCGTGCGCTCTTCGCCCCGCTTCGATCCGTTCGGGTGGGGCGGCCACGGGGGGGCCGCCCGTACAGCGCATGTTTAGGCGTCTACCCATACGGAGCATGCGCGGCTCGCGTCATGCGTCGGTCGATTGGTTCTGACGATCTTCGGCCGGGGATGTTCCTGGCTTCGCGGCGCGGAGCCGGCATCCCGTGGCACCCGATAGTACCGACATCCCCGGAGAGCGCAAGCGATGCCGATCACGATCGACAGACTCGACCATCTCGTGCTCACCGTCTCCGACGTGGAGGCGACCGTGACCTTCTACCAGCGGGTGCTCGGGATGGAGCCGGTCACGTTCGGCGCGGGGCGCCGCGCGCTGGCCTTCGGTGAGGCGAAGATAAATCTTCATCAGGCCGGACGCGAGCTCGAGCCGAAGGCGATGCGCCCCACTCCGGGCTCGGCCGATCTCTGCTTCATCACCCGCGAATCGATCGATGCGATCCTGGAGCATCTCCGCCACGAGGGGATCGCGGTGGAGGAGGGGCCGGTGCCCCGCACCGGCGCGCTTGGACCCATTCTCTCGATCTACTTCCGCGATCCCGACGGCAACCTGATCGAGGTGTCGCGCCACGAGCCGTCGGCGCCATAAGAGCGTGTCGCGCGATCGCGTCACGCTCTCTCCGCGAAAGGGCCGCGGCGTCGATACGCTCCGAGCTCAGGGAGTCCAGCGCATGAGATGATGCGTGGGCGTCAGCTCGATCTCCCGGAATCCGAGCCGCTCGTAGAGGCGGCGCGCCGGATTGAGCCGGAGCACCTGGAGCACCACCGGGCGCCCGGTCTGGCGGCCACGCTCGAGGATCTTCTCGATCAGGCACCGGCCGATCCCCCGGCCCCGCAGCTCGGGCAGGAGGATGATCGTCCGGAGCTGCATCTCCCCCTTCTCCTCGGAGAGGCGGAGCATGCCGACGGGACGGTCATCGAGCTCGATCACCCAGGTGATGGCCGGATCGTAGATCTCCCGGAACAGCTCCGGCCGCCAGGGATAGATGCGCTCCACCTGCTCCCGCATGCAGAGCGTGTGCATCCGATCCAGCATCTCCAGATCCTCCCACTCCGCCGGACGGAGGCGTGGAAGGAAAGTGCCATCATCCATCGCTTGCGTGCTTCTCCCGAATTGTCGCGATCGGACCAATCCCCGGCCGATGCGATGATCTCCACCACGTCGATCTCCGCGTATCACCGTCGAGCCCGCGCGGCATCATCTTCCCGGTGCGTCTTCATCGGAACACCTCGCCGCCGATCCCCTCTCAGCCACGTCCGAATGACTCTCCGCACATGACCGTATCGACCAGCTTCGGGATCACGATGCCGACCTCCGAAGATGCTTCCGCGCGGATCGTGGGGCGGAGCGAGGCCCCCGGCAGGCCGCGTCCGATGGTGATCGGATGAGGCCCTCGAGCGATGATCGCGCCAGTGGGATCGAGCGCGAAGCGGTCCGGTCGGGCGCAATATCGATCATTCCGACGGATCGGGAGATCATCCGATCACCTGAAGCGATGGACGAGTCGAAATCTCCTGAGCCTTCGGAGGGGAAGACGCCGAAGAAAAATCTCGCGTGATCCGATCCTCTCTCCAATTCGTGACCGGCATTTCCGGGAATGTGACCGGGCGGGCCTACCTTGATATGCGTTCGTCGAGCTCCCGACATATCCTCCCGAGAACGGGCGGAGGCGGATATGCGCCGGGGCCGACATCCGACTACGGTATTCACACATGTATTCAGGATGCGCACCATGAACGCTTCGCGACTTCTTCTGATCCTCATCGCGCTCGTTGCCCTTACCGGCACCGCGGGAGCACAGATCACCATCTACCAGGATTCCTCCTCGTTCGACGATGCCTTCGCCCGGCTCCGCGAGATCGATTTCGAGGATGTCTACTCGGCCACCGTTCAGCGGGTCACGTTCCGCAATCCGTGGGGGCTCAACTGCATGTCGACGATCCCCCGCCTCCCCGAGGATACCTCCGCGGTCGTCGACTCCTCGCGCTATCTGCTGCTGGGACAGGGAGCGACGCTCGACTTCCCGACCCGCACGCGCCGCGTCGATCTGGTCGGCGGCTCCCATCCGTTCCGCGTGGTGGTCACCGACTTCAACGACTCCGTCTATACCCTCCCGCTCGACACCTTCCCGAGGAGCATCGGCTCCCAGGTCGGGCTCAAGCGGATCCAGCTGCTCGGCGAGGATCCGGACGGCGACATCAACTGGCGCTGCGCGCTCCTCGGCTTCACCACGTTCGATGAGAACGGCGACACCCTCGCCCAGAGCAGCTTCAACGAGCTGCAGGGAGAGAAGTACTACCTGATGAATCGCCCGCTCGACAGCTACTCCTTCCTGCCGGACGACACCACGTTCTTCAGCCCGGTGGACGTTCACGGCATCAGCGTGATGGAGCCGATGTTCGGCTTCGCCGGCACGTTCCTCTTCGAGGGGGAAGCGCGCGTGGACGAGGATAGCCCGATCGGCAACCTGGTGATCGAGATGACCCCCGGAGGGAAGATCGAGTTCCAGACCGGGACCGAGGGAGCGATGGTGATGCTCGAGCGGTTCCACATCGCCGACAGCGCCTGGTTCCAGGTGGAGGATTACGACGGCAACCTCGACACGCTCCTCTACACCGGCGACGGACGTCCGTTCGATTCCTCATGGGTGGAGGATCAGCGCTTCACGTTCGTGCCGGTTGCCTTCGGCTCTCCCGCCGGCGTCAGGAGCATCACCTTCCTCGGCAGCACCGGCATGTACGGCACGATCAGCGTCGGCTCCGTGTGGCTTGCCGAGACGCCGGCCACCGAGATCGCCCGGATCGATGTCACCGTCGCCGGACTGGACTCGGCCGGCTATCTCCGCGAGGATGACGGCACGCGGCTTCGCGGCGCGCTCGATGAGGCGATCGCCGCGGTGAAGGGGAACGATCGCGCGCGCGCCATCTCTCTCCTCGAACGGTTCCGGAGCGACGTCCGCGCGATGGAAGGGGGGAAGGTGCTCGTGCCGGAGGAGGCGAAGCTCTTCGGCGGCGACGCGGCCTATGTGATCTCCCGTCTCGGCGTTGCCTCCGGCGTCCGTCACGAGGATGACGCGGCGCTCCGCGCGGGGATCGCGCTGGATGAGCCGGCCCTCGTCGGTGGCGCGGCGCGTATCGGCTTCACGACTCCGGACGGGAGCGACGCGAGCATCGACATTCACGATCTGCGCGGCCAGCTCGTGCGTGCCTTCGGCGTGTCCGATCCGCATGCCGGCGATCGCGTGCTCCGTTGGGATCTGCGCGGCGCCGACGGTCGCGTGGTGCCGAACGGCGTCTACCTCGTCACCCTGCGCGCGGCCGGCGCGATGGTCACGAAGCTGGTACGGATCGTGCGGTAATCATCGATGCGATGCCGATCCATGCGATCGACATCGAGGAATGCTGACGGCGCGGTTACCGGCCGTACCGTGCCGCCGGAGTGCCTGAAGAGCCCGGGGAGCTGTTGCTCTCCGGGCTCTCCGCGTTCCATGCATTGCAAAGCGCGATGATCGCGGCACGAGACGGAACTCGCGGGGATCGCGACGCGAGATGATCGTGCCCGGATACAACTGGATACCGTTGTGGATATCCATGTCGGCGGGCATGCCGCGCGCCATCGGCGGCCACTTCGGGGCCAGGCATGCATCGCCCACGCTCCTCGATAAAGCACGCCCGCCCCGCCGGTGAAGGGCGGGGCGGGAGTCCAGCAGTGACGGTGCTCGACCGCGACCGCCGGTTGACGGCATTCATCGGGCGGTCAGCGGAGGATGACGAGCTTCCTCACCACAAGCGATCTTCCTGTTCTGACGAGGCACGCGTAGGTGCCATCGGCAAGGGCGCCAACGTCGAGCGGCAGCAGATGCGTTCCCGCGTCGAGCGTCCCCTGAAATGCTCGCGATACGATGTGTCCGTTCAGGTCCGCGATCGTGACCGATGCATCGCTGGGCGCCGGCAGCGTGATCGACAGATGTCCCTCGGCGCCGATCGGATTCGGCATCACCGTCACCGACGCACCCGCGACAGCGTCCTCGAGCGCCACCGCCGAGGTGGAGGTTTTTCCTTCTCCGAGCATGTGGACCCGAAGCAGCGCATTGGCCGGATCGTTCGTGCCGATCACCAGATCGGAGGCAACCGCCTCGGCGCGCTTCGGAGCGAGCCGCACCGTGATCACCAGCGGCGAGCCCTGCGCCACGCTGATCGGGAAGGGGCCGGCCGGCGCGACGATCGTGAAGCCGTTGTCGGTGCCGGTCTTGTCCTCGATGCCAAGGCTCGTCACCATGAGCGGCGCGCTGGTGCCGGAGGCGATCGTCAGCGACTGGTCGCGCGTCTGGCTCAGCTGCACGGTGCCGAAGTCGAGCTGGCTCGTCGTCAGCACCGCCGCCGGCTGCGGCTGCGTGCCGGCATCGACGCGTCCGTTGAGCGAGACGTACGAGTTCGGCGCCTCCGGACTGTTGGTGACGATGGCGAGGCTCGCCAGCAGTATCGAATCGCCGCCTGGCTGCGGGGTGAATCGCACGGTGACGGTCAGCGGTTCTCCGAGCGCGAGCGTCCGTGGATATCCGCCGGCCGGCGTGACGATCGCGAAGCTCGCGGCGCCCGGATTATCCTCCGCGTCGATGTAGATCGAATCGATGCGGAGTCCGGCCGAGTTCTCAGCTGAGACCGTGAAGGAGAGCTCTTTGTTACCGCCGAGCTGAACGCGGCCGAAATTCACGCTCTGCGTGCTCACCACCGCGGAGGGCTTCGGCGCGTCGAGCAGACGCTTGATGACGCTTCCGTTGGCGCCGCCGGCGATCGCCGTGGTCTGGTCGATCACGCTGAGCGCGCCGAAGGCGGAGCCTGACGGACCGGAATATTCCGGAGTCCAGCTGGTGCCTCCGTTGACGGTCCGGAGCACTACCCCTTCATCGGAGACCGCGTAGCCGATGCTGGCGTCGGCGAAGGCGATCTTCTGCACCGAGTTCAGATTGGCCGGGCTGGCGCTCTGATACTGCGTGGTCCAGTGCGCGCCGCCGTCGGTGGTCTTGAAGATCGCCGGGGATCCGGAGCGTCCGGCCGCGAATCCGACGTTCGCGTCGACGAACCAGAGGTCGTTCACCCCCTTGCCATCGCCGGTGGCGGCGCCGGAGCCGAAGTCCTGCACCTTCGTCCAGTTGGCGCCGCCGTCGGTGGTCTTGTAGAGCTTGGTGGCGAACTCCTGCGGCGCGGCCGCCATCAGGTAGCCGGTGTTGGCGTCGACGAAGAAGATGCTGCCGAAGCTGTAGCCGGAAGTGCCCGGCACGGCGATCGGGCTCCACTGCGAGCCGCCGTTCACGGTCTTCATCAGCATGGCGTCGGAGCCGACCACGTAGCCGGTGCTGGCGTCGAGGAAGAAGAGGGCGCCCGGCCTGCCCGGCAGCGGGATCGGCGCTCCCCAGCTCTGTCCGCCGTCGCTGGTCAGAAGTATCGCGCCGGTGGTCCCGTCGTTCTGGGTCGCCGCTATCGCGCCATGCGTCTCGTCGGTGAAGACCATGTCGGAGATCACCGTGCCGGTCAGTGTTCTGCTGGCCCAGTGCGCGCCGCCGTCGGTGGTGACATGGAACGTGCTGTTGTTCGTCGTGAAGCGCCAGACGCCGGCGTAGCCATGCGTGGGGGTGGGGAAGGCGATGCTCTCGACGAAATCCTCCGTGGTCATGCCGGTGGGGGTAATGCTCTGCCACTTCGGCGCCTGCGCCAGCGCCGTCGATCCGAGCGCGAGAAAGAGAAGTGCCGCTTTGCGTAGATGTCTGATCATGGCCGGTTCTCACTTGCTGGTTGCTGAGGGGTGAGTGGCGATCGCATGGTGCCCGTTCGACATTCACGGGGCACGCCGGCAGGGGGGCTGTTCCGGCGCGCCCCGTGGCGACGGGTGTCGCTCGCAACTCTCATCTGATTGCCGGTCAAGTTATCCGCCCCCCAGGGCGGAGCTCAAACCAGAAACTTCTCATTCGTAGGAGTCAACGGACGGTCGGGTGATGCGGCGATGAAGCGAATTGGCGGAATTCGGTCGGAAATCGGGGAAACGGCGGCGGCCGGCTCATAGGGAGTCAGGCTCGTTCGGGCCTCGGTCGGAGAGGGAAGAACGGGTGGCGGCGGAGCCTCTTCACTCGGCGCGTCCGGCTTCGTGATCCACGGCGCGGGAGGGTGGTCGTGGTCCGCGCTCGAACGGACGCGGCCGGGTGACGCGGTACGGTTGCACCAGGACTTGACGTCGGGAGAAGGATGGCCATGTGCTCGAGCGTGCTCCATGCTCCGATCGTCGCCCATCTACGATTGCATATCCGGGTCGTCGAGCATCACCGTGGGACGCTTCCCGAGCTCCGCCTCCACCTGCTCCTGATAGATCTCGACGAAGGGGCGTCCGGTCACCTTGCTCTCGATCCACGCGAGGTAGTTGAAGCTCTCCAGCATCCGGCGCATCTCCGACTGTTCCAGGCCCTCCTCGATCTTCCCCTTCAGCCGCGTGAGCTCCTCCTGGAGCTCCGCCATGGTCGTGACACGGAGCAGGCGACGGAAGAACTCCAGCACCAGCGACTCGAAGGCATGCAACGCGTGGCGCGAGCGATAGAAACGATAGATGGAGCGGATGCGATACGGAATCACCTCGATGTTCCCCAGCTCGAAGTGGACGATCAGCTCCATCAGCCGCGCGTGGAAATAGACATCCTTGACCCGGTACGGCTCGGCGCGGAGCACGCGATCGAGATGATGCAGCGCCAGCCGGTACTCTCCGAGGTTGAACCGGATCAGCGCCAGGTTGTCGTGGAACACCACGTGATCCTGGACCTCGAGATCCTCCTCGTTCCGATCGAGCCACTCCGCCACCTCCGGCGCCAGACGGCGCCCGAGATCGAGATCGACCACCAGCACGCAGTAGGTCACCAGGTTCACGTAGAGCGTGTTGTACAGCGACAGAAGCGCCCGCCGGCTCTTGAGCCGCATCGTCGATTCGAACGCCCGGATCTTCCGTCGAAGCTCGATCAGCTCGGAGCTCCACCGCTCCAGGTCGTGCATCCGCCGGAGCAGGAGCATCCGGTTGTGGATCGCGGTGCGATACTCCACCAGATTGTCCAGCAACGCATCCGGATGCGCTTCGATCAGGGAGATCAGTGCCTCGGTGGTCGGCAGCGCCCGGTCGAACTCCCGCCGGCTGAAGTGGTAGAAGCCGATCGATGTATAGTAATCCCCCTTGGCCTTGGTCGACAGGGCATTGGCGGGATCGGCCAGGAGCGGATCGCGCATCAGCTCCTCGATCCGTTGCTCCACCTCCGGCTCGTCCGGATGCGAGTGCTGAAACTGAAAGGTGAGCAGCCGCATGATCCGCTCCTGCCGGGCCTCGCTGACGAGCGCGTCGAGCGCGCCGCGGAGACGATCGAGCTCGGCGTCGATCGAGCTCTCCGATTCCACCGCCGGACGATGGAGCTTCAGCTTCCACTGAAGCGCTTCCAGAAGCGGCAGCGGAATGCCGTTCTCCTCGGCCAGACGGATCACCTTGTCGATCAGCCGCTCGGCCTGATCGGTAAGCCCCTTCTCGTGCAGGATCTCGGCGGATTTCAGCATCTCCTCGCATCGTGCCTGGAGCGTGAAGTCGGTGTGATACCCGCGGAGATGGCGGAGGATCAGGTCGTGGAGATAGCGCTTGGCCACGTTGAACTGTCGCGTGAACGCGCGTCCCTCGAACCTCTTCTTGAGCCTGGCTTCGTCGTAGACATCCATGCGATCGATCGCCTCGAAGAGCTCGAGATAATTCTTCTCGCCGCCGTGCAGTGACGTCTGCAGGGAGAAGTAGCGCTTCTCTGATTTGGAGAGCGACTTGATCAGACGGAACAGATCGTCGGAAGAGCGCACTGCGGATGAGATGGAAGAACGAATGACGATGTGACGAGATCGATATCAACCAGGCTGCCGTACGGGCGGCTCTCCGTGGCCGCCCCCTCCCACGGATCGCGTCGCGCGATCTCTCCGCGATCCGCCGTGGCTTCCTTACATGGCCGGCGCGGTGGCGCGCACCACATCGACGAAATCGCGGCCGGTCACCTTACTCTCGAGCCATTCCAGGTAGTGGAAATATCCGAGCATGTGCGACATGTCCGGCCGCTCCTTCCGCGCGTCGAGCGCGTCGCGCAACTCCGCGAACGCCGCGATCAGCTCGGGGCGCGTCGAGATCCGCGTCAGCCGTCGGAAGAACTGGAGGATCATCTCCTCGAACTCGTACATGATTCGCTGCGAGCGATAATAGCGATACGTGGAGCGCACCAGGTAGGGGAGCAGGTCGTCGTTGCCGAGCTCGTAGTGCACGATCAAGCTGAAGAGCCGCGCGTGATAGTGGATCTGCTTGCCGAGCGCCGGCTCTCCGTGGTCCACCACCCGGTTGGTGCAGGCAAGCGCATGACGATACTCGCCGAGACCGAACCAGATCTGCGCGATGTTGTGCAGCAGCGTGAGCTTCTTCCCTTCGCCAGCCTCCGCCTCGTTGGCCGCCAGCCAGGCCTCGACCTCCGCGATCACCGGAGGTCCCTCCTCGAACGTCCCGGCCATCACGATGGAACAGAGCAGGTTGTTGTGGATCGAGGCAAAGAGCGATGCCAGCGGGCGACGGTGCTTCAGCTTCTTCTCACGCGCCAGGGCGTGCGCCAGCTCGCGTGCCCGCTCGATCTCGCGCCGCCACGCGTCGAAGCGTCCGGAGACGCGGAGCAGCAGAAGCCGGTTGTGGACTCCCATCGTATACTCGGCCAGATTGTCCGCCATCGCGGCCGGGTGCGCGGCCATCTCCTCCAGCATCCGCTCGGTGAGCGACGAAGCCTCCTCGTAATCGCTACGCATGTAGTGATACCGGCTCGCGATCATCCCGCGGAGCACGCGGGCCGGCAGCGGAAGCTCGTCGAGCGGACGCTCCATCACCGGGTGGCGCATCAGCTCCTCAAGCTTCTCGAACACCTCCGGCGCGCGCGGATAATCCGAGGTGGCATGGAGCTCCATCTTTCGGAGCAGGCGCCGCAGCTCGATCTCCACGCCGATGCCGTCGAGCGCGGCCATCAGCGGCTCGAACCGCCCGACGATCTCCTCCTCCGACGCGAAGTGATCGCGCTCGTGGCGCCACGGCCAGCGGCGCGCCATCACGAGCGGCAGCGCCAGCCCCGCTTCCTCCGCGATCTTCGCCGCGCGTGCCGCCATCTTCCGTCCCTGATCGGTCAATCCCTTCTTGTGCAGAATCTCCGCCGAGTGGAGCGCTTCCTTCACCCGCATCGTCGCGGAATATCCGGTGTGATACGCGCGAAGGTGGCGGAGGATCAGATCGTGGAGGTAGCGCTTGGCCACGTTGAACTGTCGCGTGAACGCGCGTCCCTCGAACCTCTTCTTGAGCCTGGCCTCGTCGTAGATCTCCATGCGATCGATCGCCTCGAAGAGCTCGAGGTAATTCTTCTCGCCGCCGTGCAGTGACGTCTGCAGGGAGAAGTAGCGCTTCTCCGATTTGGAGAGCGACTTGATCAGACGGAACAGATCGTCGGAAGAGCGCACGACGGATGAGATGGAAGAACGAATGACGTTGTGACGAGATCGATATCGACCAGGCTGCCGTACGGACGGCCCCCGTGGTCACCCTCTTCACCAATGGCGTCGATGCGCCTGGCCGGCGGTAGCTCCAGCGCCATGATGCGTGGGGCGGGAATGTAGGGCGCGAGGGAGGTGAGAGGGTAGGGGAAATGTCGTGATGGGAGGCGGTCGGCGAGAGAAAGGGACTGCGAGGCGCGGTGGCGGCAACAGCGAACCGGGAGAGGACCGGAGCATGGCCGCTCCGGCCCTTCCGCGACATCGTCGATCAGGCGCCGCGCTCCTTCCGGATCGCCATCGCCCTGTTGATGAAGCTCTCGGCCGCGTCGCTGTACGGCTTCTTGAACCACGCCGGCCAGTTGGCCTGATCCGACCAGAGCGACTTCAGGCTCTGTTCCGTCTCCGGATTTCCCTGCGTGAACTGGCTGATCAATCCGATCCAGCGTCCGGCCAGCTCCTGTGCATGCTCGCTCGCGGGATCCTCGTCGACGGCGGCCTCCACCTCCGCGATCAGCGCCTGCCACGCCTCGGTTCCCTTGCGGGCCTCATCCGGGTTGGCCTCGGCGCGACGGGCGAACGCCTCCATCTGTTCCTCGGTGTAGTACGTGCGCAGAAATTCCTTGTCCTGTTCCATGGTAATCGCCTCGATGATCTTGATGAAGAGATCCAGGTCCGGTTCATCCCCCGAGGCCGCGAACGACTCCGCGGTCCGGAGCGCCCTGACGGCCATCTCCAGCCTGCGGCTTCGCTCCTCGAGCGTGGCGCGCTGCACGCGGAGCATCGCGGCCAGATCGTACGCGTCTCCATCGAGCAGATCCTTGATCCGCCTGAGCGGAAGGCCGATGAACTTCAGGGTGACGATCTGCTGCAGTCGCACCAGATCGCGGTCGCTGTAGAGGCGGTAGCCGGAGTCGGCCACCACCGTCGGCTTCAGCAGCCCGAGGTGATCGTAGTGATGCAGCGTCCTGACCGTCACGCCGGAGCGCGCGGCGAATTCCCGTACCTGATACAACTGTTCGGACATGAGCTCTATCTCCGAGGATCACAAAGGTAGGCCCTGACGTAACGTGAGAGTCAAGAGGAGAATGTGATGAACGTGATGATGTGGGGAGGATGTGATGATGAGGGGAGGATGTGATGATGAGGGGAGGATGTGATGATGAGGGGAGATGTGATGATGATGCGTGGATGGCCCCCAACGAACCCTCGGCGCCGCACTTCAAACCCTGCGTGTCGCATCCCGGCATATGGTGCGTCTCCCGGGCACCCGGAACGGGTGCCATTATCCGGAGCCGGGGGTATCACCCCCGGCGACCCGTGGTGATATATGAACGCGCCCCGACGATATCATCAACGATGTGCGGACGCGCCCCCCGCCCCCGGCGACCCGTGATGACACATGATCGCGTCCCGACGACATCATCGTCCGCGATGTGCCCATACGACCCGACGCCCCGGCCACCCCGCGCCCCCGTCCCCCGGCTCCCCCGCCGACCCGTGATGACACATGATCACGCCCCGGCGACCCCATCGTCCGCGATATGCGGATGCGACCCGCCCCCGGCGACCCGTGGTGATATTTGAACGCGCCCCGACGATATCGTCAACGATGTGCGGACGCGCCCCCCGCCCCCGGCGACCCGTGATGACACATGAACGCGCCCCGCCGGCATCATCGTCCGCGATGTGCCCATACGACCCGACGCCCCGGCCACCCCGCGCCCCCCGACGATCTCCACGGCATGCGCCCCCGCCCTCCGCGTCGTGTCTCAGCAGCACACCTCGGAGAGCCGCGCGCGATCCCGCTGCATCTCGGGATCGGCGGCCAGCCAGGTGAGCGCCGCGCGCAGCACCGCGGCGGCGGCCGGATCCTCCGGCTCCACCAGCCGGTAATGCACCCACTTACCGTCGCGTCGCGCGCCCACCAGCCCGCTCTTGCGCAGATACGCCAGGTGTCGCGAGATCTTCGGCTGCGCCTCGCCAAGCGCGTCCACGAAATGGCAGACGCAGATCTCCCCGCCCCCCAACAGGCTCACCAGCCGAAGTCGCGTCCGATCGGCCAGCGCCGTGAACAGCTCCTCCTGCGTGATCCCCGGCTTCTTCTTCTCGGCCATGCGCGCTCCTTGGACAGATCATCCTCGAAAGAAAAAACATATGCGGCTTGACGCATATGTTCCCGAGTCGTATGTTTGCTACGTATTTGGATACGCGAATATGAGATAATGGAGGAGATCATGAAAGCCATGGAAGCATTTCCGGTCGAGGCGCTCAAGGCGCACATCTCGTTGAACGTGAGCAATGTGACGCGGAGCATCGAGTTCTACCGCGCGCTGTTCGGCATCGAGCCGGCGCGCGTCAGGAGCGATTACGCCAAGTTCGACGTGGTCAATCCGCCGCTGAACCTGTCGCTCAATCAGGCCGTCAGGGAGGGAGCCGGCACGCTCTCGCATCTCGGCATCCAGGTCGATTCCAGCGATCATGTCCGCGCGGTGACCGAGGGGTGGCGTGCCGCCGGACTCGATCCGCGCGAGGAGATGAAGACCGCCTGCTGCTATGCCCTGCAGGATAAGGCCTGGGTGGCCGATCCCGACGGCAACGAGTGGGAGGTGTTCGTGGTACTCGGCGAGGCGGAGGCCAACACCGAGTGCTGCGTCGATCCGGCCGCGGAGCGCGCCGCCAAGGCAGCGAGCAACATCGAGATCCTCGAGCCGGCCGTCGCCGAGGAAGCCTGCTGCGTTCCCGGTTCCGGCTGCTGCTGATCATGGAGCGGACGATGAAGGATACTCCCTCCGCCGATGCGCGGATCGAGACGCATGGCGCGCCGGATCTTCTCCGGCGCGCCGCCGCCGAGGGGATCGGCACCATGCTCCTGGTGGCGACCGTGGTCGGCTCCGGCATCATGGCCGAGCGCCTGGCCGGCGGCAACGTTGCCCTGGCGCTCCTGGCCAACACCATCGCCACCGGCGGTGGCCTCGTGGCGCTGATCCTCGCCTTCGGCGGCATCTCCGGCGCCCACTTCAACCCGGCCGTATCGCTGGCGGACATGCTCCGCGGCGGCCTTCCCCGACGCGAGCTGCCGGCCTATGTGGCCGCGCAGATCGTGGGCGGCGCGCTCGGCAGCGGCCTGGCGAATACGATGTTCGAGCTTCCGTTCTTCTTCCTCTCGGCGCACGAGCGGAGCGGGGGAGCGCGGATGCTCGCCGAGGTGGTCGCCACCTTCGGCCTCCTCTCGGTGATCTGGGGCTGCGCCCGCCGACGCTCCGAGGCCACGCCGTTCGCCGTGGCCGCCTACATCGTGGGAGCGTACTGGTTCACCGCCTCCACATCCTTCGCCAATCCCGCCGTCACCATCGCGCGGACGCTGAGCGATACGTTCGCCGGCATCCGTCCGGCCGATGCCCCCGGGTTCATCGTCGCGCAGCTTGCCGGCGCGCTCGCGGCCACGCTCCTCTTCCGCTGGCTCGATCCGGATGCCCCGGCCGATGCCGTGGTGCTGCCGCATCCGACGACACACGACACATCCGAGGCACTCCCATGAGCGATCGCAAGCGCGTGCTGATACTCTGCACCGGCAACTCCGCCCGCAGCCAGATGGCCGAGGGACTTCTGCGCGCCGATGCCGGCGACCGGTTCGAGGTCTTCTCCGCCGGCACCCACCCGAGCCTCGTGCGCCCCGAGGCGATCGAGGCGATGCGGGAGATCGGCGTCGACATCGGCGGTCACCGCTCGAAATCGGTGGATGAATTTCAGGGGGAGGAGTTCGATGCCGTGATTACCGTTTGCAGCCACGCCGCGGAGAACTGCCCGATCTTCCCCGGCCGCGCCGAACGGTTCTCCTGGAATTTCGACGACCCCGCCGCCGTGGAGGGCTCCTGGGAGGAGCGCCTGGCCGAGTTCCGTCGCGTGCGCGACGAGATCCGGGAGGAGCTGCGGCGCTGGGCGGATGAGCGCAGGGGATGATGCATCGGATGGCGATGCGAGCAGCGCGTGGATCCGCGGCGGCCTGCAGGGTGGGCATGCGGGGGCTCAGCCGTCGCTCCTTCAATGCCGTCGGTGTGCGAGTGCCATGCGTCCCTACGCTTCCAATCCATGTCGCCGGTTGCTCTCCACGAATGACAGCAATGTCGGGTGTGGGGAGGCCCCCGTGGCCGCCCTCATGTTGGCGGCTCGTGCTCACGCCGTGGGATGAAGCGCGCGCGGATGCTACTTTTGCCGGCCGGTACGATACATCAGTCGTCATCGTGGCGACGCGGTGGCGCGCCGGTGGCCATGTCGCGCCATGCATCCTACAACGCACGAGACACAACCCAGTCAACCCCATGAGCGACCGCAAACGCGTGATGTTCGTCTGCTACGGCGACGCCGCCCGCAGCCTGATGGCCGAAAACATCCTCCGGGAATACGCCGGCAACGAGTTCGAGAGCTTCTCCGGCGGCGTCTACCCATATCGTGTGCCGAGAGAGGTGGCCGAGGTGATGCGTGACTTCGACGTGACGATCACCGACGAGCAGTTGAAGTGGGCGGAGCAGTATAGCGGAGAAGAGTTCGACTACGTGATCGCCATCGATCGGCGCGCGGCCGCCAACCTTCCCATGTTCCGTGGCCGTGCCGAGCGGGTCTCCTGGGATCTCGACGACGTCCCCGATGTCAGGGGAAGAAGCGCATCGGAGCGCGTGAACCTCTACCGCTGGCTGCAATCCGAGGTCGCCAGCCGCGTGCTGAAGTGGCTCCGCGAGCTGCCGCGCTGAGACAAGCGATGAACGAGGAACGAGCCGGCGAGAGTGCCGTGGCCTGAGCGAGACGCGTGGCCACGTCTCCAGCGCGGGGCATGATGCAGGTGCGCGGCTCCTCGGCAACCGACCCCAATTCCGTCGTGCGGGCGGCCCCATTCAGGCGGATCGCGCGACATGCCATGCGATCCATATCACGGCGGTGTTCCGTATTGGCGAGGGGGCCATATCCCGCCGTTGATTCCGTATTGGCGGGGGGGCAAATCCCGCCGATGGTTCCGTATTGGCAGGGGGCAAATCCCGCCGTTGATTCCGTATTGGCGAGGGGGCCACATCCCGCCGATGGTTCCGTATTGGCAGGGGGCCACATCCCGCCGATGGTTCCGTATTGGCGAGGGGGCCATATCCCGCCGTT
>JBEHWX010000132.1:0-14463 GCA_048498995.1 Bacteroidota bacterium
GCGACGACGGGGCGACGACGGGGCGACGACGGGGCGACGACGGGGCGACGACGGGGCGACGACGGGGCGACGACGGGGCGACGACGGGGCGACGACGGGATGGCCACGCTGGGCGCCCGTACGCCTTCAATGTCGCCATCGCCTGGGATGCGCCGATAGGCGCGCCTCGTTGGCGCGCGGGCCGTTGCGACATGGGATCGATCCACGAGGCCGTCGTTCGCTCAGATGGGGGCTGGGGGAGGGGCGCCCGTATGATGTCATTGCGCGCGCGATACTCTTCCGGCGGGATTCGACTCCGCTGGGATGTGGCTGCGCTGCGATTCGACTCCGTTGCGATGCGTCTCTGTTGTGATGCAGCTCCGGTGGGATTCGTCTGCGATACGTCGCGGCTGTGCTGCGGCTGCGCCGTGCTGCGGCTGCGCCGTGCTGCGGCTGCGCCGTGCTGCGGCTGCGCTGTGCTGCGGCTCCGCTGCGATTCGACTCCGTTGCGATGCGCCTCCGCTGCGATGCGTCGCCGCTGCGATGCGGCTCGATTGTGATGCGGTTGCGCTATGATGCGGCTGTGTTGTGATGCGTCTCCGTTGCGATGCGGCTCGATGGTGATGCGCCTGCGATGCCTCTCCATTCGATTGCGGCACCGGCTCACCCACGCTTTGAGCGTTTCAACCCACGCCGTTCGGTTGTATACTGATCTCTTCCTTCATTCGGCCGCGGCGTTGGCGCGCGGGCCACATGTCACGATCCCGCATTTCGACATGACTACCGTGAATCCCTCCATCGATGCGCTCGCCGAGGCATATCGCGCGACGACCTATCTGATCGAGGCGGCCGGTGGAACCATTCCGCTCAGGATCGGAGAGCGCGCGGCCGATCTGGACCGGCTCCTCGCATCCTCGGGGGCATCCGGATGGGCGATCGTCACGCCGGAGAACCCCGACTCGCGGATCGTCCCGATCGAGGCGAACGAGCGTGCATGGGCGCGCTTTCGGGCTGATGTGGAGGAAGGAGGGTGGCACGGCATGCCGACCGTCGCCCGCGGTGATGACGGCCTCTGGCCGCCGGAGCGTGGCCTGCTGTTGCTCGGTATCTCCCGCGACGCCGCGCTGGAGCTGGGCCGGCGCCATGGTCAGGTCGCGATCGTGGCGGGCGTTCGCGGCGGTGCTCCGGAGCTCCTCTTCTGCGCCCCGCGGACGGGCGACTGACGCCTCGACGCCGGATAGGTCACGTCATGGCCGCGTAGTATCTTGCGGCGTACCAAATCGTTGAATTCCGCTCGGTTCGTCACATTCCGGAGGTTATGCAATATATCCTCGATTTGACCTCCGAGGCGACAATTGCCCGCGCCAACGTTCGTCGATCATTCACAGCCTTTCCACGACGTCATCCCGGGAATTCCCGCGAATGCTCGCCATCGAGAGGCCTTCCAGCCTGAATTCTGGAGAGAGCCGTCTGGCGGCAAGCCCCCCGTGGGCTATATTATGCCCCAGGTCCAAAGGTCTACCGCCCCGGATCGGAGATCCGGATATCAATCCCTACACGGACAGCATGCCTCTACGAACATATCGTTTGGCTTCTCTCTCGCATTTCCTCAGTTCTCCGAAGGACCGTTTCACGTCTGGAGAGCACATTGATGCCGAATGAGACCTACCGGGAGGAGCTTGGTGGTCGCCATCCCGAACAGACGCGGGCATCCGGCGCGCCGCATTCGCTTCTCGAAGAACTGTATGCGACGATCGAAGGACTTCGCCATGGCAACATGCTGCTGCGGAGGCTCTTCGATGCCAACGTGATCGGTGTAGCGATCGGCCCGTTCGGCGAGGCGATCACCGATGCCAACGACCTGGCGCTGAAGGTGATCGGCTACTCGCG
The DNA here is from genome assembly GCA_048498995.1 of Bacteroidota bacterium. Classification (GTDB taxonomy): domain Bacteria; phylum Bacteroidota; class Ignavibacteria; order OLB7; family OLB7; genus JBEHWX01. The sequence continues at coordinate 1,870 of JBEHWX010000132.1, forward strand.
CGAGGATCTTCGCGGCCATTCCCTTCCCTGGGCCGAGCTGCTGCCGAGCGGATCGCTTCCGGCCGTGCATCAGGCCATCGAGCAGCTTCGCGCCGTCGGGTTCTGCACCCCGTTCGAAGTAGATCTTGTGAAAAAGGATGGGGAGATCGCGCGCGCCCTGATCGGTGCCGCACAGCTCGAGGGGACCGGACGCGTCGCCTCGTTCATGATCGACCTGACCCGTCAGCGCCAGGCCGAACAGGCGCTCCGCGAGAACGAGCGCCGGATGAGCGCGATCATCGCCGCCATTCCCGACCTGATCATCAGGATCGATCGCACCGGCGTGGTGCGCGATTGTCCGGTGGCCGTCACCAACGACATTCTGATCCGTCCCGAGGAGCTCGTGGGACGCTCGCTGGAGACGATCTTTCCGCTTGAGGTGGCTCGCGAGGCGATGCGCAACGTCGTGGCCGCCCTCGAGACCGGCCGGCTCCAGGTGTTCGAGTATCATCTCGAGCATGGCCGGGAGCAACGCTACTTCGAGGCCCGTATCGCCACCTGCGGCGAGGATGAGGTGATGGCGATCGTCCGCGACATTTCCGAGCGGAAGAAGGCGGAGGAGGCGTTCCGTGCCAGCGAGCTTCGATTCCGGTCGCTCATCGAGCGGAGCTGGGACGCCGTGGCGCTCGTCGACCGTCAGCGGAACGTGATCTACGCCAGCCCGTCGGTGACGCGCATTCTCGGCTATCCCCAGGAGGAGATCCGGCGGATCGATCCGTTCACCACGGTGCATCCGGACGATCGCGAGCGGATGCTCATGCGGTTCAACGAGATCGCGCTCACTCCCGGCGCCAGCATGTCCGGCCAGTACCGGCAGCGTCGGCGCAGCGGCGAGTGGGTCTGGATCGAATGCACCGCCACCAACCTGCTCCACGAGCCGGCCATCGGCGCGGTGGTCATCAACTTCCGGGACATCACCGAGCAGAAGAACGCGGAGATCGAGGCGCGGCGCGGTCGCGAGGCGGCCGAATCCGCCAACTTCGCCAAGGACATGTTCCTGGCGGTGCTCAGCCACGAGCTGCGCACCCCCCTTACCCCGGTGCTCGCCGCCGTGCAGCTGATGGAGTCGGAGCCGGAGCTCTCCGACGATCTCCGCTCCTGCCTGGATATCATCCACCGGAACGTGGACGTGGAGGTGCGGCTGATCGACGATCTGCTTGACCTGACCCGGATCGCGCGCGGCAAGGTGGATCTGGCCATGGGGCGGATCGACACGCACGAGACGCTGCGGCGGACGATGGAGGTTGTGGCCGCCGACGTCGCGGCCAAGGATATCGCGCTGGTGCTCGATCTGGCCGCCCCTCATCCGGAGGTGATGGCCGATCCGGCGCGCCTGCAGCAGGTGTTCTGGAATCTCCTGAAGAACGCCATCAAGTTCTCCCAGGCCGGTGGCACCGTTACCGTCTCGACCCGGAACGACACTCATGGCTGGGTGGTGGTCGAGGTGACCGATACCGGCATCGGCATCGACGCCGAGCACCTGCGCCGGATTTTCAATCCGTTCGATCAGGGGGAGCAGTCGATCACCCGGCGCTTCGGCGGGCTCGGTCTCGGGCTGGCCATCAGCCGGAATCTCGTCGATCTCCACGGCGGCGTCATCGCCGCGCGGAGCGAGGGGGAGGGACGCGGGGCCACCTTCACGGTAACCCTGCCGACCGCCTGAGCGATGTCGCGCGCGGGCCGGAGATGCATCGCGACGCGATGCGATCGGACGTGGTGCCTCCGGTTCCGGCGATAATGTCCATATTGCGCGCCCGGGCTCCGGAAGCCTTCCGGCGCGCACGTCCAACGCACGGGTCGCGGTCCTCATCGGGTCGCGACCTCGTCATATCCGTTATCGACGAACGATGCTTCCTCTCTACACGGCAACCCGATATCTCGTTCCTCTTCGCGAGGGAGGCTCGCTCCCGGCGGTGCTCGATACCGACGGCGACGGTCTCTACGTGGCCAAGTTCCGCGGCGCCGGCCAGGGGGCCAAGGCGCTTCTGGCCGAGCTCATCGTCGGCGGCATCGCGGCCGAGGCGGGGCTTCCGCTGCCGGAGCTCGCGCTCCTCGACCTGGTCGAGGGATTCGGGCGGAGCGAGCCGGATCCGGAGATTCAGGATATCCTGAAGCAGAGCCTCGGGATGAATGTCGGCATGCGCTATCTCGAGGGAGCCTACAACTTCGATCCGCTCGCCGTCGGCGACATCGATCCCGAGCTGGCCGCCTCGGTCGTCTGGCTCGACGCCTTCGCCACGAACATCGACCGAACCGCGCGCAACCCGAATCTTCTCTTCTGGGAGAACCGTCTCTGGCTCATCGATCACGGCGCCGCGCTCTACTTCCATCACAACTGGGGAAGCGTCGGCGAGCTGACGGCGCAGGCACGCTTCCCGGCCATCCGCGACCATGTGCTGCTGCCGGTGGCCGGCGATCTTCGCGAGGCGGACCGCCGCATGACCGCGCTCGTCACCCCGGAGGCGATCGAACGGATCGTCGCGGCGCTCCCGGATGAGCTGCTGATGGACGCCCCGGCCGGCATCGAGCCCTCGTTCCCGACGCCGGAGCTGAACCGCGCCGCCTATCGCGACGTGCTCGTGGCGCGGGTATCCGGCGATCGTCCGTTCGTCGACGAGGCCATCTCCGCGCAGTCGAACCTCCGCAGCGCCCCGGACGCGCGGAAGGAGTATCGTCGATGAGCGCGTCCGACAGCTTCGGCTCCTGGGTCGACTACGATTACGCGACCGTCCGTCTGGTGCCGCGCGTGCACGTCGGCGCATTCCTGAACATCGGCGTGATTCTCCACGTCCGGACCCTCGGCTTTCTCGACGTCAGGTTTCGGGTGGATCGGGAGCGGATCGCGACCGCGTTCCCCGGGCTCGACCTCGATCTGCTCGAGCGCTTCGTGGAGGGATATCGACGGGCCTGCGTGGGAGGGGAGGGGGGCGGTGCGATCGGCCTGCTTCCTCCGTCGGAGCGCTTTCACTGGCTCACGGCCCCCCGCTCCGCGGTGCTGCAGACCTCGCCGGTGCATCCCGGTCGCTGTCACGATCCGTTCGTCGCGCTCGATCGTCTCTTCCAGGAGCAGTGCGCCGATCAGCACGCGGCCTCCCCCATCGGGTAATTCCCGAAGGGCAACGACGCGGCTCCGTATCGATCCTCGAGAATTTCCATGGCTCGCTCCCTCGCTCGAACCACACTGTTCCTCACGCTCGCGCTCGTGGCCGCCTCCTGCGGTCGCCGGTCGCTCGACGAGATCGTCCGTCCCGATCTCGGACCATCCACGCCCGTCCCTCCGCTTCCGGTCTCGACCATTTCGCTCCCGGTCACCGTCGATCTGCGATCGCTCGCGGCGCAGGTGGAGACCGCCGTGCCGCGCGAGCAGCGCGCCTCGGGGGACTGGACCGTGGTGGCGCGCAACCCTGTCGGCGACTTCGGCATCCGGTACGAGGCGTGGCGCGAGCCGCTGACGATGGCGATGAGCGGCGATCAGCTGAACGTGGAGGCGCATCTGTTCTACTGGCTGGAGGCGGCGCAGCGCGTGCCGAAGCCGCTGATAGGGGGGAGCTTCTGGCAGACGCTCGCCTCCTGCGGCAGGGGGGAGCCGCCGCGCGCGGCCGTGCTCGCCCTGCAGACCACGCTGGCCTGGTCACCCGACTGGCGACTGCTGCCGGCGACCGTGGCGCTGCCGGCCAGCTACCCGAACAAATGCCGTATCACCTTCCTGAAGATCGACGTGACCGACAAGGTCGATGAGGTGTTCGCCAAGGGGATGCTGACCGCGTCGCAGATGGCCGATCAGGCGATCGCGACGCAGGGGAATCTCCGTCCGCTGGCCGAGCGGGTCTGGCGGCAGCTTCAGGAGCCGGTGATGCTCGACAGCGGCGTCTGGCTTGCGATGAGCCCGGCCACCGCCGCGGCCGCGCCGATCGCCGGACAGGGCATGCTCGCCACGACCTCGATCATGATGACGGCGACCCCGTCGGTCTCCTTCGGGGCGCGACCGGCCGCGCCGCAGCGCGCGCTGCCGAAGCTCGAACAGGCGCGCCCGACCACCGGGTTTCAGGTCGCGGTCGACGGCGAGATCTCCTTCGATGAGGCCACGCGCCAGCTTGCCCGCGCCTTCCGCGGCAAGCGGCAGAAGGTCGGCGGCCGGGAGGTGACGGTGGAGGATATCCGCGTCTTCGGCTCCGGCGACATGGCGGTGCTGGAGCTTCACCTGAGCGGCGATCTCGACGGCACTCTCTATCTGGCCGGCCGGCCGGTCTATGACGACGCATCCGGCGCGCTCATCCTCTCCGATCTCGATTACAGCCTGGAGACCGGGCAGATGCTGGCCCGCGCGGCCGACTGGCTCTATCACGGCAGCTTCCGGGAGACGATCGCGCAGCAGGCGCGGATGACCCTGACCCGAAAGCTCGGCGAGGTGCGTCAGCGGATAGAGCGCTCGCTCAACCGCGTGCTCGCCCCCGGCGCCACGCTCGTCGGGAAGGTCGGCTCGGTGCGGCCGGTCGGAGTCTACGTTACCCCGAAGTCCTTCCGGGCGCGCGTGGCGATCGACGGCACGCTTCGGCTCGACATGAAGTGAGCCGCGCCGGCCGGTGCGGTTCTTGCGCCCGTTACCACGCTTGGGAACGCGATGCCGGATCGCGACCCCGGAGCCGGATCAATCAATCTCTCGCACGATGCACGACGGCATGAATGCCTCCGTCGAGGAGGCCCGTATCCCCGCTCCAGCCGATCCGACGGCCGCCGAGCGCACCTATCTCGCCACGCCGCTCGATGAGCTCCTGGCCCCGCGCGAGCCGAGGGAGCTCGATGAGCGGATGCTCGCGTTCGTCAACGACGTGATCCGCCGCGTTCCCGCCTACGGGAGCTTTCTCGAGCAGGCGGGGATCGATCCCGATTCGATAACCACCCCCGCCGATCTGCTCCGACTGCCGCTGGTGACCAAGGAGAAGTACATCCGCAACTACCCGCTCCGCGAGCTCTGCCGCGACGGTCGCCTGGAGTCGAGCGACATGGTGGCGTTCTCCTCCGGATCGACCGGGCGCCCCACGCTCTGGCCCCGTTCCTCCGATGATGAGATCGGCGCCACGGTCCGCTTCGAGCAGATCTTCCACGACGCCTTCGAGGCCGATCGCCGGACCACGCTGGCGGTGATTTGCTTCGCGCTCGGCACCTGGGTCGGCGGGATGTACACGGCAAGCTGCTGTCGTCGTCTGGCGCGCAAGGGCTACCCGGTGGTGACAGTCACGCCGGGGAACAATCGGGAGGAGATTCTCCGCGTGGTGGGGGAGCTCGGGCCGGAGTTCGATCAGGTGATCCTCCTCGGCTATCCCCCCTTCCTGAAGGACGTGATCGACGCCGGCGTGGCCGGAGGGTTCGACTGGAGCCGGTTCCGCGTCAAGCTCGTGACCGCCGGCGAGGTGTTCTCCGAGGAGTGGAGGAGCCTCGTGGCCGAGCGGCTCGGCGCAACCGTCGACCCGGCCTACGGCTTCGCTTCCCTCTATGGCACCGCGGACGCCGGCGTGCTCGCCAACGAAACGCCCCTGTCGATCGCGATCCGGCGGTGGCTGGCGCGCAATCCCGACGCCGCGCGGGAGCTCTTCGGCGAGTCGCGCCTGCCGACGCTCGTGCAGTACGATCCGCTCCATCGTCGGTTCGAGACGACCGGAGGGACGCTTCTCTTCACCGGCGACAACGGCATTCCGCTGGTGCGCTACCATATCGCCGACTCCGGGGGAATTCTCGGCTACGACGAGCTGCTCGGCTTTCTGGCCGCGCGCGGGTTCGACCCTCGCGAGGAGCTCGGGGAGCGGGGGGATCGCCGGCTGCCGTTCGCGTATCTCTTCGGCCGCTCCGATTTCACCGTCTCCTATTTCGGCGCGAATATCTATCCCGAAAATATCTCGGTCGGACTCGAGCAGGAGGGGGTGAAGGAGTGGGTGACCGGCAAGTTCGTGCTTCGCGCGGTCGAGGACGAGGAGCGGAACCGGCATCTGGCGATCGCGGTGGAGCTGGCGCCGGGCGTGGCCGCGGAGATCGACATGGCCGCGCGGATCACCGGGTCGATTCTGGCGGAGCTGCTCCGGCTCAACAGTGAGTTCGCGCACTACGTGCCGGCCGAGCATCGTCGTCCACGCGTGGAGCTGCGCGCCGCCGGGGATCCGGAATATTTTCCGGTCGGGGTGAAGCACAGATATACGAGGCGATAATCGATGAGCGAGATGATGTCCGATCGCGGCGCGGAGCCGACCAACGAATCCGCGCGGATGAACGAGAACGTCGAGCGGGGGCTGGCTCCGGGCGGGAGCGTCTCCCGCGTGCGATGGCTGCTCGACCGGCTCATCTCCTTCTACGGCATCACGCTGGCGATCGGCGTGGGGGCCACCGCGGTTTTCGGCTGGCTGGCCGATGAGGTGCTCGAGGCGGAGTTCGCCGGGTTCAACCGCGCGGTGCTGCTGGCGATTCACCGGCACGCCACGCCGACGCTGGACCAGCTCGCGCTGGCGGCGAGCTGGCTCGGCTCCGGACTCGGCCTGGTGCTGCTGACCGTGGCTCTGGCCGTGCTCTTCGTCCGCGCGCGCAAGGTGGTCGACGCCTGGATTCTGGTGGTGGCGATTATCGGCGGCTGGCTTCTGTCGGCGACATTGAAACTTGCCTTCCACCAGGAGCGTCCGCGGTTGTTTCCGCATCTGGAGTCGGCGGCGAACTTCAGCTTCCCGAGCGGCCACTCCCTGGCGTCGTTCGTCTACTGGGGCTTTCTGGCGACGTGGCTCATTCTGCAGGAGCCGCGCCAGCTATGGCGGTGGATCGTGGGCCTGGTCTGCCTGGGCGTTGCCAGCGCGGTCGCGGTCAGCCGGCTGTATATCGGCGTGCATTGGCCGACGGACGTCGTGGCCGGTATGCTGGTGGCGGTGGTGTGGCTCTCCTGGCTTTTCGCCGGCCGGCAGTGGCTCGCCCACCGGATCGCCCGCCGCGCGGGGGCGGAGCGGGGAGCGTGAGATGATCGCGTCCCTCGCGATTCGAAGGCGCGATGGCCAGCCGTCACGGGCGCCTGGCCACCAATCCGGCGTGAAGCCGGGCGGATGAGATCGGTGTCCGCGGGTGAGCGGGCCCCGTACAACAGGTATCGCCGCGCGGCATGGGGTCCGCGCGGCGACATATGATCAACGGGAAGTTCTCGGACGTGTCCGGGTTCCCCTCGTTCATCGCGTAACGAGCTCCACGCTCGATCGTTCGGGAGAGATTCCCTGGGGAAGCCCCTGGGGGATCACGGTCCCGGGAAGAGCGCTCCGCCGGTGCCCAGAATCACGGCGATGATCATCAGGATCACGCCGATGATGAGCGCCAGCATTGCTCCGGACCGGGTAGGCTTCACCGGCTCGCCGCCGCGGGCATTGGCCATCGGCGTGTCCTTCCTTCCACTCAGATCCGGCCTGAGCGAATCGTAGTCATCGATCCGCTGTTTCATCGTGCCAGCCATCGTCACATCTCCTCGGTTATCGATTCATCCCATCGTTCCAACACTCACTTCTCCGGCATCCACCGCGCGTCGGCCGTGGCCGCGCGCCATCTCCCCGATCATCGAGCATCGCTCGGCGAGACCCGATGTCCGAGGATCATCGATCCCCGGCGATCAGTAGCTGGTGGAATTATATCCCATCCCGATCATCGCGAAGATCAGGCCGATAATGGCCAGGGCGAAGGTGATGATCACCAGGGTGACACCACCGCCTCCCATCGCCGGTCCTCGGTTGCTGTAGAGCCGTCCGGGGCCGCCGATCGTCATCGTACTATTGGCCGGTTCATTCCGGTCCATCGGCATCGTTTCATCAGCCATGACATTACTCCCATTTCCTGTTCGACATCTCATCGCTGCATAGTGCAGAAGACGTGCCAACCGTCACCATGGGAGCGCCGCCGGGCCCGGCAATGCCTACAGATCGTTCCGCACCAGCCGCGCCACGGTCTCGACGTGGTAGGTCTGGGGGAACATGTCCACCGGGCGGATCATCTCCACGCGATAGCGCTCGCCGAGCAGGGCAAGATCGCGCGCCTGCGTGGTCGGATTGCAGCTGATATAGCTGATCCGGCGCGGCGCCAGCTCGATCATCCGGCGCACCACATCCTCGTGCATGCCGGCGCGCGGGGGATCGGTGATGATCACCTCCGGCTCCCCATGCTCCTGGGTCAGCCCCTGCATCGTGATCACGTCCTTCAGGTCGCCGGCCACGAACGTCACGTTGCCGATGCCGTTGCGCACTGCGTTGGCGCGGGCATCGAGAATCGCCCCCTCGTTGAGCTCCACGCCGAGCGCGCGTCCGGCGCGCCGTGCCGCGGCCAGCGTGATCGTGCCGGCGCCGCAGTAGAGATCCCAGACGTTCTCATGGCCGAGCAGTCCGGCCGCCTCCAGGGCCGCCTCGTAGAGCACGTCGGCCTGCGGGCTGTTGGTCTGAAAGAAGGAGAAGGGGGAGATGGTGAACTCGTTGCCGGCCACCCGCTCGGTGATCGTCCCGGAGCCGTACCAGAGGCGGGTCTCCTCGCTGAAGGCGATCTGCGCCTTCTTCCGGTTGATCCCCTGCACCAGGGTCGTCACCTCCGGGATCTCCGCGGCCAGCCGCACGGCGTAGAGCGCCATGCTGTCGGTGGCGTCGTCGTTGGTCACCAGGATCACCATGATCTCCCCGGTGGCGCGCGACTGGCGGACGATCAGGTTCCGGAGCAGGCCGGTGTGGGTCATGGTGGCGTAGGGCCTGATGCCATGCTCGAGGGCGAAGGCCCGCGTGAAGTTCAGGATCCGGTTGCTCGTCTCCGACTGCAGCCAGCACTTCTGCACGTCGAGCACCTTGTCGAACCGCCCCGGCACGTGGAGCCCGAGCGCGAAGCTCCGGTCCAGCGGATCTCCCTCGGCGATCTCCTGTTCGGTGAGCCAGCGCTGATCGCCGAAGGAGAATTCCATCTTGTTCCGATAGAAGTATTCCTCGGCGCAGCCGATCGCCGGCAGCACCTCCACTCCGGCGATGCCGCCGATCCGCTCGATGGCGTCGACCACGTGCTGGCGCTTCCAGCGAAGCTGCTCGGCGTAGTTGAGGTTCTGCCACTTGCAGCCGCCGCAGGTGCCGAAGTAGAAGCAGGGGGGCGTCACCCGCGACGGGCTCGGCTCCAGCACCTCGATGGTGCGCGCCTCGGCGTGCCGCTTCTTGGTCTTGAACACCCGCGCGGTGACGGTATCGCCCGGCACGCATCCCGAAACGAACACCGCCATTCCTTCGTGCCGCGCCACGCAGCCCCCCTCGAACGCCGCCGCCTCGGCGCGCAGCACGTAGGTTGCTCCTTTCTTCATCCGCGGCGCGGTCTGCCGGTTCTCCCGTTGTTCCTCCGGCTCTCCATCGGTCCGTTCCGTGTCGGGACCTTCCGGCCGTCCGTCGACCGGCTGTCCGTCGACCGGTTCGTTCTGGCCGCCGATGCTCTCCTCGTTGGTCATGATCGCTCGTCCTGCTGTTGCTCTGTTGACTCTCGTGAAATGATCCGGGCGCTCGCGGGCCGCCGTGAGATGCCGGCTCGATGCGAGGCCGTGCCGCGTCGGGCTCGCGCGGAGCGTCGGCTCTTGGAGCCTGCGCTCGCGAAAACGGGGCGCGGATGAGTCGGGAGGATTCCGACCCGATCGCGTCGTGCGACCGGCCGGCCACCTGGCTCATCCGCGCTCCATCCCGCCCCGTCACCGGGGCGCGTCATGGCTCATCCCCGGCATGGGGACGATGATGATCTCAGACGTCGTCCTCCTCGATCACCGGAGCGTCGTGGCGCGGATCGGGATCCTCCTTCCGGTTGCGGCGCTGCAGCACGAAGCCGAAGGCGATCGTGCCGAGCGTGACCAGATTGAGTCCGAGCGAGGCCCACTTGCCGGTCTCGAAGCCGTGGCTGACGTAGTTCATCTCGATCGTGTGCTTGCCGGCCGGCACCACCAGCCCGCGCAGCAGGTAGTTGGCGCCGACGATCTCGACCTCCTTGCCGTCGATCGTGGCGTGCCACGACGGGGGATAGTTGATCTCGCTGATCACCAGGAAGTTCGAGCCGGGGCCCGGCGCATCGACCTCCATGGCGATGTGGAGCGGCTCATAGCGGGTGATTTTCACCGTGCCGCCGATCTTGCTCGCCAGCGGATGCGCGCCGGCCGCCATCGCGGCGGCTCCCATCCGTCCGACCGCGGAGGTGTCGGCGGCCATCGTCGAATCGTGCGGCGCGACCGCTCCGGCCGGAGCTCCGCCGATGCCGGCCGGAACGTTGCCGGCCGGGGAGATCCGCGTCGCCAGCGGCGAGCTCACGTAGGCCACGTCCCACGGATTGAAGGCGTTCTCCTTGATCCGGGTGAGCACCGTCCGTCCGTCGGCCACCTCGACCCGGTTGACGAACCAGGCGCGGGGCATCGCCGAATCGTTCTGGAGCACCACCGCCTTCTTCTCGCGCGAGGTGAAGACCGGGCGGAGGCTGCCGCCGATCGGCCCCTCGGCGATGATGTACTTGGCGTTGAGCAGGTGCCAGGCCAGCGGCGCGGTCGGCATGTCGCCGTTGCCGGCGATATCCAGCAGGTCCTGGTAGTTCCGGAGCTTGGCGGCGTGATAGCCGATGATATTCTCCTCGAAGTGATACGCCGGATAGTTCGGATGCCGGGTCAGGTCCATCATCCGGTACTTATCCTTCTCCTGCTTCACGAACGCGTCCACGTCGGTGGCGTTGAAGACGCTCATCACTTCCTTCTCCGGAGCGTAATCCATCGGGCGGTAGTCGACGCGCCAGAGGTCGATCAGGAGAATCGCCAGCAGGCCGATCTTCAGCACCGTCGGCGTCAGGCGTCCCTTGACGTAGAAGTACATCAGCAGGAGCGTGGCCACGCCGAGCATGCCGCAGATGATCCAGTCGCCGATCATCATGTTGAAGATCGATTCCTGGAGGGAGGCCGGATACTGGCCGGTGGTCTTGGCCGCGGCCAGCGATGCCATGTAGCCGCTCTTGAGCGCGGACTGGCCGAGCGCGCCGATCAGCGTGAAGGCGCCGAAGAATCCGGCGAACATCAGCAGCGTCCGATCGGAGCCGGGATTGTCGCCGGCGCGCTTCATCGCCAGGAGCGTCTCGATGCCGAACCCGGCGAGGATCGGGAAGACGAACTCCAGCAGCACCAGCGACTGGCTCGGCGCTCGGAACTTGTTGAAGCCGGGCACCCAGTTGTAGAACAGATCGAAGAGGATCGAGAAGTTCTTGCCGAAAGAGAGGAGCATGCCGAAGAACCCGATCACCACGAGCGCCTGCACGAAGCGGTTCCTCCGGTTCATCCAGGCGCCGAAGACGCCGAGGATCAGCACCCCGATCCCCATGTAGTGCGCCGCGTCGGTAAAGGGCATCTGGCCCCAGTAGGTCATCACCTGCTGCGGCTGGTTGCCGGTTTCCGGGCCGGTGTAGCTCACCTTGCCGAAGCCGAAGTACGCCGGTACCACGTAGGTGATCAGCTCCTCGATCGAGAAGGACCAGTTGGTGGCGTACTCATAGCCGTGCCCCACCTCCATCGCTCCCTCGGTGTGCTGCGGGTCGGCGGTGATGGCCGCGGCCCCTCGGGTGGAGTAGGGGAGATATTCCTGCACCGCCAGGTTCCGGTCCATGCCCATCCCGTAGGCGAACGCTCCGGCGACCGCCACCATGGCGGCGGTCACCAGCACGTTGGCGACCTTCTCCTTGGCCAGCGCGGCGCCGATCAGCTCGAAGACCAGGTAGATGCCGATCGCGCAGGCGCCGTAGAATGCCGTCTGAAGGTGCGCCGATTCCCAGAAGACGTGGATGGCGGCGATCAGCAGACCGGTGTAGAGAAGGCTCCACCTCTTGATCAACTGTTCGAGGCAGAGGAAGATGTAGGGGAAGGTCATCAGCACCATGATCTTGGTGTTGTGCCCGATCATGATGTAGATGATGATCCAGGTGCTGAAGATGGCCGCCAGCGCCACGAACAGGGAGGTGGAGCGCGCCGCCTGCTTGGAGCGCATCAGCAGGTACATCCCGAGCCCGTAGAGGAAGTAATACATCACCATCCTCATCACCGGGTAGTTGACCACGCCGAAGATGTTTTCCCCCATCAGGACCCCTTTCATGATCAGGTCCCACCAGCGGTTGCCGGTCACCAAAAGCGCGGCGAATCCGGGCATGCCGCTGAAGATGTAGGGGATCCAGTGCGGGATCTCCCCACGCTTGTCCATCTCGCTCAGGTAGGGGCGGAAGCTCTCCCAGGAGATGTTGTCGCTGGCGTTGAAGACCTTGCCGGAGAAGATCACCGGGCCGAAGAAGATCAGCAGGGCCAGCAGGATCAGCCCGACGAAGATCCAGTTGTGGTACTTCGTCGGGACGCCGGCCAGCGGCGATCCGCTCGGGCCGATCGGCGTTGCCGCCGACGGCCGCGGGCGCGTCCCGGCGGTGCGGGACGGCGTGCGCTTCGACGACGCGTTGCGCTGAGTTGCCATACGGTCTGTGTCGATGAGGTTACGGAGTGACGAACAAGTTCCGGGAGCGTGACGACGGGGATCG
>JBEHWX010000133.1:0-14144 GCA_048498995.1 Bacteroidota bacterium
CACGAACCAATCCCGGCCTCGTCCGGTTGACACATGATCAAGATCTCGTACGCACTTTCCTCGATTCTTCTGGCGGCCACTCTGGCCTCCTGCGGCGGTCCCGGATCGGGAACCGCCGAGCGCGTGACGTCGCGCGATTCGGCCGCGGCGGCGCAGACGTCGCAGGCCCCGGCCGCGCCGGCCGGCGAACAGCAGCTTCCGCCGATGCCGGTGGCGCCGAAGATGCCGGATGTGAAGCCCACCGGATGGGAGGCTTTCGATCGCCATTACGAGCAGGTGATGCGGACCGTCGATGCCCAGCTGAAGAACGACGGCAAGCTCTCGACGGAAGATCTCGAGCAGCTCCGCGATCGCGCCGCGGAGCTGGCCAAGGACGCCAACCCGCTCGGCGCCCGCTCGGCCCCGCAGCGCAAGATGCTCGGCGAGCAGATCCAGCGGCTGACCGACCTGCCGGCATCGATGCCGACCCCCGACAGAATCCGTGCCTTTCAGCCGGTGCTGATGGTGACGCGCGAGATAGCGCAGTCGCTCGATGGGAAGGATATCGCTCCGTATATGGAGCATCTGCAGTTCGCGGCCGCGCAGCTCGAAGTGCTCGCCGCCCGCCAGCAGATGCAGCCGCACCAGTGATCCGCCTCCGGATGCGCCCCGCCTCGGCGTCGATGAGCTCGAGGCGATGAGCTCGAAGCGATGAAGCGCATGGCGATGAAGCGCATGGCGATGAAGCGCATGGCGATGAAGCGCATGGCGATGAAGCGCATGGCGATGAAGCGCATGGCGATGAAGCGCATGGCGTTTCGCGTCGACGCGCGGGGATAAACGAACGAGGCTTCCGCGGACTCTCCGCGGAAGCCTCGTCTGTTTCTCGACATCCGGAATCTCCCGACCCTCGTGGTCGCCCTCGTGGTCGGGTCCGGATCACTTCCGTCCGTAGCGTCCGGTCAACGTGGCCGTGGCCAGCGTGTGCCCCCGGATCCGCTCGCGCAGGCCTCGCGCGTCCAGACCCTCCTCCAGGCTCGGGGGAAGATCCAGCGCGTGGATCGTGAACTCGTACCGGTGAACCCCGGATGGGGGACAGGGGCCGCCATAGCCCACCTTGCCGAAATCGTTCATCCCCTGGGTCCCTCCGTCGCTCGCATGCGCCCTGGCGGGCACATTCTCCGGAATGCCCGTGCTCTCCGGGCGGAGGTTGTAGATCACCCAGTGAATCCATGTTCCGCGCGGCGCGTCCGGGTCGCTGCAGATCAGCGCCAGGCTCCGCGTTCCCGCCGGCACGCCGCTCCAGGCCAGCGCCGGCGAACGGTCCTCTCCGTCGCAGGTAAAGACGCGCGGAATCTCCTCTCCCTCGGCGAAGGCGTCGCTGGTGATGCCCAGCCCGACCTTCGACTCCGTCGCGTTCGCGCCGCCATTCGATGTACGCTCCGACACACCCGCCATTCCTCCTCCTCCTCCAGATATGGTGACATCGTTGGTCGCGCTCGGCTGATGCCGGCCGCACGCGGCGGGACCTGTCACGAGTGCCGCGGTCAGGATCATCAGCAGTGCGCGGTTGATCGTGCGATTGCGCATTTCGAGCCGCAAGTTTCGTTCCTGATATGCCCGCTGTTGTCTCAGCGGATCACCATTCTGCGAGAGGCCTGAAGATTTCCCGTCACCAGGCGGTATTCGTAGGCGCCGGAGGGGAGCCCGCCGGCCGGAATCACGGCCACGTAGGTGCCGGCCGCGAGCGTCTCGTCCACCAGGCGCAGACGCTCGGCCCCAAGCATGTCGTAGACCACGAGCGTGGCCCGTCCGTCGGTCGGGATCTCGAACTCGATCCGGGTGAGTCCGGTCGCGGGGTTCGGCTGGTTCTGCTCCAGCCGGAACAGATGCGTGGTCCACTCGAACAGCCGCAGGCTCAGCCCGCAGATCGGGTCGAGCCTGAACAGTCCGGGGAGCTCGACGATCTCCACATAGGGGAGCGGGCTTTCGATGGTGAACGGAAGCTCGGTGGATTCCCGGACGGTGAGGCGCGCGAGGAAATCGATCTCGGCGAGCGTCCCGGCCGTCACCGGCCGCCGATCCACCAGCAGCGTGAATCTGAGCGAATCCGGCTCCCGCTCGAGCCCCGAATGGCGCCCGCCCGCCGGGCCGGCCGCGCCGATCTCGTGGAAATCCAGCACCTGCCGGTCGTAGCCGAGCGTGATCCTGAGCGAATCCACCGCGATCGTGTCGAGACCATGGAGCATCTCGATCCGGATCGGCACGCGATCGCCGGAGGCGCCGTGGTAATCGCGGCGGATGAAGGCGGTGTCGATCAGCCTGGCCCCGGTTCCCCGAAGCTCGCCGATGAGCGGCCCCACCTCCGATTCGATCCCGACGAGCGCGGTCTTCAGTCCCACGGTCGCCGGCGTGAACGACGCCGGAATCCACGCGGTATCCCCCTGGTCGAGGGTGAACGGCGTGGCCGGCGGGGAGATCGTGAAGGCGCCGGCGGTGTCGCTCACCATCGCGATCCGGTCGATTCTGGCCGGACCCGGCCCGAAGTTCCGGAGCGTCAGATGCCCGCGGCCGGTGAGGGTGATCCAGATGGTGCCGATGTCGATGCTGTCGACCACCAGCCGCGGCCGCTCGCAGCGGACGAACGTTGCCTCGACCGACGCGATGCTGTCGCCGGCCTCGGCGTCCGATCGGGCAAGGAGCGTGAACGACCCGCTGGCGGCGCCGTTCGGGACGATGGTGGCCGGGATCGGGAGCGATCCCTTCGGCGGAAGCGTTACCGGGAAGGGGATTCCCGCCAGGTTCAGCAGGAGGTCGGCCGGACCGTTCCGGCCGGTCACCGTCACCATCTCCACCCGGAGCGGGAGGTCTCCCGGATTGCTCACTACCAGAACCGTGTCGGTGGATGCGTCGATGCAGATGCCGGCCAGCGACAGATCCTCGAAGCCGATCGTCGGGAGCACGCCGACCCCATGGAGCGGCGCGGTGGCGGTGTCGCCGTCGGTGGAGATGAGCGCGATCCGTCCGATGAACGTGCCGGTCGTCGTCGGCACGAACTGGATGCCGGTCCGTCCGGTGTCCCCCGGCGCCACCCGTCCGATCGGGCGCCAGTCCGGGGGAACGAGGGTGAACGCGCCGCCGCCATCGTCGAGCAGCAGCACCTCGCGGATATCGTAGGGGGTCTTGCCGGAGTTCGTGATGAACGAGAGCGTGTCGTTGGTCGATCCGACCCGGCGCGTGCGCCAGTCGTAGCCGCTGATCTCCGGGATCGGCCTGGTGCCGGCCGGCGCCGTCTCGGCCGAAAGGGGGAGCGCCTGATCGCCGCAATCGGTCGTGACCCGGAGCGTGTCGGCGAAGAGTGTCTCCCAGGCCGGGCCGAAGAAGTTCACCGGGATCGTGATGGAGCCCCCCGGCGGAAGCGTCGTCGGCGGCGTCTGATGCGCGCCGAGGGTGAACGCCTCACCCACGGCCAGCCCCACGCCGGTGATCGTCACCGGAAAGCTCTGGCGGTTGGTGATGGTGACCACGGTCGTGGTCGTGCGCCGGGCAACCACGCCGGTCAGCGCGAACGGATCGGGGGCGATCCCGAGCGACCTCGCCAGCCGGCGATAAGGGATGGTCCAGCTCGATCCGTCGATGCTCCTGATCGTCACCTCGCCGTCCGCGTCGCGCGAGGGATCGCGCGGCGCCAGGCGGATCCGGTACGACACCACGATTCCCCCGGCCACGCTGTCGACGACGGTGGCGACCACGTTGGTCGAGTCGGGGGGGAACAGAAGGTCGAGCGGCGGAGAGCTCCAGTCGGCGCCGACGCGGCGGATCTCCACGACCGCGGAGTCGCACTCCCGGCGCGCGGAGATCTCCAGGGAGTCGGGGGGCGCCGTCGGGCGGGGCATGCCGGCCACCGGCGCCGCGTAGGTGATGGCCAGGATCTCGTAATACTCCGACTTGTGGAGCAGGGAGGAGCCATCCTTCCCGGCGCCGAGCGCCACGCCGCCGGCGGTGTTCTCCTTCCGCTTCGTCTTCAGCGGCTTGAACTCCTCGTTGCCGAACGCCTCGCCGTAGGCGATCGCGGTAAAAGCGCCCCCCTCGGAGCGGAGCGTGTGATCCCCGGTCGTGACCGGGACCCGGGCGTGCCGGTAGGGAGCTTCCGGAGTTCCCCCCTCCAGGCTCACCTCCCGCCCATCCAGCCAGACGCGCGCGGCCGGCTCGGCGGAGATCACCACGTAGTGCGTGAGGAAGGAGGGATAGAGGGTGGCATGGAAGCGGGCGAAGGCCACCCAGCGCTCTATCGGCACCAGCTCGGTCATCGCCGGAGCCCAGGTGCGGGCCGCCTCGCCGTTCAGATCGGTCTGGCGCGCGTAATTGCCGGTCAGGAGCATCGCCTCGGCCGGACGATCGGTGGTGATCGCGAAGGCTTTCGGCGGATCGGTTCCCCGCACGTCCCGGGTTCTGAGCTCGAGAACATCCCCCTGCGCCAGCGTGGCCGGCGGGGCGCCGGTGGAAAGGCGCACGGTGGTGGTTCCCGGCGAGGTCGCCAGCACGCGGATCAGCTCGTTGGTCTTCTCCTCCTCGATCGGCATCGTCGGCCGATAGCTGAAGGAAGTGCCGTGCATCTCGACCGGCGCCATCCACTCGATGCCGGTGTTGCGGAGCGTGTTGCCGGTCGGCGTGCGGACCGAGTCGGCCGCGGTGGCCCCCTCGATCCTCGTGTTGCCGGAGATGATGCCGATCGGCTTGTCGGCGGTGATATGGGTGCCGGCAAGATCGTGCGGCGGCACGTAGTCGATCCCCTGCACCGGATCGAACACCTTGGACGAATCGGTCTCGATCAAATAGGCTTCGCCGGCGTCGAGCGTCACCCGCCGAGCCTGCGGCCCGCGGAGCGCTCCGGTCGGCGTGATATCCACCGTGGTCCCATCCTGGGAGGCGATCACGATGATCTCGGCCGGACCGTCGGCGGTGCCGAAGAGCTCCTCCAGCTTGTAGAAGCCGACGTGGAGAAGAAACTGGTTCGGCAGGAGCATCGGGTAGTATTCCCGTCCCCAGCTCGCCACCGGCAGCGGCGTGAACGCCTCGGATCCGAAGATCGTGGTGAAGAACACCGTCGCGGTGATCGGATGGTCGGTCGTGATCTCGTAGGTGGTCCGTCGCGGGCGATCGGTCACGTCGAGGAACACGCTTCCGGTGCTGTCGATCAGCGGAACGATCGTCGATCGGTCCGGGAGGATCGTCACGGTGCGGAGCAGGCCGGGGCCACGCACGGTGGCGACGGTCGGCTCCGAGGCGAAGAGCACCACGCGGGCATCGGTCGGCAGGCCGTTGATCAGCGAGCCGGTGAAGTTGCGGGCGGTGTCCGGGAGCGCGAAGAGAAAGCGTTGTCCCACGCTCGCCTCGGCCGGCGGGGGGAGAGGCGCCGGGCTCTGCGCGCGCAGCGGAGCCCCCGCGGCCACCAGCAGCAGCAGCCCGACGAGCGCTCCCAGGAGCCCGCCCGGGGGCGCGCCGAGCCGCGCGCGTGGCCGCGCGCCGGAGTTGCCCCGCCGTCGGCGCGATGCGCGGGCACGATATCGATCGGAGTCGAGGGACATGGAAGCGTGGAACATATCGCCGGGCGCCGCTCCTCGCAAGGGGAAGAGCCGATCGACGACCGGTGGAGCCGTCCGGCGCTCGGGGCCGGAGCGTGAAGGAGATGCCGGCGACGCTCGCGGCGCGTGCGTCGGGGCCTTCGGAAAGAGATGATCCGGAGCGCCGGTTCCTGACCCGGGCCACGGGCTCGAGGGACGGGAAAGATGGCGCCGGCGGGAGGGCCGCCGCCTCCGGAGTAACGGAAATGACGGCACGGAGTGTGCCAGCCCGATCGGCCGTCGGGAGGGCCGAGTCAGCCAGGTCGACACCTCCCGGAAATCTCGTAACTTCGTCCCCCTTATGGATAAATTCGTCATCCGAGGCGGCAATCGCCTCTCCGGCACCGTTGCCGTCACCGGCGCCAAGAACGCCACGCTCGAGCTGATGCCGGCCGCGCTGCTGGCCCCCGGCGTCTACCGCTTCGCCAACACCCCGAACATCCGCGACGTCTGGTCGATGTCCCGGCTGATGGCCTCGATGGGGGCGTTCGCCGAGCTGAACGACAACCAGCTCTTCCTCGACACCTCGAACATCACCTCCCAGGAGGCACCGTACGAGCACGTCAAGAAGATGCGGGCCTCGATCCACGTGCTCGGACCGCTGCTGGCCCGCTACGGCTACGCCCGCGTCTCCCTCCCCGGCGGCTGCGCCTGGGGACCTCGTCCGGTCGACTTCCATCTGCGCGGTCTGGAGCGCCTCGGCGCCGAGATCACCGTGGAGCGGGGCTACATCATCGCCCGCGCCGATCGGCTCAAGGGGGGGCGCGTCAGCTTCGACATCGCCTCGGTCGGCGCCACCTTCAACGTGATGACCGCCGCCACCCTGGCGCGCGGACGGACGGTGATCACCAACGCGGCCATGGAGCCGGAGGTGACCGCCGCCGGACGTCTGCTGCAGAAGATGGGGGCCCAGATCGAGGGGCTCGGAACCTCCACCCTCATCATCGACGGCGTCGACGATCTCAAGCCGGTGGACGAGGAGACCATTCCCGATCGGATCGAGGCCGGCACCCTGCTGATCGCCATCGCCATGACCGGCGGCGAGGGGACGATCACCAAGGCCAATCCCTACCATCTGGCCGTGGTGCTCGAGCGGCTCGAGGATGCCGGCTGCGAGATCGATATCCGCGCAGACGAGATCACCCTCAAGGCGCCGGAGAAGCTCAAGCCGGTGGATATCGTCACCGCCGTCTATCCCGGATTCCCGACCGACATGCAGGCGCAGTGGATCGCGCTGATGACCTGCGCCGACGGCGCCAGCGTGATCACCGACACGATCTACCGCGACCGCTTCTCGCACGTGCCGGAGCTGATCCGCCTCGGCTGCGAGATCCAGTTGGCGGAGAACAGCGCCACGGTGATCGGCGGCAGGAAGCTCCACGGCACCACCGTGATGAGCACCGACCTGCGCGCCTCGGTGGCGATGGTGCTGGCCGCGCTCGTGGCCGACGAGGAGACCGAGGTGCACCGCGTCTATCATCTGGATCGCGGCTACGAATGCCTGGAGCGGAAGCTGGCGGCGCTCGGCGCCGATATCCGTCGCGAAAAATCGAGCGAGGCCTGAGCTCCGCGATGCGCCCCGGCCGGCTCCATATCGTGCTTCTGGCGGTCATCGTCCCACTTCTGGCCGGGGCGGCCCTCCTGGCGCAGGGGAAGAAGGGAGATCCCTCCTCCAAGCGGAAGGAGCTGGCCAACATCAAGGAGACGATCAAGCGGTCGCGGGTGAAGCTCAAGCAGTTGGAGGGGACCGCGCAGCGCTCGCAGGCGGCGATCGCCGAAAGCCGCGCGCGCGCCGCCAGGATCGATTCGACCATCGGACGCCTGGAGGCGCAGGAGCGGACGCTCGCCCAGCAGATGATCGACCTGCGCCACAGCCGCGACTCCCTCAACGACGAGCTGGCGCTCCTTTCGGCCGAGTACGTCCGGATGGCGCGCGCTCTCTTCCGCCAGCGTCTGCTCACCCCCTCGGCCTCGATCCTGTTGATGCCGAGGGAGCATCAGATGCTCGAGCTCAAGGCGCGGCTGTTCGAGCGCTACGCGCGCCGGCAGCGGGAGCAGTCCCGCAGGATCGCGATGATGACCACGTCGCTGGCCGGACAGGATTCGCTGCTGGCCGACCGGCAGCGGGAGCAGATGTCGGTGATCGGACAGAGGCGGAGCGAGATAGGGGCGCTGATGACCATCGAGCGCCAGCACGCGCAGGTGCTCTCGCGGACCACCTCGGAGACCTCGGCGCTCCGCGCGCTGATCGCGCGCAAGAACGCGGAGGCCTCCCAGATCGAGTCGATGATCACCCGGCTGATCGCCGAGGAGCGTCGATCGCTCGAGGCGGAGCGGGCCCGACGCCGGCGCGCCGAGGAGGCGCGCGCGAAGCTCCGCGCCGACCGGAAGGCGGCCGAGGATGCGCCGAAGCGCTCGGCCGCCACGCCGCGCAAGGCGGCCGAGGAGCGCGCGTCGCGGGAGAGTCCGGCCGAGGAGGCGGCTCCGCGCGGAAGCGAGGCGCCGCGCTCGGCACCGGAGCCGGTGGACGACGCCCCCCGCCCGTCGCATGGCGGCGGCATCGCCTTCCGATGGCCCACCGCCAGCCGGAAGGTGGCCGAGGGATACGGCGAGCGGCTGAACCGCGAGACCAACACGGTGACCCTGAACCCCGGGGTCAACATCGCCGCCGGCAAGGGCTCGGCGGTCCTCGCCGCGGAGGATGGAACGGTCTCGCTCGTCTCCTGGCTGCCGAGCTACGGGACGATCGTGATCGTCGAGCATGAGGGAGGCTACCGGACCGTGTACGCGAACCTCGCGGCCGCGCACGTTTCGCGCGGCACCGACGTGCGCCGCGGCCAGCGGATCGGCGCCGTGGGGGAATCGGCCGACGGCGAATTCCTCCATTTCGAGGTGTGGAAAGATCAAAGCAGAATGAACCCGGTCACGGTGCTGCCGTGACCGCATCGGAAGAACGCATGCAGAACGAACTGAACGAGACGGGGAAGGGGAGCGAGAACCAGAAGCCGGTCGAGGGATTCGAGCCGGAGATGAACCTCCCCTCCGGCGACCTGGCCGCCGACGCCACCTACCGCCCGGAGATCGAGGCCGGAGACGATCAGACCGACGAGGCCGAGCGCCGGGACGACGAGTCCGGTGAGGAAGAGGGGGATGAGGACGAAGAGGAAGACGCCGACGGCGAGGATGATCTCGACGATGACGAAGAGCTCGACGGCGAGGAGCTCGACGGCGAGGAGGGGGCGGAGCGGGAGCCGTACGACGGACCGTTCCGGACCGGCTACGTGGCGATCGTGGGGGAGCCGAACGTCGGCAAGTCGACGCTGCTGAACACGCTGCTCGGCACCAAGCTCTCGATCGTCACCTCCAAGCCGCAGACCACGCGCAAGTCGGTGCTCGGCATCGCCACCACCGACCACGCGCAGGTGATCTTCGTGGACACCCCCGGCGTGCTCACCCCGCACTATCTGCTCCAGGAGAAGCTGGCCGGCTACGTCGTGGCCGCGCTGACCGATGCCGACGTGATCCTGCTGCTGCTCGACGCCAACGATCCGGACCTGGAGCGCCTGGCCGAGACCGCGCTCGGGAACGTGGCCGAGCTGAACAAGCCGATCGTGCTGCTGCTCAACAAGATGGACCTGCTCCACGAGAAGGCGGCGGTGCTGCCGTTCATGGAGAAGTTCACCGCCATGGGAATCTTCACCCAGATCGTCCCGATCTCGGCCAAATACCGGCAGAACACCGGCCAGGTGGTGGACCTGCTGAGCGGATTCCTTCCGGAGGGGCCTCCTCTGTACGATCCGGAGATGCTCAGCCAGCAGCCGGAGCGCTTCTTCGTCAGCGAGCTGATCCGCGAGCAGATCCTCGAGCTCTATCGTCAGGAGATCCCCTATTCGGTCGAGGTCTCGATCGTCGAGTTCCGGGAGGCCGAGCCCCCGGCGAAGGTCTACATCAACGCCGATATCATCGTGGAGCGGACCTCGCAGAAGGGGATTCTGATCGGCAAGAAGGGGGAGGCGCTCAAGAAGCTCGGCGGTCGCGCCCGCGCCGGCATCGAGGAGTTCCTCGGCCAGGGAGTCTTTCTCGAGCTCTATGTGAAGGTCAGGGAGGACTGGCGCTCCAGCGAGAACAGGCTCCGGAGCTTCGGCTACTGACCCCGCCGCTCCGGCGCCATGCCGGCGCTATGCCGGCGCCGTGAGCCCGCGTCGCACTCTGCAACGCGACTCTTCGACCTGGAGGGCCAGTGCCGGAGTGCGGCTCCAGGGCTTCGTCGACGCCGCATTCGTTCGCGCGGCCAGGACACGGATGGTCCCGGCCGCGCGCGTCGTTTTCAGGAAATCTCCCCGCTCCGGCGTTCCGGCCGATTTTCCCGCAATCCGGTCCCACCCAGCTAACCTTGCCACCTTGCAATCCGTTTTGCGTAATTCCGAGGCGGTCCACTTCATTCCGTTATGCGTGACGCCTCCATAACCCCCTGAAGAATCTCGATATGCATGTTTGTCCTCACTGAGGGGGCTCTGTTTCGTGTTGGCACGGACGTTGGAATATCCTTTCACAGATGTGATGATGGATCGAACGACAACATGAACGTGAACAGATGAAGTGAGGAGAGTGGGTTATGTGGTACGATCGGATTGAAAAGGATAGTCTCGGTGGGTGGGTGTTCGTGATTGCGGGGCTGGTGGTGCTGTGCCTCTTCATCCCCTCGTTCAGCGCGCTCCTGGGGCTCGCGGTGCTCGCGGCGGCCGTGCTCGGCACCGGAATTCTCTTCTTTGCTTTTCTCTTCTCCGCCGTCGAGTCGGTGGGAATGCGGCTGAGCCGGGCCCGCGAGTCGGCCGGCGTGCCGAGCGGAGCAAGCATGTCGTGATCCGGACCTTCCGCCCTCGCGGCGGATCGCCGGTGACGATGCCGATGTGGTGATGGATGTGATGAGGGTGCTGATGGTGTGGTAAGATGGTGCTGTGGTGAGAGTGGTATGGTGATGGAAGTGATGTGATGTGGGTGACGTGAAGAGGGATGTGTGTGAAGTAGGGATCTGTGAAGTGGGATGATTGGTGTGATGTGGGATGATCGTGAAGTGGGAATTGTGATGTGGGAACTGTGCGGTGGGATGAGATGATGGTGGTGTTGTGATTGTGGTGAGTTGTTGAGATGTGATGATGTGGTGAGTCGAGATGTGGGACGATTGTGGTGAGGTGGATTCCCGCGGGGAGTCCGTGTGATGAGGGATGGTTCGGGAGCCTGCTCCCTGAGCCGCGAAGAGGATGAGTGATGAGTATGAAGGATCAGGCCCGAAGGCGCGTGAGATGTGATGAGGGATGATGCGTGGCGTGGGATGATGTGTGTTGCGGGATGTCGGGCCGCGTGAGATCCGCGATGTGATGAGGGATATCTTGTGATGTGGTGATGTGTGGAGGTGGATTCCCGATGGGAGTCCTGTGATGAGGGATGATGATGCGATGTGATTAGGGGTTTGACAAACGAAAGAACAAACGGCGGCGACGCCGTGATGATGGTGATGCTGATGTGGTGTGGGTTTCGTGATGAGGGCGTAGGGGGGATATACTGAGCGACCGCTCTCTCCGATTACGGAGATGTGATGAGTCGCGTCCTTACGACACGGGCGCCCGGGAGATATCCTCCCGGGCGCCCGCCTTGTTCCTGCACCAGCCCGGTCCGGGCCGTGCTCACGTTCGGAGTCCCGAGCGTCGGCTCAGCCGGCCATCGACGCGGCCGGCGCCGCGATCCGCTCCTGCACCTTGTACTGCAGGTTGTAGAGCGTGGAGTAGATGCCCCCGAGCGCCAGAAGCTGCTCGTGAGTCCCCATCTCGCGAAGCTCGCCGTGGTGCATCACCAGGATCTTGTCCGCGTTCTGGATCGTCGAGAGACGGTGCGCGATCACGATCGACGTCCGTCCCTCCAGAAGCCGCTCGGTCGCGTTCTGGATCAGACGCTCCGTCTCGGTGTCGACGCTCGAGGTGGCCTCGTCCAGAATCAGGATCTTCGGGTCGTGCGCCAGGGCGCGCGCGAAGGAGAGAAGCTGCTTCTGTCCCACCGAAAGGGTGGCGCCCCGCTCCTGCACCGGCGTGTCGTACTTCTCCGGCAGCGACTCGATGAAGCGGGCCACGCCGACCGTGCGCGCCGCCTCGATCGCCCGCTCGCGCGAGATCCGGTCGTTGTTCAGCGTGATGTTCTCCAGGATCGTTCCGCGGAAGAGGAACACATCCTGCATCACCAGCGCGATATCCCGACGGAGCTCGTGCACGTCGATCGTCCGGATGTCCCGTCCATCGATCGAGACCCCGCCGCCGCTGAACTCGTAGAAGCGCATCAGGATGTTGATGATCGAGGTCTTGCCGGCGCCGGTGGCGCCGACGATCGCGACGGTCTCACCCGGCATGACCGAGAAGCTCAGGTTCTGGATCACCGGATGCTTGCCGTCGTAGCTGAAATCGATGTTCTTGAACTCGATCGCGCCCCCCTTCACCTGGAAGGGCTCGGCGTTCTCGGCCGTCGGGGCGAAGGAGGTCTCGTCCATCAGCTCGAAGATCCGCTCGGAGCTGGCCATCGCGCTCTGCAGGATGTTGTACTTGTCCGACAGATCGCGGATCGGGCGGAAGAACATCTCCGTGTACTGGATGAAGGCGAAGAGAACGCCGAAGCTGAGCGGCTGGGCGACGCCGGTGCCGAACCATCCCCGGATCATCCCCCAGAGGCCGAAGTCCGGCGTGGCCGAGATGATCGCCGAGCCGCCGTACCAGATGATCAGCGCCACCGCGAGCGAGGAGAGGAAGTCGACCACCGGGAAGAAGACGGCGTAGTAGAAGACCGACTTCACCTGCGCCACGGTGTAGGCCTCGTTGACCTCCGAGAACTCCTGGAACGTCCGCTTCTCCTGTCCGAAGAGCTTCACCGTCTGAATGCCGGTGACCTGCTCGTTGATAAAGGAGTTCATCTTGGAAAGCTGCGTCCGCACCTCGCGGTACATCACGCGGACCTTCTTCCGGAAGATCGAGGTGGCCCAGAGGAGCAGCGGCAGGGAGATGAGGGTGATCAGCGAGAGCTTCACCGACATCACGAACATCATGATGATGATGCAGACGATGATGAAGATGTTCGCCGCGATCATCACCAGGCCGGAGGCGAAGAACTCGTTGAGCACTTCGATGTCGCTGGTCACGCGGGTCACCAGCCGGCCGACCGGCGTGGTGTCGTAGAAGCGGAGGGAGAGGCGCTGGATGTGCTCGAAGAGCTTCGTGCGCATCGTGTGGATCGTCTCCTGCCCCACGTACTGCATCATCCAGGTCAGCAGATACTGGACGATTCCCTGCAGCGCCAGGGCGGCGACGATCGCCGCGACGTAGCCGAGCATCCCCCCGACATCCCCCTTCATCAGGTGGTTGTCGATCGCCTCCTTCGTCAGGTAGGGGCGGAGCGCGCCGAGCAGCGCCGCGGCCACGGCCATCACCACCGACCCGATCACATGCCAGCGATAGGGGCGGAGGTAGACGACGAGGCGGCGGAGAAGCCGTTTGTCGAGCGCTTTTCCGAGTGTTTCGTTGTCCGTGCTGGTTGCTGCCATCTGTATTGGAATCCGATTGGTGTCGTTGACGCGCGAGCCGGGCAAGCTACGACGAACGGTCCGGAAAGCACATTGTCGGTAGGTAACAGGAAAAACGCCGCCACCGGCGGGGAATGCCGCGGCGCGGGATCCTCGGGCGTGGGCTCCCGTTCGCACGCGGCCACCCGGGCTCGGGGGGCGTGAGGTGCTTCGATGTCCGGCCGTCGCGCCGGCTCCGTGGGTCGAATCTCGACCGGCCGGTCGCGCGAGTCCGAACCCATGACGATCGTCGTCCCGACGAAATTATATGCTCCCGACGATTTTCTCGTCCGGAAGGGGATTTCCGTCGTCGCGCGCGACCCGGCTTGGGGTATCGGGGTCGTATCCGGGGGAATGAGCCCTCCGGATGGGAGGCGCGGGCACTCCGGGGGAGGGAAATATGGTGTGACCGTCAGGTTCCGGAAGTTCGGATGGTCATCCGGCGGAGGCCCGGAGCGGCTCCTCGGGCGGGAGGCCCTGCGCCAGGCGTCCGATCCGTCCGGAGGCGGCGCGGAACTCCTCGACCATGCGGGCGACCACCTCGGCCGCCGGCAGAATCTCGTGGACCAGACCGGAGCTCTGTCCGGCCTCCAGCTCCCCCTCGTCGAGATCTCCCTCGAAGATGCCCCGCCGCTCCCGTTTGAGGCCGAGCAGCTCGCGCATCGTTTCGGCGGAGGCTCCGCCCCGCTCGGCCGTCAGTGCCTCGAGCGCGAATCTGTTCTTCAGCAGCCTCACCGGCGTGACCGACTTCAGCGTCAGCACCGTCGCGGTATCCCCGGCGTCGACCACCGCCTGTTTGTAGTCCGGGTGGGCCGAGGATTCGACCGTGGCGGCGAAGCGGGTGCCGACCTGAACCCCCTCGGCGCCGAGGGCGAGCGCGGCGGCCATCCCGCGGCCATCGGCGATGTCGCAGGCGGTGATCACCGGGGTGCCGACGTCGTCGA
>JBEHWX010000134.1:0-14045 GCA_048498995.1 Bacteroidota bacterium
GCGATGCAATGCTCGGAAACCACCTCGAGCCCCCCCTCGATCGCCGCCCGCTCCGCCTCCGGATTCCCCACGCCGAGCTGCAGCCAGATGGCCCCGGCCCCCGCCTCGATGGCGTCGCGGACCACGTCGCCGACGAACTCCGGACGCCGGAACACGTCCACGATATCCACCTTCTCCGGTATGCTCTTCACGTCCGGATAGGACCGCATCCCGAGCGCCGACTCGATCTCCGGGTTCACCGGATAGACCGTGTAGCCCATCCGCTGGAGGTATTCGGCGATTCCGTGGCTGACGCGGGAGGGGCGGTCGGAACAGCCGACCACGGCGATCACCCGCGCGTTGCGAAGAAGCTCCTCGATCCTGTTCATGGGGCTGCCTGAAGTTGAGAATGTCAGGGTCCGGCGCGCTCGCCCCCGGATGTCGGACGGACATGCCGGCACGGAGCGGCGGAAGCGACGAGGGCCCCGAACGATCGGAGCCCTCGTCGACCATGAAGATCGATATACAAACGGACTGCCAGTATCGCGAGCGTTATTCGCTCACGACGATCTTCACCACGTCGGTGCCGCTCTCCCCGGTGATCCGGAGCTGGTAGACGCCGCTGTTGAGATCCGACGGCAGCGGAAGCTGAACCCGGGTCACGTCGCCGGCCCCAGCCCCGATCTGGAACTGAGAGACCCGACGTCCATCGGAGGAGACCAGCTCGGCGCGGGCACCCGTGGCCGGCAGGTTCTTCACGTCGATCGCCACCGACTCGCCGGCCACGATCCTCGCCGGCTGCGGACGCACGCCGAGCACGATGAGCTTCGAGCTCTGGCGCGTGCTCACAAGCACGCGATCGCAGGTGCCGTTCAGATGCGTGGTCGAGTCGGAGATGCCGAGCGTGAAGGTCGGCGCCGGCAGCTTCAGCACGGAGCGGGCCGTGTCCTGCGCGGCGCGGTATTCGATGATCCGTCCGGTGCCGGCATTGACGCGGGCGCTGCTCCGGTCGAGCTTCAGATCGAAGCGTGTCACCTGCGTGCGGCCGATGCCGCTGAAGGCGAGGTAGCCGAGCGTATCACCCTTCAGATACTTCCGGGTCTGATCCATGATCAGCGTCACCTGAAGCTTCCGTCCGGTTCCCGGTACCACCACCGTGCGCGCGCTCCCATCCACCGCGCCGACGTAGCTGACATCCGCGGCGCGGAAATCGGTTCCGTTGGCGTAATCGGCCACGAAGGAGATCGAATCGACCTGCCCCTCGACGCCGGTCGGCAGCGTGTCGGCCGCGACGATCGCCGCGCGGAACGGCGTTCCCCCCTCGATCACCTCCGGGAGCTTGATCGCGACGGCAACGGCCGGCACGTAGAACGGAATCTTCACCCGGTGCATCGCCTGCGCCTTCTGGCTGGCGTCGATGGTCGCGATCACGTCGCGGATCACCAGCGTGCCGCCGATCGGCGCGGTCGGGTCGATCACGCTGATCCTCACCGTCGCCTGCTGCGCGCCGTTGAGGGTGGTCATCGCGAAGGTCGGATCGATGTTCACCGGATCCTCGATCGTGATAGCGCCGAGGCCGCGATCGTACTGGCGGCTGTCGGTCGCCATGCCCACGATCGCGTTGAAGTCCGAGGTGAGCTCGCCGACGAAGATCGGGGCGATCGTGTCCGGCACCACCGGATAGTAGTAGCAGTTGACCGTCCGGTTGCCGGCAAGATCCACCGCCTCGATGCAGATGCTGTCGCGACGGATCAGCGCGAGCGTGTCGAGCACCTTCACGCGGAAGGTGGTCTTGCTGTCGCCGGCCGAATAGTTGATCGTCGAGACCGACATGTTCGGCGTGACGTCGGCGACGCGCACGGTCTTCAGGCCGAGGTCGTACTTGTAGAGCGTGGCGCCGTCGTAATGGATGTCGTTCACGTCGACATCCGCCTCCGAGCCGTTGGTGCCCGGCACCGGCGTGAACACCACGTTCGGCGCGCGCTCGTCCGGCATCCGGTTGAACCGGATGGTGACGGTATCGGCATGTCCGGCCGGAGTGGTCGCGTAGATCATATCCCGGACCTCGAGCACGATCTGCCCATCCTTGGAGTCGTCGACCAGGCCGACGGCGAAGCTCGCCTCGTTATCCCCCGGCTTGATCGCCGGCGGCGTGAAGACGAAGTTCGGATCGGAGGTGAGCGCCACCACGTCGAGCAGGCCACGATCCCAGGCGCGCTTGTCGCTGATGTCGACGGTCCACTCGCGATCGTAGCTGACCGAGGTGGTAAGCGGCGTTACCACCGCGATCGGCGCCTGCGTGTCGGGCTGCGTGCAGTAGTTGAAATCGATCGTCTGCGTGTTGCCGGCGAAGTCGGTCATCCGGACCTTGGCGCTGGCATCCAGCATCGAGTCGATCACGCGGAGGCGGAACTGCGCGCGGCGGTCGTACGGGAAGATCGTCGGCGTGGCGCCGAACGGGTTGAGCTCCAGCGCGGAGAAGTTGACCGGCGGCGCGTCGTACACCACCGAGCCGAAGCCGAAGTCCTTGCGGAACGGCTCGTCGTGCGCGCTGTCGAGCGCGGTGACGATGAAGACCTTGGTGTTGCACGGCGGACCGTTCCGCTCGAGGCTGTCGATGCCGATCACTTCCGGCGGGAACGGATCGACCACCGGCGTATAGAAGGCGGAGTCGGCCGTGCGGTGCCCCTTGCAGTCGTAGGCGTAGAAGAGGATCCTGGCCGGCTTGCTGGCGTCGATCACCTCGGCGGTGGCGCCGATGATCACGTTCCGGTCGCACTGCTTGAAGGCCGACGGCGTGGTCTTCAGCGTGAAGTTGTTGCCGTCGTTCTGCCCGATCTCGACGCGATCGAGGCCGGAGTCGTAGTTGTAGCCGGGATGCTGATCGAAGATCGAGTAGTTCCACTGCGTGGCGCTGACACGGCTCGGGGCCGGCCCGGTGAACTGAATCACCGGCGGCATCGTGTCCTGCGGCGGCGGCGGCGGCGTATCGAACACGCCGTTGATCGTGATCGGCATCACGCAGCCGAAGCCGATCTCCCGCTCGAGCTGCCCTTCCGGCTTGTACATCACCCGGATCTGCGCGAGGGTATCCTTGGAGTTCGGGTTGATGTTCAGCCGCCAGGTGATCTTCTTGGTCACCTTCGGCCCCAACTGGAGCGGCAGCACCGCCGGGGTGGACGGATCCAGCGTCAGGCGGTTGGTCAGGCTCGGCAGCGAGCGGATCGGATCGACCAGGCGCATGTACGGGTTGATCGTGTTCCGATCGCTCAGATTGGTCACCCACATCTCCACGTCGACCTGCGAGGGCGTGTACGGCCCGTTCTTCACCGCCTGCTTCACCACGCGCACGGCGCGCATGTCGACGAAGATGTTCTCGTCGCGGCAGATGAAGTTGCTGTTCCCCCCTTCGTCGTTCAGGCCGAAGGCGGTGCGGATCACGCCGGCGCTGTTCATCGAGCTCCAGCGGAGCACGGTGGCCACGTCCTTGACCTGCTGCGAGCCGATATCGGCGGGCGGATCCCAGCCGATCGAGCGGAGCGCGTGCCAGTTGCCGATGGCGAAGATGTCCGGCGAGGTCAGCGGAGCGCCGCCGTGCGAATATCCTTTCAGCCGATGGATCGGGAAGATCGTGTTGAGCGGGCTGCTGTAGCGGAAGTTGCCGACGTGATAGTAATCCGGGATCACGTCGAACGGCTCGGTCCACTTCTTCCCGAAGTTGTCCGAGGGGAAATATCCGTCGGTGGTGATCACCGACGATTGATCTCCGCTGCCGCCGGCCCCCTGGGCGTCACGGTTGAAGCAGTCGAGCATCATGTACAGACCGAACTCGCCGGCCGGCGCGAACGGCACCGGCTTGAAGTCGCACTCCATCAGGATATCCGACCCGCTGTCGTAGACCGAGGTCGGGCGCTCCAGGATGTAGCGCATGGTCACGTTGAAGCCGTAAATATTCTTGTAGCCGACGGCGATCGTGTCGGTCGAGCTGTAGAGGCTATCGTACTTCTTGTACTCGATCGGCTGCGGCTGCCCCGGGGCGTAGGGGCGGAAGAGGAAGTCGGTCGGGACGTTCGTGACGTAGTTGCTCTGTCCGTTGCGGGTGACGCGGAAGACGAGGAAGGAAGTTTTCAGTCCCTGATAGAGGAAGTCCGTGGCAGGGTTCTGATTCGGCTTGCCGGCGATCCAGATACGGCCGGATTCCGGGGAGTTCTCGACGCTGAGCGTGATGAACTCGTTGCCGATGGATACCTGGGCGAAGGATGGCGCGTGCCCGAGGAGAACGAGCGCAAGCACGCCGAAGCCGACCCGGCAGGCGCCGGAGAGCCGTTCGCGACCAGTCGAAAGGCGGTTGGAGATTCGGGCAAGGTCGGTAAGACGCTTGTAGAAAGATCTCATAGATCGAACGAACCTGGCAGATAGTACACCGTGGGCCGACCCGCCCGAGGCCGGATCACTTCAGCTCGTAGCGGACGCCGACCATGATCTGGAGCGTGCTGAGCTTGAGGTTTTCCGGGCTGGGGAGGACTTCGGTCAACGGAAGGGTGTAGAGTACGCGAGGCAGGAGCCTCCATTTTCCTGAGAGATTGAACTCGGCGCCGATGTAGGCAACGCCGTCGAGCGCAAGTCCGGAAGCGTCGTCACGGGTCTCGGCCGGGAACACGCGGGAGTAGGGATCGGAGGATTCCTGCTCGGCGTACGAGACCTCGGCAAGGCCGACTTCCGGAATTTCGACGGACTTCGAGAGGATGGTCTTCGTATACTGCGTCGACTTCGACAGCAGCAGTCCGGCGTTGGCGCCCAGACCGACGAAGAGCCCCTTGAAGATGTAGTACTTGATCGACGGGAGGAAGAAGACGTAGGAGAAGCTCCCGGTCCCCTTGTTCTCGAAGTCGACGTCGACATAGCGGATACCGCTCGTCGAGGTCATCAGGGCGACCGTGTCCTTGGAATTGTAGGTACTGGTGATCGACCGTCCCTGGTAGCCGATCATACCTTCGATGAAGAGGTTTTTGGTCAGCGGGCGATCGACCGACAGAGCGATCAGCGGGTTGAGCCCGGCGCCGACGGTGAACTGACCGCAGCCGGCGAAGTACTGACCGGACTGCCAGGTCGGACCGAAACCGACATCCCCTCCGAGACGAAAATCAAAGTCATATTCGAAGCGATATTCAAGGGGATTGTCGCGCCCCTTCTGCTGCCCGAAAGCTGTATGCGCCGCCAGCAGCGCCAGGATTCCGACATTGACAGCCAGCAGCGATCGTAGTAATGTCACGGGAGCTCGCATACGTGAGATGGAAGATGAATCGTCGGCCCATTCCGGGTCCCGGTTCGGTCCGGGAGGATGCGTTGTGGCACAATCTCTGCGCCGCCGGGGATGAGCCAGGATTTGTTCATGAAGAATATACACGATTTCTCACGTGCGAATCGACGCAGCCCCGAGGAACCGTTCCCAGGGCGCCAGGCGCCTCCTCCTCGCTCGTCTCAGGTACAGACCCCGACTCCGGAGAAGTGTTACAGTAGAGGTTTTGGTGACAAAAAGAACCTTCTCAGCCCCAGAGACCGAATCGTTCTACCACGGCCCGAGAGGCGCCGCGGTAAAGATTCTGACCAGAATCGACCAGAGCGACGCCTACCTGGACAAGCTCCTGAACAGCGAGCTGGCCGGCGGCGAGCTCTCCGAGCAGGATAAGCGCCTGCTGACCGAGATCGCCACCGGCGTGCTCCGATGGCTCGGCCGGCTCGACTGGATCCTGTCCGGCTTCTATCACGGCGAGTTCCAGAAGTGCCTGCCGATCGTCAGAAACGCCCTGCGCGTGGCGCTCTACCAGATCCTCTTCCTCGACCGGATCCCGCACGCGGCCGCCGTCAACGAGTCGGTCGAGATCGTCAAGCGCCTGAAGGGGGAGCGCGCCGCCAAGGTCGTCAACGGCGTCCTCCGGAACATCCTCCGGAAGATCGACGCGATAGCCTTCCCCTCGATCGAGGATGACCCGGCGCGCGCGCTGGCCGTCACCGGATCGCACCCGCTCTGGCTGGTGGAGCGGTGGATCGGACAGCTCGGACTCGAGGAGACCGCCGCGCTGGTGGAGGCCGACAACCGGCGCCCCCATATCACCCTCCGCGTCAACCCGCTCCGGGGAACGCCGGACGCGGTGGCCGCCGAGCTCGAGGAGCGGGGCGCGGCCGTCCGGAGATCCGATCATCTGGCCACGATCCTGCACGCCGAGCATCTCGGCGCCATCGGCTCGCTCCCCGGCTTCGTCGAGGGGCGGTTCACCGTGCAGGACGAGGGGGCGGCGCTGGCCGCCTATCTGACCGATGCACGGCCCGGGATGCGCGTGATCGACCTCTGCGCCGCCCCGGGCGGCAAAAGTACCGCGATGGCCGAGCTGATGCGCGGCGAGGGGGAGATCATCGCCGTCGACAAGTACGAGGCGAAGGTCAGGCTGATCGCCCAGGCCGCCGAGCGGCTCGGCTTCGGCGGGATGATCCGCGCCATGGCCGGCGACGCTCGAAGCATCGAGCTCCCCCCGGCGGACGTGGTCTTCGTGGACGCCCCCTGCTCCGGGCTCGGCGTTCTCGGCAAGAAGCCGGAGATCAAGTGGAAGCGGAAGCCGGAGGATATCCCGGCGCTGGCCACGCTCCAGCGCGAGATCCTCGACCACGCCGCGGCGCTTGTCCGGGAGGGGGGGCACCTGATCTACTCCACCTGCACGATCGAGCGGGCGGAGAATCAGGATGTGGTGGCCGGGTTCCTCCGGGATCATCCGGAGTTCGCCCTGGCGCCGGCCGATGAGGTGCTCCCCTCCTCGGTCGTCGACGGCGACGGCTTCCTGGCAACCTTCCCGCATCGGCATGGCACCGACGGAATGTTCGGCGCCCGAATGCACAGAAGAGCGTAGATTACCCCGTATCCGCCCGGCGGCCCCGCCTCGATGCGGCATCTCCTTCCGGACCTGCCTCCTCGCGGAGAGCCGGCACTCCGGCGCGAACCATCCGAGGCGGACCATCCGAGGCTCGGCACGAGCCCGGGAGCACCCGCTGCGCCCGCCAAGAGACAACAGCAACCGATGACCCGTCTACTTCACCTCCTGTTCCTGGCCCTTCTCGTGATCGTCGCCGTCGGCTGCGACAGCGAGGAGAATCCCTTCCTGCTGAATCCCCCGCTGCCGGACAGCGCGCGGGTCCGCGTGGTGAACCTGCTGCCGAGCGAGTCGGTGGATGTCACCGTCGCCGGACGGTCGATCGCCGCCGGGCTGGCGACCAGGCAGGTCTCGGAGTTCCGCAACTTCCTGTTCGTCGACCGGGTACCGCTGATGATCCGTCACGGCGCGACCGTCGACACCACCGAGGGGCAGTCGCTCACCGCCGGAGCGCAGATCACGTACGTTCTCCTGAACGGGCCGACCCGCCCGCTCGTGGTGCCGCTGCAGACCGGCAAGGTCGAGACGCAGGATCTCGCCGCGCGGAACGTCGGGCGGGTGGTGCTGCTGAACGCCACCGATGATTCGACCTCCCTCATCCTCAAGATCGGCTGCCAGAGCGGCGACACGCTGATACGGCAGGTCCCCTACGGCGCCATCAGCTCGGCCGAGGTCGGTCCCACGGAGCTTTCCCTCTATCTCTTCACCAGCCGCGATTCGCTGCTGGCCGCCTCGACGCATATCGAGGTGGCGCACGGCGGCGTGGTCTACCTGATCGCGCACATCGAGAACGGACGTCCTGTGCTCGACCGGCTCGACGCCACGGCCATCACGCCGGGAGGGCCGCTCCCGGTGGCGCCGCCGGAGACGGAGAACACCGCGACGGTCGAGGTGCTCAACGCCGTCGGCGACGGCTCGTCGGTCTCGGCCACGCTCGGCGCCGACCAGAAGATCGCGACCGATCTTCCGTCGCTCCGGATCTCGCCGGCCACCACGATCCAGGCCTGCGTCGATCCCAAGGGGGATTCCCTGGCGATCGTCACCGGCTCCGGCACGTTCCAGGTGCCGATCAGCTTCTCGGTCCGCAGCCAGGTGCTGGTGGTGGTCTACAACAAGGGAACGCAGACCGGAGCGATACGGCTGAGCCGGAACAACGGCGCGGCCGACAGCGTCCGCATCCGCGTGGTCGATGTCTCCAACCGGGGCACGAACGTCACCGTCTCGCTCGGCGCCGGCGCGCCCGGCGCGTGGGGACGCGGCGGCCGACCCTTCCAGGTGATGAATACCGGCGACACAACATCCTACGTCGCCTTCGGCGAGGGGACGTTCCCGGTGATCGTCCGGGCCGAGGGCGGCCTGAGCTCCGTGCTGAGCGGCGTGCAGTCGTTGACCAACGGCTACTATACTCTCTTCATCGTCGATCAGGGAGGCTCGCCGACGCTGATGCTCCTGCGCGACGATCAGCCGGGATCCGCGCTGCAGCCGCTGGCGCAGCCGGCATCGACCGTTCTCTTCTTCAACATGATGCCGGACGCGGCGGCGCAGTTCACGATCGGCTCGCTCCGGATCCCGGATCTGGCCTATAGCTACGTCCTCTCCACCGCGCTGCCGCAGGCGATGACCACGATCAGCTCCAACGCCGGCAACGCGACGGCCGATCTCACGCTCGGCAACTACACCGTCGGCGCCACCGGCACCGGCGGCGACCGGGCGGTGATTGCCATTCCGGGTCCGACGGTGCCGATCACCGCCGGGCGGGCGTCGGTCAGGTTCCTGAACGCCGTCAAGGGAAGCGGCGAGCTCCACGTCCACATCGACACCATCCTGTCGACGCCGCGCGCGATCACCACGTTCGGCCTTCCCTCGCAGAGCCAGGAGCTCGACGAGCGGAAATATTCCTTCCGCGTCACCGGCGCCGACAACGGCGCGGAGCTGGCGCGCATCGACGGCGTGGAGGTGACCGCCGGCCGCTACTATCTGCTGGTGATCGGCCCGAAGGATCCCCAGTCGACCAACAAGCTCTCCTACGCCACGCTCTGGCTGCAGGAGTGAGGTAGCTCGCGGGGAGATCCGGCGTGGATAGCGGGGTCGTGGAGATTCGGCATGGCTGTTGCGGTCGCCTGGCATGGAAGACCGCACGATGGGGCCTGGCAGGCTCCGTTCCTCCCCCGCTGGTCCCCGACACAGCCTCACGAGTGACACCATGTACCTGAGTCCGAGAATCCGGGGATACCTGTGGGTGGCCGCGCAGTTCGCGCTGCTTGCGACGTGGTTCGCGCTGATGGTGCTCGGCCGACGGTACGCTCCGTCGAATCCGATCCGCTACACGTTCGAATCGTTCGGCTACGGGATCGCGCTGGCGGGGATCATCCTTGCCCTGCTCGGTCTCTACGAGCTCCGCGGCGGCCTTCAGGTGAGCCCGGAGCCGGGGGCGTTCTTCGACTTCGTGACCACGCGGATCTACTCCCGCGTCCGCCATCCGATCTACGGCGGCATCATCCTGATCATCATCGGCATCACCATGGTCTTCACCGCCCTCGACGCGGCGATCCTGGCCGCCGCGCTGATCATCTTCTTCTACGCGAAGTCGCGCTACGAGGAGCATCGGCTCCGTGGCCGGATCGACGACTACGAGGCCTACTCCGCGCGGACCAAGCGCTTCATCCCCTTCCTCTGGTAATGCTCCGCGCGGCTCCGGCGCGCGGCTCCGGCCGCGCCGTTCCCGCCGCGCCGCCATCTCCCCCGATTCCATTCTCACGGCACGATCGCCAGCTTCCTCAGTCCCGAGCTGATCGGCTCCCCGGCGTCGTTCGTTCCGGTAACCTCGTAGAGATAGATGCCGGTCGGCAGTGTCGCGCCGCTCTGGTCACGCCCATCCCAGGAGGCGCCGCCGTTCCCCTCGCGCGCATCGATCACCCCAACCTCGACGCCGGAGCGCGTGTAGATCGTGATCTTCGCCCGCCGCGTGAGCCCGGCGAAGGTGACCCGCTGATCGCGTGAGAGGGAGAAGGGATGCGGATAGACGAAGACGCTTCCGAGATCCCCCGAGGCGAGCGTGAATCCGACCACGCTCCCGGCCCCGTCGTTCAACGGCTGCGCGACGCCCGAGCGGACATTCCGGATCGTGATCGTATAGTCGTTGCCGTACGGCCCGAGCGGGTAATCGTCGGCAACGATCAGGAGCACGCGATCGCTCCGCCCCGGCGCCAGGCTCACCTGGCCTATGGCGCCGGCGGGCTCGAGCGTGTAGTTGGCCGCGTCGAGCGCGGTCGCCGGATCGAGATCGCGGTTGAAGTCGATCACGATCGTGTCGCCCCCCCCGTAGGAGGCGCGCGTGGCGATGAACCGATCCCCCGGCTGCTCGGCGGCGGGCATCCGGACGCCGAGAGCGGTCGTGGTGTCGGCCGGCGTTCCGAGCAGGTCGCGCAGCAGCCAGGTGGCGCGCACCTGGAGCGAATCCCCCGGATGCTCCGCCGCGAGATTGATCAGTAGCGCCGTCCGTCCCTCCGAGGTGATCGAGGAGACTTCCACCGGCTCCCCTCCCGGAGCACGGCTGACCGCGACGGCGCCAGAACGGTAGAGATCCTCGGCAAGCTCCGTGTCGAAGTCGATCCTGATGGCGCGTGGAGGGCGCGGGGAGGCGGCCAGGGCGCGCGCCGGAGCGTGCGGCACGACCGAGACGAACTCCGAGGGCCCGCTCTCCTGACGCGGCCGGGTCGGATCGGTGGCGCTCACGAAATAGACGTACTCGACGCCGGCCGTCAGATGCCCCTCCTCGGTCTCGAGGCCGGTGTCCTCGGCGGAAAGGGAAGCGGTCTGGAGCACCGGCAGAAAGTCGACGTTCGGGCTGTCCGGCACACGCACCCCGCGGAAGAGAGTGTAGCCGGTGGCGCCGGCAACGGGGCCCCACTCCACGTGCGCGCTCGTATCGGAGGTGGCCCAGGCGTGGACGCCCCCCGGCGCCAGCGGAGCCGCGGCGGAATCGATCTGGAAGAATCGGATCCGCTGGCCGTCGCCGGTGCCGACCTCGGCCCGGCCGTCCCGGTCGAAGTCCGCGATGATCGGGCGGTTGCTGATCGAGCCGCCATGCCACCAGAGCGGGACCATGGTCCGCGCGACCGGATCCCAGCGGAGCACGTAGAGATTCGGGAAGACGGAGATCGCCAGCTCGGCGCCGGGAACGCCGTCGAGATCGCCGGCCGAGAGGCCGGCGCGGAAGATGTCGGTGGCGCGCAGATAGGCGACCTCGGTGCTCCAGAGAAGCGTGGCCGTGCCGGCGGCGTCGAGCTCGAAGACCTTGATGGTCCAGAGCGGCGCGTCGTATTCGTTGTCGGCGTTCATCAGCGAGCGCGAGTGATACCCCACGATCACCTCGTCACGCCCATCCCCGTCGAGATCTCCCGCGGCAACCATCCGGCTCCCCTCCTCCCCCTCATTCAGATCGCTCCAGCGGAAGGTGAACGTCCCATCGGGCTGGCGCTCGTAGACGATGAAGTCGGCGTCGTTGTCCCCGTAGAGAATCTCCGGATTGCCGTCGCCATCGAAATCGCCGACGGCGGACTCGGAGGAGCCGAGCTGGTTCTGCGCCTCGTCGGAGGCGGGGGGCGTCGGG
The DNA here is from genome assembly GCA_048498995.1 of Bacteroidota bacterium. GTDB lineage: Bacteria > Bacteroidota > Ignavibacteria > OLB7 > OLB7 > JBEHWX01. The sequence continues at coordinate 11,515 of JBEHWX010000134.1, forward strand.
TTCGGGAGCCGCGCGAGCTGGCGGAGCGTGGAGCCGTCCCACCCGGCCACGAAGTAATAGCCGTCGACGCCGGCGCGCGGCTCGGTGCGGGCTATCACCTCGTCGCGTCCGTCCTTGTCGAAGTCGTAGAAGCCGCTCGCGTAGAAATCGCCGGAGGTCGAGTCGACGAACTTCACCGAGGTGATCGGGCTCGCCGTCCGGGAGGTCTGCTCGAAGAGGATCGACGATCCGCGGAGCTGCCCGAGCAGCTCGCGCCGTCCGTTGCCGTCCACGTCGCCGAAGCCGCGTGGCACCCAGGTTCCCGCGGAGTCGCGCGCCACGAACTCCTTCCCGTTGAAGGAGTAGAGGAAGAGCCGATCGAAGCTCCCGTTCTTGAAACGGTTGAGCGCGATGCTCAGATCCTTGTCGCCGAAGATCGGGGCCACGTGGCCGTCGGTGAAGCCGATCGGCAGCGAGTAGCTTTTCTCCTCGAAGGTGTTGATCGGGAATCCGGCGCGCTCCCGGTTCAGCTCGATCGGGGCGCCGGGGCTTCCCACCAGCGTGGTATCGCCGGCAACGTTCGTGAGCCTGATATATCCCTGATACGGCACATCACCCTCCATCTCCCCGCCGGTGACCAGGAGAAAATGGCCATGCGTGAGCCCGGTCCGCTCCGTCTCCAGCTCGAGCGGACGGAACGACTCCGAGGGACGGTCGGCGCGCCGGAGCCAGAGGACAGCGCGCGTCAGATCGTCGGTCCTGAGGGTGATCGCCAGGGCGTGCTCGTCGAAGCGCCAGACGTTGCGCACCGCGAGCGAGCCGGCCGGGCTCAGCTTCGGCGGCGTGCGGTCCACGAAGAGCCTGACCCGCCGCTCCGCCTCGCGACCGTTCGTCTCCCGCAGCCGGAGCCGGAGCATGTAGACGCCGTCGGCAAGATCACGCGTCGAGAAGCTCCCGAGCGAATCGAGCAGGCGTCCCTCGCGATGCGCCTCGCCGAGCGGCGTCCAGGAGGAAGGATCCTCGCCGGCGCCGAGATCGAGCGACCACGATTCGAGAAAGACCGACGCGGCCGAGCCCCGCACCACGACGGTCGTGTCGCGGGAATATCCCTCGTCGATCTGCGGGGAGGCGATCGCGATCGACGCCGGGCCACGGCTCTCCAGCGCGCGGCGAACGTTCAGGCGTCCGGAGCCGAAGAAGATGTCCCACCCGCGCGCGCCGAGGTCGTCGGCGGCCAGCTCGAGCGTGGTGCGCACTTCCTCCGGTGTCCAGGTCGGATGGAGCGACAGGAGCAGCGCCGCCGCCGCCGACACGTGGGGAGCCGACGCGGAGGTGCCGCCGAAGGTCACGTAGTCGCCGTCGAGGCCGGTCGTGAGTATCGACGAGCCGGGGGCCACGAGCGAGAGCTGCGGACCGTAGGAGGAGAAGGTGGTTCTGCGGTCGGCCTCGTCGGTGGCGCCGACGGCGATCACCTCCGGATAGCTCGACGGGAAATGGACATCCGGCGCGCCGTTGTTGCCGCTGGAGGCGGCCATCACCACTCCCTTGCCGTGGGCGTAGGCGATCGCGTCCCGCATCAGCGGCGAGTAGAAGAGGTCGCCGAAGCTCATGTTGATCACGCGCGCGCCGCGATCGGCCGCGTAGACGATCGCCGCGGAGATGTCGTCGTCCTCGCCGTTGCCGCTGGCGTCGAAGGCGCGGAGGGAAAGGAGGCGCACACCCGGCGCAAGCCCGACGATGCCGATCCGGTTGTCCGGGGTGGCCGCAATGATGCCGGCCACGTTGGTCCCGTGTCCGAACTCGTCCTCCGGGATCGGATCGCGTCCGGACCAGTCGCCGACGTTCGGCACCACCTGGTCGACGAAGTCGTAGCCGATCACGTCGTCGGCCAGTCCGTTGCCATCCTGATCGACGAAGTCGATATCGCCACGGACGCCGTCGCGCACCTCGCCGACGGGCCAGGGATCGAAGCGGCCGTTGTGGTTGATATCCTCGGCGGCGTTGATCGCCAGGGCGTGCTCGAGATCCGGATGCGTGAAGTCGATGCCGGTATCGACGATGCCGACGATCATGGAGCTGTCGCCGATGGTGCTCTTCCACGCCCCCTCGGCCTCCACCTTGCCGAGCGCCCATTGCTCTCCGAGAAGCGAATCGTTGAATCGGGCGTCGACGTGGTAGCGATGGTTCGGGAAGATCTCCTCGATTAGATCGGATCGGCCGAGCACGCCGGCGGCATCGGCGGAGGCGCCGGAGGGAACGTCGAGCACCATGTAGCGGTCGAGGCGGTTGGCGCTCATCAGCGCGCCGGCTCCGGAAGCCGTGGAGGAAAATACCGGACGGATGGTGGCGCTGCTGCTCAGGCGCGCGCGGAGCGCGTCGGTCAGGCCGCGGACATCCTTGGCCGTGAAGCCGGGGCGGAGCCTGACGATATAGGACTGCGGGAGCCGCTGCGCCATGGCCGTGCCGGAGACGGCCAGGAGCATCGCGCAGAGCATGCGGCGGGGGGGGGGGGGGGGGGGGAAGAGGGGGGTGGGGGGGTGGGGGGGGAGGAA
>JBEHWX010000135.1:0-13990 GCA_048498995.1 Bacteroidota bacterium
GCCATTCGGAAGGGCGCTTTTCATGTGGCCACCATCCGATGATCGCCTCGCGTCCGCGCCGAAGCGGCGCCGGCGGGCGCTCCTGGCCTGGGATTGGTGGCTATCCAGCCTTGACATCCGACGGTGGCAAGCCACGCGGTGGCTATCGATGCAATGGCTATCCGATCGTAGAACGGCGCGCCGAAGGGGGCCGTGAGAGGAAGGAAGCGAGAGAAGATCCGACGTGGAGGCGGCGATGAGGAAGAAGGGAACCGGGGGCGACGACGCGGTCAGCGAGGCGCTCAGGAAGAAGGCGATGGAGGTCTATCACAGACTTCTGAAGAGCTACGGCGAGCATCCGCTGGTGCCCCGGCGCAAGCCGATGCACGAGCTGATCTCCACGATGCTCTCCCATAGAACCACGCAACAGAACGAGGCGATCGCCTTCGAGCGGATGTGGGAGCACTTCGGGAGCTGGGAGGCGATCCGCGACGCCGATGTCGACGAGCTGGTCGAAACCATCGCGACCGCTAATTTCGCGGAGGTCAAGGCGCCGAACATCAAGCGGACGCTGGCGCGGATCATCGAGGAGCGGGGCGAGCCCTCGATCGACTTTCTGGCCGACATGCCCACCGAGGAGGCGATGGCCTGGCTGGTCTCCCTCCCCGGCGTCGGCGTGAAGACCGCGTCGCTGGTGCTTCTGTTCTGCTTCTCGAAGCCGATCCTTCCGGTGGACACGCACGTTCACCGGGTAAGCCAGCGCATCGGGCTGATCGGGGAGCGGGTTACGCCGAGCGCGGCGCACGAGCTGCTCCCTCCGCTGCTGCCGAAGGATGCGCACGTGCTCTTCAACTTCCATATCGACATGCTGCGGCACGGCCAGCAGATCTGCATCTGGGGAAGCCCCCGTTGCGGACGCTGCCCGATGACCGACATCTGCGACTGGTACCAGGAGAACCGCGCCGGCTCGGAAAAGCCCCGGAAGAAGACGTCGGCAACGACGTCGGAGAAGTCTTCGGAGAAGCTTGGGGAGGAGACGCGGCCGGGGCGGCGGAAGGAGACCCGGAGCGCTCCGGCCGCCGGAGCGCGGACGCCCAAGGTCGCCGGAACCGGATCCTCCGAACGAAAACCCTCCGAACGAAAATCCTCCGGACGAAAATCCTCCGGACGCGGTGGACGAACACGAACTTCAACATCCTGACGGACCATGTGCGGACGATATACGCTGACCAGTGACGTGACCGAATTTCTCGAGCTGCTCGGCATCGAGCCCCCGGCGGGGCTGGAGACGCCGCATCGCTTCAACATCGCGCCGAGCCAGCCGGTGCTCGCCGTGGTGGCCGATCCGCGTCCCCGGCTCGAGGTGATGGAGTGGGGCTACATCCCCTCCTGGGCCAAGCCGGAGACGAAGCCCCGCCCGGTGATCAACGCGAGGGTCGAATCGATCGTGGAGAAGCCGTACTTTCGCGGCGCCTTCCGGAGCTCCCGCTGCGCCATCCTCGCCGACGGCTTCTACGAATGGAAGAAGCTGGGCAAGGAGAAGCACCCGTTCCGCATCATGATGAAGGATCGCGGCGTCTTCTCAATGGCCGGACTCTGGAGCTGGGCGCGGACGCCGGACGGCTCGGACCGGGCGACCTGCGCGATCATCACGACCGCGCCGAACGCGCTGATGAAGGATATCCACGACCGGATGCCGGCCATTCTCAACACCGAGGATCTGGTGGTCTGGCTCGATCCACGCGCGCGCCAGAAGGAGCTCCTGGCCGCCCTGGATCCCTATCCCGCCGATCTGATGAGCGCCTACGAAGTGGGGACCATCGTCAACAGTCCCGCCAACGATTCCCCTTCCTGCATCGCCCCGATCGAACAGGAATGATCCGCGCGGATCATCCCCGAGAACATCATCCGCCGCGGCATGGCCGCGCCAACGCTACTGACCATGAGAATTCTCTACGTGTTTCCCCACCCGGACGACGAGTCGTTCGGGCCGGCGCTGGCGATCGCCCAGCAGCGACGCGCCGGACATGAGGTGTTCCTCCTCACGCTCACCCGGGGGGGAGCCACCAAGCAGCGCCATCGTCTCGGCCTGTCGGTCGAGGAGATGGGGGAAGTCCGCTACCGCGAGATGCTGGACGTGGAGCGGGAGCTCGATCTGAACGGCATGACCGTGCTTGACCTGCCGGACAGCGGGCTCAGAATGATGGACCCGCGGGAGATCGAGCGGACGATCGCCGCGGAGATCGAGCGGATCAGGCCGGACGTGCTGGTGAGCTACGCCGTGTACGGCATCAGCGGATTCTACGATCATCTGGTAACGCACGCGGTGGTCAAGCGACTCTATCTGGAGATGCGGGACAACGGCGCCACCTACCTTCGGCGCCTTGCGCTCTATACGGTGGACGAATCGAATCCCCGCCTGTCGACCTCCACGCACAACCTCCGCGGATCGAAGCCGGAGGAGATCGACTGCGTGGTGACCGGATCGGCCGAGGATGTGGGGGCGCTCAAGCGGGCGCTGGCCTGCTACCGCACCTATCAGGAGACGATCGTCAACTCGAACGTGGTCGACGTGATCGGCGACTCGATCGCCTTCGAGTTCTTCGGCGAGCGCTTCTCGCCGCCGGTGACCGAGATCACCGCGCATCTTCCGGAAGCTCCGTGAGCCACGGCTCGGCGAGCATCGTTCCGGCCTTCGTCGACATCTTCCATCAACGATTCCGCACGGCGTGTCAGAACATCTGAAGGGGGCGACGTTTCTCGTCGCGGCCGCGATCTGCTGGAGCTTCGCTGGCCTCTGGATCAAGCTGGTCGATCTGAGTCCGATGGCGGTGGCCGGCGCGCGCAGCGCCATCGCGGCCATCGCGATAGCGGCGCTGATGGGACGATCGAGCGTGCAGCTGCTCCGATGGCTGACACCGCGCCATCTCTTCGGCGCCGTGGCCTATGCCGCCACGGTGATCTGCTTCGTGGTGGCGACCAAGCACACCACGGCCGCCAACGCCATTCTCCTCCAGTATACCGCGCCGGTCTGGGTGGCGCTGCTGAGCACCCGGTTGCTCGGCGAGCGTACCACCTGGCACGACTGGGCCGCGATCGCGGCGGTGCTCGCCGGCATGACCTACATGATGAGCGGCGAGCTTCAGGGGGGCGGCTTCTTCGGCGACCTGCTCGCCGTGGCCAGCGGTGTCTTCTTCGCGCTGAACGTGATCGTGCTCCGGAAGGAGCGGAACGCCGACGCGATCGGGATGGTGCTGCTGGGGAACGTGGCCGCGGCGATCATCGGCCTACCCTTCCTTCTGGTCGGGCCGATGCCCGGCACGAGCGACATCCTCTACCTTCTGCTGCTCGGCACGCTCCAGCTGGCCGCGGGCTACGCGCTCTTCGTGCGCGGCATCCGTCACGTGCCGGCGGTGGAGGCGGCGCTGATCCCGGTGATGGAGCCGATCCTCAACCCGATCTGGGTCGCGATCTTCTACGGCGAGCATCCTCAACCCGCCACGCTGATCGGCGGCGCGATCGTGGTGGGAACGGTGACGCTCCGCGGCGTGCTCCGCGCGGCCGGAACACGAGCCGCCGGAAAGAACGCGGCCGAGGAGCCCCAGGTTGCGGAGCTTCCCCCGCCGACGTAAGTTCCTCGCGGCCTCAGGCTCCGCGCCGGACCGGCGCTCGACGCGTCGCCTCCGACGTCCGGCGTCACCGGCATCCACCATCGCCGGCGACGATCGCGATCGCCACATCGCGGGAGCATGCATCGGGCCGTTCCGTTCACGACATACCGGGAGCACCGCCATGAAAGCGTCACTTCCCCTTCTCCTGTTTCTGCTGCTGCCGATCGCCGTTCGGGCGCAGAGCACGCCGAGTGCGTCGCCCCGTGCCTCATCGCGCGGCGCGGGGATGCCCCGCACGATGTACGTCACCTTCGATCGCGCGCCGATGTACGATTCGGCCACCTATCTCTCCACGATCCTCGCGACGCTCCAACGGGGGGACAGCGTGGTGGTCACCGGCCGGAGCGGGACGTTCCTGGAGGTGGTCCACGGCGAGCGCCGCGGCTACGTGCTCGCCGCGAACCTCGGCACCGCTCCACCGAAAGGAGCCGCGCCCAGGAAAGCGCGCGCGACCGAGGCGACGCCGGAAGCCGGGAGCACCACGACCGGGACATCCGGAGCGAGCACGAGCACCACGACCGGCACGGCGACGAGTAGCACGCCGAGTGCCGCGACGTCGGGATCGACGGGAAGCGGCGGGAAGAAGGAGGAGGCCGCCACGGTGCAGTGCAGGGCGATCACGAAGTCCGGAAAGCAATGCTCCCGGCGGACGTCGGATCCCTCCGGCTACTGCTGGCAGCACAAGAAGTGAGCGAGCTCACAAGAGATCGATGAGGAGCGCGCAACAGCCATTGCCGCGCATGACCTCGACGCGTATACTCGGCCGGCATCTCCACGACCGCGATGATCATGCATGACGATGATCGCGAGCGGCGATGCCGGCCGCGACGTTTCCAACGGCACCATCATCAGGAGCATGGCCGATGACGACATCTCCATCAACCGGATCAGCATCCTCGGAAGCCGCCATGACCGTGGAGCGCGGCGAAGCGAACAAGGCGCTCGTGATGGCGATCGGCACCTTCCTTGCACCGATCGCGATGCTGCTCGTTCTGGCGCTCACCGGCAACGATCCGCCGGAGCCGGTCCGCATGGCGATCACCGCGGTTCCGCTCGGCCTCGTCATCCTCTCCTGCTGCTGGTCGTTCGTGGTCGCCACGCGCGCGAGCTGGCCGGCGACCCTGGCGCTCGTGGCCCTGGTGACGGCGGCGGTGATCGCATTGGCACGCGCCGTCAGCGCGGAGACGATCGACGACGATCACCTCGAGATCGCGCTCTGCGTGCTGGCGGCCGTTCCGGTCGTGATGGCGCTCGGGAAGATTCCGGCACGCGCCGGGCTCCGACGGGGACTGCTGCCGCTCGCGATCAACCTGATCACGATCGGCGCGTTTCTGCTGATCGCGATGCGCGTCATCGCGCTGGACGAATGAGCGCTGAACGAATGAGAGCCGGCCGCGCATCCCGAGCTCGCGCGGCCACGACATGGACATTCGAACACATCCGGGCAGATCATCGATGCCGCCCCGCTCCTTGCCCCATATCGGCTCGCGCCAGACGGCGCTCCTTCTGCTGGCGATCGTCAGCAGCCTTTTCCTGGTGGCCTCCACGATCGTGACCGTCGCCAATCTGGGCACCGTCACGCCGGCCCTGTTCGGCGTCGCGGCATTCATCTACTTCCTCTCCACCCTCTGGTCCACCGCGCATGGCCTTGTGCACGCGGCGTCGGAGAGCATGGCCGCGGTGGTGGTGATCGTGCTCGTGACCGTGCTGCTGGTGCTGCTCCTCCCCGGCCGCGACGCCGGGGCCGGAGAGGTTGCAATCGCGACCGGAGCGATGCTCGGTATCCTGCTGGCGGCCATACTGCTGGCACGCGCGCCGCGATGGCGGGGGCAATGCTCGGCGATGCTGCCGATGGTGATCAACCTCCTGACCCTGAGCGGCATGCTCCTGGCGGCGGCCTTTCTCCTGACCCGGGTCGACGACTGAGGAGCCGACGCCGGCGCGTTTCCCGACCACGATACTTCTTCCGATATTCGGCCGATGAAGAGGACACTTCCGATCCGCGGTCACCGCGCCACCGCCTCCCCGGCGCTGCTGCTCCTGTTCCTGATCGCGCCGCTCCGCGCCGCGATGCCGACGGAGCCGATCATTCCCCCCGCGCCGCCATCGGCGATATCGCCGGCGATACCTTCGGCGATGGCGTGGGACAGCACCGGCTCAACATCGACCGCCTCCACCGCATCGACATCCCCCGCGCCGCTCGACACGATCTGGAGCGATACACGGGCGGTGTTCACCGACGCCGCGCTGCTGTTCGCGCGCCCGCTCCACTTCACCGGCCGCGACTGGGGAACCACGGTGGGCGTCCTTGCCACGACCGGCGGCCTGATGGTCTTCGACGAGCGGATCAGGACGCAGTACGGCAAGGGAGGAACCGACGAGCAGCGTCCGATCGTGAAGTGGGCCAACACGCTCGGCACTCCCTATCCGATGCTCGCCGTCGCGGTTCCCCTCTACGTGGGTGGCCTTCTCGGCGATGCTCCCGGCCTCAGGGTGGCCGGCCGGCACGTGGTGCAGTCGGCGATGTACGCCGGGCTGATCACCACGGTCGCGAAGGTCCTGATCGGACGCCATCGTCCGTTCCTGAACGAGGGCGCGTTCCGCTACGAGGGGCCGACGACGCACGACGAGTTCAACTCCCTCCCCTCCGGGCACACGACCGCCGCCTTCGCCCTCTGCTCCACGCTCGCCGCGGAGATCGACAACACCTGGGCGAGCATCGGCCTCTACTCCCTGGCGGCGCTCACCGGCGCGGCGCGTATCTACACCGACCGGCACTGGGCCAGCGACGTGTTCCTCGGCGCCGCGATCGGCACCGCCTGCGGCTACGGCGTGGTCCATCTCGACGCCGCCGACGGCGCGAGCCACTCCTCGCTGATGGTCTATCCCACCCTCACCGGCATCACCGCCGTCGTCAGCTTCTGACGCTCCGCGCATCTCCCCATGCCTTGCCAGCCCATCTCCATCCGGCCGGAAACGGCGACGGGGCGCCTTCCGGCGCCCCGTCCATGATCGCAACGCGGGACGGTCTTCTCGCTTCGCGATCGTCTCGCTTCACGATATACAATGCACACCTCGGCGCGTTCACGCGCGCCCGGTGCTCCGTCGCTTACCTGACGATCGAGACCGTCGACGCGGAGACCGCGCCATCGGCCTCGACCACAACCGAGTAGAGTCCGCTCGGCAGCGACGTTCCGTCGATCTCCACGCCGCCACGATGCTCCATCCCCCGCTCCTCGCGGACCATCCGTCCGGTCGGATCGTAGACCCGCACCGACACGTCGCGCGCGGATTCCGGGAGCTGCACGAGGAAGCGTCCCGTGGTCGGATTCGGGCGGAGGGCCGCCGCGGCCATGGTGAAGCGTGGGGCCGGCACGGCGGCGGTGATCTCGTTGCCGAGCAGCCACGCGATCGACTTCTGCACCAGATCCTTCCGTCCGTTCAGATCGGCGATGCCCTCGATGCCGAAGCCGAGGTAGACCAGGCGCCGCTTCGCGTCCGCGTAGCGGATGCCGGCCACGGCGTCGGCCGAGGTGCCGTAGCGCAGAATGGGAATGGCCCCCGGAAGCGCCGTCAACTGATCCGGCGTATCCTGATTCTTGATGCCGTTGACGATCGAGGCACGGAGCCCATCGCCGATCGGGTCGCCTGCGATCCCGAAGACGCTGTCGGCGCCGGCGTCATCGGCGGCGTAGCCGGCATGCAGCTCCCGGGAGAGGAACGCGGTGTCGCGCGCCTCGGCCGCGACGGCGGTATCGGCCAGACCCCAGGCGATCTCGGCGCCGGCGATCAGCAGCCGCCCGCCGCCGTAGATGTAGCCCCGAATCCGTTCGATGGTCGGGCGGTCGAGGATCGCCTTCCCCGCCTCGACGATCAGGAGCCGGTAGCTCCCGAGATCGAAATACCCTTCATCCTCCGGATCGACGGTGAGGGTCGCCACCGGCGCGCCGACCAGCGCCTGTTCATATCGCGTCGCGATACTCACGTTTCCCTCGTCGTGCTTCAGCAGCAGGGCATCGGCGTTCCCCGCGTAGAGCTTGTAGGTTCTGTCCACCGAGCCGCCGAACGGGCTGCTGAAGCGGAGCGTCACCCGTCCGACGCCCAGGCTCCCGGGCGTCATGGTGACGGCCACGTCGCCCGAGGTGCCGACCGGGATATCGATGTGGTCGCCGACCTTGGCCAGACTCTGTCCGTTGGCGCGCGCCGCCACCGTCCATCCGGTCGGCAGCGTCGCCGACTGGAGGGTGACGCCGAGCGCGACCGTGTCGCTGGCATGGACCGAGCCGTTCCAGTCGACCGCGGCCGGAGCACCGGTGCGCACGGCGACGACCGGATCTCCGGCCACCTCCAGCCCCACGCGATTCGTGGCCGCCTGGAGCACTTCCTTCGTTGCGTTCTTCTGCACGAACGCCACCACGTACATCTCCGGAGCATTCCAGTCGGAGGCGATCTCGTAGTTCAGGGAGACCGTCCTCGACTCGCCGGCGGCGAGCGTGATGCTGGTGCCGCTGTTGCCCGGCAGCGCCTGGCGCGCCACATAATAGAAGTCCTTCTCGCCGTTGGTCCCCGCGGAGTTGTAGCGATGATACCGCTCCACGGCATAGACGCGGAGCGTTGCTCCGTCGAGCGGCTCGATGCTGGTGACGCCGACCTCGACGCTCGAGGCGGTGCCGTTACGCTGCTCCTTGACGCGGATGGAGATCGGCGAGATCGTGCCCCGCGCGCTCTTCATCGTCTCGGTGATCGCCGCGATATCGGCCGGGGCGCCGTTGTATCCGCCGTTGATCTTGGTCGGGATCTTTCCGTTGACCACGGCCGTCGGCACGCTGGAGATGCCGTAGAAGCTGAGACGGCCGTTGTGGATGCCGGCGTTGGCTGCGTTCATCACATCGCCGCCGGGGAAGGACGCGTGAAAGACGATCGGGATAAGGTCGTGCTCACTCTCGGGAGAGGAGAGGAACTGTTCGAAGGTGGGGTTCTGCGCGGCGCACGGGCCGCAACTGGCATTGGTCGCCTCCTCGACAAGCATCATCCGCGGCGATTGCGCCGTGGCGATCGCCGGCAGAAGCGTGAGGAGCAGGGCCAGAAACGGGGTAGCGGGTCGATGCATGTGATCTCTCCGGATTGATGCACGCCGGCCGGCGGGAAGCTTCGATATATGAAGGTGCTCGCCGGAACCGGAACGGTGTGCGCATCCGGCTGACGCGCTTCGCGCTCTGCGCCGGACGGCGTGGGTCCGGCGAGTATACGACACTCCCCGGCACGGGACAACGGCGGGCCGATGACATTCGCGATCATGCAAAAGGCCCCCTCGCCGCGATGGCGAGCGGGGCCCTTCGATAGTCCCATCTCCGATGTCCGGTCGGCAATACCTGGTCGGCAATCCCCGGCTGGCGATACCCGGCTGGAGATACCCGGCTGGCGAGCTCCGATCGATGTCGGCGGCCGCCGTCGGGTTCTCGCCTCGACGCTCAGTTGCTGAAGCCGCCGGGGCTGAGCTCCAGGCCGCCACGCCACTGGCGCGATGCTCCCCCGTCGCCGAAGAAGGAGCCGTCGACGATCGGGATACCGTAATCTTTCAGAATGGCGATCAGCTCCTCGAATCCGGAAAGCTCCCGCGTGATGTAGACCTTCCGTCCCCCACGCTCCATCAGCAGCAGCCCTTCCTCGCGGACTCCGACCGGACGATCGCCGAGCGGCGTGGCGATCCGGGCATAGTTTACCGTGCGCACCAGCACGCTTCCCCACGGCAGATGGACCGCGGAGCTGTCCGGGAGGATCGCGCCGATCCCGTCGCCGGAGACGAACAGCAGCGAGGGGACGCGCGCGCGGCGCCAGAGGATGAACGAGGCGCGCAGCAACCAGGCTCCGAGCCCCGTGGCGACGATCGCCAGACCGACGACCGCGATGATTGTTTCCTCGACCAGCAGACCTCCGATCACGATCAGCAGCCCGCCGACGATCAGGGCGAGCGATTCGGCGCGGATCGCCTTGGCCGCGCTCACGAAGCGGAGCCTGACCGAAGGCGAGTGAGTCATCAGCAACGTTCCGCGGTTCAGACGCGCGGAGAGGGGACGCGACGTTTCCATAGCAGTGCCACCGGGTATCGATTGTTCTCTACAGTTATCTCCACATGGTATCGGATGCACCGGATGCGCGACGGCGAATCCACGCTGGCGGATGCGTCGGCTGACACGAGGGGGGAATGGCCCGGCCATGCGACGGCGGGTTCCCCTCGGCGGGCGTCCGTGATCAGCGGAACTGCAAATCACGAGCCTCTTTTTCACGATTCGGAAATGTCGGAAGCGCGGTGAGGATATGGCGATGACCGACGGCGATCAGCCGCCGATCTGAATCATGACGCGACGGGCCTGATCGATGAGCTCATCGGCCTCGGGATGCTCCTTCGGCTTGGCGCCGAGCGCCTCGAGGAAGAGCCGTTCGATCTCCTGGTCGGAGGCGCCGGAGCGGAGCGGGGCGCGCAGATCGAACTCGAGCGGGGAATGCAGGCAGGGCATGATCATCCCCTCGGCGGTCAGTCGCAGACGGGAACAGCTGTCGCAGAACGGGTGGGACATCGAGGCGATCACGCCGACGGTGCCGAGAAGCCGGCGACCGCTCCGGCGATCGCGCACGTGATAATCGCGGCTGATCGGAGAGGGGCCATCGGGAATCCGTTCCAGCTCGTACTCCCCTTCGATCGCGCCGAGCATCTCGGCCATCGTCATGCAGGCATCGGCGCTCCAGGCATTGCCGGCGAACGGCATGTACTCGATGAAGCGGACGGCGACGGGCCGGTTCTCCACGAAGCGGACGAAGTCGAGGATCTCGTCGTCGTTCATGCCACGGATCACCACGGCGTTGATCTTCAGGCCATGGTAGCCGGCCTCGAGCGCGGCGTCGATCCCGCGGAGCACCTCCGCGAGCGAGGCGCGTCGGGTGAGCTGCTCGAAGCGATCGGGACGAAAAGTGTCGAGGGAGATGTTGATCTGATCGACCGAGGAGCGGATGGCCGGGAGCTTCCGCTCCAGGAGGACGGCGTTGGTGGTCAGCGCGAGCGACCGGAGCCCGGGGATGGCGCGGAGTCCGGCAAGGAGGCGATCGATATCGTTACGGACGAGCGGCTCGCCGCCGGTGACGCGGATCTTTTCGATCCCCATGCCGACGGCGACGCGGGCCACGCGAAGGATCTCCTCGAAGGTGAGGATCTCCTCGCGACGTTTCCAGACCATCTCCTCGACCGGCATGCAGTAGGCGCAGCGGAGGTTGCAGCGGTCGGTCACCGATATGCGGAGATAGGTATGGGGGCGTCCGAAGCTATCGATCAATCTGCTCATCATCGGAGGAATGACGCCGGAAGCGGGAGGATAATTGCGGAATGGCGGCGGGGTGGACACCGGCACGAGATCCCCCCCGGCAATCGAATCTACGGCATCGGGGAGGAAATCGCGAGGGGTTGGTTATCGAGAATAGCAAAAGAGGAGGCACCGTGGCGGCACCTCTTGCATCTAGACGGTCATTTAGTAAGTTATGGCCGCGTTTTCGCGCCGGGTGGCAGGTACGTCCATTCCCAATGCGAGCGCCACGCCCGGACGCGCGGGCGTGCCCCCCGTGTCGATATTTTCAGTTATGCAGTGATTCCACCGCATTCGTCGTCGACACATTCCATGTTCTGAGCGGCACTGTTCCGCGACGATGGCAACAAGGCAATCAGGGAAAAGACGGGTGTAACTTTTCCAAAGCGGCTGTGTCTTGCCGCTGGCGATGATCCGTCGACGCCTCTTGAATGCACACGTGATGAGGGCCCACATGAGTAGCAGGCGCGCATTCGAAGGCTGTCGAACGACAGCTACGGACAACTCGAGGAGTCCCAGCTCCGAGAGTCATGGTTCCACCAGCGAAAGCTCGGCGAGCCGGTCCGTGAGCCAAGCGGATCGCCATCCGTCTCCCCTTGGCCGTGTTGTCGCTAATGTCTGTCGAAACAGTTACCCCAAACTAACGTCGCCCAGGACCATGTTCGTATCCTCGTCCGCAATCGTCCCACTTATGCGCTACAAAAGTCATCCCCATACAACGGGACAGACGCCGCTTGCCGAAGAGAAGGCTAAGAAAGAGGCCGATATCGAAGCAAACGAGCCGGAGTCCGGTCAGGGGAACGCCCGCGACTCTTTCGGCGCCCAGCGCCTCACGGCGATCAAGAGCACCACACGGGACGAGCTCTATCGCCGGCTACTGAAGACGCGGGAATACATCGATGATAACTTCACGAAGGAGCTGGATCTGGAGAAGCTGGCCGAGGTGGCCTGCCTTTCCCCTCACTATCTTCTTCGGCTCTTCAAGCAGGTATTTCACAAGACGCCCCATCAGTATGTGACGGAGCTGCGTCTGGAGTATGCTTCGACGCTGCTGGCATCGACGAATCTGCCGATCACGCAGGTCTGCTTCGAGGTAGGGTACTCCAGTCTCGGCTCGTTCAGCGATCTGTTCCGCAGGAAGATGGGACTGTCGCCGATGGCCTATCGTCGCGCGCAGCAACTGGAGCGGCCATCCGACGCTCCCCCGACCAGCAGCAATCCCGAGCCGTAATCACCGGCCGGGCTCCGTTTCCGGACCCGTTCCAGGGGCTCCGTCTCACGGTGTTCCGCTCGCGGACTCCCGTTCCGGGAACGTCCGCTTCGCGGATCCCCGATGCGCGGCTCCCGGTTTCCCGGCGTCGCATCCGGCGTCGCCACGTTTGGCAGCCTTCGTCACATGGCCTCTCGGACGCAGGGTCCACCGCGTCATAGTGGCCTGATCTCCGCAATCCACCTGAAATCGACCATTCGAGGCGCTTCGTGACTCCCCGCGGGGATATCCGGAGCGCCTCGCTCATTTCTCCCCCTCCCTCGTCACCATCACCCGCTCGATGCCTGAAAAGCCGGTCTGTCCGGTTCCGTGGCTCGGCTAACCATGACTGATTCACCGACCAGACTTCCATAGAACGCATCGCCCCGGCAAAAGTTCCCGTCCAACCCCTTCTCCGAAGCTGCTTTTTTACAAGAACAGAGAAAAAATTCCACCTCATAATTACAGCTTTCAGGAAACAACTGACCGCCGACCGTGTTCTTGTACATGTGCCCTAACCCTTTTCCTCACACTTTATGGAGCATCGTATGAGCTTCCGTAAACTCGCCCTATGCTGGGCGTTGTTACTAGTTGCGTTTGGAAGGGGATACGCTCAGGGAACCGGCAGCTCGCCGGCCGCGGTAAACCTTCCGTGGAACCTGTACATTCCCTCACGTATCCCGGATGGATTCCAGTCCATCATCGGTCAGTCCGGAACCTCGCTGATTTCCGGTAGTGACTATGGCTATGTCGGCAGCGAATACACGATGTCGCTGCCGATCAACTTCTTCTTCATCGGCCAGAACTACAGCCAGGGTTACACGCTCCGCGTGACCCCGAGCGGTTACCTCTCGTTCGCCCAGCCGCTGTATACCTACGGCGGCTACTCCTACGACATGAGCAACGACGGTACGACCGTGTACTACAGCTACTACCAGAAGGTGGTCGCTCCGTACTGGTCGGACCTGCAGACCGCGGGCGTGGCCAACGGCGGCATCTACTGGCGCGTCGACGGCTCCTCGCCGAACCGCGTCTTCACCGTCGAGTGGCGTGCCCAGGGTGCCTACTATCCGTACGGCAACCCGGGTAACTTCCAGGCCAAGTTCTTCGAGAACACCGGCACGATCGAGTACCACTACGGCCCGAACTCCATCGACCGCACCAAGCCGAGCAACAACCCGCAGTACACCTTCGGGTACGGCGCGGTCGTCGGTCTGAAGAACTTCGGTCAGCAGTATCAGTACTCGGCTCCTGGCCCGACGGGCAACGACGCCGAGAAGTTCCTGATCATGTGCGATCCGACCGAGCTTCCGGACACGGTGGCGATTACCCGCCTGCCGACCATCAACTACTTCAACGTCTACCAGTATTACTCGGTGCTGTACGCCTACTACTACAGCTACGCAGGCGCTACCGCCGTGTACTACCGTTCGGCTCCGTACTTCCACTACAAGTTCCCGTCGCAGGACGGCCAGCGCATCGCCTACCGCCTGTCGCCGGTGCTCAACGACGTGGCCGCCGACTCGGTCTGGTTCACGCCGACCCGTCCGGCCTCGGCCTATGGCGTCGATGCCTCGGTCACGATCAACGGCCGCTTCCGCAACATGGGTGGCAATTCGCGCCAGAGCGTTCCGGTTCGCGCCGATGTCTATCGCAACGGAACCACGCTGGTCGCCTCGGTGACCGGTACCGCGTTCCCGAGCGTGACCCCGCAGTTCGGCACCTCGAACGTCACC
>JBEHWX010000136.1:0-13104 GCA_048498995.1 Bacteroidota bacterium
GTTGACCGCGCGTCGTTGACCGCGCGTCGTTGACCGCGCGTCGTTGACCGCGCGTCGTTGACCGCGCGTCGTTGACCGCGCGTCGTTGACCGCGCGTCGTTGACCGCGCGTCGGCAGGCGCCCGTAGTCGGCGACTGTGGTAGGCGCACGTCTTCAGCGTGCGCACTGTTGTCCACGCACATCCCGCGCATCGTCAACACGGATCCGTACGCCCCCGCGCCGGTAGGGATTCCCTGAGCCCGATACCGACATGATGCACGCCATGCGATGTGGCGCAGGCTCTGTTGTCCGCGCACCTTCCACCTGGTCGACTCGGACTGGCACACCCGCGCGGCGAGCGGCCACGGAGGGCCGCCCCTACCCGATCATTTCCTTGCCGGATCTCCCCTTCTCCCCCCGATCATCTCTCCTCGCCCGATCATCCAACGCACCCTCAATCCCCCTGTTTCCGGATGGAAATCCGCGTCCGGGGCTCGCGGCATGGGACTTGCGTTGTCGGAGCCCGGCCACGACCATGCCGTTGTCATCTCCCCCCCAACAGGGTCGATGATGTCAGAGGAGCATGAGTGCGACGTTTTCAGTACAGAACAAATGTCTGGAGGATGGTGAGCATGGAGTATTCGAACACGACGACCACGGGTCCGTACATGACGGCCCTCTTCCCCGATCGGGACAACGCCGAGCACGCCTACGAGGCGCTCGCCGACCGCGGCTACACCCGCGACGACATCAGCGTGATGATGTCCGACGAGACCCGGACGCAGCACTTCGCCCATGGGGAGACCGAGCTCGGCAACAAGGCGGCCGAGGGAGCAGGCATCGGAAGCGCCATCGGCGGCACCGTCGGTGCCGTGCTGGCGGCCATCGTCGCCGGCGTGAGCACCATCGCCCTGCCGGGCATCGGACTGGTGATCGCCGGACCGATCGCCGCGGCCCTGGCCGGCGCGGGAGCCGGTGGACTTACCGGTGGCCTGCTCGGCGGACTCATCGGCGCCGGCATCCCGGAGGAGCGCGCCAAGCATTACGAAGAGGGGATCCGCCACGGCGGCATCGTCCTCGGTGTCCGCCCCCGCACGCCGGACGACGCGGACTACATCGCCGACAAGTGGGACAAGTACCACGGCAAGGAAATCCATCGCTGAGCGAGCATGACGCAGGCAACGGGCAGGGGCGCCACGCGCGCGCCTGCCCGTTCCTCGCTCGACTCTCCGCTCGCCGCGATCGCCGTCAGGAACAAGCGCGGAAGCGCGATCCCGCGAGCGATCGCGCGGACCCTTACTCGCGACGCCGGTCCTGCACGACGCGGCCGTCGCGCATCTCGATCACCCGGCCGGCGCGCGCGGCGATGGTCGGATCGTGCGTCGCCATCAGGAGCGTGACCCCTTCCCGCGCGGCCAGATCGGACAGGAGCGCGAGCACGACCTCCCCGGTCCTGGAATCGAGGTTGCCGGTCGGCTCGTCGGCCAGAAGAATCCGCGGGGAGTTGACCAGCGAGCGGGCGATCGCCGTCCGCTGCATCTCGCCGCCGGAAAGCTCGTGCGGCGAGTGCTCGACCCGATGCCCCATGCCGACCGCCTCCAGCAGGGAGACCGCGCGTCGGCGGCTGACCTCCCGGTCGACCCCGGCAAGCTCCGCCGGCAGCGTCACGTTCTCCAGCACGGTGAGCGTCGGCATCAGGTTGAAGAATTGAAAGATGATGCCGATCGTGTCGCGGCGCATCAGCGTCAGCTCCCGATCGCCGATGGCGGTCACCTCCCGTCCGTCGACGTGCACCGATCCCCTGGTGGGAATGTCGATGCCGCCGACGACGTTGAGCAGCGTGCTCTTGCCGGAGCCGGAGGCGCCGATCAGGGAGACCAGCTCGCCAGCGCCGATCTCGAGGGAGACGCCGTCCAGCGCGCGCACGCCGTCGGCCTCCTCCCGGCCATAGATCTTCGTGACATTCTTCAGGGATATCATCGCGCGACACCTCGATCGATTGCTTCGATGAACGATCCGGCATCATTCCGCCGCTTCGGCCGATGCCATCTCTTGCACATTGACTATACTGACGGACTGCGCCGCGTGGCGCCCGGGGCCGGCATCGCAACGCCGGCGTCCCGATCTCCCCTTCGATGCAGCTCGATGATGACCCGCAACTCAGTGGCCAATCGCTCCGACAGAACATCCGTCGCGGCCGGGACGTTCCGCCGCGCCGGGCGCCCTCTCGCGTCGTCGCTTGCCGTGGCGTCGATTGCCGCGGCGCTGCTGGCCGCGATCGCCACGGCCGGCTGCGGAGGCGCCAAGCCGGTGCCGCGGAAGATCACGCTGCCGGAGAACGTGATCGCGCACCCGCCGTCGATGAGCGTGATCGTCACCCGCCCGGGGCCGACGTCGCTGGCCACCTCGCTGCGCGCGCTCGGCGTCCGGTTCAGCCGGGTCACGATCGTCGAGAAGCGGGAGATGGTGCTTCCGGAGACGCCGGTGATCATCCTCGACGAGGAGGCGCTGGTGGACGAGGAGGTGCTCCGTCAGTATCCGGAGCTTCTCCGCTGGACGAAGGAGGGAGGCACGCTGATCATCCTTCGCCAGGATCCGCGGACGATGCAGACGCTGCGCGCGCGCGGCCATGGGGACGTGGCGTCGCGCGAGGTGAGCTACAGGGTGGAGCTCCATCCGGCCGGCGATCGCGAGCCGCTGTTGAGCTGGCCGAACCCGATCTCACGCGCCGACCTGGATTCGCTCGGACTGGAGGCGCATCAGCTCGCCTTCGGCAACTCCGAGTCGAAGGTGCTGCTGGCCGGCAACACGCAGCATGTCGACTCCTCGGCGACGATCCTCGTCGAGCCGTTCGGCGCCGGAACACTCTGGTACGTGGGCGTGCCGATCGCCGCGCGCGCGGCCACCGGGCTCCCGGCCGAACAGAAGATGCTGGCCAATCTCCTGACCGCCGTCGGGCCGCGGAGGGAGCTCTGAACAGCACGACAAGAACTTCTTATCTTTCCCGAACGATCTCTTCATTCCATTGAACTGAACCGTATGGATCTCGAACTCAGGGACAAGACGGCTATCGTCACCGCGGCCAGCCACGGACTCGGCAAGGCCTGTGCCTTCCGCCTCGCGCGCGAAGGGGCCAACGTCGTGATCTGCGCGCGTGGCAAGGAAGATCTGATGAAGACCGCCGAGGAGATCTCGGCGTCCACCGGTCGCCGCGTCGAATGGGTGCAGGCGGACATCACCAAATCCGACGACATCGAGATGCTCGTCGACGCCACGCGCATCGCCTTCGGCGGCGTGGACATTCTGGTGACCAACTGCGGCGGCCCGAAGCGCGGCTCCTTCATCACGCTGGATGACGCGGCCTGGCGCGAAGCCTACGACATGGTGCTGATGAGCGTGGTCCGCCTGATCCGCTCGGCCGTGCCGCACATGCGCAACATGCAGAGCGGCAGGATCATCAACATCGTCTCGGTCAGCGTCAAGCAGCCGATCGAGCACCTGATGCTCTCCAACTCCATCCGGAGCGCCGTGGTCGGCCTGGCCAAGACCCTCTCGAACGAGCTGGCGCCGTTCGGCATCCTGGTCAACAACGTCGCCCCCGGCTACACTCTCACCAACCGGATCTACGATCTGGCGATGGACGAGGCCAAGGAGCTCGGCATCTCTCACGAGGAGATCATGGCCAGCTTCCACGAGAACATTCCCCTGAACCGGATGGCCCGCCCGGAGGAGATCGCCGACGTGGTCGCGTTCCTGGCCTCGGGGCGCGCAAGCTACATCACCGGCGCGACCATTCCGATCGACGGCGGCTACTATCAGGGACTGATGTAAGCATCCACGGGCCGAGGGCCTCGCGCTCCGGCGTGGGCCCTCGCGTCCGGCCGGAGCTGTCGCTTGCCGACGCGCGGCCTGTCACGCCGGTGCCCCGCGCTCCCCGGAAGCTCCTCACGGGCTTCACGGCACCTCACGGGCTGTCTCGGCCCTCACGGGCTGTCTCAGCCCTCACGGGCTTCATAGCACCTCACGGGCTTCACGGCTCCTCATGGGCCTCAGCTCCACACGGGCTCTTCCCCGCGGCCGGCCGCGGAATGGCTCCCAGCAATCCGTCCCCGACCATGATCCCCGAGATCCGCGAGCTCTACAACAGTACCTTCACGCCGCGGCGCTACGAGCGCTTCCTGGAGCGCCTGGACGATCGCTGCCGCACGAAGATCTCCTTCCGCGTGGCCGAGACGCCGCTGTTCGTGCCGAAGCACCTTCAGCGCCAGTGCGAGGAGGCGGCCGTGGAGCTCACGCTCCAGGCGCACGCCCCCGAGTATCTCCGCCACTCCGAGGCCACCCTCCGTCCCGAATACACCGTCGCCAATCAGCCCGAGCGCTCCACGTTCATGACCGTGGATTTCGCGCTGGCCGTCAGTCCGGATGGGGGCATCACGCCGAAGCTCGTGGAGCTTCAGGGCTTCCCCTCGCTGATGGGATTCCAGCTCTTCTACGCCGAGCTGCTGCAGGAGCATTACGCGCTCCCGCCGGAGCTGGTCTACATCAACGGCGGACATACCCGCAGCCAGTTCGTCGATATCCTCCGCCGCGCCATCGTGGCCGATGAGGACCCGGAGAACGTGGTGCTCCTCGAGCTCGATCCGTGGGGACAGAAGACGGTTCCCGACTTCATCGCGATGCGTGAGCTGCTCGGCATCTCGATCGTCGACATCAGGAGCGTCAGGATGATCGGCCGCCGGCTTCACTACGAGAAGGATGGCCGCGCCGTGCCGATCCACCGGATCTACAACCGCGCGATCGTCGACGAGATAGAGCGGAAGCGGGAGTCGATCCCCTTCAACTGGCATGACGATATCGACGTTGCCTGGGCCGGACATCCGAACTGGTATTTCCGGATCAGCAAGTTCACTCTCCCCTTCCTCGATCATCCGACGGTCCCACGCACCGTCTTCCTGAACCGGCTCGAACGGATGCCGGAGGATCTCGACCGCTACGTCCTGAAGCCCCTCTATTCCTTCGCCGGAGCCGGCGTGGTGGTGGGGCCGACGCCGGAGGAGGTGCGGAATATCCCGGCCGAGCTGCGCGACGGCTACGTGCTCCAGGAGCGCGTGGAGTACGCCGGCGCGGTCAAAACCCCCGAGGGACCGACCAAGGCGGAGCTCCGGATCATGCTCGTCTGGCTCCCGGACGAGGATCGCCCGCGGCCGCTGATGGGACTGGTCAGAATGGGACGCGGCAAGCTGATGGGGGTGGACTACAATTCGACACTCCGCTGGATCGGCGCCGGCTGCAATTTCTACGAAGAGAACTGACGATGGCTGATCGGACGAACGGGTCGCGACGGCGGTTCCTCCTCTGGGGCGGGATGGCGACGGCGATCGTGGCGCCGGCCGCGTACGTGATCGAGCGCTACCTCTCGCCGCCGAAGACCCTCGGCGCGGTCTCCCCGGCCGGACGCGACGAGGCGCTGCCGGCCGGCGGCTCGAAGATCGTCAAGGTGGGATTGAAGGATGCCTTCGTGGCGCGTCGTGAGGATGGCACGCTCTACGCGCTCGACCTGGCCTGCACGCACGCCGGCTGCACGGTTGCCTGGAACGCCGCGCGCAACGAGTTCCTCTGCCCCTGCCACGACGGCCGCTTCTCCCGCGACGGCGCCGTGCTCGGCGGCCCGCCGAAGCTTCCGCTCCACCGGCTCGACGTGGAGGTGCGCAACGGCGTCATCATGGTGGCGGAGGATCATGTCTGAGGAGCACGCTCCCTATCGGACCGGCTCCGCGCCGGAGCACGCGACGGCCGCCACGCCCCGCCCGCTCGCCCCGGTCCTCGCCTGGCTCGGCCGCCTTCGCGTGCCGCAGGGGGAGCGGACCATCTGGTACTACTTCGGCTGGTTCACGCTCTTCCTTCTCGGCGTGATGATCGCCACCGGCACCCTCCTTTCGATCTACTACGAGCCGAGCGCCGCGCCGGCCACGACCATCGACGGCAAGCCGATGCTGGCGGCGCGCGTCCGCGCCGGCACCACGCTCGATCGCTACCCGCCGGGAACCATCATCCCGATTCCATACGATCCGGCCGGAGGGGAGCTGCTGGTGCCGCCGACGCTCCGCGCGGCCGTGGAGGTGCTCCGCGATTCGACCACCGGCGAGCCGATCCGCCCGAGCGGCGCCTGGACGAGCGTCGAATGGCGGATTATGCGGGAGGTCGAGTTCGGCCCCCTGATCCGCTCGCTCCACGCCTGGGGCGCGGGGATGCTCTTCGCCTCCCTCTTCATTCATCTGTTCAGCGCGCTGCTGAGCGGCGCCTACCGCCGTCCCCGCCGCGCCACCTGGACCACCGGCATGCTGCTTCTGCTGCTGGTGGTCGGCTCCGCCTTCACCGGATCGGTGCTTCCGTGGCACGTGCTCGGCGTCTCGGCCGCGCGCGTGGCCACCGGCTACGCCGAGCATGGCCTTCCGCTCCTCGGCGGCGCGCTCGCCTCGCTGCTGCGCGGAGGGACCGCCGTCGCCGCCCCCACCCTCACCAGAATCTTCTCGCTCCACGCCATCCTGCTTCCCCTGCTGATCCTCGGCGTCACGGCGCTTCACCTGCTGCTGGTGCATGCCGCCGGACTCCGCCATGATCGCGACGCGGTGGATGGGGCGCGGGGCACGCGGCGGGGAGCGCGCCGGATGCGCTCGGCGCTGGCGCTGGCCAGCGGATCGGCGCTGCTGCTGGCGATCGTTCCCGCGGTCACCGGCACGTTCGATCCCGGATCTCCCTACATCATGCTCCCGCTGGCGATCCTGCCGGTGGCCGTGGCGCATCTACTGGCCACGCTGATCGCCGGATCGCTCCGGACCGATGCCGGCCCGGCCGCCGCGACCGGACACGCCTGGCCGGAGGAGATCCCCTTTCACGGCCGCTGGATTCGTCGCGACATGATCGCCTGGACGCTCGGCTTCGGCGTGCTGGCCACGATCGCCGCCGCCGCGCCACGCATCGTGGAGGGCACCGCAGGCTTCCCGATCGACCTGACCCGGCCGACGCCGCCGGCCGGACACGTCCGCCCCGAGTGGTATCTGCGCATCCCCTACGAGCTGCTGAACATGCTCCCGGGGAGCCTGGCGATGGCGGCGATCGCGCTCCTGCTGCTGGCGCTCTTCCTCGTTCCGGTGATCGATCCCGACGGCCGCCGCGCGCGCGCCGTCCGGGTGGCCGGGCTCCTGCTGCTGGCCCTCTCGGCCGCGCTGATGCGATAAGCCCCTCGCCCGCCCGACGTTCGGCAAACCGCACATCGGCAACCGCGTGCCGGTAGCCGCACGTCTTCAACGTGCGCTCTTCCACCGCGAAACGGCCACGTCGGTAGGCGCTCTTCAACCGCCACCGGTGGGGTGCCCACCGAGGCCGTTCTCCCGATCGACAATAACATCCCGTCGCGCCCGTTGTAGGAGCGTCATGGCGCCGTGCATGTGGCGTTCAGTGTCTCGTGATCGCTCCGGCCAGCTCCGGGCGGCGCTCCCACGATTCGGCATTCTTCATTCTCAATTCTCAATCCTCTTCAGATGTTTTCTGCGCCGCCGTATCGCGGACCGAAGTCGGATCATTTCGACGGGACGCGGTTTCACAACCAGCGGAACCGGCTCAAGAGCGGGTTCAACGTGATCCGATGGATGCTGCAGCGGGAGCCGGGAACATGGCGCCGCTGGACCGATGCGCCGCCGGGGCCGCCGCCGCCGAAGCGCGTGGAAGGGGACCGGCTCAGGATCACCTTCGTCAACCACACCACCATCCTGATCCAGTTGGCCGGACTCAACATCCTGACCGATCCCGTCTGGTCAGAGCGCGTCAGCCCGGTCGGTTTCGCCGGACCGAAGCGGCACCGTCCCCCCGGGATCCGCTTCGAGGATCTGCCGCCGATCGATCTGGTGCTCGTCAGTCACAACCACTACGACCACATGGATATCCCGACGCTGCGACGCCTGCACGCGGCGCATCATCCGGAGGTGATCACCACGCTCGGCAACACGCGGTTCCTGGGAATGCGGGGCATCGACCGGAGCACCGATCTCGACTGGTGGGAGAAGAAGGATGTGGAGGGAGGTCTGGAGGTGATATGCGTCCCGGCCGAGCATTTCTCCGGCCGCGGCACCGGCGACCGGAACATGACGCTCTGGGGCGGCTTCGTGCTCCGGCATGGAGACACCACGATCTACTTCGCGGCCGACACCGGCGACGGCCCCCACTTCGAGCAGATCCGGGAGCGGCTCGGGCCGATCACCCTCTCGCTGCTGCCGATCGGCGCGTATCGCCCCGTATGGTTCATGCAGCCGGTGCACATGGGGCCGGACGAGGCGGCGCGCGCGCATGCCACGCTCGAAAGCAGGCTCAGCATGGCGACCCACTTCGGCACCTTCGCGATGGCCGACGATGGAGAGTTCGAGCCGGTGGAGGATCTGCTGCGGGGGCTGGAGAAGGAGAAGATCGCGCCGGAATCCTTCCGCGCCCTCGATCACGGCGAGTCCTGGGAGATCGACCTCCGCGCCTGACGCTCCGGGCCTGACGCTATGCACGCGAGCCGGACCGCGTGGCCGGCTCGCCGATCCATCAGCGGACGCGGCGACGTGGGCCGCGGCATGCGCCGCGTCCGGGTCGATCAGCAGGGGATGGCGATGCGCACGGTGGTGCCGCTGGCCGGCTCCGACTCGAGCGTGACATCGCCGCCGTGCGCCTCCACGATCGCCTTGACGATCGAGAGGCCGAGCCCGCTCCCCTTCACGTTCCTGACCGAATCCCCACGATAGAATCGATCGAATACCCGCGGCACGTCGGCCGCGGTGATGCCCGGACCGTTGTCGCTGATCACGATCCGCGCCTCCTTCGTCCCCGCCTCCAGCCCAACCCGGATCGTCCCCTCCTCGTGCGAGTACTTGATCGCGTTCTCCAGCACGTTGTAGATCGCCCGCTCGACCGCATGCGGCTGGCATCGCAGCTCGACCGGCTCCTCGATCACGATCTGCCAGGCTATCCCCTTCTCCTTGGCCATCGACGAGAGCGATTCGATGCACTGCAGAAGCAGCTCGTCCAGCCGCGCCGCGCGTAGCTCCCCCTCGTTCGCGCCGCTCTCGATCCGGGCCAGCAGCAGAAGATCGTTGGCCAGAAGATCGAGCCGGCGGACCTGCGTGGCGATCTGCCCGAGCGAATCGGAGACGTCGAGGCTCAGCTCCCGACGACGGCGGAGCAGATCGAGCTCGGCCAGGATCACCGTGAGCGGCGTGCGCAGGTCATGCGAGGCGTCGACGAAGAACTGTCGTTGGGAGTCGTGGCTCTTCTCAAGCTGTTCGAGCGCCTCGCGCAGCTCCACGGTCCGCTCCCGCACCCGCTGCTCCAGCCGGTCGTTGGCCTCCATGAGCGCATCCTCGGCCCGATGGCGCGCGGTGATATCGGTCACCATCGCCAGCGTTCCCATGAACGAGCCGCGGTTGTCGCGGATCGGATTGGCCGAAACGATCGCCCAGATGCTGGCGCCGTCGGCCCGGACGAACCGGAAATCGTACTGCTCGGCCAGCCCCATCCGCCGGAGCGCGAGCTTCGTGCGGAGCATCCGGCGGCCGCCGTCGTCGGTGAACTCGGTGATCGACCGGGACATCAGCTCGTCCAGCGACGTGCCGAGCAGCTGCGCCATCCGCTGGTTGGCGAACGTGGTCCGGTGCTGATCATCGATCACGATGATCCCTTCCTGCGAGGTCTCGACGATGTGGCGGTACCGGTCGTTGCTCTCCCGGAGGGCATCGGTCATCCGCTTCCGCTCCAGCGCGTAGCGGATCGAGCGCTCCAGCGAGCGGCCATCCATGCGCCCTTTCGGGATGTAATCGGTCGCGCCGGCCTCCAGCGCCTCCAGGTCTATCTCGTCGTCGGTGCGGCCGGTCAGCACGATCATCGGCGCGTCGTTGCCGCACCGGCGCGCCTGGCGCACGATGTCGGTGCCGATCCCCTCGCCGAGGTAGTAATCGACCAGATAGACGTCGTGACGGCTGCGGAGCATCTCGTCGAGGCCGCCGCCATAGGTATCGATCCAGTCGACGTCGGCGCGCAGGCGGCTGGTCTGCAGCAGGGCGCGCGTCAACGTGAAGAACGGACGATGATCATCGATCAACAGAACTTTGATCGGAGCTTCCACCATGTTCCTGTCAGGTGTTCAGGTCCGGTTCCGTCTCCCTTGTCCGATCGGGAGTGGGACCTCCTTCCGACCGGGGACTTCTCCGCATGGACACGTCACGGAGCGACACGGGGGACGGGCATGCTGAATGGGACTATCGGGGTGACCGACATTCGAGGGGGACCGCGGTGGACGACGGATCGTCGACGGACAGGATTTCGACTGGTGCAGCCGTGTCGCGCGGGGAAGCCCGCTCGACTGTCTACGATCGTACCTCGGCAGCGAACGGACCGTGTCCGCTACCTGCATCACGACATTCTCCCTGGGGGGGAAAGGGAACGACGTATCTCCGAACTGATCCAGTGATCTGCCCGCCTCTGGCGGTGGGCCTCACTGCGACTCTCTACCTCTGAGGCCCAACGATAGGGCCATTTCCTCTGAAATGCAACAAGAGGAGTGCCTCCGGCCGAAGAGATTTTTTCCCCACCCATCGGAGAGGCTTTCCCCTCCGACGCCAGTATCGGCGCGCCTCACGGACCGTATCGGCATGGCGGGCGCCGCTTCGTCGCGCCGGCGCCCGTACGATCGCTTACGATTCGGGGCACTAACAATTCTCCGGATCGCGGTGTTAGAATCGCGTGGCCGGGACATCCCGCCGACACACCTCGATGAGCGTGAGAGCGCTGGAGAGAAGGTCGACACCGGAGCGCGCTGGCCGAACAATTCAATCGTCTCTGGAATGAGGAGTGCGTTTCGGAGACCGCGGGTCCGCGCAGTTCCGGTGCGCGGGCCCGCATCGTTTTCTCCCCCGGCCACCCGCCACTTGTCCCGAGTATACACCGCCACCACGCGCCACATCCCGCCGGTAACCGCCTCACCCGCGCATGTCGCATCGCGACATGGATCGAAAGTCGGTGCGCCGACTCCGGGCGCGATATACAATCGGATGATTGTCCGATCAGACGACTTGCAATCAACCCGTGATGATCGTACGTTAGCCGGAACGACACCGACGGCCGGCACGCGTACGATCCGGCCCTTCCTCCACGCAACACCGCCGGCGATCCGGCACCAACGCACCATGGTAATCGCACCTCTGGACCGGGGCACCTCCATGCCATTCATCATCGATCACGCGCTTCATCGTCGAAGCGGATGATCGCGCCATAATACCCGTTTCCACGCCGGCTCCCGGCACGCCGACAGAGGCAACACGGCACCAACCCGTGCACGCCGCGCGTCGCGCATGTCCCCATGAGCCGCGTTACCGCCGACTTCCTCGGCGGCGCCGATTGCGATGGAGCGTCCGATTCCGGCCCACCCTTCCTGCCCGCCGGATCGACGCGATCGGACACGCCATGTCCGCCATCGAGAATGCCACGCCGTATCCTAGTTCCTATCGACTCCGACATTGACACGCCCATGCAGTCACCGATGAGCAGAAAGGAGCGACTCCTGGCCATGCTGTACGATGGAGCCGAGCCATCGCTTGCAGAGATCGCGCGCCAGCTTTCGCTCGCTTCCCAGCGTCAGGTCCGCCGATTGATTTCGGCGCTGACGAGCGAAGGTATACGAATCGAGACCAGACGCGACGGCAGGATCAAACGGTTCTGGATTCCACCGGAGGCGCGGCCGCTGCATGCTCCCCCGCACGAGATCGTGCTGGCCGAGGAGGAGGCGCTGGCGCTCGCGGTGGCCGCCGAGGCCGCCTCCGCCGCGCTCGGCCCCACGCCGCTTGCCGTGCCGCTGCGCCGCGCGTTCGACCGACTGATGGAGCGTCTCGGTCCGCACATCCTCACCTTCGAGTCCGATCAACTGCCGCTCCGGTGGCACTTCGATCCGGTGGCCGCCGCGGCGATCGATCCTTCAGTGTTCCGGACCGTCATGCGCGCCATCGCCGAGTCCCGCTCGATCCGGATCGACTACGTGACCGCCTCCACCGGCGTGGCCAACGAGAGAAGGAAGATCGATCCGTACGCGATCGCGGTGCGGGGAAGCTCCTGGCTGGTGGTGGCCTACTGCCGGACGCGACGCAGGGTGCTCGACTTCGCGCTGGCCGGCATCTCCCGTGCCGAGCTCTGCGATCCGACGGTCGAGGAAGCCTACTTCCAGCCGCCGGAGAGCTTCGACATGGAGGAGCATTTCCGGGACCGGTTCAGCGCGCTGGCCGGCGGCGAGGTGCACGTGGTGCGACTGCTGGTGGAGCCGGACCGCGCCCCCTACTTCCGCCGGAAGCTCTACCACCCGACGCAGCAGATCGAGGAGGAGCGCGCCGATGGACGTCTGGTGGTATCGTTCGAGGTGGCGGGACTTGAGGAGATCCGAAGCTTCGCGCAGAGCTGGGGCACCGGCATCACCGCCCTGGAGCCCCGCGAGCTGGTAACCCTCCTTGCCCGCGAGGCCCGGGAAGTGGCGGGGAGGTATACAACCACGGGAGCATCATGAGCACGGACGTACTCTATCGTCTCTGGGGGAAAACCAACGAGCTCGATCGACCGAAGAATGCGGACACGAGCGTCGACTGGGATTTTCATCCGGCGATCTGCCACATGATCGACGTTGGATATGTCGCGGAGCGATGGCTCGATCTGGCGCCGTGGATCATGAAGCGGTTCAGCGAGCTCGCGCCGGGCATCGAGCACGAGACGCTGCGGCGCATCATCATCACGCTCGTCGCGCTGCACGATCTCGGGAAAGTGCACAGGAGCTTTCAGTCGAAGTCCGCTGATGGTTGGGCAACGGGATATGGCGCCGACGGGCGAAAGCGAGAAGGAGACAACGGCCACGGATTCGATCACGGGCTGCACACGGCGAGGATCATCAGACGCCTCGCTCGCGAGTCCCTTCCCGCGTGGAAGCCCTACTGCGCCGCGATCGACGCGGTCGCCGTGCATCACGGCAAGATCTATCAGGTCGACGAGCTCGGATATCGCCCCATGATGAACGGTTGGGAGACCGAGATGGCAATCGGCATGGTGAGCGCGTTGTCG
>JBEHWX010000137.1:0-12602 GCA_048498995.1 Bacteroidota bacterium
GGTTCCGCCGGCCGGGACCAGATGAGGAGCATTCGATGAGCATGCGTCGATCCACGATACCGATGGCGGCTCTGCTGGGACTGGCCGCCTGCGCCGGCCAGGAGCCGGCGGCCCCCGTCGACAACGGACCGGAGACCGGCACTGAGGTCGGCAAGGCCGCGCCGACCTTCACGCTGCGGGACACCGCCGGCGCCTCGATCTCCCTGAAGAGCTTCCGGGGGAAGGTGGTGCTGGTCGATTTCTGGGGAACCTGGTGCGGCCCCTGCGTGGCGGAGCTGCCGAACATGAAGGCGCTCCGCGAGAAGAACCGGGAAAAGGATCTGGTGATCGTGAGCGTGGCGGTGGAGCAGTCTCCCGAGGCCTGGCGCCGGATGATCCGCGAGGAGCGGCTCGACTGGACGCACGTGATCGACCCGAACGACATGGTGGCGGTCTCCTACGACGTGATCGGGGTACCGAGCACCTTTCTGCTCGATCGCTCCGGGGTGATCGTGGCGAAGAACCTCCGCGGATCGGCCCTCGCCGACAGGATCGCCGAGATTCTGCCGTAAGGCCAGGCGCCCGAGAACGGCTCGGGCCGGCGATCCGGTGGCTCGTTCCTCCATTCGGGACGCCCGTGCCGATCCCCCGCCGTAAACGCAACCGGCCTGGCTAAGCTCCGTTGAAACGGCCGATGCCGGAGGCCGGGAAGATCCCGGGAGATCACCGATTGCCTCCCAGGATTCCCGGAGGAATTCCATATTCACGGCTTCCCCTCCCGGGCTCTCCGTTCAACGGGTCTCCGTTCGGGAGCTTTCAGCTCGGACCTCTCGGTTCGGGAACGGGAAGCGACGCGGAACCGTGGCCGGGCCCGGCCGTCTCACGAAGGCAATCGTCCCATCCGCCGTGACGCATGATCGCGGCACGCGCGCGCGATCCGCTCCCCGACCGATCCCGACACAGGGATCGCGCCGGAGAGATGGGTTCCCGTTCCGCCTCCGCGGAAGCGTATCCGCGGAAGCGCATCCCCGAGCAGGCATCCATCGCGCGGCTCCGGCCGAGGGGAGCGCGTCACTCACTTCAGCCCACGAGGCAGCACGTTTTCCGAAGCATGATACGTTTTCCCATCGCCGCGCTCGCGGCCACCCTCCTTGCCGTCGCCGTCACGCCGGGGCACGCGCAGGTGGATCTCACCCGCGGCGCCACCGACGCCACCCGACAGGCCTACGTCGACTTCATCAAGAAGAAAGCTCCCAGCGAGGATGCGTTCGTGGCGGTGCAGCTGCTGGCCGAGCGCTACGTCCGCGACCGGCAGTGGAAGCAGGCCGCGAGGATCTTCCGCGACTTCCTCCCCTACTTCGGCAAGGACAAGCGCTACGGCGCGACGATCAAGGTGCTGGAGGCGCGCGAGGAAGGGCTGCGCGCGGTCAACATCGGCTCCGGCGTCAACACGCAGGCCGATGAATATCTGCCGGTGCTCTCGGCCGATGGCCGCCAGCTCTACTTTACCGGCAACGAGCGCTACGGCGGCTATGGCGGCGAGGATATCTTCACCTCCGATGTCCGCGACTCCAGCTACGGCACCGCGATCAACATCGGCGGCCAGATCAACACGATGACCAACGAGGCATCCCTCTCGATCTCGGCCGACGGCAACCGCCTGCTCCTGTTCGGCAACTACC
Source organism: Bacteroidota bacterium (assembly GCA_048498995.1). Taxonomy (GTDB): domain Bacteria; phylum Bacteroidota; class Ignavibacteria; order OLB7; family OLB7; genus JBEHWX01. The sequence goes on from JBEHWX010000137.1 coordinate 1,662, forward strand.
CTGAGAGCTACGGTCGCGGCGATATCTTCTACACCGACCGGACCCCGACCGGCTGGAGCCGCGTGCAGCACTTTCCCCGCCCGATCAACTCCGAATACTACGACTGCGACGCGATCATGACCTCCGACGGCAAGGCGATGTTCTTCGTCTCCGACCGTCCCGGCGGCATCGGCGAGTACCATGGCAAGGGACAGATGTACCATGGCAATCTCTGGGGGAACTCCGATATCTACGTCTCGGTCTACTCCGACTCCGGCTGGGGAGAGCCGATCAACCTCGGGCCGACGATCAACACACCCTTCGCCGAGCGGACCCCGTTCCTCCATCCGGACGGCAAGACGCTCTACTTCAGCTCCGACGGCCACGGCGGCCTCGGTCGGCTGGACGTCTACAAGTCGGTGAGGCTGAAGGATGATTCCTGGACCGAGTGGAGCACGCCGGTGAACCTCGGCAAGGAGGTCAACACCGAGGCCGACGACCGGAGCTACCGGATCTCGACGAAGGGAGACGTGGCCTACTTCGCCACCTCGAACCGGGAGGATGGACGCGGCGGCTCCGACATCTACTACATCACCCTGCCGAAGGAAGCGCGCCCGAACGCGGTGGCCACCATCCGCGGCCGCGTCACCGACGGCAACGGCAACCCGCTGGCCGTGGAGATCAACTGGCAGGATCTGAAGACCAAGAAGAACCTCGGCACCCTCAAGAGCAATCCGCAGGACGGCAGCTACTTCATCGTGCTGCCGATGGGAAAGAACTACGGCTACTACGCCTCCAAGAGCGGCTACTATCCGGTCTCCCGGAACGTGGATCTGCGCAAGCGGAAGGAGTCGGAGGATATCACCGAGAACATCGTCCTCAACTCGATCGAGGAGCTGAAGAAGAGCGCGCTGGCCGTCCGGCTGAACAACATCTTCTTCGACTACAACGCCGACGAGCTGAAGTCGGAATCCTTTCCGGAGCTCGACCGCCTGATCGAGGTGATCAAGCAGACGCCGGGGATGCGGGTGGAGATCGACGGCTATACCGACGATCAGGGCTCGGACAGCTACAACCAGGAGCTTTCGGTGCGGCGCGCCCGCGCGGTGGTCGATTACATGGTGGAGCATGGCATAGAGCGGACGAAGCTGGTGCCGCGCGGCTACGGAAAGTCGAAGCCGCTGGCCGGCAACGACACCGAGGAAGGGCGGGCGCAGAACCGTCGCGTCGAGTTCCGCTTCGTGGAGTGACCCTCGCACACATGGGAGATCATCCGTGATCTTCCCCCGGCGCCGCGCCGAGCCCACGCGTGACGGCGGCTGTTATTACGAGCCCGCTTCCGTATCATGGAGGCGGGCTCGCTCGTTTTCGCGATGATCGCATGGACGATGCGCGTATCGCGGAGATCATCGGCCGGCGTACGCTCCGCGTGGGATCGCATCCGGAGGAAGGTGTCCGCGGTGGAGACTCGCGAGGCGGGCGGGAACAGAGCGCGGTGCCGGTCGTCCATTTCTCCGAAGCGTCTTCCCCTCCACGTTGTACACTCATTCGTTCTCGCGCCATGAAGCGATCTACCATCACCTCCGCTCTCATCCTCGCGAGCCTCGCGCTGGCCATGTACCCGGGTGAGCTTCGCGCGCAGCTCGGCATGGCTCCCGACAGCTCCACGACGCTCCACGCAATCCTCGACTCGACGGTACGAAGGAACTGGAATGTACTGCCGGCAATGGCCGCGGCGGTGATCGTCGACGGCACGGTGCTCGCCGTCGATGCCGTCGGCCTCCGGAACTTCGATGACTCGACGCTGGTAGCCACCGAGGACCGCTGGCATCTCGGCCCCTGCACCGAGGCAATGACCGCGACGATGATCGCGCGGCTGGTCGAGGCCGGCAACATGAAGTGGACCACGACGATCGGCGAGGTGTTTCCGGAGCTCGTGAAGAAGATGCGAAAAGCGTATCGCGGGGTGACGATGGAGATGCTGCTGGCGCATCGCGGCGGGCTGCCGGCGCAATGGTCTACGACGGAAATATCGTTCGAGCAGGTGTACAAACTCCCCGGCGACGAGCGCGCGCAGCGGGAAGCCTACGTGGCGATGATGCTTCGAGCGAAGCCGGACGCATCACCGGGCACGAAGTTCATCCACTCCGAAGCCGGCTACGCGATCGCCGGCGCGATGGCCGAGCGCATCACCGGCAAGCCGTTCGACACGCTGATGGCCGAGACGATCTTCAGGCCGCTCGGCATCACCCACTATGGCTTCGGGCAGGCCCACTCGCCGGGGAAGATCGATCAGCCGTGGTCTCACTGGCTCGCTCCTCACACCATCCCGGGGCCGGTGGAAGGATGGATCACCGGCCTCCCACCAGCGCTCACGCCGGCCGGACGGATTACCATGTCGATCAAAGACTGGGCAACGTTCGTCATCGCGCATCTCGATGGCGAGGCTCATGGTGGCATCCTCCGGCCGGAGACGTTCAAGCGTCTGCACGTGCCGCTCGGTGGCAACTACGCCGCCGGTTGGTCGGTCGTGCCTCGGCCATGGGCCGGCGGCATGGCGCTCATATACGCCGGGAGCACCTCCCCGGACTTTGCCGTCGTCTGGGCGGCCCCGGCCAGGCACTTCGCCGTTCTGGTCGCGGCGAATATGGCCCAACCCGGCACGGTAGCAGCCTGCAACAAGGCAGCCGGCGCGATTCTACAGGCGTACCTCCTCACCAAGTAGTCCCGTCGCCTTCCTGAAAAGCGCGCCCGGAGGACCACTTCCCCACCCGGCGGCGGCGCGTATGGAGCTTCGCATCGAGCGCCTCACCGTGGGAGGCCGCGGCGGCATCCGGACCAGACACGGGGCAGCACCAAGGTCGTCCATGTCTCGGACGCCTCTTCGACGTCACGCAACGCACACTCATTCGTTCTCCCGCCATGAAGCGATTGGCCATCATCTCCTCCCTGCTCCTCGGGTGCCTCGCGCTGACGGCGACGCCCGATGTGCTCCGTGCGCAGCCCGCCGTGTCGCCTCGTCGATCCACGACGCTCCACGCAATCCTCGACTCCACCCGGAGCAGGTACAGCCTCCCGGCGCTGGCCGCGGCGGTGATCGTCGATGGAGAGGTGATCGCCCTCGACGCGGTCGGCGTGCGAAAGGCGGGCGACCCCACGCCCGTGACAATCGATGACCGGTGGTATCTCGGCTCCTGTGGCAAGGGGATGACCGCGACGATGATCGCGCGGCTGGTCGAGGCCGGCAAGCTGCAATGGACCACTACGATCGGCGAGGCGTTCCCGGAGCTCGGGAAGAAGATGCGGAAGGAGTATCGCGGGGTGACGCTGGAGATGCTGTTGACGCATCGCGGCGGGCTGCCGGCGGCGACATTTCCGACGAGCGGAATCTTCGAGCAGGTGTACAATGATCCCGGCGACGAGCGGACACAGCGGATGGCATACGTCAGGACGATGCTCACGGTGAAGCCGGACGCATCCCCCGGCACGAAGTTCATCTACTCCGATGCCGGCTACGTGATCGCCGGCGCTATGGCCGAGCGCATCACCGGCAAGCCGTTCGATACGCTGATGGCCGAGACGATCTTCAAGCCGCTCGGCATCACGCACTATGGCTTCCGGCCGCCAAGCATGACTGGCGAGGTGACCCAGCCCTGGGGGCATTCCTCCTTCATGGAGCGCGCCCTCTCCTCGCAGATCGATCTCTTCCCCGACCTCCGGATCGCACCGGAACGAACTGTCACCTCCGCGGCCGTCGATCGCGGTGAGAGGAGAGCGTGGGAACTGACGCCGAGCACTCTTTCCCTGGGCGCTCCTCCCGCGATCTCCCCGGCCGGACAGGTCTTCATGTCAGTCGGAGACTGGGCGACGTTCATCAACGCGCATCTCGACGGCGAAGCGCGCGGCGGTATCCTCCTGCCGGAGACCTTCAGGCATCTGCATACCCCGCCCGCTGGCGGCAGCTACGCGGCCGGCTGGTCCGTCGTGCCGCGGAGGTGGGCCGGCGGCAACACGCTGACGCATGCCGGGAGCAATGATCTCAACTACGCGGTGGTCTGGGCCGCGCCGGAGAAGCGTTTCGCGCTCCTGATCTGCACGAACAGCTTCATGGGAGATACGCCGGCCATCTGCGACGAGGTGGCCGGAGCGATTCTACAGGCGTATCTCCTCACCAATTGAGTCTCTTCGCTGAAGAGCACCGTCAGGGCGTCGACTCCACGCCGAGCACCCGGAGCGCGCCGGGCTTCGCGCCGGGCGCATCGACCGCCGGGCGCGGTGGTGGCGGACTCACTCACTTTTATGAGGATGATCGCGTGGGAGCCGCGCGTATCGCGGCGGCGGCCAGGAAGCACGCACTTCGCGCGGGGTGTCGTCAGGGAGAAGGCATCCGAAGTGAAGACTTGCCAAACGGGACGGGAACAGAGCGGGGCGCAGGCCGTCCATTTCTCCGACGCCTCTCCCACGATCGCGCGACACGCACACTCATTCGTCGAGCCATGAAACGACCTACCGTCATCTCCGCTCTCCTTCTCGGGTGCCTCACGCTGGCCGCGCATCCTGGGACGCTTCGGGCCCAGGTCGGCATGTCACCCCGTCGATCCGCCACGCTCCACTTCATCCTGGACTCCACCCGGAGCAGATACAAGCTGCCGGCGTTGGCCGCGGCGGTGATCGTCGACGGACAAGTGATTGCTCTCGATGCCGTCGGCGTGCGCAAGGCCGACGACACCACGCAGGTGACGGTCGATGACCGGTGGCATCTCGGCTCCTGCGCCAAGGCGATGACCGCGACGATGATCGCGCGACTGGTCGAGGCCGGCAAACTGCGTTGGACCACGACGATCGGCGACGCGTTTCCGGAGCTCAGAAAGAAGATGCGGAAGGAATATCGCGGGGTGACGCTGGAGATGCTGCTGGCGCACCGCGGCGGGCTGCCGGCGGAGACGTTTCCCAAGGGGATCGGGTTCGACCGCGTGCGCGGGCTCCCGGGGGACGAGCGGGCGCAACGGGAGGCCTATGTCGGGATGATCCTCGCGGTGAAGCCGGACGCGCGCCCCGGCACCACCTACATCTACTCCAACGCCGGCTACGTGATCGCCGGCGCCATGGCCGAGCGGGCAACGGGAACATCCTACGATACGCTGATGCGGACGCTGCTCTTCGCGCCGCTCGGCATCACCAGGTTCGGGTTCGGACCGACGAACACGCCCGGGCAGGTGGATCAGCCCTGGGCGCATTTCTCCGTCCCCCATCGCGCGATCGTCTCCAACACCCAGGGCGCCAAGCTCGAGATGAGCATGGCCGAAACACCCGACTCGGCCTCTCAGGCGACCGGGAAGCCATATGGCGGCGATCCGATGGCGGGTGGAGGATCCGTGCCGTACGACGCCAGCCCCCTCTCCGACAACCCTCCGGCGATCTCCCCGGCCGGACGTGTCAACATGTCGATCGGCGACTGGGGGAAGTTCGTGATCGCGCATCTCGACGGCGAAGCTCGAGGCGGCATCCTGAGCCCCGCGACGTTCAAGCGTCTGCACACGCCGCCGGCCGGCGGAGAGTACGCGGGGGGATGGTCCGTCGTGTCCCGGTCGTGGGCCGGGGGGAACGCGCTGACGCACGCCGGGAGCAACAACCTCAACTACGCCGTGGTCTGGGCCGCGCCGAGAAAGCGCTTCGCGGTGGTGATCTGCACGAACGTGGCGGATGAAAGCACGCCGACCGCCTGCGACGAGGTGGCCGGCGCGATTCTACAGGCGTATCTCCTCACCAAGTGATCCCTCGCGAACATTACCCTAAAAGCCTCTCTCAGAATGAAGCTACTCGAAGGGAAGTGAAGGGGTAGCCGCACGTCTTCAGCGTGCGCTCCCTCATGTCGTTAGGGGCACTCAGAGGTCCCACTCCACGCCGAGCAGCAACTGGAGCGTGCCGAGCTTCGCGTCGAATGCCTCCACGGTCGGGCGCAACGGCAGCGTCCAGACCAGACGCGGAGCCAGGAGAAGGCCGCCGAGCACCGGCATCGACGCTCCCGCGTAGAACATCGCGTCGAAGCCGATCCGGGCATCGTCCCGATCGTGGTTGCTCGTGGCCACCGTCACGGAGTCCGGCGCGTCCGTCACCGTTACCTCCGCCATCCCGAGCCCCGGAATATCGATGCTCCGGGTATTGAACCGACGGGTACCGTGGATCCGGGCCGACAGCGGGAACAGCCCCCTCCCCCCGAGGCCGAGCGTCATTATATCCAGCACCACCACCTTGACCGACGGCGCAAGCATGGCGTAGGTGGCCGACAGCCTGCCATCATAGGCGAACGGGATCCGGACCGTGACGGAGTCGACCAGGTTCTGCAACAAGAACGACTCCTCCACGAAGTTGGTGGAGCCGGCCGAGCGCGACTCCCAGGCGGCCATCAGCTCGACCCGTATATCCGGCATCGCGATCATCCCGAGCTCCAGATCGATCCCCCCGAGCCAGCCGTTCCCGGTCCCCTCCCGAAATGGCTGGCCGTGCCACTGATAGCCATCGCCCCCCTGTCGGACGAAGGAATACCCACCTATCACCCCCATCCGCAACGGCAACGGTGCCTCGCGCGCGACGGTCCGGTCGGACTGCTGGGCGGCGGCCGAGGTGATGATGAGGATCAGCGCGACGAGGAGGGAGATGATATGCCGGCTCATGGCGTACTCCGGAATGCGATCGGTACGGTGGCGCGCCGCGGACGGATGCCGTTGCCCGGCCACAATCCGGGCTCACGCGAGCGAGCTCCGTTGGCAACAAGAGCCTCGTTCCCGTCACGACCTGACCGCCGGAGAGGGGCGAGCCATCTCTCAGAGCCCGCCGCAGTAGTCGTCGATGCTTCTGATCGAGAGCACCTGCACGTGCGCGCCGCCGCGGATCACGTACTCGGAGGCGCCGTAGATATCGGGCCCCTGGGGCGCCCAGTTGTAGGTGTAGCCGAGATGGGTCCAGGGATAGCCGTTCGGCATCTGATAGGAGCTGAGGAGGTTGTCGGCGATCCAGAGCTTGTGCTCGATATCGTAGAGCCCGGCCGGGAACGCGTTGCCGCACTCGGGGTTCGACGAGTCGGAGCAGGGGAACACCTTGCCGGTGGCCGGATCGGGGGTCGGGCGGAACAGATCGTGCACATCCACCGAGATGGTCACGAACATCCGCGTCTGGTTTCCGGGAGGGAGGCCGAGCAGCTGTTCGAGCCGGAGCAGCCTGCAGCCGGTGAACGCCCGGCACTTCTGCTGCACCTCCGGCACCAGCGTCACCCAGAGCATCCGATCCCCGGAGAACGCGTACGGTCCCACCTTGTAGCCGGTGTAGTCGGTGAGCGTCACCACCATCACGCGGCCGTTGCTGTCGGGGACGACCGGGACGAGGGGACGGAGATCGGCGTGATTGTAGACCGCGGACTTCGCGACCGAGGCAAGGTAGACCTGCATCAATCCGGTGGTATCGCAGTCGGTGGGCTTGGCGGGCTTGCGCGCGGCGGTCTGCGCGACGAGTGACGTGGCGTGAACGAGGACGAGCGCGGCCATGGCGAGCGCCGCGCGGAGCGCCGTGTGGATCTGCATTGAATGGTCTCCTCTCTCTCGAGACTGAGCAGTGATGAAGCCGGCCGGCCGAGTCCGGCGGCGGGTTGGATGGTTGCCGGCCACGCGATCGGCCATCCGAAGCGTTGTCGGAGAGCAGGAGCGTTGGCCAGGGGTCGTGACGGAGCGGGAAGCTTGGGGTGGCCCGGTGCGTGACATCGTCGGCGCCTACCCTCTCCGTCCGGCAAACATATCGCTCGCGCGCGACATGGCATGCGTCCGGCACCAGCGGTGGCGCCGGGCGAGCACGAGGGAGAGATCCTTGCATCCGCGCCGCGCTCATCCGCGCCGCGCTCATCCGCGCCGCGCTCATCCGCGCCGCGCTCATCCGCGCCGCGCTCATCCGCGCCGCGCTCATCCGCGCCGCGCTCATCCGACCATGTTCAACAGATCTGCCTATCCGAACATGCCGTGGACCGGGCTTTCGATCTTGATGTGCGCGCGGATCACGTCGAGCGGATTGCCGTCGTAGACCATCCGGCGCGCGTCCGGCATCCGGAAGGAACGGGCGATCTGCCCGACGATCTGCACCTGCGCGGCCTCGTCCTTCAGCGGCGTGAGCACCAGGAAGATCAGCCGCGACGGCAGCCCGTCGGGACTGTTGAAGTCGATCCCCTCCTCGCTGTGCCCCATCACCACGACCGGCCGCGAGACGCCGCCGATGCGGGCATGGGGAACGGCGATCTCGCTGCCGAGTCCGGTCCCCATCACGTTCTCGCGCGCCATCGTGGCCGCGGAGATCGCGGCGGCATCGAGTCCGGCCGCCTGCGCGGCCACCTGGGCCAGCTCGGCGATCGCCCGCTCCCTGGTGCGGGCCCGCAGCTTCGGCAGGAACACGTCGCCGTTGATCAGATCGCTCAGCATCCAGCGCCGCGGGCGGACGATGAACCGGGTCATCGCCGGTCCGCTGGCCACGGAGGTCACCAGCGCCAGGGCCACGAGCGCCACGAAGAGCTCGTTGCTGATGATGCCGGCCTCCAGCGCGAGAAGCCCGAGGATGATCTCCATGGCGCCACGCGCGTTCATGCCGAAGCCGATCGCCAGCGCCTCGTCGCGGGAGAGACCGCCGAGGCGCGCGCCGGTCCAGCAGCCGATGAGCTTGCCGGCGAAGCCGAGCGCGATCAGCCCGAGCGCCAGCAGCGGATCGAAGTGCGCCAGGAAATCCACCCGCAGTCCGATCGAGACCAGGAAGATCGGGGCGAAGACGTTGGCGACGAACTGGTGGAGGATGGTCCGCGTCTGCTCGCGCAGGTGCGCCGAATCGCCGACGGCGACGCCGGCCAGGAAGGCACCGAAGATCGCGTGGACGCCGATGGCCTCGGTGGCCGCGGCGCCGAGAAAGGCCAGCACCAGCGTGAAGGCGAGCACGCCCCCCGGCCAGCTCATCCGCGCCTGAATCCAGGGGAGGATCCGGTGCACCACCCACCGGACGGCGGTGATCAGGAAGATCACGATCGCCACGGTCAGCCCGATGGTCGACCAGAGCCCGAGTCCGGCATGCGACGCCGCGCCGGTGCCGACGCCGTGGGCGTGAATCATCCCGAGAATCACCGAGAAGATCAGCCAGCCGAACAGATCGTTGAACATCGCCGCACCCATGATCAGCATCCCGACGTCGGTCTTGAAGACGTTCAGGTCCATCAGGATCTTCGCGATCACCGGGAGCGCGGAGATGCTCAGGGCAACGCCGAAGAAGAGGGCGAAGGTGAGGGGATCGGCGCCGGAGATCCGCCCCCAGAAGTCCGGAGCGACATAGGCCACGCCGAATCCGGCCGCGAACGGAATCACGGTGCCGAACAGCGCCACCAGAAGCGCGGCCTTCCCCTGCTTCCAGAGCACCGACAGGTCCACCTCCAGCCCCGCTATCAGCAGCAGAAGCACCACGGCGATGGTGTTGATCGTGTCGAGCGCCACTCCGCGTGCTCCCTCCGATGGCAGCAGCGTGGCGGCCAGATCCGGAAAGAGGGCGCCGAGTGCCGTCGGGCCGAGGATGATGCCGGCCAGGATCTCGCCGACGATCGCCGGCTGCCGGATGGCGGTGAACAGCTCGCCGAAGATTCTGGCCAGGCCGAGCATCGTCGCCAGCGCCAGCATCAGCAGGGCGATATCGGTCGAGGTCAGTTTCTCCATGGGTACCTCCGTTCTGATGCCTGCGGGACTTTCCGGCGCCGGAGCCGGGTCAGCCCGGCACGGTCTCTCCCCGATGCCCGTCGGGGGCATCACATGGATTGGATCGACATTGGAGGAAAGTTCCCTGGGTTCGATCGGGAGGACTTCATGTCTTCCCGAAGATCGATATTCCGGCAAAATGGGCGCCACGATGGTCCCGGACGGGACCATATCGACATATCGTAACGCCATGCCCTCCCCGGCCAGGCCCGCGAATCGGATCTCCGCGGCTCACCGCGCGCCGGCGATCGACGACGCGCGCGGACCATGGCGACGCATCTACCAGAGGAACCAACCGATGAACGAGACGAAGCGAAGGATCATTCTCACCGGAGCCTCCTCCGGCATCGGCCGCGCGCTGGCGGTCGAGTACGGCCGGCGGGGCGCCCGGCTGCTCCTGATCGCGCGGCGCGGCGAGCTGCTGGCCGAGGTGGCGCGCGCGACGATCGCCGCCGGCGGCGAGGCGCTTGAGCTGGCCGCCGACGTCACCGATCCCGACCTTCCGGCGCGCGCCCTCGCGATGGCCGACGAGGCCTGGGGAGATGTGGACGCCATCATCATGAACGCCGGGGTCGGGGCAACGGCGTTCGCACACGAACTGGACGCGGAGCAGATCGAGCGGGTGATGGCGGTCAACTACGGAAGCGCGGTGCGAATGATCTCCACGGCGCTGCCGCGGATGCTGGCGCGCCGGAAGGGGCAACTGGTGGCCGTCAGCTCCCTGGCGGCGTATCGCGGCATGCCCGGCTCGGCCGCCTACAACGCGAGCAAGGCGGCGCTGACGGTCTTCATGGAGAGCCTGCGCACGGAGCTGCGGACGAGCGGGGTCACGATCACCACGATAGCGCCGGGATTCGTCCGCACGCCGATGACCGATCCGAACGAGTTCACGATGCCGTTTCTGATGGAGCCGGAGGAGGCGGCGCGTCGGGTGGCCGCGGCGATCGAGCGGGGACGCACGTTCTACAGCTTCCCCCGCCCCACCGCCTTCGCGGTGAAGCTGTCGCAGTACCTCCCGAACGCGCTCTACGACCGCATCATCTCATGGGGGCGAAGAGAATTATGAATTCAGAATGATGAATGATGAAATCACTGCCGACCAGGTGGTGGGCTGCGCGACGCCCTCGCGCGCGGAACGATCACGAGGCATCCGAGGAAGGTGGCGAGGTGAAGAGCCAGGGAAGGTCGAGCACCGAAG
>JBEHWX010000138.1:0-12144 GCA_048498995.1 Bacteroidota bacterium
GCTACCGAGATGCGGCTACCGAGATGCGGCTACCGAGATGCGGCTACCGAGATGCGGCTACCGAGATGCGGCTACCGAGATGCGGCTACCGAGATGCGGTTATCGAAACAAGCAGGTGGTGTGTCGGATCGACCGGACCATGCGCGGCACTCGCGGCGATGCGTCCGGGACGATGCATGCCGAGAAGCACGTTGACGAGACGCTCACGGATGGGATTGTGGCGGAGCGAGTGGCGAGATTCGAGCGGTGAGGCGGAGTGACGGGATCAGCGGGAATCGCCGCGCCGGACAAGCCATGTCCGGACGGCCTCCACGATCCGGGCCGAGGCGCCGGCGCCGCCGAACGGAAATGCCGGGCGGGACATGGAGGCGTGGAGCGCGCCATCGGTCAGCAGCCGCTCCACGGTATCGACGATCCGATCGCTCACGAGCTCCGCGAGCATCGCGTTGCCGCTCATGAGCGCTTCCTGTCGCTCGGTCGTGGTGCGGAGAATGATCACCGGAATGCCGAGCGCCGGCGCCTCCTCCTGCACGCCGCCGGAATCGGAGATCACGGCGAACGCGCGGGCCATGGCCGCGATGAACTCCGGATAGGAAAGCGGTCCCGTGGTATGCAGGCGGGGATGAGGCTTCAGATGCTCGCGCACCGCGTCGAGCACCGCCGGATTCGGATGGACCGGGAAGAGCACCTCCACATCCTCGTTCCGCTCCAGCAGTCGATTGATCGCCTCGAAGACGTTCCGCTGCGGCTCGCCGAAATTCTCGCGACGATGCGTGGTCAGCAGAAGCATGCGGCGTCCCGATCCGCCGGATTTCGCATCGGCGGAGGCGCCGCCGACGATCTCGTTCAGCGTGTCGATCACCGTGTTGCCGGTAACGACGATCGCCTCGGCCGGCACACCCTCGCGCAGAAGGTTCTCCCGGTTGGCGTCGGTCGGCGGAAAGTGAAGCTCGGCGAGCTGCGTGAGGAGGCGCCGGTTCATCTCCTCCGGAAAAGGATGGAAGCGGTCGCCGGTACGCAGCCCGGCCTCCACGTGCGCCACCGGGATCTTCCGATAGAACGCGGCGAGCGCCGCCGCGGCCGCCGAGGAGGTATCTCCCTGTACCATCACCAGATCGGGACGCTCCCGCTCGTAGACCTCCGTGATCGCCGTCAGCACGCGAGCCGTGACATCCGCCGGACCCTGCCCCTCGGTCATGATATCGAGGTCGTGATCGACGTGGATGCCGAAGAAGGCGAGAATCGGATCGACCATGTCGCGATGCTGGGCGGTGGCGACCACGACCACGCGGCCGATGGCGGCGGCGCGGAGCGCGCGGATCACCGGCACCAGCTTGATCGCTTCCGGACGCGTGCCGAGCGCGACGAGGATGACGGGGAGCGCGCCGTTCGATTCCTGAAGTCCGGAGGTCATCTTCCCTTCCCCACGACCGAGCGATAGACATCGGCCGTTCTGGCCGAGACGACCGGCCAGAGATAGTTGTTCCTGATATGCTCCCGAAGCACGCCGTCATGACGGCCGAGCGCCTGCTCGATACCGCGCGCGATCGAGCGAACGTCGTACGGATCGACGTACATGGCATGATCGCCGAAATACTCCGTGGTGCCGCCATACCGCGTGATGCAGACATCGGCGCCGGCCAGCCCCGCCTCGAGCGCCGCGATGCCGGGGGTCTCGAAGAGGGATGGGAGCGCGAAGACCCGGCAGGCGGCGTAGGCGGAGGCGAGCATCTCCGAGTCGTTGTCGAGTCCCTGGATGATCGTGATCCGCTTGTTGCGCGCGGCCGCCTCCATGCACTGCCGTCCGTACACGCCATCGTGTACCTTCCCGATGATCACCGCCGGAACATCGATCCGCTCGAGTGCCTGGATGAGCGCCAGCACGTTCTTCCGTCGCGATCCGATGTGCCCCACGTTCAGCACGAAATCCTTCACGCCGTAGGTCTTCACGAACAGATCGGGGTCGGCATGCGCGAAGCGCTCGTCCACGCCGTTCGGGATCACCGTCACGCGGCGCGGGTCCACGCCGAACCCCTCGGTGATGATCTCCCCTTCCTTCGCCGTGTTCGGCAGCACCGCCTCGGCCATGCGGCAGATATGACTGCTGACGCCGTAATCGGTGTGCACGCCGCTGGCAAGCCGCTTCAGCACCCGCTCCATCGCGATCGTGCTCCTGATGGCCCATGGGCGGCGCAGCGTGAAGAAGATCGAGGAGACCACGAACTTCTGCCGGAAATGCTCCATGCGCAGGGCGATGTCGTAGGTCATTCCGTTGGCGCCGAAGATGTGCACCAGATCGAAGCGCTCGGGATCGAACCGGCTCCACTGGTCGAACCAGCTCACCTCCACTCCGTGATCCTCGAGATGGCGCGCGGTCTGGCGAACCTGCGTGAGCGGTCCGCCGGCGACCATCGAGATGCTCAGCTGCGCGACGAAGCAGACGTTCATTGGCGACTCCGGGCGTTGAGATCCTCGAGCGACTGGCGCCACAGACGGAAGCTGGGGCGTCGCGCCGAGATGCGGGATGCCGGCGGCGGAACCACCGGACGGAGCGGGCACCAGACCAGATCGCGCATCGCATGGGCGCCCGCCGCGGAGATGAACGCTCGGGACCGCCCCTCACCCTGCACGGCGAGCATCACTCCCTCGGGGAGATCGACGTCGAGCGTCACCACGCCGTCGCTCGACAGCAGCACCTCGGCGCGCGTCCGGCCACGGAGGCGCCACCATTCGGCGTACTCCCCCATCGTCACGTTCCGGATCCCCTCGTCGAGCGCGCTACGGAGGGTATCGGCCATCACCTCGGCGCGGCCGTGCAGCGGATGATGATAGAAGAAGAGGGGCTCGCTCATCGCGAGCTTGTGCCGGATCGCGCCTCGGTAATACTGTTTCATCGCGTCCGGGGGATACTTGGCGCGGATCAGACTGCCGATCGAGATCGGATGCACCGGCACCTGCAGGCTCGTGATGGAGCCGGCCCTGTTCGGAATGAAGGAGGGAACGTTGTCGTAATCGGCGGAGAACTCCGAGGAGTAGTCGATGCCGAGATCATGGAGGGCGGCGGCGAGCCCTTCGTTGAAGAAGCCGTTCGGCGAGGCGAAGCCGCGCGGCGCGAAGCCGGCCCGCTCCAGCAGCGCGCGCGCCTCCAGGATGTTGGCGCGGTTCTCCTCGAAGCCCTCGAACGTCCGATGGCGGAATCCGTGGATGCCGATCTCGTCGCCGTCGAAGCGCGTGAACTCCTCCAGCCACTCGGCGTGCGCGCCGACGTGAAGGAACCAGGTGAGCCTGGCCCGCTGCTCGCGCGCGACGCGATGAAGCTCCCGCACCGCCGCCGGATCGCCGTAATCGCTGTCGATCCTGTAGGCGAGCAGGCTCTCCTCCCCATCCGGATAATACCAGAGATGCGCGAAGGGAAGGCCGCGATCGAGGTGCAGCCAGCGGAGCGTCCGCTCGACGAGATGGCGGAGCTCCCCCTTCGAGACGCGGGAGGTGATCTCGTTCGGCGGCGGGCCGGCCTCGGTGAGGAAGCGCTTCCTGAGGCGTCGACGATCGAGCGCGAGCGAGGCGATGTCGAGCCCGACGGTCGCCAGCCGTCCGCGGCCGACCGTCGAGAGGAGGATCGGATCACGCTCCCCGGCCGGCACGCGCGCGTTGTCGAAGATGTCGACGAGCCAGAGCCCGTCGTAGACCTCGGGATGAACGGAGGGATGGAACGAGCCGATGTGGCGACGGCGCGGCGGGGCGCCGGCGAGCCTGGCGTGGAAGCGGCCGGTATCGAGCACGGCTCCGCCGGCGCGAAGATATGCCTCGATGCGCGCGGCCTGGTTGTCGGTGACCGGCTGATCCACGATGATGACGCTGAACGACTCCGGCGGGATCTCCCCGGAGGAGGGGACGCGATCGACGCGGAGGCCGAGCTGATCAAGCAGCATCCGCCAGCCCACGTCGGGGCGGAGAAGGCCTATGACGCCGCGGACGGTCATCGGCGCACCGCCAGCAGGATATCCGAGCGACGGACCACGCGGGTGGCCAGCGCCAGCAGGAGCAGCAGCAGGCCCACCAGCGGCGCCTGCCAGACGGCCCCGAGGCCGAGCGTGGCGCCGGCGGCGATCACGGCGGTCACGACGAGCGCCATCGTGCCGGTGGGAGCCAGCACCGGAACCCGGAAGTAGCGTTTGAACTCGGTGTACATCAGTATCATGATCGTCGACTCGCCGGCCACGACCGAGACGGCGGTTCCTCGAAGGCCCCAGAGATAGGTGAGGCCGAGAATCAGGGCCGTCGAGACGACGCTCCCCCGCATCATCGTGCGGAAGTAGCGCCGCTCCTGGCCGATCGCGATGAGGCCGTAGGCGAAGAAGCTGTTGACGACGGTCGCCGCGCCGAACCAGGAGACGATCGCCAGCACGGGGCCGCCGGATGCATACTCGGCGCCGAAGAGGATTCTGAGGATCGCCGACGCGAAGATCGTCGCCAGGGCGCAGAGCGTGAAGATGCCGGCCATCACCAGGCGGTAGATCGAGCCGAGCATCGTCTCCAGCTCCTCCTTCGGCCGCGAGGAGAGCTGCGCCATCAGCGGGAGGAAGACCGCGACGAAGACGCGATCGACCATGAGGAGGAAGAAGACCCCCTTCATCGCCACGCCGAGGATGCCCGCGTCGGCCGGCGTGTAGAGCCATTCGACGACGACCGGCGGGAGCGACTGGATCACCTGCGCGAACGCGCCGCCGAGCCCGATATGCACCGCCCGCCGGATGGCCTCGACCGGCCGCGCCAGTCCGAGACTCCGCGGCAGAAGCCGGTCCTCCTTCCGTCGGAACGGGAGGAGCCACGCGGCCGTGAGAAGATTGCTCGCCAGGAACACCGTCGGCACCATCCTCACATCCTCCGGCGACTTCACCAGCAGCAGCAGCCCGCCGAGGTAGACGGCGCCGGAGAGGAACCGGGAGATCGCCACCAGCCGGAAGTTCCTGATCCCCTGAAAATACCACTCGATCAGAAAGGCATAGGGGAAGAGCGTGAGCAGATAGAGCTGGAGAACCGGCTGCACCGGGCTGCCATGGTAGCCGATGAGGGCGACCCCCTCGAAGACGAGGAAGATCGCGGCCGCGATGATCCCCTTGGTCAGCAGAATCTCCGAGGGCTCGAACTCCCGCGCGCCGGGGGGCTTGGCCACCTCCCGCGTGCCGATGGTCGCCAGGCCGAAGTCCGAAAGCCAGAAGGCGTAGGAGAGAACCGAGGTGGCGACCACGGTGACGCCGAACGCGCTGCTGCCGAGCGACCGCGCCAGGTGGACCGACGCGAGGAAGCCGAGGAGCCGCGCGGCGGCATCCCCCGAGAATCCGAAGATCGCGTCGATCGAGACTTTCCTCATGAGGCCAGGCGGTTGATGATGGCCATCAGCTCCCGTTCCCGCCGTTCGCGCGGGAAGAGCTCGGCGATCCGCGCGCGGGCGCGCCGGCCCGCCTCGGCCGGGAGCGCGACCGCCTCGGCAAGCCGCGCGCAGAGCTCGTCCCGGTCGCCGCTGGCGATGAGAAAGCCGCAGTCGCCGATAGCGGTCGGAATGCCGCCGACGCGGGTGCCGACCGGGATGCACTCGGAGAGCATCCCCTCGCAGAGGGCGTTCGGGAGCCCCTCGCGCAGGGAGAGCTGGCAGTAGATCTTCGCGCTTCGATAGTGGCGGTCCAGCTCCTCGCGGGGCACCGGCGGCATCAGCTCGAGGTTCCGGAGATCCTCCGCGGCAAGCGTCGCCGTGAGCGCCGCGGCCACCTCGGCGTGAACGCCGATCGCGCGGAAGCGCAGATGCGGCATCCGCCGCGCGGCGGCGATGAACAGATCGATCCCCTTCAGCCGGGCGCGCTCCAGCGTGTCGCTCACCGCCACGGTTAGCACCAGATCATCCTCCTTCTCCTCCCCTCCCCTCCATCGGTCCACGTCGTAGCCGGTCGGGACGATCCGGATACCGGGGAGCGGCAGCCCGCTCGACCGGCGGAGCTCCTCGGCAAGCGTGGCGTCCACGGCGAGAATATCGTCGGCGTGGGAGAGCGCCCAGCGGAGGAGCGGGCGGCGCCACCGGCTGAGCCAGATCCCGTACCCGATGCGGGCGTCGCGGGCGGCATCGACGCCGCCGATCATGATGATCGTGCGCCGTCCGGCGCCGCGCGCGCCGAGCACCATGAAGAAGGTGTAGACCGAACAGAACCAGGAGAAGGAGACATCGGCGCGTCGCGCGCGTCGCAGCACCTCCAGCGGCGCGCCGAGCCCCGCGCCGAGCCACACATCCAGATCGACGTGACGCGCCAGGAGCTCGATATCGTCCCGGATGAACGACGTGTTCATCGTGGACGTGAAGAAGAGAGAGATGCGGGCCGGTGCGCGGCTCAACGACGTAACTCCTCCAGAGACGAGATGAGGATGCGAGCCGTTCGGGCGAGCCGTTCGGGCGAGCCGTCTCGTGGCGACCCGGGCGGACGAGGAAGAGAGAGAGAACGGCCCATCGGAAAAAAACGCCGTCACCCGAGCGGGGCCGGCGTTCCAGCGGGAGCGAAGAGGGATGGCGCCCGGGAGCACGCGTCGCGGCGCGCTCCCGGGCGGGCACCTCGCGTCATTTCATCATCGGGATCTTCACGCCGAAGCGGCGGGCGTTCTCCGTGGCGCGGTCGTAGCCGGCGTCTGCGTGCCGGATGATGCCCATGCCGGGATCGTAGGTGAGGACCCGCGAGAGCCGCGCGTCGGCCTCCGGCGTGCCGTCGGCGACGACGACCATGCCGGCATGCTGCGAGTACCCCATGCCGACGCCGCCGCCGTGATGGAACGAGACCCACGTGGCGCCGCCGATGGCGTTGAGGGCGAAGTTCAGCAGCGGCCAGTCGCTGATGGCGTCGGAGCCGTCGAGCATTCCCTCGGTCTCGCGGTTCGGGCTGGCGACCGAGCCGCAATCCAGGTGGTCGCGGCCGATCACGATCGGTGCCTTGACGCGGCCGTCGCGGACCATCTGGTTGAAGAGGAGCCCGGCCTTCTCGCGGTCGCCGTAGCCGAGCCAGCAGATGCGGGCCGGCAGCCCCTGCCAGTGAACGCGCTCCTGCGCCATGGTGATCCAGCGCTTGAGCGAGGCATTCTCCGGGAAGAGCTCGAGCAGCGCGCGGTCGGTGGCGTAGATATCCTCCGGATCGCCCGAGAGGGCCACCCAGCGGAACGGCCCCTTGCCGTCGCAGAAGAGGGTGCGGATATACTCCGGCACGAAGCCCTTGATCTCGAAGGCGCGGTCGAACCCGGCCTTCTCCGCCTCCGCGCGGATGTTGTTGCCGTAGTCGAAGGTGATGGCGCCGGCGTCCTGCATCGCCACCATCGCCTCCACGTGCGTTCTGATCGACGCGGCGGCGCGGCGGAGGTACTCCTCGGGATCGGCGGCGCGGAGCGCGTCAGCCTCCTCCTTGCTCATGCCGGCCGGGTAGTAGCCGTTGAGGGGATCGTGCGCCGAGGTCTGATCGGTCAGCACGTCCGGGATGATGCCGCGGTCGAGCATCCGGGGGAGAACCTCGGCGGCGTTGCCGAGGAGTCCGACCGAGAGCCCCTTCCCCTCGGCGCGAGCCTCGTCGAGCCAGCGGAGCGCCTCGTCGAGGCTCGTGGTCTTCCGGTCGCAGTAGCGGTCATGGATCCGCTTGTCGATGCGGGTCTCATCGATCTCGATGCAGAGCACGGCGCCGTCGTTCATGGTAACGGCCAGCGGCTGGGCGCCCCCCATGCCGCCGAGGCCGGCGGTAACGACGAGCTTGCCGGCGAGCGAGCCGCCGAAGTGCCGGTCGGCGCAGGCGGCGAAGGTCTCGTAGGTTCCCTGAAGGATTCCCTGGGTGCCGATGTAGATCCAGCTGCCGGCGGTCATCTGGCCGTACATGATCAGGCCGAGCTCGTCGAGGCGGCGGAACTCCTCCCAGGTGGCCCACTTCGGGACGAGGTTGGAGTTGGCGATCAGGACGCGGGGGGCATCGGCGTGGGTGCGGAAGATGCCGACCGGCTTGCCGGACTGCACCAGCAGCGTCTCATCCGGCGCCAGGCTCCTGAGCGAGGCGAGGATCGCGTCGAAGCACTCCCAGTTGCGCGCGGCCTTGCCGAAGCCGCCGTAGACGATGAGCTGCTCCGGTTTCTCGGCCACCTCCGGATCGAGGTTGTTCTGAATCATCCGGTAGACCGCCTCGATCTGCCAGTTGGCGCAGTGAAGCTCGGAGCCGCGCGGGGCCTGTACCGTGCGCGTGGCCGTGCCGTTGATCTGCGTCTCGCTCGTTGCCGTTGTATCCATGGGATCCACGTGAAATGAGTCGTGTCGGGGAAGGGCGCGGCGGGTAGGTCGGCCGGACGTGCGCCGGCGGAATGTGCCGAGCCGACGCCCAATTTATCGCATTCGGGAGAGGTAGGAAAGGCGGGGAGCAGGACGCAATGAAGCGTAACCGATCCCCCGCGCCGGGCGCGCGCCCGCACGTGTCTGGCCGCGGGCGGGGCATGAACGACGAAGGGGCCTCCGCTCGTGGCGAAGACCCCTTCATGCAAGTTGCCATCCAGTCGAAGCTCAGCGGCGGACGACGATCGGCGTGGTGACGCTCCGTCCCTCCGACTCGAGGCGGCAGAGATAGGAGCCCTGCGGCAGATCGCTCAGATCCACCTCCACGCTCCCCTCCTCCATCAGCATCTCGGCCAGCGGCTGGCGGACCAGGTTGCCGAGCATGTCGTAGATCGCCATCGACACCGGCCCTCCGCCGGCCACCGCGTAGGGAATCGTCACGCGGGAGGAGGCCGGGTTCGGGCTCCCCTGGCCGAGGTAGATCTGCTGGCCGGGCTCATCCTCGTCGGCGCTGGCCACCAGCGCGCTCTTGGAGGTGAACCGGAGCATCTGCACGCTGGCGATGGCGCCGTTGGCCACCTCGACGCTCACCACCGGGAAGTAGACGCCGGTCGCCTGCGCGTACCAGTCGTAGGTCTCCAGCGTGTCGGCGATGGTGCCGTCGTAGGCGCCGCGCTCGGTGAAGAGGGAGTCGGTGCTGACCTTCGTCGAGTGGACGCGGAGCGCGCGGTAGGCGCCGTGCGGCGTGGCGACGGTTCCCCAGCCGTCGACCTCGGAGGTCGTGACGGTGTGGCCGATCGAGGCCAGGCGTGGCGCCTCCGGCAGCGCGGTGTCCGACGGCGTGCGATACAGGAGGGTGCGGTAGGCGTTGCTCCAGCGGTCGCCGTAGCTCATCGGCAGCGGCAGCCGGTATCCCTCGTTCCGTTCCACCACCTGGTATTCGCGGCGGGGGCCGGCGCCGACATCCAGGCGCACGCGCGACCCGAGCTCGCTCAGCCGGTCGGACTCGACGCCGAGGAAGGTATAGGTCTCATCCTCGGTGCCGAACTCCGGCATCTCCCGACGCTCGAGCAGCGCGAGCGTGGCGCCGGCGAACTCCGGCGCGTCCGGCATCTGCTGGCGCGGCACCACGAGCATGTCCCGTCCACCGAACCCGGCATCCCATCCCGGGAGGCTGAAGTTCCAGGTCTGACCCGGCGCGGCCGGACCAAGGCTGGCCTCGCCGAAGAGGGAGTCGGCCAGGAAGTAGATCGAGAGGCTGTCGCCGCCGCGGGGGCCATCGGCCGCGCCGATGGAGATCTGCGAACGGACGGGGGCCGCGAGCGCGACCAGCATGGAAATCAGAAGAAGTAGCTTCATGGCTCGTGCTATGGAACGTCGGGGAATCATCGTATTTTTCGCGCTCGGCAATCTGAGCTCCATCAGATGGAGAGCAAGTTCCAAGCCGGGCTGTTCAGGACCGGAGTCAACCGCCGAGCCCTCCTTCCTCTTCTACTTTTGAAAGCCTATGATGCAGAACCTTACCTCATGCAGAGGCGGCTCCCTGCTGCTGTCGATCGTCGCCCTGACGGCATCGCTCGTCTCGGCCGGCTGTTCGAGCGCCGCGAAGTTCTTCTACCTCAACGAGCACACGCAGGCGATCCGGCGGGATACGATCTCCGCCTCCGGAGGTGTCACCTCCTTTCTGCAGAATCCGGCCGATTCGGTCAACGGCGTCATCCGGCTCACGCCGGTGGAGTCGCTGAACCTTCGCTCGGTGCCGCTCGCGGTCCCGGCCGGCATCACCAGCTCTCCCTTCGATCAGCCCCATACGCTGAACCTGCCGCAGGGCTTCAACGTGAGCCTCTATGCCTACGGCCTCGGCAAGCCGGCGGCGCTCGTCCTCAGGGACGACGGCACGCTCTTCTACAGCAACACGGAGTCCGGGGAGATTGTTGCGGTCGCGCCGGACGGCAAGCCAACCGTCGTGATCTCCGACCTGAAGTCCCCGTACGGACTGGAGATCCACAACGGCGCCCTCTACTACACCGATGAGCTTCGCGTCTACCGCTTCGACTTCTCGAGCCCGACCGCGGTCACCGGCACGAGCACGGTCCTGACCGACAAGCTTCCTCCGGGAGGAACGCACTACACGCGCACCCTCCGCTGGTCGCCGGCCGACAAGCGCTTCTACATCGGCATCGGCTCGTCGACGAACAAGAACATCGAGGATACCAAGGAGTACGCGGCGGTGCTGAGGATGGCCGAGGGGGGAGGGCAGCCGGACGTGGTGATGCACGGGCTGCGCAACCCGGCCGGGCTCGACGTGCATCCGGTCACCGGCGAGCTCTGGGGAACCGATGACGGCATCGACTTCCTCTCGCTCGACCTGCCGCCGGACGAGATCAACATCCTCAAGGTGGGAAAGAACTACGGCTTCCCCTACTACTACTCGCAGAGCATTCGCGACCCGGAATACCGCGG
The DNA here is from genome assembly GCA_048498995.1 of Bacteroidota bacterium. GTDB lineage: Bacteria > Bacteroidota > Ignavibacteria > OLB7 > OLB7 > JBEHWX01. The sequence goes on from JBEHWX010000138.1 coordinate 10,799, forward strand.
ACGCGACACCGTCGATTATCCGCGCGCCGTCACCGGCCCGGTGGTCGAGATGCAGGCGCACTCGGCGACGAGCGATCTCCGCTTCTATCGCTTCGACGCGCTCGGCGCCGACTGGAAGAACGCGATGGTGGTGACCCAGCACGGCTCCTGGAACCGCGACCCGGCCGTCGGCTACCGGGTAGTCCGCGTGCGGGCCAACCCGGATGGATCCAACGCCCGCGTGGCGGATTTCATCACCGGGTTCATCGACCAGAACGGAAGCACCTGGGGGCGTCCGGTGGCGGTGGCAATTTCCAACGACGGAAAATCGTTCTATGTGAGCGATGACAAGGCCGGCGCGATCTACAAGATCACGGCGCCATGATCGTGTTGCATCGTTGCGGAGATTGTTCGTAGAATTGGGGCCTCCCTTCAGAGCGACCACGCACGAATCGACCGGACGGTCGATGCAGAACAATCGTATCCATGTTCCACTTGCTGTGCGCAGTTGACGATATGAACCTTCAGACTCTTTCAGGATCGCTCTTCGGCGATACTCCGGAGATCGAGACCCTCTTTGCCGAGGACGTCGAGGTCCTGTTGCCCTCCCGTGTCATTCTCTACAACGACGAGCTTCACACGTTCGACGAGGTGATTCTCCAATTGATGAAGGCCACGGGCTGCACGATGATGGAGGCCGAAGGGTTCGCGTTCGAGGTCGACTCCCGTGGGCTCGCCTGCGTCTACGAGGGAGAGATGGGGGAATGTCTCCGCGTGAGCTCCGTGCTCGAGGAGATCGCCCTGCATACCGAGATCGAATTCTAGCTCCCACCAATTCCGAATTGAGGTCGATCATGAAACGATTCGCTCTTCTTGCGGTTGCCGCCACGCTCTTCATCGGCGCCGGCACCCTCTCGGCTCAGACCAAGCAGTGCGGCGAGGGAAAGTCCTGCTGCGCCGCCAAGGGAAAGGGGGCTACCCTCTCCTCGATCAAGACGGTGTCGAAGGATGAGCTCACCAAGATGCTCCAGGCCAACAACGTTACCGTGGTCGATGCTCGCGGCGAGGATGCCTTCGCCGAGGGACATATCCAGGGCGCGATCAACTACGGCAAGGCGGAGCTCCCGGCCGACAAGGGGGCGATGCTGGTCTTCTACTGCGGCGGCCTGAAGTGCCCGATGGCGGAGAAGGCGGCCAAGAAGGCGGTCGCCAGCGGCTACACCAACGTCCTGGTCTTCAAGGGAGGCTGGGACGCGTGGAGCAAGGGGAACAGCTGATCGTCCCTCCGGCCTTCGAGACGGAAGGTCCGGAACGATCGGGATGAATATGGAGAAGGGGTGTTCGCGAGATGCACAAACCCCCTCTCC
>JBEHWX010000139.1:0-11979 GCA_048498995.1 Bacteroidota bacterium
GAAGTGCGTGGCCGTCGCATCGTGTGGTTGGTTGCGGCATCATCGGCCGATGATGCCGCCGGGTGACTCCGTTACCAGCCCACGCTCACCACCGGAAGCGTGTAATACTCCGCCTTCAGGTAGTGGACGCCGGCCGGGGAGCGGCTCGGGTCGATCGTCGTGATCGACGAGATATCCCCCGACCACACCAGTGAACCCCAGGTATCGACCGGCACCGCGTGGCGTATCATCGTTCCCTCGGCGCGCGTTCCCGTGGCGATGCTCGATGCATCGCCATGCCGGCATGCGACGCGATGGTCGGCGCCGGGTCGTCACGGCGTCGGCCTGGCGTCGCGGGCTGTCCGGAGCTGGGGCGTACGATTGCCCGAGTGACACGGCATCTCCGCCGAATGTGACCGGCGCGTCTCTCCTCACTCTCGCGGTCTCTCCTCTCCCCGGCGGGCGTCACATGCCGGCGTCCGGCTCGCGGAGTTCTTCCATGCGTGCTATCTTCGCGGGCCGCGCTCCGACCGGAGGCCGCGCTCCTCATCCGAAGAAGATTATCTGGCATCCTATGCAGTTCGAAACCATCCTTCTCGATCGACGGGCCGAAGGCTTCGTCGTGATCACCCTCAACCGGCCGGACAAGCTCAACGCCCTGAACATCCAGCTGCTCGATGATCTCCACGAGGCGGTCTCGCAGCTCAGCCGCGAGGAGTCCGTGCGCGGGATGATCATCACCGGCGCCGGGGAGAAGGCGTTCGCCGCCGGCGCCGACATCGCCGAGCTGAACCGGCTGGACGGCTACACCGGACAGGCCTACTCCGAGCGGGGGCACCGTGTCTTCAACGCCATCGAGCGCTTCGGCTCCCCGGTGATCGCCGCGGTCAACGGGTTCGCCCTCGGTGGGGGATGCGAGCTGGCGATGGCCTGCCACATCCGCCTGGCCAGTGAGCGCGCCAAGTTCGGCCAGCCGGAGGTCAACCTCGGGATCATTCCCGGCTTCGGCGGCACGCAGCGCCTTACCCGCCTCGTGGGCCCCGCCCGCTCGGCCGAGCTGAACCTCACCGGCGACCTGATCGACGCGGCCACCGCCGAGCGGATCGGCCTGGTCAATCACGTCTATCCGGGAGAGCAGCTGATGGAGAAGGCCGAGGAGATGATGAAGAAGATGCTCTCGAAGGGACCCTTCGCCGTCAAGATGGCGCTGCGCGCCGTGGTCGCCTCCGTCGATGCCACGATCGACGAGGGGATCGCGCTCGAGGCGAAGCTCTTCGGCGAATGCTGCGGCACGGAGGACTTCAAGGAGGGAACCGGCGCGTTCCTCGAGAAGCGTACCCCGGAGTTCCGCAACGCCTGAGCGCCCGCGAGGCGCGTCCGCGAGGCGCGCCGCGTGACGGCGCGACGAATCCGTGAGACGATACCGGTGAAACGACGACGGCGGCGAGATCGATATGCGATCTCGCCGCCGTCATTTTCTGCGCAGCCATCCGTTCGAGAGCCCGACCGGACACGATCGGCGAGACGATCTTCCGTTGTCACCCGCCGCATCGCCGGCGTCGGCCGCTCGCCGCGTCGGTGGGGGATCCGGAGAGCTCAGCTCGTGGGGCGGGAGATCCCTTCCTTCGCGAGCCCGGCCTTGATCATCGCGGCCACCAGCGGGATCATGATCTCGTGATGCCCGGTGAAGGAGAAGCCCTGCCCGCCATCCTGCGTGGGACGCTGCACCACGTTCACGCGGGGACGATAATGCTGGATCATGTCGAAGTTCGCCGTGGCGAAGTCGAACGCCTTGGCGCCGAGGTTCCGCGCGACGGTGAGCGCCTTCAGGAAGACCTCCGGCAGAATCACCGCCGAGCCGACGTTCATCGCCACGCCGCCGTCGCCGAGCTCGCACAGCTCGCGGCAGAGGAGGCGGAAGTCGCGGAAGGTGAGCTCGCCGGTCGCCTCGCCGCTCATCGTCGGCTGCTGATGCGTGATATCGGTGCCGACCGAGGCGTGCACCGTCACCGGCGTGCCGGTCCTGACGCAGGTCGCCAGGATCGACGTCCGCCCTGTATTTGCCTCCAGCAGCGCCTCGCCGAGCGCCTCGCCGTAGCCGAGCTCCCGATCCTCCGAGCGATAGGCCTTCACGAGCGTGCCGTTGATGAACTCGCCGGTCTGCTTCGACATGCCGAAGCTGCCGTCGGTGATGGTGGCGGCCACATCCTCGGAGGTGGCGCCGAACAGGGCGCTCTCGCTGTCGTGGATGGCGGCCGCGGAGTTCATCGCCACGCCGGTGATCACCCGCCGCTCCACCAGATCGCAGATCAGCGGCGCCAGCCCCACCTTCACCACGTGCGCGCCGATCATCAGTATCACGGGACGATCGCGCCGCACCGCCTCGACCACCAGGCCGACGAACCGGCGGAGATCGCGCGCCACCAGAATGTCCGGCAGGGAGTCGATGAACAGGGAGAAGTCGTCGGAGGGCTCGTAGGGGGTGGCCGACTGTTCCTGGGCCACTTTGCTGAACCGGGTATCGATGGAGATGAGCCGGATTCCGCTCAGGTCGATTTTGGGATATCGTGACATGTGGCCACGAAGATAATCGAAGCGGAGGAAGAATGATGCAGGGAGAAATCGCGCCATGCTCCGGTTCGCGCATTCTTCATTCCTCAGTCTCGCATCACTTCGTGATATTCCCGCTCGGCTTCGCCCGGCGCCCTCTCCGAGGACCGGCTCCTTCCGGAGCACCGGCTCTTCCGGAGCACCGGCTCTTCCGGAGCACCGGCCGGCCGGATGCGGGGCCGTGCGGCGAACAGACAGGTATCACGTTCAGAAGGAGGGATCGGTGGAGGATATCCGGATCACGGGCTGGGACGAGCTCAACACGCTCCTTTACGAGCATTCGTGGCAGCAGCCGCTCGGCAGGTTTCGCTCCAATCTCGCGTTCCGCGGAATGCAGAATGCCCGGAACGATCTCTCCACCAGCCTTACCCGGCTCGGCGGCGAATACGGCAACCTGGAAGGACATCTGCTCAGGAACTTCAGAAAGTACGCGCATCGCGACGCCGTTCCCGGCGATTCGGTCTGGAACTGGCTCGCCGTGGCGCAGCACCATGGGCTCCCCACCCGCCTCCTCGACTGGACCTTCTCCCCGTTCGTGGCGATGCACTTCGCCACCGAGGATATCGAGCACTTCGATCTCGACGGCGTGATCTGGTGCGTCGAGTACACCAAGGCCCAGCAGCTTCTGCCGGAGGCCCTCACCGAGATCCTTGAGGATGAGCGGGCCGACGTCTTCACCGCGGAAATGCTCAGCCGCGCGGCCGGCACGCTCGCGGAGTTCGATGCCCTGGGTGATGACGAGTTCGTGGTCTTCTTCGAGCCCCCCTCGCTGGACGATCGCATCGTCAATCAGTTCGCCCTCTTCTCGCTGATGTCGAGCCCCACCGTCTCGCTCGATACCTGGCTGGACGAGCACCCCGAGCTCTTCCGACGGCTGATCATCCCGGCGGAGCTGAAGTGGGAGATCCGCGACAAGCTGGATCAGGCGAACATCTCCGAGCGCGTCCTCTTTCCCGGCCTGGACGGGCTGAGCCGCTGGCTCAAGCGCTACTACACTCCCGCGCAGCGACGATAGCTCCGGGAAGAACCGGAACCCGACAAACGAGAACGGACGGGCCGCTTCCAGCCCGTCCGTTCCCATGTATCGCGTTGACCCACCGACGGACTCGCGCGGCCCGACCGGGCCGCTTCATCCACCCTCTCCACCCGGAATCATCTCAGTCCAGCTTGTCGGCCGCCTTCCGCTGCGTCTGCTGGTCGTTGGCGTCGCGCGCCTTGGCGGCAACGCAGCGCCGGAAATCGGCCATCGCCGAGGCATCGTCATCCATCTCCTCGTAGGCGCGTCCGCGGAGGAAATAGATCTCCACCTGATTCTCCGCGCCGTTCTGCAGCGCCTTGGTCAGGTTGGCCACCGCGTCCTTGAACGTCGCCGGCGGAAGCCCGCCGTAGAGCGCCTTGGCGGCCGTCTTCGCCATCCAGGAGAGATCGGCCATGTAGAAGTGCCAGGCGCCGAGCGCCATGTAGGCGGAGCCGTTCTTCGGGTCGAGCTCGATGGCCCGCTCGGCGTGCTCCTTCACCACCTTCGAGAGCGCCACGCGCTCGCTGTTCGAGGCCACCTGCGCCAGACGTCCAGCGGCCGCGGCCATCCAGAGATGCTCGTTGGAGACGTTCGGGTTGGCCGCCACCGATTTCTGCGCGGCGGCGTAGGCGTTCCGATATGCACTCTCCTGCTTGTCGTCGTCGGTCATCTTTTCGGCGGCGCGAACCATGTCGCGCACGGCCGACCAGTCGGCGCGGGCAAGCGGGGAGGAGACGAGAAGGAACAGAAGCGCGATCGAGGCGGAGCGCGAGAGCATGCGGGTCATGATGCCACCTTCAGGATCAAATGGTACATCCGTCGTCCGGGCTCGAGTTGCCGGAGGTCGAAGGGAAGATCGTTTCTCGAACATCCCATGGCAACACGAATCATGCCCACCTGCGAGGAAGCGGCCGGAGCCTCCTCTCCCGGCGGGCCGAACCCGGCCGGCGCGGCTACCGGACAACCACCAGCGTCCGTGCCGGCGGCATCCCCGCCGGCCATGACCGCGCCGCGCCGAGTCGGTAGAAATAGACGCCCGGCGAGGCTCCCGTGAGATCGAGCTCGAAGCGGTTCTCGCCGGCCCTCCCGGCTATCGCGTGGGAAGCCACCAGACGCCCCAGTCGGTCGGTGACCGCCAGACGCAGCTCCTCCGGCGCCGAAAGGGTGAAGGTGATCACGGTCCGTCCGGAGCAGGGATCGGGAGCGCTGCCGCCGATCCCCGGCTCCCCGTCCGTCCGTGCCTCCTGTCCCCTCGTCTCCGGCGTGGGCTCCTGGCCCGACGGCATGGCGACGCGGCAGCGGAAATCGACCGGATCGATGGAGCCGTCGGCCGCCACGCTCTGGAGGCGATACTCGTAATCGGTCCCGGCGGCCAGCCGGTCCCGGTCGAGGAAGCGGTAGCTCCGTCCGATCGCGGAGGTGCCGAGGCCGGCCAGCTCGCCATCGGAGCGGTAGCTCGCGATCGGCGCCAGCTCCCCGGTGTCGGCCGCGCGGCGCCAGAGGAGGTACCCCGCGTTGTTCCGCTCCGAGGCGGTCCGCCACGTCAGCTCGACCCCGTCGGTGGCGACCGAGGCCTGGAAGCTCACCAGCTCCACCGGAAGCGCGCTCTCCTGGGATGCCAGGCCGAGCGTATAGAAGCCATCCTGAAGGTCGGCGTCGGCCACGTCGAAGATCACCTGATCGCCGGAGATCCAGGCGTCGACCGTGGCCACGGCCGCGAACGGGCCGCTGGCCGCGGCGCGTCGGAGCAGCCGGTAGTCGGAGGCGCTTCCGGCCGGCGTGGTCGCCAGACCGGCGTCGCCGAAATCGAACTCCAGGCGCGCGTTCCCGCCGCCGAGCTGGCCGGTCTTGTCCAGATACCAGACCCGCGACCAGCGCGTGACCATGTCGGCCGGAAGGTCGGCGGCAACATCGGCCGTCGTGGCTCCATCGTGGCCGAAGAGGAGGTAGTTGCCGTTGCCGTCGAGCGCGCCGTTGGCCAGCACGATCAGCCCCGAGGAGGCGGCCGCCGTGTGCGCGCCGTCGGACTCCCGGCCGATGCCGGCCACGTCGGTCGTGTGCGTGGTGGACGCATAGAGGTCGTTCGCGATCGCGATGCCGTAGCGGGCCGAGAGGGCGTTCTCGACGATCGCCTGCTGGGCGGCCAGGAGGAGCGTGTCGTAGTGGATGATCTCGGCGATCTCGCCGCCGAGGAACTGCGTCGAGCTCCGGTTGGCGCCGATGGTGAATCCGTCGGCCGTCCTGGCGCCGGCATCGCCGGTTCCCGGCGTCCCGCCGTCGGCGGCGATGGAGGAGGCTGTACCGTTGTAGACCCCGCGGAGGATGGTGAAGCTCCCCTGCGTGACCGCCACGGTAACGTCGGTGGCGGCGTTGACGCGGGCCAGCGTGGTGCCGGAGTAGCCGAGCACCATCGTGTTGCTGCCGGCGGTGCGGCTGTCGACGATCGTCTGCGCCGTGCTGCCGCCGCCGATCTTCCGCGCCACGGCGAAGAGGGTGAACGGCTGCGACAGCGCCGGCGAGATGCTCGCGCTCCGGAGGAAATCCTCTCCGCCGGAAACCGCGATGTCGAAGGCGAGCACCGGCAGGCCGTTGAGCCCGTTGGTGCCGGTCCGGAGCGTCGGGCGCCGTCCGGCCGTGGCCTGCGTCACGTTCCGTCCGCGTCCGGATCTATCCTCCCAGCGTCCCACCGTGTCGCCGTTGGCCGCCGCGGCGGTCGTGCCGGCCGAGGTCTGGTAGGTGCCCGAGGAGCCCTGAAGCCAGAGCTGGAGATGCGAAGTCCCGTCGGTCGATCCCACGCCGCCCGGACCGTTCTGCGCGCGAGCGCCGGCGGCCGTGATGAGTGCCAGGGGAACGAGGAGCATCAGGCTCGAGGTAATGGTGCGTTGCATGGCGTTTCTCTCCCGTGTTTGTGTCGCGTGACTGTTCCGGCGCCACGCAGGTGGCGTCGCCGACGGGGTACGCTGACGGAGCATGCCGACGGGGCACGGTGGACGGGGCATACCGACGGGATATGCGGACGGGCTGGCCGACGGGATAGGCTGGACGGGGAGTGCCGATGGTGCTCGTGGCGGTCGGGGGGAGGGACGGGACTCTCGGCTGCGCGGGGTAGGCGCGAGCGTTCGGACGGCCGGAATCTACGCTCCCGGAGGGGCGGGATCAAGCGGGGGACCGGGTCCACTTTTGTGGCCCCCCTCCGATGCCCGCGCCTCGCTGGACCCTCGCGGCATCATCGGTCGGGGGGAGAAACGAGGCGCCCCGCTTCTCCGGAACAGAAGCGGGGCGCCGTCGCCTTGATCCCCTTGTCACGGGGGTATTGCATGCGGTCAGTTGCCGATCAGGAGCGAGCGGGTTCTGACGCTCGTTCCGGCCGTCACGCGATACAGGTAGCGGCCGGCGGCCAGCCCCTGCACATCGAGCTCGATCCGGTTCTCGCCGGCGGTACCCTGCAGCCGCTCGGTGCGGACCGCGTGGCCGAGGGCGTCGAACAGCGTCAGCTCCACGGCGGCCGGCTCGGGAAGCTCGAAGCCGATCGTGGTCGTGCGGACGGCCGGGTTCGGGAAGTTCTGCGCCAGGCTCATCCGGCCGGTCGTTTGCGGCACCGCCACCTCCACCGTCTTCTCGCTCTCGATGCGGGAGCCGTCGACGTCCACCTGCGTCACGCGATAGCGGTAGATGGCGCCCGGCGTCAGACGGTCGGCATCCAGGAAGTGATAGCTCTTGCCGATCGGCGAGGTGCCGAGGCCCTTCAGCTCCGGATCGTTGAGATAGGAGGCGATCGGCGCGAAGGTCGTGTCCAGGCCGGGCTCGTTGCCGACCGCGGCGCGCGACAGGATGAAGCCGGCGTTGTCGTGCTCGCTGGCGGTGCGCCAGTCGAGCTCCACGGCCGAGCCGTTCCATGCGCCGTCGAAGCCGGACATCAGCACCGGGAGCACGTTGTCGCCGCCGCCGCCGAGGCCGAACTCCGAGAAGCTGGTGAGGCCGCCGCGGCGTGCCCTCGGCGAGCTGTTCGAGCCCATGCCGGCCATGTGCGAGCCGAGGATCTGCCAACTGGCGTTCGTGTTCGGACGCTTGACGATGTGAACCGTCGTGTAATCCTGAATGCCGCCGAAGTTCGTGCCGGTCAGCTCCACCGTGTAGGTGCCGCCGGTGAGGCCGTCGGAATTGTGGATGTACCAGTATCCCTCGCGAGCCACGTTCTTGATCGACGTCGCGCCGTCCATCGCCGGCAGGCCGCGGGTCCCCGGGTTCGAGGGGATGAAGCAGGTTACCACCGTGCCGGAGGTCGACGGCGCGCCGGTGAAGCTCAGGTTGTTCGGAACGTAGCGGCCGACCTCGGCCACCGGGTAGAGCACGTCGCTGACGGCTGCCTGGGCGAACCAGCGCTTCATGCAGCCGACGCAGCCGCCGGAGGTGTAGCTGAGCGAGCCGAGGTTCGTGCCGCTGGTGCCGATCGTCAGCGTGTCGCTGCCGCTGTTGATGTAGCTGTCCATCGAGAGCGTGCCGGCCACCGATGCGTTGCCGGTCATCGACTTGACGCCGCCGGAGGTCATCAGGTTGCCGTAGGTCACCGCGCCGATCGCCTGCGTGCTGCCGTAGAACTCCACGGTGCTGGCGGCGTTGAGCGTGTTGGTCGCGAAGTTCGTCGGGAAGCCGGCCGTGCCGCCGATCCTGAGCGTGGTGCCCGAGGCCATCGAGAACACGCCGCCGTTGGTGGTCCGGTCCAGCGAGTAGCTGGTGAGATCCACCGTGCCGGTCGTGATCGTCAGGTTGCCGGTCATCGTGCCGGACGAGGTCATCGTCTTGGTGCCGGTGCCGTTGAAGGTCAGGTTGTTGAACGTCGTTCCGGCGATCGACTGGGCGCCGGTGCCGTTGATCTGGATCGTGCCGCCGTTGGCCGCCACCGTCGGGCTGCCGGTGACCACGAAGTTTCCGGAGATCGACGTGGTGCCGGAGGAGAGGATCTTGGTGCCGGTGCCGCCGAAGGTCAGGTTGCCGTAGGATTCGGGGCTGATCGTCTGGTTGGTACCATTGTAGACCACCGTGCTCGTGCCGCTGATCGTGTGCGTCGTGTAGCTGGAGGGGAAGCCTCCGGTGCCGCCGATGTTCAGCGTGGCGCCGGCGCCGATGTTCAGCGTGCCGCCGGTCGAGCCGCGGTTGACCGTGTGGGTGCCGAGCGTGAAGGTGCTGCCGGCGGCGATCATCAGGTCGCCGTTGACCGTCAGGTTGCTGTTGAGCGTCACTCCCGCCGGATTGTTGATCGTCACGTTCCTGACCGAGGTCGCGTCGGTCGGAAGCTCCGCGCCGGTGGCCGTGGCCGTCGAGCCCTGGTAGACCACGTCGAGCGGATAGTTGTACTTGATCGTGCCGGAGACGGTGCCGCCGTTCGGGGTAACCACCGCGCCGGAGGCAAGCTGCACCGTGTCGCCGGCGGTGGCCCCGGCAAGCTGGCCGCTGGAGAGGGTGAGGCTGTCCTTGACCACCAGCGGTCCGGTCACCACCACGCCCGAGGAGTTGTCGATCACCAGCGTCGAGATCGTCGTCACCGTCGGCGGCAGCACGATCACCGTGTCGCTCGGTCCGATCGTGATCGACGAGGAATCGCCCGGATGGAAGTTCGTCGTCGTTCCGTGCATCGGACGCTTGATCGTGATGTTGTTCTTGCCGACGACGAAGAGTCCGATGATCAGGTCGGCGCTGCCGTTGAGCGTGACCGGGCCGCCGAGGATCATGCCGTCGTTCCGGTTGACGGTGAGCTTGCTGAGCTCGACGGCCGGGAGGGTGAGCTGGCCGGCGCTGCCGCCGGTGGAGTCGCAGATCACGATGTTCGAGGAGGTGCCGCCGGTGAGGCCGCCGCTGACCGTGGTGAGCGTGCCGCCGATGCCGAGCGTGTTCGAGCCGATCGAGAGGCTGCCGCTGCGGAGCGTGAGCGTGCCGCTGGTGTTGATCGAGCTGTTCATCAGCACCGGGAAGGAGCTGTTGTTCACCTCGACCGAGTTGAACGAGGTGGTCGAGCTGCCGGAGATCGTCTGCGAGGTCGTGCCGCTGAACTTCACCGTGCTGGTTCCCTTCGTGAAGGTGCCGTCGTTGGTGAAGTTCCCCTTCACGCTCAGCGTGGTCGAGCCGGCGGCCAGCTCCGCGCCGCTGGAGACGCTGATGCTGCCGCTGATCGTGTCGTTGCCGCTGAAGGTCTTCTTGCCGCGCTTCACCTTCAGATGTCCCCACTGATACGGGGCCATCGTCGGGATCGTCTGGTTCGGTCCGGCCGCCCAGGTGACGGTGCCGTTGGAGAGCGCCTTGTTGTTGAAGCTCGGGAAGGTGGTCGCCGTCGAGATGCTGCCGACCATCAGCTCGCCGCTGGCGCCGATCGTGAGGGTGCCGGAGCTGCCCGGTCCGGAGATCTGGTTGCCGTTGTCGTCGAAGACACCCTTGGTCACCGTCAGATCGTTCTGCACCGTCAGGCCGGCGCCGAGGCGGACCGTGTCGGTCGCGTTCGTCTTGTTGATCGTGACGTTGTAGAAGGTATAGGCGCCGCCGATCGTCTGGGTGCCGGAGCCGCTGAAGGTCATCGAGGCGCCGGTGGCGTTGGTCACCGTGCCGCCGCTCGGGAAGTTGCCGCCGATCGAGGCCGAGCCGCCGCTGACGTGCGTCCACTTGGAGTTGGAAGTGCCCCCCCAGGAGACGTCGCCCGAGACGTTGACGTTGCCGCCGGTGCTGTCGCGCAGCTCGCAGACGCGGTTGCCGGAAGCGGCGCCGACGATCGCCAGGCTCGCGCAGGTGAGCGTGCCGTTGCGGACGTAGATGATCGTGGAGTTGTTGCCGGTGGCGCCGGCGTTCAGGTTCACCGCGCCGCTGACCGTCAGCGAGTTGTTGTTCAGCGTGATCGAGGAGCTGTTGCTGCCGTTGGAGGAGTTGTTCAGCTGGATCGTCGCCGCGCTGTAGCTTCCCAGCAGCGTGATGTGGTTGCCGGAGGCGATCGTCACCGAATCGCTCGAGCTGTTCGGCGTCGACACCGCCTTGGCGTAGGCGCCGCTGGCCGAGGCCGAGGCGGTCGACGAGAGGGTGAGCGAGGTGTTGCTGGCGATCGAGGCGACCGTGCCGATCAGGGTGCCGGTGGCCGACTGAAGCACGATCCGGTCGCCGACGGTGAGCTGCGTGCTGAAGAGCGTGCTCGTGCCCGTGACCGTGGCGCTGCCGCTGGTGGCCGAGATCGTTCCGGTCAGATACTGTACCGTCTGCTTGGCGTAGGCGCCGCTGGTCGTCGAGCCGGCGTTGGCCGTGAGGGTGAGCGAGGTGTTGCTGGCGATGGCCGATACCGTGCCCACCACCGTGGTCGACGCGCTCTGGAGCACCAGGCGGTCGCCGACGGCGAGCTCGGTCGTGAATGCGGTTCCGGTTCCGGTGACGGTCGCGCTGCCGCTGCTGAGCGAGATCGTGCCGGTCAGATTCTTGTTCCAGACACCCGTGCCCCAGTTTCCGGACTGGGTCGAGATATACTGCGCGCCGTGCGCCACGCTCAGGCCGAGCGTCAGAAGCGACAACAGCAGAAAGAAGAGGGCAACCCCGGTGCGTCGAAAGATCCGCGGGGAGAAGTAAGTACCGATGTTCATACGCCGTGACAAGATCAAGAGTTGAAGAGCTGACTTCTGTGGATCGATGCCGCCGGTACGCGAAGGCAATGACGATCCTGGACGCGATGCCGGAGCAATCGCGGGAGGAAGCCGTCGCCATACGGCTCTTCGTGCTGGGACTGGCAGAAACGGACGTCAGGACATGGCAAGCCACGCCCCGGCGTGCCCCATGGGCGACGGGGTGCGATGGTTCGACGACGGACGTAATTGGGACCACGCCTGCGTCGACATCGCTCTGGACTGTCGATCAGTTGCTACTGGACGTAGGGACCGGATATAATGGACGCCGCTGGAGGCGCCGGTGTACAGTGGTATAACTATCAGTTCGTACGGTTCGAGATGGTGCTACTGGGCGTAGCGAGGCAAAACTATGTGATGCGGAGGATTTGTGCAAGAGCCCGGAAGTCTCACCCGCGGGCTCGGCACCGACATTCCATCATCTCATTCACGAACTTCCACCGGAAGCCTCGTTCCAACGCGCTTTGTCGCGCATGCCGTTGCTCCCGGCCGCGCATGTATCAACATGTCGCGCGCATTCGGAGCACTGTCTCACGCCTCCGATGTCGCCATCGGAAGCTCTTTCCACCCGCCTCGCCTCGACAGCCGGTCGTGGATGCATCCCTCTCGGAATCATGGTTTCCGGCATGACCGGAGGGAGCCTCGGGCTCGGGAGGAGCTGGTCGAATTCAGGGGTGGCGGCGGGGAGGGAATACAACCGCATCCCAAAAAACACCACACAAAAAC
>JBEHWX010000140.1:0-11782 GCA_048498995.1 Bacteroidota bacterium
CGTGCATGCGGTCTTCAACCTGCTGTATGCCGCGATCTCGCCTGCGCACAGCGGCTTCGACCGCGTGCTGCTGGGAAAGCGCGGTTTCCAGACCGAGGCCTATGCGCACTATCTCCATCACAAGTACTTCGAATGCAACTATGCGGACGGCGCGATCCCGCTCGACCGCTGGTTCAGCAGTTTCCACGACGGCTCCGACGAAGCGCATGCGGCGATGGGCCGCCGCATCAAGGCGCGCCACGCAAGCCGGATGAGTGGAGCGTCATGAAGCAGGAATTCCGCCAGCCGAAGAAAAAGCAGCCCGTTGCCAGAACCGGCGGAAAAGCGGGCGCCAAGCGAATGCATCACACCAACAGGGAGGGTGAACGATGAGTGCCAATAAGCAGACCCGGCGCGGGATCAGCCGCCGGAAAGTCCTCAAGGGCGGCGCCAGCCTCGCGATCGGCGCGACGCTGATGACATCGCTGGTGCGCAGCACGCCGGCCCGCGCGGCGGGCGGCAAGGTGATCATCGGCGCCTTCGCCGACGGCGGCCTCACGCCGCTGAAGGAGAAGATCTTTCCGCTGGCCAAGTCCGAAGGCGGTTTCGACGTCCAGTTCCTGGAGGATGAATACGGCGTCACGTTGGAGAAGTGGTTCGCCGACGCGCAGAATGCTGCCGGGCAATACGACATCTATCTGCTCGACGATCCCTGGGTCCCGCAGTTCGGCGCGGCTGAGGTGCTGGAGGATCTCGGGGCGGCCGGCATCGATGCCAGCGACAAGGATTGGATCGCGCCGATGGCCGAGATGGGCTACTGGCCGCCGCGCCAGGGCCCGCGCGTGAAGGGGTTCGAAAGCGCCGACCCGAAGCTGATCTGCGTGCCCTTCGTCGGCGACCTGCAGACCCTGACCTACCGCAACGACGTCTATGGCGACGCGCCGCCGGCGACCTGGGACGAGCTCATCGCCAAGGGCAAGGAAGGCGTCGCCGCGGGCAAGATCAAGTATCCGGTGGTGTTTCGCGGCGTCTCCGGCGGTCCGATCGTCGCCAGTTGGTCGCCGATCCTGCTGTCGTTCGGCGGCGATTTCTTCGACGACAAGTGGAACCCGATCTTCAACTCGCCCGCCGGCAAGGGGGTCGGCATCCTCTACCGCAAGGGAGAGGTTGTCCGCCGGATCAAGGAGGAGGAGATCGTCTCGGCGCTTCTGGAGGAGGTCGAGAAGTTCCAGCCGGAGTGAGGCCCCGCCCCGCTCCGATCGATGAAGCATCCTCGAAGGGCGCGCCGCATGGCGCGCCCTTCGTCGTTCATGGAGTCCCGCGGAAGATCTCGCGAACGATCCCCCGCGACCGTACCACGCTTCCTGGTAACACGCTTCACGGCACGACGTGCGAAGTCACATCCCCGGCCGCCGAGGGCCGGGGCATTCCTCACGATCATGGAACCGGCATGAGCATCTTCCCCACGGGGCGCGACGGCGCGCCGCCGATTCAGGTCCTCGATCTGTTCGATCCACTCAACGACCGCCTGGTGGCGCTCCTGGCCGGACTCCCCCGCCACGAGTGGGAGCGCCCCACGATCTGCTCCCGCTGGAGCGTGAAGGATATCGCCGCGCACCTGCTCGACGGCATGATGCGCCGCCTCTCGATCCACCGCGACGGCTTCGCCGGCGATCCGCCGGGAGCGATGGGATCGTACAACGACCTTCTCGCCTACCTCGACCGGCTCAACGCCGACTGGGTCGCGGCGATGCGCAGGATAAGTCCCGGGATGCTGGTGGAGCTGCTTCGGATGTATGGCCCTCAGGTGGCCACGTTCTTCCGGACGCTCGACCCGTTCGCCCCGGCGATCTTTTCGGTTGCCTGGGCCGGCCAGACGAGCTCGCCGACATGGTTCGACGTGGCCCGCGACTACACCGAGCAGTGGCTCCATCAGCAGCAGATCCGGCTGGCCGTCGGCGCGCCGGGCGCGATGGAGCCCGAGATCTATCATCCGGTGCTCGCCACCTTCCTGCTGGCGCTCCCCCATACCTATCGCGATGTGGATGCCGCTAATGGAACGGTCGTGCGGGTGGTGATCGACGGCGAGGCGGGCGGCCGATGGAGCATCGTCCGCGCCGACGGAGCCTGGCATCGAGCCGATGATCCCGCGACGGCCACGGCAACCGTGACGATCCCGCAGGATCTGGCCTGGCGGCTCTTCAGCAGGGGGATCCGCCCCGACGCGCCGGAAGCGCGCAGTCGCGTGGCGATCAATGGGGACGCGGAGCTCGGCGCGGTGGCGCTCTCGATGATCTCGGTGATGGCCTGAGGCCGTTCGCGCGGAGCCATCGCGCGTTGCAAACGGGCTCCGGCGCGTCCATTCAGGAGCCGCATCCGGCCCGCGTGGCCTGACGCGTCACGCCCGAACATCGATCCCTCAGCCTTCAGCTTCACGAGCACCGACACGAGGAGAACCATGAGCAACGACAGGCATGCCGCTTCCTCCGCCACGCCGCGCGATCTCTGGCTCACCTGGCTCGAGCACCGGCGCGCCGCCGGCGCCGAGGGACAGCGCAATCTGGAGGGGGGCATGGCACGGCTCCGCGATCAGTTGCTCGACCTCGCCGACGTGAAGGAAGGAGAGACCGTTCTGGACGTGGGGACCGGCACCGGGCTGATCGCCTTCGGCGCGCTCGAGCGGGTGGGGCCCGAGGGGAAGGTGATCTTCAGCGATATCTCGGAGGATTGCCTGGCCCACTGCCGCCAGCGGGCCGCCGAGGAGAAGATCGACTCCTTCTGCGACTTCGCCGCCGCCCCGATCGAGGACCTTTCCCCGATCCCCGACTCGAGCGTGGATCTGGTGACGATGCGCTCCGTGCTGATCTACTCCGACCGGAAGCCGGAAGCGCTCAGCGAGATCTTCCGCGTGCTCCGTCCGGGAGGACGACTGGCGCTCTTCGAGCCGATCAACTCGTTCGGGCTGGAGAGCCCGGAGCATCTGTTCCGCGGGCATGACGCGCGGCCGATCCTGGAGATCGTGGCCAAGGTCCGCGCCGCGATCGAGGCGCATCAGCCGCTGCGCGGGAGCACGCTGACCGACTTCGACGAGCGGGATCTGCTCCGATGGATGCAGGAAGCGGGGTTCGACGAGATGCGGATGGAATACACGGCGATGATCGGCGAGGCTCCCCCGCAGGAGTGGGCGCAGTTCCACGCCACCGCGCCGAACCCGCTGACGCTGACGCTGGAGGAAGCGGTGGCCCGCTCCCTGACGCCGGAGGAAACCGAAAGCTTCGTGCGGCATTTCCGCCCGAAGGTGGAGCATGGAACCGCGCGCGTGCGCCGCGCCTATCTCTTCATGGTCGCCTACAAGGCCGCGTAAGGACGGCTCCTCGTGGCCGCCCTCATGTCGTGGACGCACCCGTTCCGTGGACGCACCCGTTCCGTGCGCGTCCTGGTCCCCGTCTCCTCATGGCGGCCCATCGTGGCGCTCCGGCCGCGCGAAGCGTCAGGTCAACGCGTCCTTGCCGGTCGACCGGATCATCCGGATCAGGAACGCGCCGTGGATGGCGCCACAGAGAGCACCGGCAAGCGTGATCGTTTCCAGGCCGAGCGCGATGGTCTCGAGCGTCACGCCGAGGCGGGCGATCGAGCCGGCGCCGATGAAGACCACCGGCATCGCGACCATCCAGGCCAGGATGTTCCCGAGAATCCAGAGGCTCGGGCGCTCCACGTGGGAGCCGAGCACGCGCGCCTGCGGGAACCCGAGAATCGCCCCGAGCCCTCCCCCCATGGCCGCGGCAAGCAGATAGATCGTGCCGCGATCGATCGTCGTCGGCACCGAGCCGTCCGGCGCCGCGCCGCTCATCAGCAGGCTCGGCAGCATCCCGAGCGCCCAGGCGATCACCGCGCCGGTCACCGTGGCGCCGATCCACTGGCGGCGATGCAGCGAATGGAACGGACGCCGGAGCACGAGCCATTGCGCCATGCCGACGACGAACCCCTCGACCGCGCCGGCCAGGATCATCGTGGCGGAGAAGAGAAGATGCCCCGGAAAGGATTCCTCGGCTAGAAATGCCGGACCGGCGATGGTGGCGATGCCGGCCACCGCCCCGAGCCCGACGAGCTCCCCGAGAGCGTTCGCGACGATCCAGCGGAGCCAGAGCCGGCTCGAGGATTCGGCCAGCTCCACGCGCGACGGCCTGTCGGCGAGCTCGGCGATGATCGTATGATTGATTGCCATGGCTGGATTGGAATTGATGATCGGATACGTTGCGTGAGCCGCCCGGTCACGGGCCGGTGACCGCCGACTCCCCCGCCGGATGCGCGGCGTGGGCGTCGAACGGGGCCAGGAACGACGCGGCGAAGCGCGCCACCTCCCCCCAGTCGGTGTAGTCGTGGTCCCGCGAGGTGTCGGTGGAGAGCCCGCCGCTGCTCGCGACGAAGCGCATCATCAGCCGCATCGGCCAGGAATACCGGCTGTAGAGGAGCGCGCCGGCGAAATGCCCGACCAGCCCCGGACTCCATCCCTGGCCGGTCAGCGTCCTGGAGACCAGCTCCCGCTCCTCGGCGTGGGACTTCTCCCGCCGCGACGCGACCGACAGCCCGACCGCGAAGAACGCCGTCGGCTGCACCGCGAGCGTGTCGTGATGCCGCGCGATGAAATGAAGGAGCCCCTGGGAGAAGTGCCCCCCGTGGATCGATCCGCCGATCACCACGCCGTCGTAGCCGTCGACCCTCAGGTCATCCGGAGGGCTCTCGACATCGACGAGGGTGACCTGATGGCCGCGCTGTCGCGCAACGTCGGCGATGCGCTGCGCGATCCGCTCCACCTGACCGTGCAGCGACGCGTAGGCGATGAGAAGTCTGCTCATTGCGATGCTCCCGGACTGAGATTCGTCATCGGCCGACGGCGAGACGCGAGCCCGCTTCCGATCGCGGACTCCTCTGGACGATGCTCGCCGTCGCCCCCGATGCCAACCTACCCCGGTTCGCGGCGGCAAACCATGAGCTGGGTCATGATCCGGAGGCGATCGCGCGAATGAGGCGCCGTCGGACACCGGTATCGCCGAGCATGTCGGCAACGGCATCGGGCACGAGGGTCGCGGATCTTGTCCGGCCATCGGGTGCGCCGTATCGTTGTCGCCGCGACGCACCTCTCCGGCCGCCGCTCCCTCGCGCACGAGAGCAGGGGGAATGCCCGCGGCACCGCCGGAGCCTTCGAACGATATCCCATAGCACGAGATCGAGGAACGATGCAGAACAGAGCCGATCTGGAGCGCGCGGCCGCGGAGCTTCGCGAGGCGGTGGTCGCCGCCGGCAACAATCTGGTCGAGCGCGGCGCGCTCGTCGACACCATTCTTCTGGCCGCGGTCGCGCGGGAGCATCTGCTGGTGATCGGCCCTCCGGGCACCGCCAAGAGCGAGGCGGCCCGGCGCGTGGCGCGCGCCGTCGGCGGACGCTACTTCGAATACCTCCTCGGACGCTTCACCGAGCCGAGCGAGATCTTCGGTCCGGTCGACCTCCGGAGGCTCCGCGAGGGTGTGGTCGAGACGCGGACCGACGGCATGCTGCCGGAGGCGGAGATTGCGTTCCTCGACGAGATCTTCCTCGGCTCCACCGCCATTCTCAACGCCCTGCTCGGCATCCTGAACGAGCGGACGTTCCGGCGCGGGCACACCATCATGGCCGTGCCGCTGCGCCTCTGCGTCGGGGCCAGCAACACGCTGCCGACCGATCCGACGCTGGCCGCCTTCGCCGATCGCTTTCTGCTCCGCGTCTTCCTCGACGCCATTCCGGAGCCCCATCTGGAGGATCTGCTCGAAGGGGGATGGAACCTGGCCGCCGCTCCGGTCGGCATCGCGGCCCCCACCTCGCTGGCGACGCTCGACCTCGTGGCCGACGCGGTCCCCACGGTGGACCTGACCGCGATCCGTCCGACGATCGCGCGGGCGCTCCGGCTGCTGCGCCGCGCCGGCCTCGCGCTGAGCGACCGGCGCGCGGTCAAGACGCAGAAGCTGATCGCCGCCGCCGCGGTGCTGGCCGGGCGCCTGGAGGCGACCGAGGCCGACCTCTGGCCGATCATCGCCGCCGTCCCCACCGAGGAGGAGCAGTCGGTGGCCCGCGACGCCCTGCGCGACATGCTCGCCGGCTCGGCCAACGACGTGCTCGGCGCCGCCGCCGAGGAGGCATCGATGGGTCCGGCCGCGCGCGCGATGCGGATCGCCGCTCTCGGCGAGGGAATGCTTGCCGAGCGTCCCCCGAGCGAGAACGCCGAGGGGCTTCGCGGCTGGGGACTGAAGCTCGAGGGCGTGCTCCGGGAGATCGACGCCGGCTTTGCCCCGGAGCGGATGCCGGAGCGCCTGGCCAAGCTCCGCGCCGAGCTCGCGGCCGCGGCCACCGCCGTTCCCGTCACGGCCGTTCCCGCCACGGAGTCCGCATCGACCTGAGATATGCGCGGAAGCTCTCCCCATGCGAGGGGGGAGAGCTTCCGCGGAGACGATTCAACGACCAGCCCCGATCCACGACGACACGCGCATGAACGCATCCGACAGCACGCGCAACGGCATCCGGCAGGAGATCCAGATTCGCTGGAGTCCGCGCCACGTCCCGCTCGTTCCCACGGCGGCGCTCGCCGCCGGCGCGGGGATGGTGCATCTTGCCCGGCGCCTTGCCGAAGGTCCGGCCGAGGAGCTCGCGCATCTCGAGGGGGTGGTCAGCGGCGATCTGCTGCTGCTGCTCGGCGGACCGGACCGGCTCCCGTGGGTCGATGGCATCGTCTATCTCGGCTGCGATCCGGAGGCCCAGCGGCTGCTGATGCCGACCACGCATGCCCCGTCGGTCCATCCGCTGCTTGTGGAGCGGGCGCTCGTGGCCCGGTTCCCGCAAGCCGCCGTGCCGCTGGCGATCATCCCCTGGCTCGGCATCGTGCTTCCGGCCGGAGGGGCCATGCCGATCGACCGCGCGCGCCTTGCCGCATGGGCCGCCGGCGTGCGCGTCGAGACGCGTGTCGGGGACCGCGCCGCGCGGATCGGAAGCACCACGTCGGAGGATCCGATCCGATGATCCGCCTCCCCCGCCCCCTCCAGCCCTGGGCCCCCTATCTCGAGCTCTTCCCCCCCGATCTGATCGAGACGCTCGGCCCGCTCGTGCAGCGGCTCTCGGCCCTGATCGGACGTCCCGACGCCACGATGGTCCACGCCGGCGAGGAGCCGGACGGCTTCGACGGGATCGACCGGCGCGGCGACTACGAGCGTCTGCTCATGAGCGAGTGGCTGCTGGCCGAGGAGGCTCCGGACGAGTTCCTCCGGCGCGCCGCCTCCAGCGAGCATACGTTCCTCCACGTGGCGCGCCACGAGCCCGCGTCGCGGCGCGGAATGGCCGCGATACTCGACGCCGGACCGGATCAGATCGGCTATCCGCGCATCGCCCACTTGGCGCTGCTGGTGGTGCTGGCGCGGCGCGCGGAGCTGGCCGGCGGCACCCTCCTCTGGTGCGTTGCGCAGCGCCCGGAGCAGCCCCCGCACGTGGGGCTCGACCGGACGAACATTCTCGCGCTGCTGGCGGCCCGGACGTCACGCCAGGCGGAGCCGGAACAGCTCGCCACGCGATGGCGCGAGCTGAACGTGATGAAGATCGACGAGCGGTGGATCATCGGTGGCCGCCGCCTTGCCGCGCTCCCGGAATCCGGGCGGGCGTCAGCCATCGTGGTGGAGGACGTGTACGAGCCCGGGATCCGCGCCCTGGATGTCCGGCTGCTCGGTCCCTCCGTTCATGGAAGACGCATCGAGCATTCCCCGGCGCGACTCGACCTTCCGCTCGACGCCGTCGCCACGCGTCTGCTGCGCGATCCGTTCGCGCCGCCGGCCGATGCGAGCGCGGCGGTCGCCGGGTCCGCATCGACGGTATCGACCGGGCGATACGTTCCCCTGACCGCCCTCGGGTCCGCGTTCAGCTCGTTCCTCTTCACCAAACGGCGCAACCAGATCATCGCGCTCACCGGCGACGGCAAGCTCGCCATCATCGATCGGTCGCGGCGCCCCTCGCCGGTCGTGTGGCACCCGCTGCCGAGCGACATGCGCCCGGTCGTCGCCGGCTTTCTCGGCCGCACGCCCGCGGCGCTCATGATGAGCCGGTTCACGCCGGACGAGTCGAGGCTTCACCTCTGGACGCTGGACCGCGCGCTCCGCGACGCGGTGCCGGACGCGCTTCGCCATGCGATGGCGCTTCCCGAGCCAGATGGAACGATCTTGCCGTTCGTCCGACTCGTCACCCCGAACGGCGGCGATCTGCAACTGTTCGCGCTGCTGGCCAACGGCACACTGCTGCGCCACCACTCCGGCGACAAGATCACCTACACGGTCTCCGGCAACTGCGCGGCGCTGGCGGCCATCGAGAAACGGGTGGTCTACGTCCACCGCACCGACAACGGATGGCGCATGATCTCCAAGGGATATGGTGACGAGAAGGTCCGGGAGGAGCCATGCGAGCCGGATGCGCATCGTGCCTTCATCGGCCACGGCGGCGCGCTCGGCGACCCGAACTTCGAGCTGATCGCGTTCGAAGTGAAGCGGGGGTGGTGGGGAGTCAGCGGAAACAACGACGGCGGCACCTCGCAGACGATGCATATACCGGAGGGACTGACGGTCGTTGGCGTTACCGCGGTCCCGCAGACGTGGCGCACGCCGCTGCTGGTGATGATCGACGAGGCGCGGCGGCAGCTCTGGCTCTTCGCCCCCGGCCTTCTGCAGAAGCTCTGGGCGGCGCCGGACACGATCGTCCAGGCCGCGGCCAGCCCCTACGAGCCGACCGTCGGCTTCCTCACCGCCGATGGATCCTTCTTCCTGATCTCGGTCGCGGAGATGAAGCTCATGCTCCACCTTGACGCGGAGAAGGCGCGATGAGCGAGATGGCGCACACCCGGTTCCCGCTTCCCGGCCTGTTCGTGCTCGCCGTAAAGCCGCGCCGGCTCCTCTTCCGAGGGGTGATCGACGCATCGGCGATCCTCTTCGATGAGCAGATCCCTCCCACCGAGGCCCGGCGGCGGATTCTCTCCCTCTGGCATCCGGAGATGCGGCTGCTCCTGACCCCACGCGGGCACCTGCTGATCTTCCGGCATCCCATCACCCTCCGGACCGAGCGCGCGCCGGGGCTGCCGCTGGCGCGCCTGGAGCGGTCGAGCCTCTGGAGCTATTACACGGCCGCGCCGCTGACGCCGAAGGAGATGAAGCAGCTCCCGAGCATCGGCCCGGCGATGGCGCTCCCCATCGGCGGCGAGCTGCATGCCGTCTCGCTCGACGCGCAGGTCGAGACGGTCGATCCGGCCGACTGGATCGACATATCGGATCTGAGGCTGCTGGAGGTGACGACGCTCGCGCCTCCGTCGGCCCCGACTCCCGCATTCGAGATGCGGCCGAACCAGCGGGCGCGGGCGATCCTGAAGGGGGTACCGGCCAAGGCATCGGCCGCGGCGGAGTTCGAGGCAACCGCGCGCGCCGCGGGTCGACTCCGCGGCGGCCCGGGCGGATGGCTGATCGGCCTGATCGCGCGCGCGGCCGGCCTCGCCGTGGCGCGACGGCCCAAGACATCCGCCTGGAGACGCGGCGACGCGCGAGAGACGACCGAGCGTCCCCTTCCGCCGTCGGCGCCTTCCCGCGAGTCACGCGGCATGCTCCGCTCGATCGTGATGCGCGCCATCTCCCTCACCGGCCTGACGCGTTTCCTCGCCGGCGCGCACGCGCGCTATCTCCACGATCTGTTCCGGATGCTGGACCTTGGTGATATCGACGCCACGCTCCGCCACGCCGTCGGTATCGGAGCGGCCGGGGACGCGATGCGGCGCCTGCCGGCGGCATTCCTTCCCCGCGCGCGGCGGAGCACCCCGAAGCTCGACACCCGGCCGAACGCCCGGATAACCGCCATCAGCATGGCCGACGAGATCGTCGAAGAGCTCAAGGGTCGCTACCGGAAGCTCCACGAGCTGCTCGACGCGCGCGGACGTGTCGAGGATGCGGCGTTCGTGCTGGCCGACCTGCTCGCATCGGTCGAGGAGGCGGTCTCCTATCTCGAACGGAAAGGGAAGCTGACGCTGGCGGCGGAACTGGCCGAGGGACGCGGGCTGGCGCTCCCGCTGATGATCCGCCAATGGCTCGTGGCCGGCGATCCGGAACGGGCGGTCACCATCGCGCGCGTCAGACAGGCGTTCGGCGATATCGTGCCGCAGATCGAACGGACCGATCCTCGGCGCGCGCGACAACTCCGGGTGCTCTGGGCCGAGACTCTGGCCGAAAGCGGCAAGCAGGTCGAGGCGATCGAGGTGATATGGCCGGTGAAGGAGAAGCGGCACCAGGCCCTGGCGTGGCTGGAGCAGGTGATCGATTTCGGGGGGCCGGCCGGCGCGCGGGCGCTGGGACGGAAGCTCGCGCTCGACTTCGAGGAGGATGCCTACCGGCGGGCGCTCGCCCTGCTCGACGGCGAGGAGGAGCAGGATGCGGCCAGCCGCGCCGCGCTGATGTCCGAGCTGGCCCGACCGGACGCTTCCATGGAGACACGCGGGCTCGCGCTCCGCGCCTGCCGGACCCTGCTGCAGGACGCCGCGCGCGGCATCGACCTGGTCCCGTCAGACGTTCGCGCCGCGCTCCTGGCCCGGGCATGCTCCCGCGCGATGGAGACGGACATGCCGAAGTTCGCGCCGGTGCCGCGCGCGAAGCTCGCCAGCGATGGAAGTCCGCGGGAATTGTTCCTGAACGATTCGCCCGCCGGCACGGTGCCGGTGCACGACGCCGCGCTGCTGCCGAACGGGAGGATCGTCGCCGCGCTCGGCGAGGCCGGGATCAGGATCCTCACGCGCGACGGCCGTACGATCGTACATCTGGCCGAGCCGGCGCACCACCTGGTGATCTCCGACGACGGCACCAAGGCGATCGCCATTGCCGAGCGTGGCGAGGGGAAGCGCCTGGCGCGGGTCGACCTGATGCGCCGCACCGCCAGCCACTGGCACGATACCCGCTTCGACACTCACGCCCATACGTACGACGGCTCTTCGTGGCTGATCGGCGTGGGGAACGAGATGCTGGAGATCGACGCGCTCGCCCCCGGCTTCCGGACGCTCTGGCGCTGGCCAGGACTGGAGGGGCTCCCGATCTCGATCTCCCGGAACAGCACCCAGATCTGGATGCTGCTCGAGCTCCCCTCGACCGATATCGAATCGACGCCGCTCGAGCGGAGGATGCTTTCGCTGCCGGACCGCCTCCTCAGGGAACGGACGCAGGTTCGCTTATCCGAGCCGGGCACCATGATTCTGCGGCGCGGTCTGGTCGCCACGGGGTCGATCCTCGCCGTCGAGCTCCTGTGGAATGATCCGGCCGCTGAAACCGGTCAGGCAGCGGACGTCGCACGGGACACCGACAGATCTCGCGACAGCGTGGATCTCGCGCTGACCATCGACGGCGTCATCACCGACTGGTACTGGGAGCACATCGATCCGAACCGGGCGGACACCGTGCAGCTCGCCTCAAACGAGGATTGGGCGGCAATCATGTTCGAAGGTTTGGTCACGCTCGTATCGCTGAAAACACGCAGATCCGCGATGGCCATCGAGCTCGAACACTCCGGGCCGATCTCGATCCAGCTCGGCCCGGACACGCTCACCATCGCCGATCGACGAGGAAGGATCTTCGCCTTCGATCTCAGTTTCGGCGAGAAGATCCTGGAGCATCGCATGCTGTAGCGAGCGAGCAGACGCGGCCGCCCCTCTGACGAAATATCGATGTACGGGCGGCCCCACGTGGCCGCCACGGGGGGCCGCCCCCGTGGCGGCCTC
>JBEHWX010000141.1:0-11758 GCA_048498995.1 Bacteroidota bacterium
CCTTCCCACGTCGGCATCTTGGTATCCGGCTTCATCTTCGACGGATCGCGGATCCAGGAGATCAGGCTGTCGTTCGATGCGTACTTGTGCGCGGCGCCGCGCAGGTCGCAGGTGCCGACGCCGGTCTCGCCATGGCAGGAGTAGCAGGCGTACTTGTAGTAGATCTTCTTGCCGGCGGTGGCATTCGCGTCGGCAACGCGGATCTCCTCGCTCACCATGTTGGCCTTCCGGATCGCCGGAACGGTGCGCAGGTAGGCATAGGCGGCCGCGATCTCCTCCTCGCTGAAGTTGTTGTAGCGCTCCATCGGGTAGCGGAGCGGGGTATTATCCGGACGGAACCCGTCACGCACGGCGCGGATGAACTGCGCCTCGGTCCACGTGCCGATGCCGGTCTCCGGGTCCGGCGTCAGGTTGCGCGAATAGACCGTGCGGCCGTTGTAATCGCGCAGTGCCATGCCGCCGGCAAGATAGCCGCCGCTCTTCTCCGGCGACTTCATGTCGATCGTCTTGAAATCCTCCGAATGGCAGCCGAAGCAGTCGCCGATGCCGGTGACGATGTACTTGCCGTAGGCGACCTTGTCGTGGATATCGGGAGCGGCGATCGGCTTGGTCGGGTACTCGTTCGGCGAGAAGACGAAGGTGCCGAGCACCTTGGCCAGCAGGCTGTAGTCCGGACCTCGATCGGCCACCGCCACGGGGCGGACCAATGGATCGTTCGAGCGGAGGAACGCGATGATCGAATAGATGTCCTCATCGGACATCCGGATGAATCCGCCCATCAGCGGCACGTAGATGCCGTCGCGCTTGACGCCGGTGCGGAGCAGATAGGCCAGCTCGCCGTCGGTCCAGGTACCGATGCCGTTGACCGGATCCTGGGTGATGTTCCGGGAGTAGATAACGCCGAATTCGGTGGGGGCGTCCTTCATCTCGCGGCCGGTGAGGAGCTGCGTCGTCGGGTCCATGTGGCAGCCGGCGCAGAGGCCGCCGACCAGGTGCTTGCCGCGCGCCAGGCGCTCGGGGGTGGGCTCCACCTTCAGGGCGATCTTCTGCGGCGTATAGGTCGGAATGCCGCGGATGGAGATGAATGCCAGGGTCCCGCCTATCAGGACAACCAGGCCGAGGAGCACGTAGAGTGCGATTTTGAGTGCTTTCTTCATGATGTTCGTATGCGTTGAAAATGGCCGGTGTGGGACGACGGGCGAGTGTACGTCGGCCCGCATACGGGACAGATACGGAGCCGCTCCCCTGACCGGATTGCGTGGTCAGGGGGTAAGCGTTCCGCTGGTACGTGGGGAGAAGTCGGGAGAAAGTCGTCAGAACTGCTCGAGCAGGCGAGCGTCGTTTTCGTAGAGCAGTCGGATGTCGTTCACGTCGATCTTGAGCATCAGCGTCCGTTCGATGCCCATGCCGAACGCGTAGCCGGAGTAGACGTCGGGATCGATGCCGCAGTTGCGCAGCACGTTGGGGTGGACCATGCCGCAGCCGCCGATCTCCAGCCAGCCGGACTGCTTGCAGACGCGGCAGCCGGCTCCCTTGCAGAGAAGGCAGGTGATATCCATCTCCGCCGAGGGCTCGGTGAAGGGGAAGAACGACGGACGGAAGCGGAACTCGATATCGCGGCCGAAGTAGGCCTTCACGAACTCGACCAGGGTTCCCTTGAGCTGGGCCATGGTGACGCCCCGGTCGATGTAGAGCCCTTCGAGCTGATGGAACTCGGCGCCGGCGCGGGCGGAGACCGCCTCGTTCCGGTACACGCGCCCCGGCATCACCACGCGGATCGGGGGCTGGTACTTCTGCATGTAGCGAATCTGCACCGAGGAGGTGTGCGAGCGGAGAAGAACGTCCGTCCGGTCGCCGGCCTCGACGAAGAACGTATCCTGCATGTCGCGCGCGGGATGATCCGGCGCGAAGTTCAGGGCCTCGTAGTTGTGGTAATCGTCCTCGATGTCCGGCCCGGTGGCGACGGTGAATCCCATCCGGGCAAAGATCTGCTCGAAGCGCGCCTGCGCCTGCATGATCGGGTGCTCATGGCCGTGATGGAGCCGGCGCGGGGGAAGGGTAACGTCCTGCGCCGGAGAGCCGGCGCGGCCGGCCTGCTCGATACGGGCCGTGGCGTCGGCATGCGAGCTCTCGGCGAAGGTGCGGAGCTCGTTGAGCGCGCGTCCCACATCCCGCTTCTGATCGCCCGGAACCTCGCGGAGCCGGTCGAAGAGTGCCGCGATCGTCCCCTTGCGCACCAGATGCTTCAGCCGGAACGCCTCGGCCCCATCGGGAGTCGAGAGGGTCGGGATCTCCGATTCGATCGTCGTGCGAAGGGTCGCGATATCATCCTGCAGCATGGCCAGAGCGGAGAAGTGGAACGTGAGGGCCGGCAACGGGGCCGGCCGAGGAGACGGGCAAAAATAAGAACCCCTCTCGAATGAGAGGGGCTCTCCAGGTGCGATGCGCCGACGGCAGCGGCTGGATCAGCCCTTGACGTGGTTCACGATCATCGTGAACATCTCGGGCTGGCGCATGGCGATGTCGGCGAGAACTTTCCGGTTGATGTTCAGACCGCTCTTGTTCAGTCCGTCGATCAGGCGGCTGTAGGTCGTCCCGTTGAGACGGGCGGCCGCGTTGATGCGGACGATCCAGAGGCGGCGGTAGTTGCGCTTCTTGAGACGGCGGTCGCGGAAGGCGTGCGTGAGGCCCTTCTCGACGTGGTTCTTGGCAACGGTCCAGACATTTGAGCGCTCACCCCAATAGCCCTTGGCAAGTTGAAGTACGCGCCGGCGACGCTCGCGTGAAGCGACTTTATTCTTTGAACGAGGCATGGTTCTCCTTTACAGATTTTGTGTGAAGAGGGAGGCAGGCGAGTATCTGTACGGTGTTGTCCGTCGCCCGGAGATCGCGTCGCGGAATGGAATCCGCCGGGACCGGGCACTGCGCCGTGCGCTCATATGATGTGAAGGAACGTCGTCGAAACGGCCCGTCGGAGGGGCCAGGACGGAACGCCCGGAGGCGGTACGCCGTGCGGCGAAAGCCCGGAGGCTGAAGCCCGGATGGTCTTACAGACCGAGCATGCGCTTGATACGCGGCTCGTCGACGTCGGCGACCAGCTGGTCCTTCCGGAGCTGACGAAGGCGCTTCGGCGACTTCGAGGTAAGGATGTGGCTGCGGTAGGCGCTCTCACGCTTCAGCTTACCGGTACCGGTAACCTTGAAGCGCTTGGCGGCGCTCTTCACCGTCTTCATCTTCGGCATTGTGAACTCCAAAAACAGTGATATCTGCCCCCTCGGAGGGAGGCTCAGGACTCCGGCGGTGGCGCGGGATGCTCCCGCTCCGCCTGAGGCCGCTCCGCGCGAGGACGCTCCACCTTCGGCGCCTCGGCAACCTTCGGTGCATCGTTCTTCGGCGTCTCGACCTTTTTCTTCTTCGCGTCCGGCGTGAGGGTGATCGACATGTTGCGTCCCTCCATCCGGATCGGCTGATCGAGCTTCGCATCCTCGGCAAGTGCCTGGATGATCCCCTCGAGCAACTGCCTTCCGATGATCTGGTGCGCCATCTCGCGTCCGCGGAAGACCACCGTGAACTTCACCTTGTGTCCCTCCTGGAGGAACTCCCGAGCATGACGCGTCTTGAAGTCCACGTCATGGTCATCGGTGCGAGGGTGAAGGCGGACCTCCTTGAGCTGCTGGTGCACCTGATTCTTACGCTGCGTCTTCTCCCGCTTCTGCTGCTCGTAGCGATACTTGCCGTAGTCGACGATCTTGCAGACCGGCGGATTCGCTTGGGGAGCGACCTCGACGAGATCCAGCTCCCGCTCCATGGCCAGCTGAAGGGCTTCACGCGATGACATGATGCCGAGCTGCTCTCCCGCGTCGTCGATGACGCGGACCTTCGGTGCCCGGATATCACGGTTCACGCGCGGTCCCTGCTGCCGCGGAGGGTGATTTGACTGATTCCTGAGTATGGCTCTATCCCTTGATTACGTGCAACGATACGACATGGCCGGAACCCGGCCATTGACACTAGCCAGCAAATTTACATTGCCGGCCGGAGTGCGGAAATAAAAAAATAGCGATTTCCGCCCCCGTTCTCTCTTTCCCGCCGGCGATCCCCTGTCGGGTTTCCCGCTCCGGCGTATGTTCGCGACCGATGAACCATCCCGCCCATTCCATCGTGATCGATGCGCCGGCCAAGATCAACCTCGGTCTTGAAGTCCTCCGCAGGCGCTCCGACGGATTCCACGACATCAACACCCTCTTCGCCGCGATCACCCTGGCCGATCGCGTCACGATCCGTACCGGAGAGCCCGGCCGGATCGGCTGCCGCGTGCCGGCGATGCCCTGGCTGGAGAACGATCCGACCAATCTCTGCGTCCGGGCCGCCGCGCTGCTGCGCGATGCCATAGGCCGGGCCGATCTCGGATCCGAAATAGAGCTGGAAAAGCGGATTCCGGTCGGCGCCGGGCTCGGCGGCGGAAGCTCCGACGCGGCAGCCGTGCTTCGCGGAGCTCCGCTGCTCTGGGAGGTCGCCCCCCCCGAAACCATGCTGATGGAGCTCGGCGCCAGGCTCGGCAGCGACGTCCCGTTCTTCCTGCGCGGCGGAATCGCCCTCGGCCGCTCCCGTGGGGAGCTGCTGGAGCCGGTCGAGCTTCTCCCGCCGTTTCATCTGCTGCTTCTCTTCCCCGGCATCCACGTCTCGACCCCATGGGCGTACCGGGCCGTGGCGAGGATTGACGAGCGACCGGCCACCGATCTTGTGAGCACCCTGCGCCGGGGCATCGACGATCCGGAGATCCTCCGCCGGGAGCTGGTCAACGATTTCGAGGCGCCGGTGTTTCACGAGCATCCCGCCCTCGCGTCACTGAAGGAGCGTCTCTATGCCCGGGGCGCCCTCTACGCGGCGATGTCCGGCAGCGGCTCGACGATCTTCGGCCTCTTTGCCGACCACGCGGGCGCCGAGCATGCGCGCGGGGAGTTCGAGGATGTGAAGAGCGCCGTGGCGGGCTTTCTTCCGGAGCCACCGGCGCCGCGCGCGCTGGCCCGTTGAGCCGGCGCGGCGATCGGCGCTTCTGGCATGTCCGGGAACCGGCCATGCCGGACTCTCAACTGTCCACCTTCCGGATCGGCTCCCCCTCGGCGCCGTCGGTCGTGGTCAGCGACGGAAGGGGCGCGGCGGGCAGAATTCGCTCCGGAATCGGCCGTGGAAGCCTCCAGGGGTCCAACAGCGGGAGCTCTCCCTGCGCGACGAACGCCGGAGAGATCGAGCCCACGCCGACGCGGCCCGCAAAATGTGTTCTGGCGGCCAGTCCGAGTCGTTGAATGAGCGTGGAATCGTCGAGACGGCCGGAGGTGACCGCGTCGAGGCGGCGCGCCAGAAGGCCGGCATCGAGCTCATTGACGATCTGAAGTCCGGGAAGCGAGCTGTCGGCGAAGGCAACCACCCGGGCCGGCGTGCCCGAGTGAACGAAAACGAGCGTTCCCCGTCCGGAGGTGGAGAAGAGCCGCGAGCCGGTCTCGTTGCTGATCCGGACGCAGCCATGCGAGGAGGCGCGGCGCCCGAGGAACCGGTAGTAGGAGCGGCCCTGCAGCCCGTGGAAGCCGATGCCGCCATCGAACGGCATCCAGTAGTTCAGGTAGACGTCGAACTGCTGCGAAAGGTATTTCTTCGCCTTCCACTGGATCGTATAGATCCCCGGGCGGGTGGCGATCCCATCCTTGATCGTGGGATTGCCGGTCGAGCAGAGATAGCGCTCCACCTTGCCGCTCCGGAAGTGCTGGTAGATCGCCTGCTGATCCAGGCGGACCTCCAGATAGGTCGTGTCGAGGAGAAAGAGCGTGTCCCGCAGCTTCCCGAACGAGGGACGGTAGTCGGGAACCAGAAGGCGGCCTCGGTCGCTCTGCGCGGCGGCCGGAAGAGTCGTCACGGTCAGGGCGAGGGTGGCGACCGCCCCGGCAAGGGCCGCCAGCGGGGCTCCCGGAACCGATCGACGGCCAGAGGGTGCTCCGGGGGATATCCGAAGTCTCCGTTTCAACAAAGTATTACGATCATTCATCGCTGGAATCGCAGTTTTCTCGTGATTTCAACGTCATATAGGAGGAATGTATCCAAATGACCCGAGGACGGTCTGTAACTGTAGCGGCAATGCCCGTGTATACAGAGTACGGATCGGAAGGCCAGCAAGAGCGGGGCCGAACGGGACCACCGATCACGTAGCGTGCAAGCTCGTCACGAACCCGGCATCACGCCGGAGCGTTCTCTCGACTCGACTACCGCTTGGTCCCCGTTGCGACACACTTTTTTCGGCTGCCGATACAACCTTGGGGGGACATATACGTTCTTTTGATTAAAGAAATTTAATGATTACCGTTGAATGTGTAGCATGGCTACGGGGACCACTGATGGAGGGGGAGTGAGAGGGGAAGGATTCATTCATGAGATGGCATACAATTGGAACTATTGCATGTTAGAACAGTGAGTGAGAACAGGTAAGGTCAGTACGGGAATTATGATTACGCTAAGCACGGACGAGGGGACTGATATGAATTACACGTATCGATATCCGACAAAGGTTCAGAGCATTAACGGACGTCGTTATGGCCATATCGACATCGCCGAAGAGCATCTTGCTCAGACGCACAATGAGTTGATGAATCGCCTCGACGTTCCGGAAAAGACCATCGCCGTTCAGGTCGAGGTCAACGCGCCGAAGGAGCATGTGTGGGAGGTGGCCGCCGGATCGGTGACGAGATTCTTCTCGCATCACCCGATCTTCGCCGGACTCACCTATCTCAATTCGCTGGGATCGCAGGAGGGTGGACGTTACGTCATCCACCGGACGATCAACGGCTGTATTTTCGACAGAATCGGGGAAGTTCTGGTCAACATGCCGCTCTCGCAGTTCACCGTGAGCGACGTCGAGATCGCCGACCCGAGCGTCAGCGGGTTCTTCCCGTCGCTCTACACCGTGAAGCTCGAGGAGCATCCGGAGGATTCCGAGCGGACGATCGTCCTGCTGACCTACACGATGTTGGGTGTTGCCCATCCCTGGGCTCTCGGAGTGCTCGCCTATCAGGCGAACAGCATCAAGTACAACGCTGAACAGCATTCCGACGAGTGATTCGGTGGTATCGTGCGGATGATTCCGAGAGAGAGGGATGAAGCTTGTGAGGCCCGGGCCGTTCGAAACGGCCCGGGCCTTCCGTTTTTCGGGGAATCCGGTCGATGCCGCTTGTAACGTTGTTCGTTGCGCCGGATACCCGGATTCGCCCGGGCTCTCCCGGATGTTATGTTTGTAGCTGGCTTTCTTCCCTCCGCCGGGCCCGTTTCCGCGCGGAATCCTCAGATTCAACACGATCATGGCACTTTCCGATCATACCATCCCCGGCTCCGGTCTGACCGAAGAGCGCGTTCGCCAGGCCCTTTCCAAGATCTACGACCCCGATCTGAAGCGCGATATCGTCTCGCTCGGCTTCCTCAAGCAGATCGCGATCGACGGGCGTGACGTGCGTGTCGTGATCCAGCTGACCACCCCCGCCTGCCCGGTCAAGGACCAGATGAAGCAGGCCGCCGAGGGGTATCTCCGCGATCTCGGGGCGGAAAACGTGACCGTGGAGATGACCGCCCAGGTAACCACCGGCGGGGGGGAGCGGCAGAATACCGCGCTTCCGGGGGTCAAGAACACGATCGCGGTCGCTTCCGGCAAGGGAGGCGTCGGAAAATCGACAGTCGCCGTCAATCTTGCCGTCGCGCTGGCCCTGGAAGGGAGCAAGGTTGGGCTGATCGACGCCGATATCTATGGTCCGTCCGCTCCTCTGATGTTCGGATTGGAACGCAAGCGTCCGATGATGTTCGAAAATGAAACGGGTGAACGTCGACTTGAACCGCTCGAAGCTTTCGGAGTGAAAGTAATGTCGATCGGATTTCTTGTCGATCCGGATCAGGCGGTGATCTGGAGGGGGCCGATGGCCTCCGGCGCGCTGAAGCAGTTCATGTCCGACGTGGAGTGGGGCGATCTCGACTATCTGATCTTCGACATGCCCCCGGGAACTGGCGACATCCAGCTCACCCTCGTTCAGAGCATCCCCCTTACCGGCGCGGTGATCGTCACCACGCCGCAGGAGATCGCCCTGGCCGACGCCCGAAAGGGGCTCCGGATGTTCGAGCGGGTGCAGGTGCCGGTGCTCGGCATCATCGAGAACATGAGCTACTTCGTCGCCCCGGACACCGGAGCGCGCTACGATATCTTCTCGCACGGCGGCGGAGCCAACGCGGCCAAGGAGCTCGGTGTTCCCTTCCTCGGCGAGATTCCGCTGGTGACCGAGATGCGCGTCGGCGGCGATGAGGGAGTCCCCTTCGTGGTCCGGAACCCGGAGTCGGAGCACGCCGATCATATCCGCGTGATCGCCCGCGGGCTGGCCGCCCAGATCTCGATCCGGAACATGGCCGACGTCCAGCAGCCGGTGCAGATCATGATCGGAGGCGAACAATGAGCGACGCGACCCTGCCCGAGGGAATCGAGGGGGAGGATCTGCCGCTGCGGGATCGGATTCTCGCGGTGATCGCCAGCATTCGCCCTTATCTCCAGCGCGACGGCGGGGATATCGAGTTCGTCCGCTTCGAGGAGTCGACCAGGACCTGCGAGGTCAGGATGGTCGGCTCCTGCGAGCACTGCGCCCTGGCGCCGCTGACGCTCCGCGCCGGCGTGGAAAAGGCGCTCATCTACCGCGTTCCCGAGATCCGGCGCGTCGAGCGCGTCCGCTGAGATCCCTCCGGCACGCGTCGGTCGCGCGACGGCTTCGGCCTTGACATATCCGGTCTCGAACGATGTCGGCCTCAACGGCGTTTGCGTCCGGCGTGCGCGGCGGCGATCCATCGCCACGGCAGCTCGGCCGATTTCGTGATGCCGATCCGGGGGGTGACCACGTGGTCGGTCTCCGGCGATCCCGACTCCATCCAGACCTCCGGCGACGTCGTCAGGTCGACGCCGTTGAGCTCCGGCCCGATGCCGAGCGCCACGGTCAGCTTTCCCGGCCCGTTGGCCAGATCGATCTCCCGCGTCGGTTTCCCTCCGCGCCGCAGGCGCATCAGATCAGCTCCCTCGACCGGCTCGATGCCGCGGATCAGCACCGCCTGGCCGTCTCCTTCCTCTCCGGTAACCACGTTGAAGCAGTAGTGGACGCCGTAGATGAAGTAGACATAGGCGTGTCCTCCCTCCAGGAACATCGGCAGGTTCCGCCCGCGCGGTCCGCCGTGGGAGTGGCTGGCCAGATCGTCCCGGCCGATATAGGCCTCGGTCTCGATGATCCGGCCGGCGGTCCGACGCCCGTCGATCATCGTGACCAGGAGACGTCCCAGCAGGTCCGGGGCAACCTCGGTCGCCTCGCGCAGGTAGAACGAACGGTCCAGTCTCGCCATCGTCGATCTATCGCTCGTTGTCATCCGCATAACACAATCATCGGCGTACGAACATCACCGGAGGCCGTGGCCCGGCGGCGCGATCCGCCGCGGCTCGGGGCCGCTTCCGGACGGGGGCGTCCCTTGCACACTCCCGGCGGTCCGGTTATGTTTGACGTCTTTACTTTCATCTGCCGCTCGGTGAACGAGAACCGGCTTACGTGCGTCATCCTTCCTCGGTATGGAGACAATCAGAAACTTTTGCATCATCGCTCACATCGATCACGGGAAGTCGACGCTCGCTGACCGCTTGTTGGAACGTACCGGACGTATCACCAAGCGCGAGATGACCAACGCGCAGATCCTGGACGATAATCCGCTCGAACAGGAGCGCGGCATCACGATCAAGCTGCACGCGATCCAGATGGAATACGACCGGCCGAAGGAGACGGGGGATACCACGCGGTATGTCCTGAATCTGATCGACACGCCGGGCCACGTCGACTTCAGCTACGAGGTTTCCCGCTCGCTTGCCGCGTGCGAGGGAGCGCTGCTGATCGTCGACGCCACGCAGGGTGTCGAGGCGCAGACTATCTCGAACCTCTATCTGGCGATCGAGGCCGGCCTGGAGATCATCCCGGTCGTCAACAAGATCGACCTTCCCTCGGCGGCGACCACCCTTCCCGGCGTCAAGCAGCAGGTGATCGACCTGATCGGCTGCAAGGAAGACGAGATGATCCTCGCCTCGGCCAAGGAAGGGATCGGCATCGACGAGATCCTGGAGGCGATCGTCACCCGGATCCCCCCGCCCAAGGGGAACCCGGACGCTCCGCTGCGCGCCCTGATCTTCGATTCCCTCTTCGACAGCTATCGCGGCGCCATCGCCTACGTCCGCGTGATGGACGGCGAGCTCAAGGAGGGGCAGCGGATCAAGTTCATGCACAGCCTCCGCGATTTCTACGTCGAGGAAGCGGGCGTGCTCCACATGAATCGCGTCCGCTCCCGCTCGATCCCATGCGGATCGGTCGGGTACTTCACCGCGGCGATCAAGGACGTCAAGGATACGAAAGTCGGTGATACCGTCACCACCTTCCGCGACGGCGCCAGCGCCCCGATCCCGGGATTCCGGGAGGTGAAGCCGATGGTCTTCGCCGGCATCTATCCGGCCGATTCCGACGACTACGAATCGCTCCGCGACGCCCTCGGCAAGCTCTCGCTCAACGACTCGGCGATCCTCTACGAGCCGGAGACCTCCACGGCGCTCGGATTCGGCTTCCGATGCGGCTTCCTCGGCATGCTCCACATGGAGATCGTTCAGGAGCGCCTCGAGCGAGAATTCGGGCAGACCATTGTAACAACCATCCCGAACGTGGAGTATGTTGTCACCAAGACCAACGGCGAGCAGCTCGTGGTGGACAACCCCGCGCTGATGCCGCCGGCCGGACAGATCCTGACGGTCGAGGAGCCGTTCATCCGCGCGCAGATCATCTGCCCGTCGGATTACATCGGGGCGATCACGAAGCTCTGCATGGATCGCCGCGGCGTCTTCGTCAACACGAGCTATCTCCACTCGACCCGCGTGGACATGACGTTCGAGCTGCCGCTGGCCGAGGTGATCTTCGATTTCTACGACAAGCTGAAGTCGGCGACCCGCGGCTACGCCTCGCTCGACTACGAGGTGATCGGCAACCGGGAGGGAGATCTGGTCAAGATCGACATCCTGCTGAACACCGAGCCGGTCGACGCTCTCTCGATGATCATTCACCGGTCGAAGTCGTATGCCTACGGCCGGAAGCTCTGCGGCAAGCTTCGGGAGCTGATCCCGAGACAGATGTTCGAGATCGCCGTGCAGGCGGCGATCGGCGCGAAGATCATCGCGCGCGACACGATCAAGGCGCTCCGCAAGGACGTTCTGGCCAAGTGCTACGGCGGCGACATCAGCCGAAAGCGGAAGCTGATCGAGAAGCAGAAGGAAGGAAAGAAGCGGATGAAGCAGGTGGGAGCGGTGGAGATTCCGCAGGAGGCGTTCCTCGCCGTGCTCTCGATGGACGAGTAATCGGCAAGCGAACGTTCGATCGACGAGCCATCGATTGACGAGCCATCGCTTGACGGGCGAGCCATCGCCCGGTGGACCGGCACGCGCCCGACATGATGAAGAGCCGGCCTCCGGAGCGGGATTCGAGTTCGTAGTCCGAAACAGCATCATTCCAACAGCCGGGCGGGCGCCGTCCGGTCGACGACCCAGCAGAACATTATGAACGCAGAAGAACGGAAGCGGATACTTGCCGGCAAGGGGAGCGCGGGGCGCCCCGCGGGACGGCCCGCCGGCCCCCGTATTCCCTTTTCGTTGGCGTTCGCCGGTCACACCGGCTCCTGA
>JBEHWX010000142.1:0-11645 GCA_048498995.1 Bacteroidota bacterium
CGAGGTGACAGGCGCGAGGTGGTAGGCGCGAGGTGGCAGGCGCGAGGTGGCAGGCGCGAGGTGGTAGGCGCGAGGTGGCAGGCGCGAGGTGGCAGGCGCGAGGTGGCAGGCGCGAGGTGGCAGGCGCGAGGTGGTAGGCGCAGGTCTTCAGCCTGCGCCGTGATACGTATGCGGTAGGCCGTCCGTACGACGTCGCTGACGATCGTGCCGGAAACGGGGCCGCCCTCGCGGTCCTGCGAGGGCGGCTGCATGATGAGAGTTCCGCGATGTAAGATGCGATTCGTTCAGAATCGCCGATCGATCGCCATCCGTTCTCGTGAACAACTCCGGCCGGCGCGCCGGAGCTTAGAGCATGAAATCTTCGCTGTCCTCGTCCGGATCGCTCTCGAGGTCGGCAATCGCCTCCTCGCGCGTCGGATAGATGTAGAAGATGTTGTCCAGCTGGGCCAGCTCCACCAGGGCGTTCACCCGCTCGGTGAGTCCCACGAAGATCGCCGCGCCGCCGGATGCCTTCATCTCGCGATGCGCCAGGAGCATGCTCCGGAGCCCCGCGCTGTCGCAGAAGTTCACCTCGGAAAGGTCGATGAAGAGAACCTCGGTGCCGCTAGTGCAGATCGAGACGAGCTCTCCCTTGAAGTCCGCGCTGTTGGATGCGTCAAGACGCTCCTCGTGGAGCGTCAGCGTTGCCATGTTGTCGTTATGGTCGAGAGTGTAATGCATATCCGGATGTGACGTTAAGATGTTCGATGCCGAGGACCCGGCTCGGCAAAGATACTTCACCCGGCCATATCGGCGAGTGCGCTTCGATGACTCCGCTTCCGAACCGCTCTCGGCGGTGGGCTCGCCCGGCCAGAAGCACGGCCTGGATCAGTCCCACCTGACCGCCTCGGCCGGCAGCACGCGCGAGGCGCGCCGCGCCGGATAGATCGCCGCCGTGAGCGACAGCAGCAGCGACGTGGCGCTGATGATCACCACGTCCGGCCACCGGAGCTCGATCGGGATCGCGTCGATCAGGTAGACCGCGTTGTCCAGCCGGAAGAGCTGGTAGTTGATCTGCAGCCAGCAGACGAGCAGCCCCAGCAGCACGCCGGCGGTGGTGCCGATCACGCCGATGAAGATCCCCTCGTACATGAAGAGCCTGCGGATCGAGCGGTCGGTGGCGCCGAGCGTCTTGAGCACGCCGATGTCGCGATGCTTCTCGATCACCGTCATCGTCAGCGAGCCGAGCACGTTGAAGACCGCCACCACGATGATCAGCGAAAGGATGATGAACGCCGCCCACCGCTCCACCTCCATCACGCCGAACAGATCGCGGTGGAGATCCTGCCAGGTCTCGATCCGGTAGGAGGGACCCAGGCGCGGAGCGAGCTCCCGCTTGATCTGGTCGGCCTCCTCGAAATTCTTCAGGCGCACCTCGATCCCCATCACGCCGGCCGGCAGCGCGAACAGAAGCCGAGCGGTCGCCAGATCGGTGTAGCCGTAGTAGCTGTCGTACTCCTTGTTGTTCGATTCGAACAGCCCGGTCACGACGGGGCGGATGATCGTGGGGCCGGACATCTGCGTCAGCGACTCCTCCAGGCCGGTCTGGCTCAGCAGGGAGATGGTGTCGCCCACGGCGGTGCGGAGGCCGTAGGAGAGCATGTTGCCGAGAACGATCGGATGCGGCAGCTCAGGCGTCGGCGTCGGAAACCGTCCCACGTAGATCTTGTCGGACAGTCCTATCGCGCCACGCACATCCTTCGGGTCCATCCCCCGGATCTGGATCACGCGCAGTCCCTCCTCGTGGAGAATCGCCGAGCGTCCGGAGATGAAGGAGGCCGCGGCCACCACCGACGGCTCGGCGCGGATCACGCCGAGGAGCGAATCCGGGTGCATGATCGGTCCGTTCGTGCCGGTGATCCTGAGATGCGGATCGAAGCCGACCAGAAGCCCCTTGACCACCCGGTTGAAGCCGTTGAAGACCGAGAGCACGCAGATCAGCGCCGCAACGCCGATCGTGATGCCGCCGACGGAGATCGCCGAGATGATCGTGATCAGCCCGACTTTCCGCTTCGCCCTGAGATACCGCCACGCGATGAACGATTCGAACGCCATACGGGCAAAGCTATCGCGCCGGCGGCGAGTTGCCACCACGGAAACGTAAAAAAGCGCTCCCGTGTCCGCGGCGAGCCCCCCGGCACATGGCGAAAAGACTA
Source organism: Bacteroidota bacterium (assembly GCA_048498995.1). Classification (GTDB taxonomy): domain Bacteria; phylum Bacteroidota; class Ignavibacteria; order OLB7; family OLB7; genus JBEHWX01. Next base: position 2,196 of record JBEHWX010000142.1, read on the forward strand.
CCCGGAGGTTACGCCGGCGGTTAGTACATTTGCTGCCATAACTATGGTCGCACCCATCCTGTTCGTCATCTGCGCCCTCTACGCGCTTCTCTACATCATCTTTCTGGTGGGGACGCGTCGGACGCATCGCCTCGATCGTCGTCCGCTCGCGGATGCGCCCCACGAGAAGGCTCCGCTGGTCTCGGTGGTGGTCGCCGCGCGGAACGAGGAGAACAACATCGAGCCCTGCCTGCGCGGCCTGCTCGCGCAGGATTATCCCGCCGACCGAATCGAGCTCATCACCGTCAACGACGATTCCGAGGATGCCACGCTCCGGATCATGGAGCGCCTTGCCGCCGAAAGTGGCGGACGTCTCACCGTGGTCTCGACCGTGCCGGAGGAGACGCACGCGCTCGGCAAGGCACGCGCCATCGCGCAGGGACTCGATCATGCCCACGGCGAGATCATCCTGCTGACCGATGCCGACTGCGTTCCATCCCCCGAGTGGGCCCGTAGCGTGGTGGAGCACTTCGTTCCCGGCGTCGATGTCTACGGCGGCTTCGCGATCAACCGGCCCGATTCCCTCTTTGCCACCATGCAGATGATCGACTGGATTCACCTCCACTCGGTCGGCTCCGCGGCGGCCGGGCTCGGGCATCCGGTCGGGATCATCGGCAACAACTTCGGCTTCCGCCGCGCCGCGTACGACGCCGTCGGCGGCTACCGCTCCGTCGAGTTTACGATCACCGAGGACTTCGCGCTCTTCCAGGCGATGTATCGCAACGGCAGCCGCGTGATCTTTCCCTGCTCGGCCGCCACGTCGATGGTGACGATGCCATGTCCGACAGTAAAGTCCATGGTCCGGCAGAAGCAGCGGTGGGCGCGCGGCGGCACCGCCAGCGACGCCTTCGGACTGACGATCTATATCGTCTCGGCGCTGATGATGGTGGCTTTCGTGGCCGCTCCGTTCATCTCCCTGGCGATGTGGGGGCTGGTCTGGGGAACGAAGATCGTGTTCGATATGCTTCTCGTGGTGCCGAACCTGAAGCGGCTGGCGCTGGCCCGCTACGCACCCTATCTGATTCTGTTCGAGTTCTATTTCGTGGTGCAGTTGATGGTGATTCCGGTGCTCCTGACGCAGCGCGACGTGGTCTGGAAAGGGAGGAGGTACAGATCGTGAGGATCGGTCTCGACTCGCCGCGCCGCGCCGCGGTCGGCATGTTCCTTGGCACGCTATCGCTTCTGGTCACGACCCGCGTCGCGCTCGCCGATCCCGATTCCACCGGCACGTCGATGCCGGTCGGACACGTGGTACGGATGCCGTACGCGGGGAAGTACGAGGCGAGGATCGGTGGCAGCCGCGAGTCGGCCAACGACAAGCTCCGTCTGGATATCGGCGCCTCCGTCGATCTGCTGACGAAGAATGTCGATGGCTCGGATGGCGATCGTGATGATGCGGCCGTGGGACGTTATTCGTTCGGCGCGGACTTCTTCACCTGGACGCGGCTCCGCTCCGCCGGCGGATTCAAGTTTCCCGTGGAGGCGGTCGATTATTATTTCGGCGTCAACGGCCAATACGAGAGCCTGAATGGATTTCCGTTCGAGGCGCGTCTGCGCGTGGCGCATATCTCGGCGCACATCGTCGACGGCGATCCGAGCTTCGCCGACACCGCCACCACGTACATCACCTACAGCCGCGAGTTCGTCGACCTCACGCTGCTGGCGCCGCATGAGATCGTGAGGATCGGCCGCGGAGCCGAGGTGCGTCCATACGTGGGAGCGCAGTGGCTCTTCCACACCATCCCCGACACGCTCGGAAGAGTCACGCCATATGCCGGGTTCGATGTGAGGGTGATGCCGTTCACCACGAACGCCATCGGTTTCAAGCTCGGCTACGAGGCGCGTCTGAACACGGAGCTCGAGCCGATCGGCGAGCATCTGTTCCGGCTCGGCGTGCAGCTCGGCGATCTCTTCAACGAAGAGCGCGGCGTCTCGGTCGAGACCAGCTACTATTCAGGCCGCTCCGCCTACGGCCAGCATTTCTGGAAGCGGGAGAGCTTCTGGTCGCTCGGCTTCGCTGTCGATTTCTGAGATTCGAACATCACCACCGGTTTTTGCCTCGAACCTGAAGATCTTCAAATCGGCTCGTCTGCGACGGCCAGGACCTTCCGCGGTCTGGATGAGGAGAGGAGCGAATCGAGATGACTCCTGGTACGGCACGACGGTTCGATCAGTTCATGCGCCTTCTGCGCATCGCCGCCATGATGATGGCGCCACCAAGTATCGCGCGCGCGGATCCCGACCCGGCCCATGTCACGGGATGGAGATTTGCTCCCATCGTCTTCGCGCCATACGCGGGCAAATACGAGGATCGTATTGGCGGAGAATATGAGATCGAGGCCGACAGAGTACGATTGAACGCAGGCGCCACCATCGATCTCTGGAATCACGAATTCGAGGTGGAGGACAACCCGCTGAGCGAGCCCATCTACGATGCTCGTATGTCGATCGGTGTCACGGGATCCGCGTGGATGCATCTTCGTTCGGAGGAGGCATTTCATGTTCCGGTGGAAGGGCTGGACTATCTCGTCGGGCTCGATGTTGAGTATGAGCAAAAGCTCAACACATGGCCTCCCATCGCCGCGCGACTTCGCTTCGCGCACATCGCGTCGCACGCCTATGATGAGCCTACCACATCGAACGATACGACTGTAGCGGCCTCGCGCGATCTCTTGGAGTTGATGCTGATCAGGCAGTATTTCTGGCCGAACGTTCTCAATGGCGTGAGTGTCGAACCATATTTCGGGGCTCAATGGATCATCCGCTCGATCCCGGATACGCTCCGTGGCGTCACTCCGTTTGCCGGCTTCGACATGCGTGTCGAGCCGTTCCGAAGGAGCCGTCTGGGGCTTAAGCTCGGTTACGAGGCGCGTCTGAACACGGAGCTCGCGCCGATCGGGGAGTATCTGGTGCGGGTCGGCGTGGTCTACGGCAATCCGTACGCCCTGAACGCCGGAATCGAGGTGAGCTACTACTCCGGACGCTCTCCCTACGGGCAGCGCTACTGGATGAGGGAGAGCTATTGGTCGCTCGGGCTAATGCTCGATTTCTGAGATGGCAACTACCCGCTGCCGTCGCTATCGGATCGTAGAGCTTCACCGCATCCTCCATTCCTCGGCGCCAGATTCGGGCGAGATCCTGATCCGGCGTCGCCGTCGTCACGAATCGTGACGGTTCGCAACTTTGTGGCATGAGGCTTCGTGTCGTTGCGCTGGAACCAGCTATTATGCGCGATGTCCGGACAGATGGGGAGTGTTGCCCGAGAGGCAGCCGCCGGCTCCGGTGCCGCGATTGAACTTCGACACGTATGGGTTACACAGATCTCGAGCCGTCCGACGACCTCCGCCAGGATGAGTCGGCCGAGCTTGCTCCCGAACAACGGGCACGACCGCGCGACAACTACGCTCTGCACGCGCTCCTGTTCATCCTGACCTTCGCCTCCACGGCGCTCTGGTCGCTGGATGTCGCGCCGCCGGCCATGGGCGCTCGGGGACCGGAGGCGAACATCGGCGCCGCGATCCTCTATGCATCGCTCTTGATGTTCTTTCTCACCGCGCACGAGTTCGGACACTATTTCGCCGCGAAGTACCATGGGGTGGACGCCACGCTTCCGTACTACATCCCGATGCCCTTCTTCCTGTTCGGCACGCTCGGCGCCGTGATCCGGACCCGACAGATCGTTCCGAGCCGGAAGGCGATGTTCGATATCGGCGTGGCCGGCCCGCTGGCCGGCTTCGTGGTGGCTCTGGCCTACCTGATCATCGGCATGGTGACGCTCCCCGGCATCGAATCGCTCTACGCCATCCATCCCGAGCAGCGGCTGATGCCGGTGCATCCGGATAACGGCCTCCACTTCGGCGGCTTCCTCCTGTTCGATATCCTCAAGGCGATCTTCATCGCGCCGGGACGCTACTTTCCGCCGATGAATGAGATCTACCACTATCCGTTCCTCGCCATCGGCTGGTTCGGCATGTTCGTCACGGCGTTGAACATGATACCGGTGGGACAGCTCGACGGTGGCCACGTGGTCTACGCCATGTTCGGCGACCGGCAGCCGGCCATCTCCCGCTGGTTCGTTCGGTTCCTCACCTTCGTCGGACTCGGCGGGATCGGACTGATGCTCCTGGAGGCGACGCGCGGCTACAACACCGACGGGCTTTTTCAGTTCCTTCAGTCGATCTTCGGGCCGGCGATGGAATGGATAGCGCGCAACGCTTCGTGGTGGTTCATGGGATGGTTCGGCTGGCTGCTGTGGTCGGTGCTTCTCCGCTTCGTCTTCAAGATCGAGCATCCGCCGAGCCCCGACGAATCGCCGCTCGATCGGAAGCGGATGGTGATCGGCTGGGTCGCCCTCGCGATTCTGGTGCTGACCTTCTCCTGGAAAGGCGTCTACGACAACGGCGACGACACCGCGCCGCAACAGCCGGGACATGGCGCTCCGCGGCAACCGGCTCCGCAACAGCCGGAGTCGGACGGCCCGATCATTTGAGATGCTATGAAATGCGTCGCGATCATCTGAGATGAGATGAAATGCATTCCGATCATCCGGGATGGTATGAAATGCATTCCGATCATCCGAGATGGAATGAGATGCGGCCCGATCAGCCGAGATGGAATGAGATGCGGCCCGATCAGCCGAGATGGAATGAGATGCGGCCCGATCAGCCGAGATGGAATTAAATGTACGGGCGTTCAATTGAACGCCCGTACAAACCAAATCGCATCGCTCTTCGGCTTCCCTCGCCAATGGCGGGGCCGCATTCGCTACTCCGGACAAATCAGATCGCTATTCGGCTCCGTCGATGATCGCGGGGCCGCCTTCACCACTTCGGATCAGTCATTCTCGCGGAACTGCACTTCATAGAGCTTCCGGTAGAGCCGGCCGTTGGCGATCAGCTCGTCGTGCGTGCCGCGCTCCACGATCTCGCCATTCTCGATCACCACGATCATGTGCGCGTTCTTCACCGTCGACAACCGGTGGGCGATCACCACGGCGGTGCGGTCCACCAGCAGATTGTTGATCGCGTCCTGCACCAGCATCTCCGACTCGGTGTCGAGCGCGGAGGTCGCCTCGTCGAACAGGAGGATCTGCGGGTCGCGCGCCAGCGCGCGGGCTATCGCGATACGCTGACGCTGTCCACCGGAGAGGAGCAGGCCGCGGTCGCCGATCCTCGTCTGGTATCCCTGCGGCAGGCGCATGATGAACTCGTGCGCGTTGGCCGCCTTGGCCGCCTCGGTTACCGCCTGGTCCGACGGGCTCTTCATGTTGTAGGCGATGTTGTTCCACACCGTGTCGTTGAACAGGATCGACTCCTGCGTCACGATGCCGAACAGGGCGCGGTAGGTGTCCAGATCGTACTCCCGCACGTCGACGCCGTCGAGATAGATGCCGCCGGAGATCGGATCGTAGAATCGGGCGATCAGATCCACCAGCGTCGACTTGCCGCCGCCGGAGGGGCCGACCAGCGCGATCGTCTGGCCGCGCTTGATCGTCAGCGTCGCGTCGCGCACCACCGGCTGACCGGGACGGTAGCTGAAGCCGACGTTGAGCAACTGCAGCTCGTGCTTGAGCGGCGGGGTGGCCTTGGCGCCCACCTTGATCTGCGGCGGCAGGTCGAGGATCGCCATCACCTGCTCGGTGGCGACCACGCCGCGCTGCACCGTGGCCGGGATCGAGAGGACCGCGGTGATCGGCTGCATCACCGAGAAGAGGAAGAAGAGGAACGCGAAGAGCTCGGTGGCCAGCAGCTTCCCCTCGAGCACCTGATAGCCGCCGTAGAAGAGCACCACCGCGAGCGCCACCATCGCGAAAATCTCGCTCAGCGGCGCCATGAAGTTGACCACCACCGACTGCTTCATCGCCAGGCGAACGTACTTGCGCGTCTCCGAGCGGAAACGGTTGGCCTCGTGATCCTCGGCTCCGTAGCCTTTGATGATCCGGATGTTCTGGAAGGTCTCCTGCAGGCGATGCGTAATCTCCACGAGCGCCTCCTGCATCCTGACCGAATATTTCTTGATCAGCTTGGTGAGCAGACGCACCATCAGCACCGAGAGGATGCTGCTCGAGAACGCGATCACCGTGAGCGCCGGCGAAAGGGAGATCAGAATCGTGATCGTCACCAGCGCCTGCACCGGCTCGCGGATCAGCGTGTTGAGCGTCGGCGTGATCGACGCGCTCATCGCCCCGACCTCGTGCGTCACCACCGACATCAGCTCGCCGACGCGCCGCTCGTTGAAGAAGCCCATCGAGTGGCCGATGATCCGATGAAGGATATCGTCGCGGATCTCCTTCATCATGTTCTCCTCGATGTAGGTGCCGAGCACGCCGCTGGCGTACTTGATCACGTTCTTCAATCCGAAGACCACCAGCACCATGACGCAGAGGTTCTTCAGCGTCGAGATCGGGTCGGAGGGGTTGACGATCAGCGACTGGAGGGAGGTGAGGAAGAAGGCCTTGATCGAGGAGAGGAAGTTGCCGCCGGCGGGGATCGCGACCCCCGCGGCTCCCCCCATCGCGCCACCGGTGGCGCCGCCGGCTCCCTGGCTCGCGCCGGCCGTCGGGAAGAGCACGTTCATCACCGGGAAGATCACCGCGACCGAGATGGTGCTGAACAGGGAGAGCGCCGTGCTCAGGATCATCGAGAGGACGATCCACCCGATGTATGGCTTCAGATAGGGGAAGAGGCGTCGGAAGATTTTCATACGCGGGTTGACGGCTGATGCGATGTCGCTATTTCCTCGAGCAGGGAGCGGACCGCCGCGACGGCGTCGGCGACGGGGATATCCGCCACGGCCCCTTTGCCGCAGAGGAGGCGGAACGGGACTCCCCACGGAGTCCATCCCGAGGCGGCCTCCGCCTCGGTGTTGAGCACCACGGTCGGGCGCCCGAGGGCGGCCGCGATGTGGACGATCGATGTGTCCGGCGTCACCACCAGATCGGCGCCGGCGAGAAGCGCGGCGAAGGTCGCCAGCGAGTCGCTCGTCGGAAGCGCGGCCAGGCCAGCCTCCGCGGCGATGGCGGCCGCCTCCGCGGCGTCAGCGGGGGTGGAGGCGATCAGCGGCTCGCGGCCGTCGGCGGCAAGTACGTGGGCCAGCTCCGCCCATCGGGCCGCCGGCCAGCGCCGGGCCTCGCCGGGCGTGGAGATGTTCAGGAGGATCGCCGCGCCGCGTCGCGGCTCGGACGGTGCCGGAGCGATCTTCTCGGCCTCGCGCCGCGCCTCCTCCGGCATCGTGATCGCGAGGGGAGTGCGGCGCCCTTCCGGCGTGTCGGCGAGCGGCTCGATCCCGAGCGGCGCCAGGAGCCGCGTGGTCTCGGCCACGATATGCTCCGGGCGGTCAGGATGCGCGACGGCGGTATCGTAGATCGCGGCGAGCTCTCCCTGAAATCCGATCGCGCGCCGCGCGCCGGAGAGTGCCGTCAGCATGCCGCCGCTGGCCGAATCCTTCGCCAGAAGATTGATCGCCAGATCGTAGTTCCGGCGCCTCAGTTCGCGCACCGTCCCGATCATTCCTCCGAGGGATCCTGGGAGCACGAGCGTCTCGTCGACATCGGGGAGGAGCGGGGCAACAATTCGGTTCTTCCGGCCGAGGAGCATCTCGATGCGGGCCTGGGGATAGCGCGCGCGCAGCATCGTCACGACCGGCGCGGAGATGATCGCGTCGCCGATCCGGTCGTGGCGCAGCAGCAGGATGCGCGGGCGCTCCGGCAGTGCGATCGGGGCGTGGCCGTCACCGACGCGGGAGGCGCGCCCGCCGCGCCGGCCGAGCATGGCGATGAGCCGGCGTCGGAGGTAGAGCTCGATGCGCTTGCCGAGGGGCGGTCGCCGGAGGTCGGGTCGGGCCGGATTCATGGACGGACAATCTACGGAGCGGGCGTGAGCCAAGGAGCGTCAATCGGTATCGACGCCGGAGGCGGGGAATCGAAGGGGAGCGCCGGTGGTCGCGGGAGCGCGCGCCATGTCCGCGACACGGCAGCGCGCGACACGGGGGTCCGCGCCGCGGACATGGGCCGGGATGGGGTCCCGGCCGGCATCTCATCAGCGGAGGTAGTATTTGAGCGGGTTCGGCGTCACCGAGCATTCCTCGGCGATCCTGAGGGGAGGAAGCACGCCGGCGTCGCGGAGCGCGTAGAGTTTCGGCACCATCCGGTCGCGCAGCTCCACCGGCGTCATCGGGTTGATGAAGATGCTCGTCCCTCCCTCGAAGCCCGCCTGCACGGTGGTGCGCCACTTGATCAGCACGTGCCACGGCATCTTCACGATCGCGTCGACCGGGCTGTAGTACCACTCCTCGTTGCAGCTGATCTCCGGGCCCATTGCCGCGTGGCAGGCGTGCACCAGATCGCTGACGCCGCGCAGCTCCTCCTCGGTGTGCTCATGCGGCCGGGAGTGGACCGACTTGGAGAAGATCTCGATGGTCGGGAAGCGATGCCCGATCCCGACGAACGCCAGCGCGTGCTCGTTCTCGGCGAAGATCAGGTTGTACATCGCCGCGAAGTTGGCGCCGTACTCGTTGAAGACGTTCGGCTCATCCTTGAGCATCTTCACCTGGCGCGTGATCGAGGCGCCCCACTCGTCGAGGCCCACCAGCTGCTTGTGCAGATGATCGAAGCTCGCGCCGGCCGGCTTCAGCCAGTTCTGAAACACCGAGACGTAGCGGACATAGCGGTTGCGCGCCATGATCTGCCGCATCGACTCGACGGTGATCTTGAAGTAGTAGTAGTGCTCCTCGGAGGTGAGGGTGCCACTGGAGTCGAGCTCGCGGTCGGTCGTGGCTCCCTCGCGGAAATGGCGCCGGGAGATGATCAGCTCGTGGCAGCCGGCGAAGAACGGCTCGCTGTAGCGCACCACGTCCTCATCGGTCAGCGTGCCGGTCACCGCCGGCTGGCTCATGAACGAGAGCTTGTAATCGATGATGTCCCGCAGATGGGTCATCCCGAGCGGAGAGGAGGCGTAGCCCTCGATCCTGTCCAGCTCGTGCTGCGGCGGATGGTAGCTGTAGTTCTTTTTCCAGTAATCGAGCGTGACGATCTCGAAGAGATTCGGGGTGCGGCGGAACTCGGCGACGGTGTCGAACAGGGACTCGGGACCGACCGACTCCAGCTCGACCCATGTGCCGTCGAGCCTGACGTAGCGGGATTTCTCGGGGGGAACCTCGAAGTAGCGCTTCTGGCAGAAGGAGCAGTAGGCGTGCGGATCGACGCTCTCCAGCGGGACGGCGGGGTCCGCGTGAGCATGGCCGTTCTGCACCGGCTTGGACGCCCGACCGGGCACGGCCCAGACCTCGTTCCCCGTGAAGGGATTGATCTGCTTCACCGTGCCATCGGGCATGATGTTGTAGAAAGTCGAGTATTGCATGGAGGGCGTCGCTACGGCGCGGGGGGGGGGGGGGGGGGGGGGGGGGGGGGGGGGG
>JBEHWX010000143.1:0-11620 GCA_048498995.1 Bacteroidota bacterium
GCACGCTGCACAATCTCTACGATCATATCGACGAGATCGACAAGGCCGGCACCAAGAAGAAGCTCGTCGAGGGGCGCGACACCGCGTTCCTTTCCCGCGAGCTGGTGACGATCGACTGCCAGGCCCCGGTGGAGGTCTCCTTCCGCGATCTTCACCTCGATCCGCCGGACGTCACCTCCCTGATCCGGATCTACGACGAGCTCGGCTTCAAGTCGCTGGCGATGCGCTATCAGAATCTGGTGCCGTCGATCCCCGGCGCCACCGATCCGGCCGACGGCCACCCGTCGATGGCCGACGGAGACGCGCGCGAGCCGGAGACGCTCCCGGGCTCGGACGCCACCTCGTTCGACTTCAGCTATCGCGAGCTGAAAACCATCAAGGATGTCGAGCACGACTACACGATGATCCGAACCCCGGAGGAGCTGACGGCGATGGCCGCCTATCTCTCCGGCGGCCCGGTGCTCTCCTTCGACCTGGAGACCGACGCGCTCGACTGGCAGGTGGCCAACATCCTCGGGTTCGCCCTGTCGGTGAAGCCGGGTGAGGCGTTCTACGTGCCGGTGGGGCAGGCCGAGGTGGTGCAGCCCTCCGATGGGGACACGCTCTTCGCCGAAAACCGCGTGAAGGCGGCCACCGAAGGGCTTCCGCTGGAGACGGTCCTCTCCGTGCTCGCGCCGGTGCTCGAGAATCCCACGCTGCCGAAGACCGGCCAGAACGCCAAGTTCGACATGCTGATCCTCCGGAGCCACGGCGTCGAGGTGGCCAACCTGATCTTCGATTCGATGCTCGCCAGCTACGTGATCGATTCCACGCAGGCGCACGGCATGGACGCGCTCTCCGAGCGCTATCTCGACTACAAGCCGATCTCCATCACAGAGCTGATCGGCGGCCGGGGCAAGGGGCAGCTCAACATGCGCGACGTGAACGTGGAGACGGTGGCCGAGTATGCCGCCGAGGACGCGGACATCACGCTCCAGTTGTATAACCGCCTCGACCAGGAGCTGCGCGACAACGGCCTGCAGGATGTGGCCGGCCGCCTGGAGTTCCCGCTCGTGGAGGTGCTCGCCAGGATGGAGTACTGCGGCGTGAAGATCGACGTCCCCTCGCTGAAGGATATCTCGAAGAGTCTGGAGGAGACGGCCGCGGCGCTCGAGGGGGAGATTCACGGGCTGGCCGGCAAGCCGTTCAACATCGGCTCGCCGAAGCAGCTGGCCGAAGTCCTCTTCGAGGATCTGAAGCTGCCGACCAAGAAGAAGACGAAGACCGGCTACAGCACCGATCAGTTCGTGATGGAGGAGCTGGCCGCGCTCCACCCGCTGCCGGAGAAGATCCTGGAGTTCCGCCAGGCGATGAAGCTGAAGAGCACCTACGTGGACGCGCTGCCGAGCCTGATCAACCCGCGCACCGGCCGGGTCCATACCAGCTACAACCAGGCGGTGGCCTCCACCGGACGCCTCTCCTCGAACAACCCGAACCTGCAGAACATCCCGATCCGAAGCGAGATGGGACGCGAGATCCGCAAGGCGTTCATCCCCGGCATCCCCGGCGGAGCGATCCTTTCGGCCGACTACTCGCAGATCGAGCTCAGGATCATGGCCTTCGTCTCCGGCGACGAGGCGCTGGTGACCGCCTTCCGCGAGAACCTCGATATCCACACCGCCACCGCCATGGGCGTCTTCGGCGTCCCGGCCGAGGAGGTGACCCCGAACATGCGCCGCAAGGCCAAGGAGGTCAACTTCGGCATCATGTACGGCATCGGGCCGTTCGGACTGGCGCGGCGACTCAAGATCCCGAAGGCCGAGGCGCAGGAGCTGATCAAGACCTACTTCCAGCGCTATCCCGGCGTACAGCAGTATATCACCTCCACGCTCGAGAAGGCGCGCGCCCGCGGCTACGTGGAGACCCTGAGCGGACGCCGGCGCTACTACCCGAACATCAACGCCTCCAACGCCACCGCCCGCGCGGCCGAGGAGCGCGCGGCGATCAACATGCCGATCCAGGGAACCGCCAGCGACATCATCAAGCTGGCGATGATCGATATCCATCACGAGCTGCCGAAGGCATTCCCGAAGGCGAGCATGCTCCTGCAGGTGCACGACGAGCTCGTCTTCGAGGCGCCCGAGGAGCAGATGGTGGATCTGGCGGCGTTCGTCAAGGAGAAGATGGAGTCGGCCCTCCCCCTCGAAGGGGTGCCGCTGGTGGTCGAGACCGGCGTCGGCGCCAACTGGTTCGAGGCGCACTGACAGACGCGCCGACGGCGGCGTGACCTCGCGAGCCGCCGCGCCGTGCGATGTGCCATGCGACGCGCGAACAACGAGAACGGGGAGATGGACTCGAGAACGAGACCATCTCCCCGTCGATGTTTTCAGGGCATGCGCGCGGCAGGAAACCGAAGCGATGCGAGCCGGGCGATGCGAACGGAAGATTCGGGAGTCCGCTTCAGGAGCGGCTGGGCATGGCGGTCACGCGCGCGGCGCCGAGCTGGCGCAGCAGTCCGTCGATCCCGCCATCCTCGGCCGGCTCCAGACGGATCGCCGCGATCTTCCCCTCGTCGATCCGATACTCCACCTGCTGCTCCGGCAGCCCAATGGCGCGTCCGGTGGCGGCCACCGGCGGCTTTCCCGGCACCGGAATGCTCCCGGTGTGGATGCCGGTGATGCGGACCACCGCGTGCACCACCTCCCCCTCCTCGTGCAGGCGTCCGATGTTGTGGGTGTAGGCGGTGAAGGCCGAGAAGAGCGCCCGCTCCAGCGCGATGAACTCCATCCTCCCCATCGGCTTCATGCCGCCGCCGGAGAACTGAAAGCCCTCGGACAGCCACGAGGCCGCCCCCTCGAAATCCTTCGACTCCAGCGCCGTGATGAACGCCTTGACGATCTCCGTTCCGGTCATCGGTCTCTCTCCTCCGTGTTCATGCGTGACGAAATCCACAGCGGCTCGACCGGGGACCAATCGCCGGATGCCGGCGCCGCGGTGAAGCCGCCCGGCGGCGCGATGGCCGCCGGGGCAGTTCGACAAGATCGAAACTCACCCGCTCCTCCATACATCAAGAAGCGGTAACCCTCGCGGGCCGGGGAGCGCGGAGGCCTCAGCGCTGGCCGATGGTGACGTCCAGCGCGACCACGCCGTCGATCTCGGCAAGAAGCCGGTCGCCGGCCACCACCTGCCCCACTCCCTCCGGAGTTCCGGTGAAGATGCAATCCCCCCGTTCGAGCGTGAAGATCGACGAGAGGTAGCTGATGATCCGAGGGATGGAAAGGATCATGTCGCGCGTCGAGCCGAGCTGACGCACCTCGCCGTTGACCGAGAGCCGGAGCGTCAGGTCGTGCGGATCGGCGATCGTGTCACGAAGCACCACCTCGCTGATCGGCGCGGAGGTATCGAATCCCTTGGCCACCGCCCACGGCTCGCCGCGCTTCTTGGCGATCGACTGCCGGTCGCGCAGCGTCATGTCCAGCCCGACGGCATAGCCGAGCACATGGCTCATCGCGCTCTCCTCGCTCACGTCCCGCGCGGTCCGGTCGATCACCACCACCAGCTCCACCTCGTGATGGAGCTCGTTGGAGATCTTCGGGATCATCACGGTCCCGCCGCTTCTGAGGAGAGCGGTGGAGGGCTTCATGAAGATCACCGGATCGGGGGGAACATCGCTCCCCATCTCGGCCGCGTGCTTCTCGTAGTTCTTGCCGAGGCAGAGCATCTTGCCGACCGGCACGGTCGTGTGAGTCGCCTTCAGGATCAGGTCGTGCATCTGGACTCTCTTGGTAACGGAAGCCGGCCCCCGACGGGGCGCGGCGCGGAAGTACTCATCGGCATCGAGGACGCGGAGCGACGATCGATCGTCGCTCCGCGTCCTCGGAATCGGCATGGACGATCAGTGATGCATCTCGCCACCGGAGAGGCTGGCGGTCGTGTCGTGTCCGCCCCCCTGCTCGCCGCCGGCGGTCGGATTGGAGTTCAGCGTGATCTTGCGCGAGGGGTTGTTGTATGCCCCCGGCACCGGCTTGCCGTCCGGTCCGATCAGCTGGAGCGCCACGGTGTGCTCGCCGTCGGGAAGCCCCTCGATCAGGTAGGGAACCCACTCGGTGAGGGTGTCGGTCACCTGGCCGTCGATCGAGGCCACCACGCGATACGTGTTCGGCCCGAGCTCGGCGTTCGAGATGTAGAAGTCGAGCAGGACCTTCTTGGTGTCTCCCCCCTGATACTCTCCCTTCGGCCGGCTGTAGGTCAGCATCGGCTCCCCCTGCTTGATGATGGGATCACCGGTCTTGCTCTTGACCCAGAAGTTCTGCGCGGCGAACGCCCCCGGCTTCTTCACGCTCTCGTGCCAGGAGCGGCTCGGGAACACGCGGACGGTGTGAGCGCCCGGAGCCAGGCCGCCGAAGCCCATGCTGTCGGTGGCGTACATCGCCTTGTAGGGCTGGTCATCGATGATCACGTGAACGTGCTGGCCATCCTTGGAGAAGTTGATCCCCTTCGACTGCTCGCCGGCGGTCGGCGAGGCCAGATCGAATCCCTTCAGATCGACCTTTACGTAGACGCTGTCGCCGGTCACCACTTCGTCGGCGGCCGGGGAGACGATCGCGAGCTTGACGTCCGGGAAGTCGGGGCCGGCTTCCGCCTTGACGATCCTCACCCCTTTCGGGGCATTGAGCGAGTCGGCCTCCGCCTGCTCGTCGCCGGCGTTCTTGTTCTGGCAGCCCGCCAGGAGACCGAAGGTCAGAAGCGCCGCGGGAAGCAGAGGCGCGATGGCGCGTATGGACACTCTGAGATTCTCCATGATGAGTTAGTACCGAGGAATGCGGCCGAAAGTAGGTATTTGACGACAGGGAGGCAAACCGCGACATCCCATCTCTCCTCGCGGATTCGGAGGCCCCACCACGCCGACCAGCGATCCGCTTCGACCAGCTCCGCGCGTCGGGTGATCGCGTCGGGTGATCCTCCATCGTTCCGCCTCACCCGCTTCCGACCGAACGAGGGCAACATCGTGCAACAATTTTCTCCCGGCGATCCGGTGACAACTCCGCGGCCGGCGTGGTCTGAACCTCCAATCCCCCCCCTTCTCCATCGTGGTCCGCGCATCGGTCGCGAGCGCGTCCGGCGCCGGTCTACGATCGTACCGTAGCATACATAGTATTCGTTCTTCTCCGGGTTGATGTCCTCGTGACATCAGCGATGACCGTAACGTCGAGCACCTCGCCTCCTCGGTATTGACGATCGCACGGTTTCGCCACGCATTCTTCCCCGTCACATAATCCAGCCCCCCCACCTGGTCGACACGCGTCTTCGTGTCGACAGGGAGCCCGCATGCCGTGGGTGATCGCGACAGCGGCCGTCTCCTCGGGCCATCCGACGAACGGTGCCGTTCCGCGCGGCGGAGCCATGCACGAACACCAGCGCGGCGCATCGGCGCCAGCCTCCGCCCGTGGACATTCCCGGCATGCATCCGAACTCTACACGCACACGTCCAGGAAGTACACATGAAGACTTCACGACATACTCTGTGGCCCCTGTCGGCCGCGCTCCTGCTCGGCCTCCAGGCCTGCGGCGAGGAGAACACGATCGTCGATCCGCCCAACCAGACCGGGGCGACGATCGAGGGGGATACGCTCAAGGGGAGCATCAAGGGGGTGATGAAATCGGGCAGGACCTATTATCTAGCGGCCGACGCGACCGTTCAGAAGGGAGATACGCTCACCATCGAGCCCGGAGCCAGTCTGGTGGCGCTCGGCCCGGCGCCGAGCGGCGCCTACACGCTCTTCATCCGCGGCGCGCTGATCGCGCACGGCACCAGCGACAAGATGATCAATCTGGCGCCGAAGCAGCAGTTCGCCGGCGCCTGGGGAGGTATCCAGTGCGACTCGCCGAGCGTGGTCAGCATGAAATTCTGCCGCATCGATTACGCCGGCGGCCTCCGTCCCGACGGCAAGCCACGCCCGGCGATCTACTATTTCTCCAATGCCGCGAACACCAGCGAGTTCATCCTCGAGGACTGCATCCTCTACAAGCCGAAGGACGACGGGTTCATGATCTACGGCGGGAAGGGACGCGTCGTCAGGAATTATTTCCCATGGAACGGCGAGGTGGATGGATCGGGACCGAATTTCAAGGCGGGATTCAAGGGGATCTGCGCCTACAACTACATCTGGAGCTGCGTCGACCAGAGCATCCGCGTGGAGACCGGAACCACGGTGCTCTTCCCGCAGACCGACGTGGAGATCTACAACAACACGATCGTCAGCTCCGGCCACAAGAACCCGTCACGTCCGGGAGCCGCGATCCTGATCGACAAATTCGCCAAGGCCAGGATCTACAATAATATCATCGTCAACTCCTTCATCGGCATCCGGATCACCACGGCCGCGGACACGGCCAACACCGTCTACGGCAACAATCTCTTCTATACCACGATCGACTCGCTGCGGAAGAGCTTCTACCCCTCGGACGCCGTGGGCCGGAGGCAGCCGACCGATCTGATGCAGGTCGATCCGATGTTCGTCGCGTTCGATCCGAACATGAACGCCCCGACCGACGGGAACGACCCGCATCTGAAGCCGGGCTCCCCGGCGATCGGCGCCGGCAACGGGCTGTACGATCCGGATCTCGGCGCGTTCACCTCGAAGCGCTGAGCCACGCGCGCTCGGCAAGCTCGAACCGGCTCCCCTCCGCATCCGGGGATGGGGCCGACCTATGCGCATCGCATCGATCGGGTACTCGGAATCTCCTCACATCAATCCAACACGTATAGCTCATGATCTCCCTTCGCACGTTCATTCGCGCGGCACTGCTGATGCTGCTCACGCTTCCCACGCTTCTTTCGGCCAACACGCCGGCTCCGGCGACCGTCGCCCCGATGGTCTTCGTCGTCAACCAGGCCGATTCCTCCGTCTCACTCGTCGACATCGACGCCATGAAGGTGCTTCGCACCATCCACGTCGGCATCAGCCCCTATTTCGTCTCCGTCTCCGGTGACCAGACCACCCTCGCCGTCGCCGTCGAGGGGGAGGAGAAGGTGAAGTTCTACGATACCAGGACGTTCGAGCTGAAGGGGGAGGTGGCGATCGGGAAGATGTACGCCGAGCACATGATGGAGTTCCCGGACGGCAAGCGCTTCATGCTGGCCAACCGTTACGGCAACGCCATTCTGATCATCGGCTACGAGTCGATGAAGATCGAGGACCGGATCGAGAACGTTTCGGCGCCGCACAACATCCGGCTCGGAGGCACCGAGAAGCTCGTCTTCGCCACCAGCAAGGTAAACCCGGGTATCTCGGTGATCGACCTGAACGCGCGCAAGGTGGTCCGCTTCGTGTCGACCAAGTACATCCCGCGCGGCCTCGCCTCCAGCCCGGACGACCGGTACTTCTACGCCGGCGGCAACTGGATCTCCGGCATGTTCACCTACGAGACCGCCACCGGCAACCTGGTGCGATTCAATCAGACGCCGCTGCCGGGGAAGAACGAGCAGGTGGTGGAGAACACGTATCACGGCTTCGAGGCGGTGAACGACAGCGTGGTGCTCGGCACGTACGAGGGGTTGAGCGCGCTCGACGTGATCAACGCGCGCACCGGGAAGCTGATCGCCAGAACCGAGCAGGTGGCGATGCCGAGCGCCGTGCTGAAGTGGCCGGGCAAGCCGAACTGGTACGTGTTCACCAACATGAAGGCGAGCAGCGTGCAGACCTTCCATCTGACGCCGGACTACAGGATCGAGCTCGGCCCCTCGGTAAAGTGCGGCACCGGACGCATCGAGCTGCCGAAGCGCTTCTGCTTCTTCTGGGGAACCAAGTGAGCGGTGCCCCGAACAGCATGATCGCGGCCGATCGGTGTACGCGCTGGGCGCGATAGCCACCCACGGCAACGACGCGACGGGCTCCGCCGGAGGGACGGCGATCACGACTCCAGGAATCGCGAACCGGCGGAGTCCCGTCGTGGACGGCAGCGGCGGTGCTGACGGCGGCGGATCCAGGAGCATACCGTCGAGCGCCGGAGGACGGACAGCGACTCGCCGCCGTCCTCCCGCTCCGCGGGCCGGCCTCGCGGACGGGTGCCGTGCGGCATCGCGTCACATCCGGCTCCCCCATCCGGTCCCCATCCCGTGCCCGCCGGCCTCCGACGTCGTTGCGGCGCTCATCGTCGGCGCGCGCGGCGGAGCGCCGCGAGCCGAGCCGTGGTGCGGGGGCCGCGCCATCCGCTACAGATCGTGCTTCGCCTCTGGAATCATTGTGCGGAGCCCCTCGGTTTTGCATCTTGTCGGCATTATGACGAAGTCAGACATCGTTGACCGCATCGCCCAGGGAACGGGGCTGACCAAGCTTGAGACGGAGGCCGTCGTGGACGGATTCCTGAAGACCGTGGTGGAGGCTCTCTGCAACGACGATCACGTGGAGCTGCGCGGCTTCGGCACCTTCCGGGTGAAGGAGCGCGCCCCTCGCACCGGACGGAATCCCCGCACCGGCCAGGTGGTCGAGCTCGACGAGCAGTACGTCCCCCACTTCAAGGTCTCCCGTGAGCTTCGCCAGCTCGTCGACCGCGCCATCAAATCGAGATCGAATCCGAATCAGGAAGCATCGTGAAGCGTTTCTGTCCCTCCTGTGGCAGTCAGATCGACGACAACGACGAAATCTGCCCGAACTGCGGCGAGCCGGTCGAATCCGAGCCTTCAGCGGCCGCGCCGGCTCCCTCCGTTCCTTCGACATCCCGAGCGGAGTCCCGCCCGTCCGCTGAGCGCCCAGGCGCCGGCGGCACCGGAGCGGGTCAGGCCTCGCGCCGCGCCTCCGGAGCCGTGATCTGCCCGGCCTGCGGCACCACGAACCCCGCCGGCGCCACCGAGTGCTCCAACTGCGGCGAGGATCTCTCCGCCGCCGTCCCGGACGCATCCCCGGCGACCCGGCCCCGGGCATCGAAGCCGGGCTCCGGACGCCGCGATTACATGATCGCGATCCTGGCCACGGTCGTGGTGGCCGTGATCGTCTTCTTCGTGGCGAAGAAGGATGAGGTGACCGGACCCGCGCAGCCGGCCGCGCAGGCGCCGGCCGAGGGCGCGCTCCCGCCGGGGCATCCGCCGGCCGATTCCGCGGCGCTCCTGGCCGCGCAGAGCAAACAGATCGACGAGCTTACCAAGCGCGCGGCCGCGGCTCCCGGCGACATGGCGGTGAAGCTCCAGCTGGCCAACGCCCTGTACGACGCCAAGCGGTTCACCGAATCGCTCCCCTACTACCAGTCCTTCGTCGACGCCAATCCGAACGACGTCAACGCCCGGACCGATCTGGCATACGCCATCTACGAGGTGAAGGGGCCCGACTCGGCGATCGTTCAGTTGAAGAAGGTGCTCGCCCAGGACCCGAAGCATCAGTTCGCCGCCTACAACATGGCGATGATGTACGTGGCCAAGAAGGACCGCGACAGCGTGCTCGTCTGGCTCGACGAGGTGATCCGGATCGATTCGACGTCGGTGCAGGCGCAGCGGGCGATGCAGCTGGTGCAGGCGCTCGAGCAGGCGCACGCGCCGATCCCGTCGGTGAAGTAAGGCGCCCGGCGCGCCTCGGCCGGTTCCAGGCTCCCCCGGAGCGGACTCCCGGAGCGGACTCCCGGAGTAGACCCGCCGTGGCGGACGCCGAAGGAACCGCGTGAAGATGTGCGGAATTTTATCCGCGACGTCGTATATTTGCCGACTTCTATCTTCGTTCAATCGTTCATCTGCATACGCACCAGGAGATCAGCAATGCCTTGTGGTAAGAAGCGTAAGCGCCATAAGATGGCCACGCACAAGCGGAAGAAGAGACTCCGCAAGAATCGTCATAAGAAGAAGAACCGCTAAACGGCGGCTATTCCCAGATATGGCAGCGGCCCCTATCCGAAGTATTTCTCTTCGGCTAGGGGCTTCTTCGTTACGGCGGCCCATCGGTCATCGGCCCGGCGCCGGATCGGCGCTTCGAGGCCCGGATCCGCCGGCGATTCTCGCTGGCGATTCCCGCCGACGGCTTCGTGGGCGCCCCTTCTCCTTCACTCGAACTTCATCGAATTTGAGCCATGTCCCTGATCGAGCGTGAGCATCAGCATTTCCTCCCGACCTACAAGCGGCTGCCGATCGAGGTGGATCGCGCCGAGGGAATGTACATCTACACCGCCGGGGGCGACCGCTACATCGACTTTCTCGGTGGCATCGCGGTCAACTCTCTCGGCCACTCCCATCCCCGCGTGATCGAGGCGATCGAGCGACAGATCCGTCGCTACATGCACGTGTCGAACTTCTTCTATCAGGACGCGCAGATCGAGTTCGCCGAGCTGCTGACCTCGATGGGCGGGTTCGAGCGGGCATTCCTGGCCAACAGCGGCACCGAGGCCAACGAGGGGGCGATGAAGTTCTCCCGCGCCTGGGGGGCCGAGCGGAAGAAGGAGAAGATCATCGGCTTCAGCGGCGGCTTCCACGGCCGCACCTACGGCGTCCTCTCGATCATGGACAAGCCGGCCTACAAGGATGGGATGGGGCCGTTCCTCCCGGAAACGACCGTTCTCCCCTTCAACGATCTCGACGCGCTGCGCGCCGCGGTCGATTCCTCGGTCTGCGCCGTCTTCATCGAGTTTCTTCAGGGGGAGGGGGGAATCCGCTGGGCCGATCCGGCCTTCGTCGCCGAGCTCGACGCGCTCCGCCGTCAGCACGGCTTCCTCCTGGTCGCCGACGAGATCCAGGCCGGCATCGGCCGCACCGGCGACTTCTTCTCCTTCGAGCGCTACGGCATCCGTCCGGACATCGTCACGGTGGCCAAGGGGGTCGGCGGCGGGCTTCCGCTCGGCGCAATCCTGGTGACCGAGGCGCTGGCCGGCGTCTGGAAGAGCGGCCAGCACGGCACCACGTTCGGGGGAAACCCGGTGGCCTGCGCGGCCGGCACGGTGGTGCTTCAGGAGCTCGAGAGCGGCCTGCTCGAGCAGGTGCGCCGCAACGGCGAGATGCTCCGCGCCCGTCTGGAGGAGCTGCGCGCCGAGTTCCCCGAGCTGATCGTGGACGTCCGGGGTGCCGGGGCGATGTTCGGCCTCCAGCTCTCGATCCCGGCCGGACCGCTGGTGGAAGGGCTGCTGGCGCGCCGCGTGATCGCCAACGCCACCAGCGAGACCGTGGTCCGCATCGTGCCGCCGCTCGTGTTCGACGAGGTACACGTCGACGAGCTGATCCCGGCCCTGCGCGCCGTGCTGACCGAGGCATCGGTGGCGACCGATCCCGCCTGAGCCGGACGCCTCGCCGGGAGCTTCCGACGGAGCTTCCCGATGGAGTGAGAGTCCACGCGAAACGAGAACCGCCCCGCCGGCATTCCGGTGGGGCGGTTCCACATCGGGATCTTCCAAAATACCGGCCTCGATAGAGCGGCCCCACAGGTTGACATCGGTGGAATACGGGCTGTTGACCGAGGCCGGGATGGGAATGTTGTTCTTTTCGGCGTAATCGATTTCCTCGGGGCGCGACATCTTCCATTCGCGCACCGGGGCGATGATCTTCAACTTGGGGTCCAGCGCGGTGACGGAAACGTCCAGGCGTACCTGATCGTTGCCTTTGCCGGTGCAACCGTGGGCCACGGCGGTGGCGCCTTTCTCATGGGCCACGTCCACCAGCAGCTTGGCGATG
>JBEHWX010000144.1:0-11546 GCA_048498995.1 Bacteroidota bacterium
GGCCGTCGTGAGCATGACCGGCATCGAGCCGGTGTTGGTCACCGTGATCGTCTGGCGGGCTTCCTTCCCCTTGGCGATCGGCGTGAAGGCGATCGTGGCCGGGTTCACCTGCATGGAGCGGGTGCCGGCCATGCCGTCGAGATTCGCCTTCAGGATGTTGCCATCGCTGAGGGTCACCTCCAGCATCGCGTTGCGCGTGCCGTTGACACCGGCGCTCGCCGGCTGGAACTGCACGCCGAGCATCAGGTGCTGTCCCGGCTTGAGGATCGTGTTGGCGGCCGGCCACGGCTTGTTCTTCATGTCCTGCGCGAACTCGGTCGCGTCGGTACCGGTGATCGCCACGTTGGAGATCGTCAGCGGCGTCCGCATCGTGTTGATGAACTCGGCCACGCCGTGGGTCGTGTCGGCGCCCATGGCGGCCGCGGCGAAGCTCACCGACGAGCTCTTGTAGTTGAACGTTCCCTCGCCGTAGAGATCGAGGTAGTAGACGCCACGCTCGGAGACGCCCGGGATCGAGATCGTCGAATCGTTCGTCTTGACCATCAGGCTGGCGCGACGCGAGCCGATCTGCTGCGGCTTGAAGCGGACCGTGACCGATCCGGAGGCGCCCGGCGCGAAGACGTAGTTGCCATCGGCATCCGGCTGCATGGTGGCGAAGGCGCTGACCAGCGAGAACTCGTGGTCGTCGCCGGCGTTCACCTCGAGCTGCTTACGGGCGATCCGGAGGTCGCAGCTTCCGTAGTTGACCAGCGAGAAGGTCATGTCGGCCGAATCGCCGACCGAGGTGCCCGAGAAGACCACGGTCTTCGGCAGGCCGCCGGTCGGGTTGTCGGAAAGGCCGGCACCGACGGCGTTGGCGAAGAGCTCGAAGTTGAGCACGCCCTCGATCGAGGGAACCGCGTTCAGCGGAGCCTGCGGATCGACGCCGAGGAAGTTCTGCGCGTTGGTCCGGATGTAGGCCCGGGCGAAGCGCTTGCCCGGACGCTGCGGCACGTAGGTGATGTAGACCGTCTGGGTCTGTCCCTGCGGAATCACGATCGGATAGTTGGCCGCTCCCGCGGAGGCCGAGCCGACGCCCGGCGAGGTCGTGATCACGTAGTCCGGCATCGGGATCAGGCGTCCCTGCGCGTCGCGAAGGTTCGCGTAGTGCGGTGCGCCCTGCTTGTAGGCGCTGTCGGTGGCGAAGAACTGGCCGCCGTCGATCGAGATCGCGCCGTAGCCGATGTTCTTCACCTCCATCGGAACCGAGAAGTAGGACTCGCCCACGCAGTTGGTCTGGCCGGCCATGATGCCGGTGTTCACCCCCACCAGGTTGCCGCCGATGCGGAACTCGGCCGCCGGAGCCGCCGAGAAGCCGCGCAGCGTGAAGGTGCGGACGTCGCCGTCGGCGTTGACGATCAGCGTTGCCGTCTGCGTGGCCACGCCGGTCGGGCTGAAGGTGATCGTCGGCGTGTGCGTGCCTCCCGGTCCCAGAACGGTGCTGGCCGGCGAGATCGAGTACTGGCCGCTCGGGTCGACGATCGTGTAGGTGACCGTGGCCGACGGCGTTCCGGCGGCCGTGATCAGGTTCTGCACGGAGAAGGGCTGGAACGTCCCGGTGCCGCGGCGCACCACGGTCATGCCGTCGAGCAGCGCGTCGCCGTTGGCCATCGCGGCGGTGCCTCCCTGCGAGAGGTTGCCGTTGAACTGGACGCGGGAGGTACCGACCCCGTTCAGGCCGTAGGTCTTGACCGTGCCGGTCATCACGTCGGTGATCGTCAGCGTGGCCGGACGGGCGCCGAGCGCGGTCGGGCTGAAGTTGATCGTCGGCGTGACGGTGGTCGAGCGGCTTGCCGTGCCGATGAAGGTGCGCTGTCCCGGCACGCCGTTGAAGTAATACTCGCCGGCGTTGGCGCCGGTGATGTCGAGCTTGTACTGCTTGTCGGCGCAGCGCGTCGTGTTGTCCATCGTCAGCGAGAACGGCGTGTAGGCGGAGCCGCCATACTTCATGGCACTCTTGCCGGCCAGGAGGATGTCGCCGTTGGTCATCGTCGAGGTGCCGCCATCGGTGGCGCCGGTACGGCCGACGATGCTGAACGTGCACGGCGAGAACCGGTAGGTGGTGCCGGAGCTGATCGGGGTCAGCAGCAGGTTCACGCTGTTGTTGGCGACCGTCTGCGACGCGGTGGTCGAGGTTCCCGGCGTGATCGAGATGAAGTTCGACGCGCCGGCGGAGATGCCGATGCCGGCCGCGGTCTCGATATCCGGGCTGGAGGCGACGTAGATCGAGCCGTACTGGAACTCGATGATATTGGATCCCTCATACAGGCGAGCCTGGAAGTTGAAGAGGGAGCCGTTGCAGCCCACCCATGCCCAGGCGCCGTTCCAGTAGGGATTCACGCGCCATTCGACCGTCAGCATCCGGTTCGGCGCGGTGCCGGTCACCGCGTACCAGACACCGACGTCGGTGCAGGAAGGGCCGGCATCGGCGCGAGTATGATTGAAGTTCCAGAGAGGAGCCAGGATCGGGTAGACGCCTCCGGCATCGAGGGAGGGGGTCGGCGACGTCTGCGCGCCGGTTCCCAGCACCATCGTCCCGTTGGTGCCGACGGTGAACTGCGTGTAGTTCGTCCCGTTGAAATTGAAGGTGAAGCCGATGTTGAACGGCCCCGCCGAGGTGAACACGTTCCAGGGGTTCGTGTAGTTCGTGGCAATCGCGTTGGTTCCGCCGGCAAGGGCGGGATAGGTGCTCGAGGTGCCCGACACCACGTAGGTATCGAACAATCCGGCCATCGCCGGGGCGATCGGCAGGAGGAAGGCGAGGAGCACCGCCGTCCAGAGTGAGTAGAGACGTTTCATGGTTGATGCTCTGTCAATAGGTGATACGGAAGGAGTCGTGGATCGAGTGACCATGAGCCGGTGCCGCCGCTTTCCGGGCGAAAGGGGGCTTCGGTCAAGCCGGAAGTCGCGGCGATCGGATCTGCATCCGATTCGGGACTTGAACCTGATTGGGAATGTCAGATCGGAGACGCCGGCACCCCTTCCATCGCCGAGGAGGGGCCTGCGAGTGTGGGTGAGATCGTCTCATCATCATGCTCCACTGATGGGTTCTACGTCCGGGAGAACGTGTCCGCTGGGGTCCGAGCGCGCTTTCACCCTTCCAGCGTGGTGCGGTCGCCGCGAGACCAGTCGGCGACCGGCCGGCGCGGGGAAGAGCGGCCCGGATGCGGAAAATCAACAATTGTTACATGAGCTACAAACTGTTTGTTGGCGGATGATCATAATTCCGTAATCCTCCCCGATTCCCCGAAGAATTCAGCCCCGTGCCGGCCACTTCCCCCCGTATCGACCATTCGGTCCCCATCCGATGAGCGGAAACGCCCCGGCCGCCACCCCGCTCGCCGTCACATCCGGCCATCGGACCTACCGGAAAAACGAACGGGGCGGCACCCGAAGGTGCCGCCCCGTGGACGTCGATCGACGATCATCGTCGGTCGATCCTTTCCGGATCGATCCTTTACTTGACGACGACAACCGACTTGGTGAGGGTGACGCTGCCGGCGGTGAGGCGGTACTGATACTGGCCGCTGGCCAGATCGCTCAGATCCACCCGCACCACATGCTCTCCCTGGCCGCGATAGCCGCCGTCGAGAACCTTCACCAGCGTGCCGTTCATGTCGTACAGCGACAGACGGATTTCCGTCCCCTTCACCATCCGGTAGCTCAACTCCACCGCGCCATGCGTCGGGTTCGGAACCGCCGCCCGCAGCTCAAGGCCCCCGGCAACCGCGTCCTCGCCGCTGACGCCGCTGGTCCGCTGCTCCTCGGCGCGGATCTCGGCCACGCGGACCAGCTGCTCGCCGGTCACCTCGTTGGTCGCCGTCAGCGCCAGCTCGGCCACAAGGTCATGGCCGGCCGGGATCACCTCGACCACCAGCTCTCCCTCGGCATTGGCCTCGACGCGATCGGCGCCGCGGACCACGCGGAACTGCGCCGCGTCGGCGCCGCTGAAGCGGACATCGCTGATCGAAACCGCCTCGTTGCTCTCGTTGCGCAGCGTGACGATCCGCTCGGCGGCCTGACCGCTGATCGAGGAGATCTCGACAAGGATCTTCGAATCCAGCTCGAGCTTCGTGCTGCTGGCGGTGGCCGTCAGGCCGATCGACTGCATCGGGCCGGCGTTGCTGGTGAAGTCCACCTGCGCGGTGGAGCTGCCAGCGGCGGTCGGATGGTAGGTCACTTCCAGGAACTCGACCTGACCCGGGGCCAGGACGGTGCGCGGGAAGCTGCTGAGCGAGAAGTCGGCGGCGTTGGCGCCGGAGAGCATCGGGGCACCGGTGAGGATGACCGGCATCGAGCCGGCGTTGGTCACCGTGATCGTCTGGCGGGCTTCCTTGCCGCTCGAGATCGGCGAGAAGGCGATCGTCGACGGGTTCAGCTGGAGCGCGCGCGTTCCAGCCGTGCCCTTGACGATGAAGCGGATCGTGTCACCCTTGTCGGTGATCAGCAGCATGGTCGACTCGCGGGGTCCATCGCTGCCGCCGGTCACCGGAGCGAAGCGGGCGCCGAGCTTCAGCGTCTGTCCCGGGCCCACCACCACCGGGGCGGTCGGCCACGGCATGGTCGGATCCTGGGCGAACTCGGTCTGGTCGCCGCCGTCGTACTTGATCGTCGAGATCACCACCGGCTGCGTGCTCGGGTTGGTGTAGGTCACCTGGCCGTCGATCACGTCGATGCCGATCGCGGCCGAGCCGAACGAGAGCGTGCCGTTGAGGACGCTCGGGGTACCGACGCCGTAGAGATCGAGGTAGTAGCTGCCGCGGGCGCGAACGCCCTCGATGTACACCGTCGAGTCGTTGGACTTCAGCCAGAGCGAGGCGCGGCGCGAGCCGACCTGCGTCGGGGTGAAGCGGACCGTCACGGTCGCCGTGGCGCCCGGGGTCAGGATGTAGTCGTTCGTGGCGGCATCCACCGGAACACCGACGAACCCGTTGACGAGGGTGAACTCGCTGACGTCACCGGCCACGATCTCCAGATTCTTCCGGGAGACGCGCAGGTCGCAGGTGCCCGGGTTGACGAGCGTGTAGGTGATGTCGCTGGAGCTGCCGATCGCCGTGTTCGGGAAGACCATCGTCTTCGGCTGTCCGCCGGTGGCGTTGTCCGAAAGCGATCCGCCGATGGCGCGGCCGAACAGGTCGAAGGTCAGCAGACCCGGGACGTTCGGGATCGCGTTGCCGTACTGGTCGGTGCCGGTGCCGAAGTAGTTCTCGCCGTTGGTCGTGACGAAGGCGCGCGCGAAGCGCTTGCCCGGATAGGCGCCGATATAGGTGATGTAGAGCGTGCGGCTCTCACCCTCGGGAATCACCACCGGGAACTGCGTGATCTGGTTGGCCTCGAACGGCGCCACTCCCGGCGTGTTCGTGATCACGTAATCCTCGCGCGGAGCCACCTTGCCGTTGGTCAGCAGCAGCGGATACGGCGGCATGCCCTGGCCGTACACCGTGTCGGTGGCGTAGAAATTCGCTCCGTTGAGGACGAAGTCGCCGGCGCCGATGTTCTTGACGGTCACGGCCTGCGTGTTGGCCGAGGCGCCGACGCAGCCGACCTCGCCGACGAACACGGCGCTGCCGTCACCGACCTTCGCGGTACCGATGAAGAACTCGCCGCCCGGAGCCACCGAGTAGGCGCGCAGCACGTAGGTGCGGGTCTCGCCGTCGGCGGTAACGATCAGCTTCGCCTCCTGCGTGCCGACACCGGTCGGCGTGAAGGTGACGCCGACGCGCGAGGTCTCACCGGCCGAGATCGACTCGCTGGTGCGATCGATCGTGTACTGGCCGGTCGGATCGACCACCTTGTAGGTGATGTCGACCGTCGGGGCCGTCGAGGTGCTGTTCAGATCGGTGATCTCGATCGGGTGATAGGTCTCGGTCTGCAGACGGCGCACGCGCTTGTCCGACAGGAGCACGTCACCGTCGGCGACGCGATCGGTGCCACCCTCGGAGAGGTTGCCGGCCCACATGGTGCGGGTCTCGCCACTGGCGGCCAGCTCGAAGCTGCGGCGGAAGCCGTTGTCGTCGGTCACGATCAGCGTGGCGCGACGCTCACCCAGGCCGGTCGGCGTGAAGGTGATCGTCGGGGTCTCCATGCCGTCGGCCATCACGGTGCCGCTGACCGGGGAGATCTGATAATCGCCGCTTCCCTCGCCGAAGCCCTGGATGCTGAAGCGATAATCGCGCGAGGTGCAGGGGGAGCCCTCCAGGCCGATCGAGAACGGCTGGAAGGTGATCGGCTCCGAATGCATCGAGCTCATGCCCGACAGGAGCACGTCTCCCTCGTTCATGCCGTCGGTGCCGCCGGTGGCGGTGTTGCCGAAGACGCGGATCTGGCAGGGAGTAAGGGTATAGACAGTATTGTCGGGGATCGGGTTATTGGCCAGAACGACCGCATCGTCGACGCTCGAGTTGCTGACCGAGGCGCCGCCGAACGGATCGGGGGTGATGCTGGCGAAATCGGACTCACTGACGGCCACGCCGATAGAGGCGCCGGCAACGCCGCCGACAATGGAGTTCTGGCCGGTGGCGTCCTCCATGTGCTCGTAGTAGTACTCGATCTTATTGGTTCCCTCGTAGAAGCGAGCCTGGAACGTTCCGTAGTGCACGCCGTCGCGGCCGCCGAACGGATCGAGGTAATCGATCAGCATGTTCCGGTACTCGACCACCAGCACGCGGTTCGGCGCGTCGCCGAAGGTCTTGGCCGTGATGCTGCCGTCGAACGGATCACCGTCGTCGGCCCATGCCACGCGAAGATCGTCCCAGAACGGGGCAACCTGCGGCAGGTCGGCCAGGGTGAAGTTGTAAGGATCGAAGCAGCCGCCCGAGTTCCGGGCCAGCATGTTCTCCCAACAGGCGGAGACCGGCAGCGGGCCGAAGCCGATCAGGCCGTCGACGCTGACGCTGAACTGGGTGTAGGGGGTGCCGTTCAGGTAGAAGGTGAATCCGATATCGCTCGGATCGCTCGTTCCTTCATCATCGGATGGACCGAAGAGCCGGGTGGCGTCCGACATATCGTACGCGGTGCCGGTGCTGACACCGAACGAGTACGATGACATGTCGGCCCACGCTCGGCTCGCGGTCACCGCGAGCACTGCTAACGCAACGAGCAGTACCCGGTAGGTTCGCTTCCATAGGTTCATGTGGGTGACTCCTAGATTTGATCTCATCAGCAAAAAGCCATGCGGCTCTATTCTATTCAGATCTGTGAATACATGACAACGAGGGGAGATCGGGCAAGATCGCGCGGGGGTATCGACGTCGCCCTTGGGCAGGGGATGGGCCACGTCGAAAAGCGATCGTTCATCACTCTAGCGCAATGACACGCGATGGCCGTCAGAGGTTACACCTTCCCTCTCAAGACTTTGCAACGGCGGAGATGCAACCGCCGAAACGGGCCCTTGCGTGACAATTGAGGGTAATGGAACGTAACAAGGACCATGCCGTGGCGGTTGCGCCGGGGAAAATGCGCTTCCGAAATGATGGGGAGGAAGCCGGCTGGTGGCGGCAGCCGAAGCCGATGCCGGTAAAAAAGAGGAGCGGCCGGCCGGCCCGGCTGCTACTCCCGCAGGATTTTCTGCAGCCGCTCCAGCTCCATCATCGCCTGCATCGGCGTCAGATTATTCAGGTCTATCGACGATAGCGCCGCGCGCAGCGCCTCGAGCTTCGGATCGGCCATGGTTACCTCGAACAGCGGAGTCTGCTGATAGGAGGGGATCGCCGAGGTCTGCGCGCGCCGCGCCGACGGCCGCCCCTCGCGGCGGGCCGATATATCCTGACGCGACATTTCCCCGTTTCCCCGCGCGTGGGCCGCGTTGGCCAGCCCAGCCTCCACGCCGCCGATCGGATTTTCCTCGGAGGCGCTCTCCAGCTGGGTCAGAATCTCCTTGGCGCGCCGCGTCACCTCCTCCGGCAGCCCCGCCATCTGCGCCACCTGGATGCCGTAGGAGTGGTCGGCGGTCCCCGGCGAGACCTTTCTGAGAAAAATCACCTGGTCGCCATGCTCGCGCACCTCGACCTTGTAATTACCGATCCGCTGGAAGCGCTCGGCCAGGGCGTTCAATTCGTGATAATGAGTTGCAAAGAGGGTCCGGGCACCGATCCGCTCGTGGATATATTCGGTCATGGCCCAGGCAATGGAGATGCCATCGAACGTGGAGGTGCCACGTCCGACCTCGTCGAGGAGAATCAGGCTCCGCTCGGTGGCGTTGTTGAGAATATTGGCCGCCTCGTGCATCTCCACCAGGAACGTGCTCTCGCCGGCGGCCAGGTTGTCCTGCGCGCCGACGCGGGTGAAGATTTTATCGACCACGCCGATGCGCGCCCGCTCGGCCGGCACGTAGGAGCCTAATTGCGCAAGGAGCACGATCAATCCCACCTGTCGCAGATAGGATGATTTTCCCGCCATATTCGGCCCGGTGATAATCGCCACCTGCCGCTCCTCGGTGTCGACCACGGTATCGTTGGGAACGTAACGCTCGCCGGCCGGCAGCAGCGTCTCGACCACCGGATGCCGCCCTCCCACGATCTCGATCGCCGTCCCCTCCTCGATCGTCGGACGGGCATAGTTGCGGTCGCGCGCCAGGCGGGCGAACCCGACGAAGCAGTCGAGCATCGCCACCAGTTGCGCGTCGCGCAGCAGCGGCTCGCTCCGCTCGGCGGTGAACGCCTGCAGCTCGACGAACAGCTCCCGCTCCAGCGCCGCCAGCTTCTCCTCGGCGTGGAGAATCTTCTCCTCGTATTCCTTCAGCTCCGGGGTGATGTAGCGCTCGGCGTTGGCCAGGGTCTGCTTCCGGATGTAATCATCCGGCACTCTGTCGCGGTTGGCGTTGGTGATCTCGAGGTAATAGCCGAAGACGTTGTTGTAACCGACTTTCAGCGAGGAGATGCCGCTGCGGGAGCGCTCCCGCTCCTGCAGCGCCTCCAGGTAGCTCTTGCCGCTGGCGCGCAGATCGCGCAGCTCGTCCAGCTCCGGCGAGAACCCGTCGCGGATCACGCCGCCGTCGGCGAGCATGGCCGGCGGCTCCTCCGGCAGCGCCATCGAGAGGCGCTCCAGCAGATCCTCCGGCAGCACCAGCGAGCGGGCGATCGTCCCGAGCGTCGGCGAATCCAGGCGCGCCAGCAGCTCCATCAGCCGGGGGACGCGGTCGAGCGTGTCGCGCAGGAACCCGAGGTCGCGCGGCGTGGCGCGGCCGGTGGCCACCCGGGCCATGATCCGCTCCAGATCGCAGACGCCGCGGAGCTCCTTTTCGAGCTCCGCGGCCACGGCCGGATCGCCGTAGAGGCTCTCGACCGCGGAAAGACGCTTCTCGATCTGCTCGCGCGATTTCAGCGGATGCAGGATCCACTTCTTCAGCAGGCGCCCACCCATCGGCGTTCCGGTCCGGTCGAGCACCGCCAGGAGCGAGCCGTGGCGGCCGCCGTCGTGCGCGGAGAAGACGATCTCCAGATTCCGCTTCGTGGCCGGATCGAGCGCGATGTAGTCGCCGTGGATGTAGCGGGTGATCTTCCGGATGTGCGGCAGCCGGGCGCGCTGCGTCTCCATCAGGTAGTGCATTACCCCGCCGGCCGCGATCGTCGCCAGGCGGAGATCCTCCAGCCCGAAGCCCTTGAGCGACTGAGTGCCGAAATGCTCCCGAAGCCGCTCGTGCGCGTAATCGTGCTCGAAGATCCAGTCCTCGAGCCGCGTGACGCGGGGCTCGGCGCTCAGACGGAGCCCGGAGACCAGCTCCCGGTTCGACCGGCGGACGATGATCTCGGCCGGACTGATCGATTCCAGCACCTCGGCCAGCCCGTCCAGCGACGATTCGGCGGCCTGGAACTCGCCGGTGGAGATGTCGCAGAAGGCGATGCCGGCGCGATCTCCCTCGATATAGACGGCGGCCAGGTAGTTGTTCCGGCCGGCGTCCAGAAGCTTGTCGCTCATCGCCACGCCGGGGGTCACCACCTCGATCACGTCCCGCTTGACGATGCCGCGCGCGAACTTCGGATCCTCCAGCTGCTCGCAGACGGCGACGCGGAATCCGGCGCGGACGAGTTTGGGGAGATAATTCTCGAGCTGATGATGAGGAAATCCGGCCAGGGGAGTCTCCCCCTCGGAGCCGTTGCCCCGCTTGGTCAGGGTGATGCCGCAGACCCGCGCGGTGGTGATGGCATCCTCCTCGAACGTCTCGAAGAAGTCCCCGAGACGGAACAGAAGTATCGTATCGGGATACTTCTCCTTGATCTGGTGATACTGCCGCATCAGCGGCGTGCGGTCCTTGGCCATGTAACTCTGCCCTCTGCGATCGGCTGCGATTTCAGACGAAAAACGGAAGATACCACCCGGTGCCGACCTGGAAGCCGGCGGCAATCATCTTTGACAATGCGGGTCGGCCCGGCGCTCCGGGGCCCGAAAAAAAATGCGCGACGGACGGGGAGGGGAGGAGATGATCAGGCGGAATTTCGTGCGCGATCTTCACGCCGCGTGACGCGCGGTCACGCGTTTCCCTTCACGGTCGGCGCCGGCCAGCCCCATGGTTGGTGGCGCGCAGTGTAGGTATTCACCGCAATTCCCGCAATGATACGCCCGCAATGATACGCCGAAGGATCTCCCCACGCCACGCGGGAGGCGCCCCCGCGCATGTTGCAGACTGTTGCGGGGCATCCGACGACTGTCTACTTTTTCGCGGCCGCGAATGGCGTGGATCCGACGGTATCGGCAACATGGAAGGCTTCCGAGCATCGACGACGGATTCGGATGATGCCGTGGCCGGCGAAGAGCACATCGTGATGGCCATCGCGCTCGTTCTCTCCACTTCCTCGCTTCGAGCCGCGATGGAATGTCCCGTCGGCGGCCACGTGGCGGGAGGGAAGACGAAAACTACGTCCCCCCCAACACTCCCTATTCCCGTGGAGCATGCGGCAATGCGACGGATGATTGCTCTGGTTACCTGCATCACGGCACTCTGCGCCGGCGCCATCTCCGCGCGGGCGGCCGCTCACGTGGACGTGATCAATCTCCCCTGTGGGGGAGTCATCGTCACCGAATTCGACGACCGAGGATGTCTCGTGCGTCAATGGGGACGGGATTGCGCGGGAGAGCGGTGGTTGAAGAGCTATGCGACCAGACCACGCGCCGCCGACCCCGACCTGATCTACAACGGGATCCATGAGGGATTCCTGGCCGGCTCGTACTACTACCTCAAGTTCGTTTACGATCCGGCAACCGGCGCCGTCGGCGCGGCATGGGGGCAGATGACGAACGGAACGTACTACGAGGCAGTCGTCGAGTAGCGAGAGCCAGGTGTGAGCCACGAATGCTCCGTACCATGGGCGGCGTATCCCCCCGGCCACGCACCGAAACCATGACGCACGCTGAAGACGTGCGCCTACCCCCCGAGCCTCGGACGCACCGCACTGGTAGGCGCAGCTCTTCAGGCTGCGCCGGAATCGGCACCGCGCACGCTGAAGACGTGCGCCTACCCCCGAGCCTCGGACGCACCGCACTGGTAGGCGCAGCTCTTCAGGCTGCGCCGG
>JBEHWX010000145.1:0-11528 GCA_048498995.1 Bacteroidota bacterium
CTCTGGAAGAAGCGCGAGGTCTTTAACCCTCTGCATCACCAGAGCTCGCTTGTTCCGGCTACCTAACCCTTTTTGAACCTAACACAGTACACTACCGACGCGCGATGACCGACGCGCGATGACCAGCGCTCCTCCGTGCAGGCAGGAGCGTGTCCGCCCCGCTCACGCATCCACGGCACGACGCGCGCTGAAGGCTCGAGTCTCCCTGTATCTGATAACCGCATCCGATAACCGTATCTGGTAGGCGCACGTCTTCAGCGTGCGCGCATCGGCCGCCGGCGGGTGGCCAGGGGGCCGCGCCCTACACTGATGCGACCATGAGGCCGTGGCAACACGCCCACCTCGCCGTGACGACCACGGTGGCCGCCCGCCGGCGGCCGTCGCGTGCTCCACCAGCGGCCGTCGCGTGCTCTACCGGCGGCGGAGCGCGTCCGCGCCCTGCATATATCGTGTCCGGCGTCGGCACATCATCGCGATGCATTGCAAATCCGAATAGGGGAAACGGCGCCATCGGCACGCGGAAGTTCGTGGTCGCCAACTTCTGGCACAGGTGTTGTCTTCAGACTCCGTGACGACCTAATCAACCTATTGCTACGGAGGAACTATGAATACGAAAACGATTCGTTCTACAGGGTTGTCGCTTCTTGTCGCCGGGTTGGCGGCAGTTGGGTCGACTTCCCAGGTAGCGGCGCAGCAGACGGCACAGGACAACATTCCCAACTGGCGGTTCGGCGTGTTCGGCGGACTGAACTACAATCTGGTTGGTGCCGGTATGCAGAATCTGGTCAACGTCGGCGACACGCTCTTCACGCAG
Source organism: Bacteroidota bacterium (assembly GCA_048498995.1). Taxonomy (GTDB): domain Bacteria; phylum Bacteroidota; class Ignavibacteria; order OLB7; family OLB7; genus JBEHWX01. The sequence goes on from JBEHWX010000145.1 coordinate 815, forward strand.
ACGCGTCTCGGCGACGGTTACGGCTTCGGATATTATTTCGGTCTGATGACGGAATTCATTCCGGGCCCGATCGGGTTCCAGCTTCGCGCCGGAATCGACGATCGCCGCGCCACGCTGAAGGATAAGTCGGATCCCAACAACAACCGGCAGTTCAGCGCGCGCATGACGTATGCGACCATCGAGCCGATGCTTCGCGTCAACCTCGGTGGTCCGAATTTCCACCTGACGGCCGGCCCGTCGGTGTCGTTCGTGGTCTCGCACAAGTACGACTGGCATCCGGGCGACAACACCTCGCAGGCGATCGTCGATCAGCCGATCGAGAACGTGAACAACCCGGTCTTCGGCGTCGGTGGCGGCATCGGCTACGACTGGAACATCAACAGCAAGAGCTCCGGCACGACGAAGTGGTATCTGACGCCGTTCCTGGAGGCCAGCTACATCTTCAATCAGAAGAAGAACGACTTCCCGGATCAGAATCGCAACGATACCTGGGTGACGACGTCGATCCGCGGCGGCTTCCAGCTGAAGTTCGGCAACGCCGTTGCCGCTCCGGTGGAGGTGGTCGAGGTGGCCGAGGACGTTCCGTCGATCGATCTGGCCGTGCGCGCCCCGTCGGCGGTGACCGACGAGCGCCGCGTGACCGAGTGGTTCCCGCTCCGGAACTACCTGTTCTTCGATCAGAACGCGACGCAGATCCCGACCAAGTACAATCGTCTTGATCAGGGCCGCGCCTCGAGCTTCACCGAGAGCTCGCTGCTGGACATGCCGGTTGCCGGCGCCTCCAGCGTCTCCAGCGGTGACCGCTCGCAGCGTCAGATGGGCGTCTACTACAACGCCATGAACGTCTACGCCGATCGCATGCGCAGCAACCCGTCGGCGTCGATCACGCTGGTCGGCTCGGCTCCGTCGGAGGCCGAGGGTCTTGCGATGGCCACGTCGGTTCGCGACTACATGGTGAGCACCTTCGGCATCGATGCCTCGCGCATCTCGGTCAAGGGCCAGACCCGTCCGCCGCATGCCTCCGGCACGCGCGCCACGCCGAAGGAGGATCTCGACCTGGTGGCCGAGGAGAACCGTCGCGTCGAAGTGCTCTCGAACAACAGCGAGATCATGAAGCCGGTGGAGATCCAGACGCTCCAGAGCGAGCCGATCGACAACGACCTGGTGCTCAACGTTCGCGGCTCGGGCCCGATCCAGAGCTGGACGGTGAACATCACGGGTGAGGGTGGATACAATCAGACGTTCGGTCCGTACCGCGGCACCTCGCAGCGGATCGACGCGAAGCCGCTGCTGCAGGGACGTCCGAACGGCCGCTACACGGCCACGGTCAACGCGGTGACGGTCAATGGTCGCACGGTGACTCGCACGGCCGACTTCCAGCTCGTCCGCCGCGAGGCCCCGCCGGTCAACGGTCAGCGGTACTCGGTGCTCTTCGAATACGATGAGTCGAAGACGGTGCAGACCTACGATCAGTTCCTCCGCAACGAGGTCGCCCCTCGTATCCCGAGCGGTGCCACGGTCGTCATCCACGGGCACACCGATAAGGTCGGTCTCGAGGATTACAACTTCGATCTCTCTTCGCGTCGCGCCACGGAGGCTCGCAATATCCTCCAGGACGCGCTCACGAAGCTCGGCCGCACGGCGACGTTCGACACGTACGGCTTCGGTGAGGCGGAAGCTCGCGCTCCGTTCACCAACACGACGCCGGAAGGTCGGTACTACAACCGTACGGTTCTGGTCGAGGTGATCCCGAACACGCAGCCGTAAGAGACTCAACGTACGTCGAATAGCACAAGAGCCGCTTCCGAGCATATCGGAAGCGGCTCTTTTTTATGGCCTCCCGTATCCACCACGGCCCCACGCTCACCACGGCCGACCCACGCCCACGCTCTTCACGTTCCCACGGATCGCGCCCGCCCGCCACGCGCCCGCCCGCCAGGCGCGCGCCCGCCACGCGCTCACACATCCCACGCATTCACATATCCCACGCGCGCATTCGTCCGGCTCCGACGCAGCCGCCGCGCGAGCCGATCTTCCAGCCACCTGATCTTCCAGATGAAATGTGAAATGGAATGCCGTGGCGCCGACCGCGCCGACCGGTCGTGATGCAGGCGCTGCGCCGATCGCAACGGCCCCGATCACGACATCTCCCTTTGCAACGTTGCCGTTCGCGACATCTCGATGAGACATCGGACGCGATCGCGCGGGAGGCTTCAGGAGCCGGATGAAGGAGAGAATTCGGGAGACGTGGAGGCGACTCGTCGACGCATGGCGCGGGCCGGGAAGCAAGGCCCCATGCGGGCTCGCGCCGGAATCGCATCCTCCCGCGCGGCACGTTGCGCATCTCCGCAACGCCATCTTGCGAACTGAAATCCCGCCGTCGAAGCGGAAGGGGCGCGGTGCCCGTCAACCGGTCGCCGCGCCCCTCGTCACGAGATCTTCACGACGTCACCATGTGGTGACGCCGCGACATCAGAAGCGATAGAAGACCCCGACCATGCCGGAGAGATTGTCCACGGTAAAGTCGCTGACGCGGATCGCGTCGGAGGAGAAGACGTTGTTGAGGGAGTAGGCGTAGGAGCCCTCCACCTGCAGCTCGAGGTGGGTGTCGACGCCGAAGCGGAGGCCGAGGCCGGCGCGGATCGCGGTCAGATGCCGGAACGGCTCGTCGTTCTCGAAGCTTCCCACCGCCGCCACCGAGGCGCCGCCGCTGTCCGGGAACGCGGTGCTCTCCACCCGGTTGCCCATCGTGGTGAGCCCCACCTCCACGCCGCCGTCGAGGTAAACGCTGCGAAGGCCGCGGCGCTTGAAGGCGCGATCGTCATGGAAGAGGTTGGCCTGCACGGTCAGCGCCCCCTGCAGCGACTGCACGTCGAAGCGGGTGGGGCGCGTGGCGCCGCTGTCGGAATAGCGCGCCGACCAGGTGAGGGTGCCGAGCTCGAGGGTGACGCCGTAGGTGCTCGTGAAGGGGATCAGCGCCGAGAGGGCGTAGCGGTTGCCGACGCCGGTCTGGGAATGGGTCTCGGAGATCGCGCCGGAGCCGGCGTGGGAATCCCCGATGATCAGGCTCGGGAATCCGCCGCGCGGGGTGGTCATCACCGCGCCGGCGCGGACGCCGATGGCCACGCCGCGCGGGCTGGCCTCGTCGACGGTGGGAGCGAAGTCCTCGTCGTCGGATCGGCTCTGCGCCGAGGCGGTTCCGGCGGCGGCCACGCAGAGGAGGGCCGCAAGCATCATCATGCGTTTCATGGTCATACCTCTACTGCGTGGTTATCGGGCCAGGAGCGGCTCGGTCAGGCCGGAGCCGCGGAACTCGGTGGAATCGGAGATGCGGAGCCGGCGGAGGCTGTTGGTATCGGAGCGGCTGAACGCGTAGGTCCAGACGCCGCCGGAAAGGATCACGTTCGACGACTGGTTCCAGTAGTAGTACGGCGCGTTGGAGAGGGAGGAGTTGCTGTTGGCGCGGATGTAATACTGCGTCTCGAACTGATCCTCCTCGTCGTAGTTCGCCGTCACCCGCAGGTCGTACTGGGTGGCGTTGAGGATGCGAGGGGTGAAGATGGTCTCCCCCGGCACGCTCTCGTAGTCGATGGTGTAATCACCGCGGAGCTTGTACTGCACGCCGAGCTCCACGCGCGGCTCGATGCCGGCCTTCCGGCCTCGGGAGTCGATCGGGGCGATGATCTGCCAGGCATGGCGCACCGCGCCGCGCCGCCCGAGCGCGTAGGTACGCGCCGTGCGCGCGGCGAGCGTGTCCAGCACGGTGTTGTCGCGGAAGAGGACCACCGGAGCATAGAGGCGGTTGTCGAACGTGGTCGATTCGAGCTCCTGATCGAACGTGGCGATCGTCGGGGAGTTATCGACGCAGCCGCCGAGGAGCGCCGCGAACGCGATTACCGCGAACGCGGTTGCCGCGAAGGCGGCGATCCGGGCGAGGCTGATCCAGGTGTGTGAGCGCATGGCGCCGTCAGATGTCTAGTTTCTCTTTGAGGATCTGGGTAACCAGCTTCGGATTGGCTTTCCCCTTGGTGAGCTTCATCGTCTCGCCGACGAAGAACCCGAACAGGTTCACCTTTCCACCACGATACGCATCAACCTGCGCGGCGTTTAACGTGAGCACCTGCGCGATCGCATCCTCCAGGAAGGAGCTGTCGCTGATCTGCACGAATCCCTTCTCGCGGCTGATCTCGGTCGGCGTCTTCGGGGAGGTGACCATCTCGGCGAAGATGTCCTTCACGTTCTTCGAGGAGATGGTGTCCGAGGCGAAAAGCTCGGCCAGCTCGGCGATGCGCGCCGGCTCGATCGGGAATCTCGCGATCTCCATCCGCTGCTCGGTGAGCACGCGGAGCACCTCGGTCATCATGATGTTGCTGACCACCTTGCAGCGATCGGCCTCCTTGCGACCGAGCGCCGCGACCGTGGTCTCGAAGTAGTCGCCGAGCGCGCGCGTCTCGGTGAGGATCGACGCGTCGTAGGAGGGGAGCCCATACTCCCGGACGAACCGGCGCTTCCGGTCGACGGCCAGCTCCGGCAGCCCGCTCCGGACCTCCTCGAGCATCTGGTCGGTGACCACCACCGGCACCAGATCGGGATCGGGGAAGTAGCGGTAGTCGTGCGCGTACTCCTTGGAGCGCATCGAGCGGGTCAACTTCCCGGCGGCGTCCCAGGCGCGGGTCTCCTGCGCCACGGTCCCGCCGGACTCGACGAGGGCGATCTGACGGAGGATCTCGTACTCGATCGCCTTCTCGACGTTCCGGAAGGAGTTCATGTTCTTCACCTCGGTCTTCACGCCGAACTGCTCGGCGCCCCGCTTCCTGACGGAGATGTTGGCGTCGCAGCGGAGCGCCCCCTCCTCCATGTTGCCGGAGCAGATATCCAGGTAGGTGACGATGCTCAGGATCTGCATCAGGTAGAGATAGGCCTCCTCGGCCGAGCGGATATCCGGCTCGGAGACGATCTCGATCAGCGGCGTGCCGGCGCGATTCAGGTCGACGAGCGTGTTCGAGATATCGAGGTCGTGGATCAGTTTGCCGGTATCCTCCTCCATGTGGATGCGGGTGATCCCGATCCGCTTGGTCTCGCCGCTCTTCTTCTCGATCTCGAGCCAGCCGTCGTGGCAGATCGGCTCGTCGAACTGGGAGATCTGATATCCCTTCGGCAGGTCGGGATAGAAGTAGTTCTTCCGGGCGAAGGTGCTCTTGCGCCGGATGGAGCAGTTGGTGGCAAGCCCCATCCTGATGGTGTATTCCACCATCCGACGGTTCACCACCGGCAGGGTGCCGGGATGGCCGAGCACCACCGGGTCGGTGTTCGTGTTCGGAATCGGGCCGAACTCGGTGGCCGCGCGGCTGAATGCCTTGGTCTTGGTAAGAAGCTGCGCGTGCACTTCCAGGCCGATCACCGGCTCGTACTGCGCTATCACGTCGGGGGAGATGTCGATCGTATCTACCATTGCTGATCCGTGCATGCTGTGCGGGGTTGCGCTCGTCCGCTGATGAGGCTCGTGAGATTTCGCGTTCGCGCGAAACCCCGCCAATATACGCCCGCGCCGTCTTTCGTCCCGGCCCGAGCACCAACGTATCTTGCGCCCCGAATCATCCCGAGGCTCCGGCCAGCCGGCCACGATGGGCCGGCCGCGACGAGCTGGCCACGATGGACCGGCCGCGACGGACCGACAACGCCGATCGGCAACTTCGAACCAACATTCCGCTATCCATGGCAGACCTGACGATCACGACCATCGAGCACGGCTCCCCCGCCTACGAGGAGACCGTGGCCCTGCGCAACGATGTTCTCCGGAAACCGCTGGGACTCGGCTTCACCCCCGAGCAGCTCGGCGCCGAGGGCTCCGACATCCACGTGGCCTGCTACGACGACGGACGCCTCGTCGGCTGCCTGATCCTGACGCCGCTCGACGGGGAAGAGGTGAAGATGCGCCAGGTGGCGGTCGCCGAGGGAGTGCAGGGGAAGGGGATCGGCACCGAGATGGTCCTCTTCTCCGAGCGCCTGGCCAGCGGACGGGGGTTCCGCCGGATGGTCCTCAACGCCCGCGAGACCGCCGTCCCGTTCTACGAGCGGCTCGGCTACCGGCGGGAGGGGGAGCGGTTCGAGGAGGTGACCATCCCCCACTGGAAGATGGGAAAGAGCATGGCTCCGGAAGCGTAGCGGCCGGAGCCCGCGCTCCGGGTCGCGCTCCGGTTCGCGCTTCGTGGCGCGCGGGGCGCTCTGTCATGGAATCGTAACATCGCCCCGGCGGGGAGGAGGGATAATTTCGGGCGCTCATGGAGTGCACGATGAGACCTTCCCCGCTCTCGATACTACTGGTTCCGCTTCTGCTGCTGATCGGCGCCGGCATGCTCCGCGCCGACGGCGTCGGGGCATCCGCCTGGATCTCCTACGCGCCGGGGCAGGGGACGCCCCACGTCATCGGGTACGGGCTGGCCGAGCCCGGGGTCGCCAAGCTCGGCGCCGGACGTTACCGGGTGTTCCTCGCCCGCGCCGGGGCCGACACCGCGTTCGCCGCCATCGTCTCGCCGTCGGATCTGAACATGATCGCCTCCTGCCGCATTGAATCTCCCGGCCGGGTGATCGTCGAGGCGCGGGATATCAACACCCATCAGCTCCGCGACGGCGCCTTTACGCTTGCCATCTTCGACCATTTCTTCCCCGGCTCCGGCGTCGGCGCCTACGGCTGGCTCTTCTACGTCCCGGAGATCGTCGTTGCCCGCTCGGATTCCGGGCTGGCCGGCGCGGGAGTCACCTATCTCGGCACCGGACGTTACCGCGTCACGCTGGCGCGGCGGCGGGCCGGCACCGACTACGCGGTGATGCTCGGCTCCTGCACCCCGTCGATGCGCGCCATAGCGCAGATCGAGAGCGCCGACCAGGTGCTCGTGGAAGTGCGCGACGCGGTCACCGACCGGCTGGAGGATGGCGCGTTCACCTTCGCGGTGATCGACACCTCCTACCGCGACGGCATCCGGGTCGGCGGATGGGGACGCTACGCGCCGGCGCCGGAGGATCCGATGCGCGGCGCGACCGCCGGCTATCGCCTGGCGGCGGTGGACCGCCCGATCACCCGGATCTCCGCCGGACGCTACCGCGTGACGCTGGACCATGCCGCGCCGCAGAACATCGGCCTGATCGCCTCGGCCGGGGAGCTTTCGCGCTACGCCTCGGCCACCATCGAGGCGGCCGACCGGGTGATCGTCGAGACCAGGAACAGCGAGACCGGCCAGCTCGAGGACGCCCCCTTCTCCCTGGTCCTCTTCGAACCCGGCGAAGCCCGCGCCGCCGTCGGCGACGATCCGCCCCGGAGCATTCCTCCACGGAGCACTCCTTCGGGAAGCGCTCCTCCCGGAATCAGCGGCGGACCGAGCCTGAGCCTGCTTCCGGCGCTCGACGCCTCCGGAGCGGAATGCGCCGGGCACCCCTTCACTGACGCCACGCGACATCTCCCCGAGCCGGCCACGCGAGCCGGCGAGTAACTCCCCTTCATCTGCCGGGTATGTTCCTCAGGCACGGATGCTTTCCCGATGTCCGATGAACAGAACCCGATACGAGCCATGCCAGCACGATTTCTCCTTCCCGCAGCAGCCATCCTCCTGGCCATCGCCACGGCCGTCGTGGCCGCGAGCGTCAGCCCCGGCGAGCGCCGCTCCGTCACGACGCGCAATGTCGACAGCATCATCGGCCGGGGAGGCTTCAACGCACTCTTCCCGGTCACGCCCGGGCCGGGGGAGCGGGAGCGGCTTCAGGCCCGGCTCGCCTACCTGGAGGATCTTCTCCGCTCCCGCGACGTCGGCAACTGGCCGGACGCACTGGTCCGCGAGCGGGCACGGAACATCGAGCGGCTGCACGAGTACCGCCTGCGCGGCCGCTTCCCGATCAACGAGGATCATCCCGACCGCGTTCTTCCCTGCTTCATCGACCGGCACGGCTCCATCTGTGCCGTCGGCTACCTGATCGAACAGTCGGCCGGACGCGATTTCGCCGAGTGGCTCGACCGGCGCTACCGTTACGCGACCGTGGCGCAGATGAGCTCGCCGGCGCTCGACGCCTGGATCGCCCGCTCCGGACTCACCCGCGCGGAGGTGATCACGATCCAGGAGCCCGGATTCGTCGGCGACCAACCGTTCGGGGATGCGCCGGGCAACGTCATGTATTCCTCCCAAGATCTTTCCGCCGGCCCCTCGCCGGACTCCTCCGGCGGCCGCTCGCGCGACAGCGTGGTCCCGGCCTTCCGCGCCGCGCCCCTCGACTCGGCCGGCATCAGCCGGCGCGCCGCCGCGCCGGAGGCTCCGCGCGCCGACACCTCGACCATCGCCTCCTCCCGCTGATCCCGACGCCGCCTCGGCGCCGAGCCGTCAGGTGAGACTTTCCCCCTGCTCCGCGGGTCCTTTCTTCAGGACACCCGGCGAGCATGCCGGCCTCCCGGTTATGCCCGTGCCCGTGCCCGAAGCGTGTCTCCCAGACGAACGACGCCTCATCGACCCGACCTGAACGAGCCATGCGACACCCCATGCACATCCACGCGATCCGACGCGCGCACATCCTTCTGTACTGCTGGCTGCTGACGGCCACCGCGCATGCCCAGTGGAGCAGAACCAACGGCCCCGACGGCGGCGATATCACCCTGATGGCCGCGTCGGCCGGCACGTCGTTCGCGGCCACCGCCGACAGTCTCTACCGCTCGCTCGACGGCGGATGCGCCTGGACGTCGCTGCCGGTTCCCTCCGGGGAGATCACCGCCATCGCCGCCTCCGACACCGCGGTGATGATCGGAACAAGGGATGGGAAGATCTACCGGTCGGCGCACCGCGGCGACGACTGGAGTCCGGTTGCCGGACCGTTTCCCGACGCGCGCGTCGCGACCATCGAGCTGCGCGGCACGCTGATCCTCATCGGCTTCCTCGATGAGTACGCCAAGGGGCGGAGCGGCCTGTTCGGCTCCTTCGACGGCGGCGGCACCTGGTCCGAGCTCGGCTCCGGACTGCCGGACAAGAGCCCCTTCTTCGCGATCGCCGCGAGCGGGACCTCCCTCTTTCTGGCCGGCGACGCCGGGGTGTTCCGCTCCACCGACAATGGCATCACCTGTGCCGGCTCGAGCGTCGCTGCGGCGAGCCTGGTGGCCGCCAGCGACGGGCGCGTCGCGGCCGCGACGTACGATCAGATCTATCACTCCACCGACAACGGCGCCACCTGGTCGGCACAGACATCCGGGCTCCCGGCCGGCGCCGGCATCGGCGCGCTCATCTACGACGACGACATCCTCCTGTGCGGAACGATGTCGGGCATCTTCCGCTCGACGGACAACGGCGCCACCTGGCGGCAGTGCCCGGCCGGCATCACCTCGCCGGCGGTCACGGCGCTCGTCCGGAGCAACGGCCAGCTCCTGGCCGGCACCGGCGGCGGCGGCGTTCACCGCTCCACCGATCGCGGCGCCACCTGGAGCGTATCGAGCCGGGGAATCACCGAATCGCTGGTGGCGTCGATCCTCCCGGCCGGCGGCGACCTCTTCGTCGGCACCGGCGGCGGCGTCTACTTCTCGCCGGACGGCGGCGCCACCTGGAGCTACCGCGGTCTGTCCGGCCGCATCTATGCCCTGGCGATGCTCGACGGCGCGCTCCTGGCCGGCACATCCGATTCCGGCGTCTTTCGGTCCACCGATCGCGGCCTCACCTGGCGGCGGTCGGCCGGCGGCCTGGAGGGACGCGCGCGCTCCATCGGCTCGCTCCTGGCGGTCGACGGCGCGCTCCTGGCCGGCACGTCCGATGGCGTCTATCGCTCCACCGATGGCGGCGTCACCTGGAGCCACGAGAGCGACGGCATCGTCGAGACGCTCGTGCCGGTCAACGCATTGGCCGCCAGCGGCAACGACATCTACGCGGGGCTGGGAGGGTTCGCCGTCAGCGGCACCGTCGGCGCGGTCTATCGCGCCACGGAGCCCTCCTCGGGCTGGGAGGAGGTGGGGATGGGGGACTTCGGCATCATGGCGCTGGCGGCGCGCTATCCGCACGTGTGGGCCGGCGGCTACAGCCTGCTCATGTCCTGGCAGGAGCTCTTCCGCTCCACCGATCGCGGCGCCACCTGGACGCGGACGCCGTTCATCGATGACGGCCGCCCGCACGGCGTTTCCGCGCTCCTGTCGCTCGGCCCCGATCTGCTGGCCGGCACCGACGCCGGCGTGTTCGCCTCCAACGACGACGGCATCACCTGGTTCGATTACGGCGGCGGCATGCCGTCGATGCGGGACGTGACCGCGCTCGCCTCCGATGCCGGCACGCACTACGCCGGGCTCATTTCCGGCGGCGTGTGGAAGCGGAGCGGATCGATCTCCTCGGCCGTTCCCCGCCAGCTCGCGACGCGCGCGGAGCTCGCGGTCGTCCCCAATCCGATCTCATCGGTCGCCACGCTCCGGTATCGCGTCGAGCGGGAGGGGAGCACGAGGGTGGAGCTGCGCGATCTGCTGGGGCGCGTGGTGGCGACGCCGATGCAGAGGAGGGATGATGTCGGAGAGCACGCGATGGCGATCGACGTGGCGGGGCTGGAGGCCGGCTCCTACTACATGACGGTGACCACCGCCACGGGAGTCGCGACCGTTCCGGTCACCATCATCAGATAAGCCGTCGGCCGGGGATATCCTCCTCGGGAAGGGGCTGAACCGCGGCGGGGGGGGGGGGGGGGGGGGGGGGGGGAGAGGGGGGGGAGAGCG
>JBEHWX010000146.1:0-11059 GCA_048498995.1 Bacteroidota bacterium
GTCGGTCGCCGCCATGTCGATCCCGCCGCTGTCGTTTTCTCTCATCGGCTCATCCGCGCGCGCGCGGAGGCGATCACATGGATCTTCCGGCGATCAGCCGTTGTTCACGGAGCTGTTGGAGCCGTCGACGGCGATCCCCTCGCCCGGCGCGGCGCCGATGGCGGACATCACCCGCTCGTGCACTTCCTGAATCTCCCCGACGCCGTAGACCTCCGTCACCAGGCCGAGATCCCGGAAGAAGCCGAGCACCGGAGCGGTCTCGTTGTCGTAGACCTCCAGGCGGGTGCGGATCACTTCCTCGGTATCGTCCGGACGGCCGCGCTTGAGCATCCGGGCGGTGATCTCCTCGGCCGGGGCGGTCAGGTAGATCACGCGGTCGATCTTCTTGCCATCCTCGCTCAGCGAGGCCGAGAGCGCCTCGGCCTGCTCGATGTTGCGCGGGAACCCGTCGAGGATGAAGCCACCCTTCTCTTCGGCGCGGCCGACGGCGTCGAGCGCGATCGCCGTGGTCAGTTCGTTCGGGACCAGGAGGCCGTCGTCCAGGAAGCGCTTCACCCTCAGGCCGAGCTCCGTCTCCCGGGAGATATTCTCACGGAAGATCGCGCCGGTCGAGATGTGTGCGATACCGAGACGCTCGGCGAGCACTTCAGCCTGCGTTCCCTTGCCGACACCGGGGGCGCCGAATAAGATGATGTTCATACGAGGTTCGAAATTCAATACGACTGACTGCTGTCAACGAAGATAAGAAGAGATATCTGCGGCGCAATCCCCTCGGATCGTGACCGCCGGAGCGCATTCGCGCCCCTGATGAGCCTCGGAAGCGGCGTCATTTCCGCCCCGCGATGCCCGGAATTCATGGTTCGTCGGATCTACCGCGCCGCGTCCTTCTCCCGGCCGGAGGCGGGATCGGCGCCTTGCAGCTCGAGCGCCTCGCGGCGCGCCATGTCGAGCGCCAGGGCGGCCGAACGGGTCCGGACCACCTCCCGCTCGCGGCCGAGCTGATGGCGGCGGGAGCTCGTCCCGCGACTGCTGGCCACGGCGATCCAGACGGTGCCGACCGGCTTCTCCTGGCTCCCCCCTCCCGGACCGGCGGTGCCGGTAACCCCGACGGCCACGTCGGCGCCGAGGCGCTCGCGGATGCCGGCGGCCATCGCCTCGGCCACCTCGGCGCTCACCGCGCCATGCCGCTCGATGAGCCCGGCATCCACGCCGAGCAGAATCTCCTTGGCGCTGTTGGCGTAGCTGACCGCGCCGCCGAGGAAATAGCCGCTGCTGCCGGGAACCTCGGTCAACTGCATGCCGATCATCCCGCCGGTGCACGACTCGGCCGCCGCCAGCGTGAGCCCACGCTCCTGGAACAGGCGGCCGACGGCTTCGGGAAGCGTCTCGCCGCGATCGCTCACGATCCATCCGGCATCGCAGCGCTCACGGATCAGCTCGATCAGCCGCGCGTGGCGACGCCGGACATCCTCCCCCTGGCCGCGGCGCATGGCGCGGAGCCTGATTCCCCCCATCGACGGGAGGTAGGCGAGGGTGAGGTCATCATCCAGCAGCTCCACGGTCTCCGACAGGCGGTCGGCCAGCGCCGACTCGGTGGGCCCGAAGATGAGGAAGGTCGTGATCTCGATCTCGCCGCCGATATCGGCGAGCTCCGGCGCGATATGGTCGGTGAAGATCCCCTTCAGCTCGCTCGGCACGCCGGGGAGCGCGTAGACGCGGGCTTCGCCGATCGTAAAGGCGAGTCCGGGAGCCGAGCCGTAATCGTTCCGGAGGCGGCGCGCGGCCGCGGGGACCATGGCCTGGCGGCGGCTCCGCTCATTGAGCTCGATGCCCCGCTCGGCGAAGCGCCGCTCGATGCTCCGGAGCTGCTCCTCGTCGAGCTCCAGCCCGCAGCCGAGGAGCTCGCAGATCGCCTCGCGGGTCATGTCGTCGTGCGTGGGCCCGAGCCCGCCGCTGACGATCACCACGGCGCTCCGGTCGGCCGCGGCCGAGATCTCGCGCCGGATCGTCTCCAGCCCGTCGCCGACGGCCAGGACGCGATCGACGCGGAGGCCGAGCTCGGTGAGCCTGGCGCCGATCCAGGAGGCATTCGTGTTGACGACCTGTCCGATCAGGAGCTCGTCGCCGATCGAGAGAATGACCGCGTTGTTCATCATCATGAGTACCGATATCCGACGCGCCGGGCGTCAGTGCGTCGACATGTAGTCCTGGAGCGGCCCGATCATCACCAGCGCGTACCAGATCAGATGACAGGCGATGTTGGCGTAGATGCCGGCGACCATGTCGTCGGCCATGATGCCGAGCCCACCGCGCTGCCGGTCGAAATAGCTGGCCGGCCAGACCTTGGCGATATCGAAGGCGCGGAAGACGAAGAAGCAGAGCACCACCCAGTAGGGGTTCGGGATCACGAAGGGGGAAGCGAGCGTGAGCCACTGTCCGGCAAACTCGTCGAGCGTGACGAAGCTCGGATCGTCCCCGATCGCCTCCTCGACGCGATGGGCCAGCGGGATGCCGCCGAGGAACGCGGCGAGGCTGAGCCCGACGAGCACCCAGGGATCGGAGCCCCATCCCCACGGGAGGAAATAGATGAGCGCGGCCACGGCGCTGGCAACGGTTCCCGAGGCGAACGGCGACAGACCGGTGAACAGGCCGCTGGCCAGGATCTGCTGCCAGGTCGGAACGCCGTGCTCACGAAGATGTGCGAGCAACGCTCCCGTCCCAGCTGGGGCGGAGGATGTGCCTGTTTTCAAGGAGATACTGGGCTGCGGTGATCAGTGAAAGCGCCGTCAGGACGATCATCGATCCGTAGATGATCCATGGCGAGAAGAACGATGCCAGGAACGGCGAGCCGACGCTCTGCCGGATCCAGATGATGTTCTGCATCGTGTAGACGGCGACGATGTACCAGAGGAAGACCAGCTGCATGGCGGTCTTCCACTTGGCCAGCTGGCTGGTGACGACCGGCTGATGGCGGCGGTCGGCGGCCACGCGGAGCACCGTGACCAGGACATCCCGGCCGACGATGACAACCACCATCCAGATGTTCAGGATGCCGAGAAAGACGAAGGCGAAGAAAGCGGCCCCGACGAGAACCTTGTCGGCCAGCGGATCGAAGAACTTTCCGAACGCGCTGCCGGCGTTGTACTTGCGCGCGTACCAGCCGTCGTACCAGTCGCTGACGGCCGCCAGCAGGAACACCGCGGCCGAAAGCTGCACGAGCAGGCCGTCACCGCTGAGCATCAGCCAGATGAAGACCGGCGTCAGCACGATGCGGGACGCGGTGATGATATTCGGAAAGGTGATCTCAGGCTTCATCGTCTCAAGCAGGTCGAAGCAAACGTCGCCGACTCTCCCTCCCCGGCGCCTCCCGATCTTCCATTCCGCCGGATGTTCCGCGTCAGGGAGCGAACCGAGACGCGGAGCCCGAGCGGAGAAGACCGCGCTGGAAAGCCGCATGGGGAGCCCGTGCCCGACGTGGACGCGAGGGCATCTGCAATCGTCGTGCAAAACTACGGAAATCACCCCTGTCACGGCGCTTGGCGTTGATCCCGTTCCCAACTTTTACGATTCTTCTCCGTCACAGACGAATCGTCGGCTCTAACTTCCCCGCCGGCGCCTCAACGCTCTCTGTCCATCTCCCCGATCCCATGAACGCGATGCTCCCGAAAGCGATCGTTTCGAAGGCCATCTTCCCGAAAGCACTTCTCGTGAACGCTACCCGTGCGATCCTCCCCCTCCTGCTCGCGGCGGTGGCCACGGGCCTGGCCCACGGCGCCCCGCTCGCGAAGAAGGAAGCGCAGGCCGTCAACGCCCCTCCAGCGCTGAACGCCCCGGCCGATGCGCGGACCGACGTCCGGACCGACGCGCCGCGCCGCGCCGAGCTCTACCGTCACTTCTGGTTCGACGCCAACGAGCGGATCCGCTTCTGCGCGCCGATCGATTCGCTCGGCGGCGAATACGAAGCCTATGGCGTCGAGCGCGATGCCGGCGGGCGGCCGACGGCGGTGACCCGCTACTTCTACGGCAACGCCGACGGACGGAACGGCTGGGCCACGATGCGGATCTCCTACCAGGAGAACGGCGCCGACGAGTTCCAGGAGCGCACCTGGTATGATCCGAGCGGCATGCCGGTGGCCATCGGCCCCATCCACGCCGAGCAGCTTCTCTACAAGGCCGGACACCTGGCCTTCCGCCGCACGGTCGACGAGAAGGGGACGCTGACCAACGACACCGGCGGCGTGAGCCAGAGCCTGTTCCGACAGCTCGGCGAAACGATCCAGCAGGAGTTCTTCTTCGGCGTCGGCAAGCAGCATTACGGCGCCGACCTGCCGTGGCGCGTCTTCGGGGCGCTGCCCAAGGGTGCATACTTCCGCCTCTACGTGGCCGACAGCTCCGGGGCGCTCCTGCGCGAGGAGATCCGCAACTTCCAGAAGCATCCGATTCCCTTCCCCGGCGGCGAGTACGCGCGGGTCTACACGCCGGGAGCCTGCGGCCTGCCGGAGCGGGTGGACTATCTGAACGTGCGGGGCGAGCGCTCGCCGAACGCCGACGGCATCGCCTACGAGACGTTCGTCCACGACGACCACGGCCGCGTGGTGGAGTGGCGCGCCTTCGACATGTCCGGGCAGCCGAAGGGGCGTGCCTCAGACGGCGCGGCGCGTCTGGAGCGGAGCTTCCGGCCGTTCGACGGAGCGCTCATTGCCGAGCATCGCTACGACGCCGAGGGGAAGGCGATTCAGGGGAAGTGATCCCCCCGATCGAACGAAAAAAGCGGAACTCGTTACATTCTTTGTTTGCGTTCGGCGGCCCGAAAGGATATTTTGGCGCCCGCTTTTCGACGGACGTCCACCTGGGTGGCGATGCTCGCGAAGACACATGGTGCCGTGGCCGAGTGGTTAGGCAAAGGTCTGCAAAACCTTGTACAACGGTTCGAATCCGTTCGGCACCTCAATCCTCATCAGTCAACTCTTTTACTCACCGTAGTTTCTATGGCAACAACCAGCGATCTCCGTCCCGGCCTCGTGCTTCGATACAACGGAGAGCTCTGCGTGGTGCTCGAAAGCCAGCATCGCACGCCGGGCAATCTTCGTGCTTTCTATCAGGTGAAGATGCGGAACCTGAAGAGCGGAAAGCTGACGGAGAACCGTTTCCGCTCCGGTGAGGAGATCGACATTGTCAGGATCGACTACAAGCCGATGCAGTTCCTCTATCGGGACGGCGAATCCATGGTGTTCATGGACACCGAGACCTACGACCAGGTGTTCATCCCGGAGCTGGTGATCGGCGAGGCCGCCGGCTACCTGAAGGAGTCGGGCGAGGCCAAGATCGGCTTCAACGACACCGAGGTGGTGAGCGTGGAGATTCCGCCGCACGTGACGCTTCTGGTGACCTACACCGAGCCGGGCGTCAAGGGTGACACGGCCACCGGCGCCACGAAGCCGGCGCAGGTCGAGTCCGGCGCCACCGTGCAGGTTCCCCTGTTCGTCAACGAGGGGGATATGATCCGCGTCGACACCCGCAGCGGCGAGTACCTCGACCGCGTCAAGAGCTGAGTCGAGTCAACCCGCTAACCAGGGAACGAGCACGATGTCCGAGATGATCGATATCAACTATCTGAAGCAGCTCTTCGAGATCTTCGACGAGAGCTCTGTGCAGGACCTCCGGATCGAGCAGGAAGGGGTTTCGATCAAGCTCTCCAAGAGCGCGCGCAAGGAGGACGGCACGCCGCAGTCGATGGCGACGTTCGCCTACCCGGCCATGCAGATGGGGCACGCGATGCAGATGCCCCAGCAGATGCAGATGGCGGCTCCCACGGCCGAGGCCCCCGCGGCCCCGACGCCGTCGGCTCCGGCCAAGCAGGAGGCCGCCGCCGAGGAGCCGAGCAAGAACTATCACGAGATCCGCTCCCCGATCGTCGGCACGTTCTACCGTGCCCCCTCCCCCGATGCCCCCTCGTATGTCGAGGTCGGCCAGTCGGTCTCGCCCGGACTGGTGCTCTGCATCGTCGAGGCGATGAAGCTGATGAACGAGATCGAGTGCGACGCTTACGGTAAGGTCGCCAAAATCATGGTCGAGAACGGCCAGCCGGTCGAGTACAACCAGTTGCTCTTCCTGATCGAGCAAGAGTAATGTTCAAAAAGATCCTGATTGCCAATCGGGGGGAGATCGCGCTCCGGGTGATTCGCGCATGCCGCGAAATGGGCATCCGGACCGTGGCGGTCTATTCGGTCGCCGACAAGGATTCCCTCCACGTCACCTTCGCCGATGAGGCCGTCTGCATCGGCCCCCCCTTGAGCTCGCAGAGCTACCTCAACATTCCCCGCATCATCGCTGCCTCGCAGATCACCAACGCCGACGCGATCCATCCGGGCTACGGCTTCCTGGCCGAGAACGCGCAGTTCGCCGAGATCTGCACCGACAGCGGCCTTGGCTTCATCGGACCGACGCCGGAGGCGATCCGTCTGATGGGGAACAAGTCGGTGGCCAAGGACACCATGCGCGCCGCCGGCGTGCCGGTGGTGCCCGGAAGCGCCGGACTGGTCGAGGATCTGGAGGATGGGGAGAGAATCGCCGCCGAGATCGGATTCCCGGTGATCATCAAGGCATCGGCCGGCGGCGGCGGCAAGGGAATGCGCGTGGTGCACGAGCCGGCGGAGTTCGAGCGGAACTTCACGATGGCCCGCACCGAGGCGCTCTCCGCCTTCGGCGACGGCAGCGTCTACATCGAGAAGTTCGTCGAGGAGCCGCGCCATATCGAGATCCAGGTGATGTGCGACAAGCACGGCAATTATGCCCACCTGAACGAGCGCGAGTGCTCCATCCAGCGGCGCCATCAGAAGCTGATCGAGGAGGCACCCTCCCCGATCCTGAGCGAGGATCTTCGTTCCAAGATGGGTGAGGCCGCCATCCGCGGCTGCGAGCATGTCTCCTACGAGGGAGCCGGCACCATCGAGTTCCTGGTCGACAAGCACCGGAACTTCTACTTCATGGAGATGAACACCCGCATTCAGGTGGAGCATCCCGTGACCGAGGAGTCGCTCGGCATCGACCTGATCAAGGAGCAGATCGCGGTGGCCGCCGGTGAGCGCCTTTCGTTCACGATGGGCCCGCCCCGCAAGCACTCGATCGAAGTCCGCATCAACGCCGAGGATCCCTACAACGATTTCCGTCCGAACCCCGGACGGATCTCCACGCTCCACTTCCCCGGTGGGCACGGCGTCCGGATCGATTCCCACATCTACCAGGGATATTCCGTCCCCCCCTACTACGATTCGCTTCTTGCCAAGCTGATCACGTTCGGCGAAACCCGCTCCAGCGCCATCGCCAAGATGCGCCGCGCGCTCGACGAGTTCGTGATCGAGGGGGTCAAGACCACGATCCCCTTCCACAGAATGATGATGGAGAACGAGCGCTTCCTCAGCGGTCAGTTCGACACCCGTTTCATCGACACGTACAACTGGCTGGCGGACCTTCCGGCGGTGGGCTGATCAGGCTCCTCCCTTCCTCCGTGTCCCCCGAGGCGTTCGCTCCGATATATTCTTCTCATACCGAACCCAAGAGGAGTTCCATGAACTTTCCGCAGAATTGCAAGTACGCCAAGAGCCATGAGTGGCTCCGTGTCGAGAACAATGTCGCCTTTATCGGCGTCAGCGACTTCGCGCAGTCGGAGCTCGGTGACGTGGTGTTCGTCGATATCACCGCTCATGTCGGCGACGTTCTGCACGCCGGCGACGTCTTCGGAACCATCGAGGCGGTCAAGACCGTTTCGGACCTCTATCTGCCGGTCAGCGGCCGGCTGCTCGAAGTCAACCCGATCGTCATCGACGATCCGGCCAAGATCAACTCCGACCCGTACGGCGCCGGCTGGATGATCCGTATCGAGCTCACCGACCCGGCCGAGTCCATCGGTCTGCTGGACGCTCCGACCTACGCCGCCATGGTCGGCCAGACCGCCTGATCGAACCCGATCCGACAGCATGTTTCGAAGGGGATGCCGCCTCGCGCGGCATCCCCTTCGTCGTTCCTGGAGCGCCCCGTCGCTTCGCCCCCTCGCACCGACGGCATCGGAGATCCCGATGCCGTCCCCACGTCAGACACTGCATGCTCCTCGCGACGCGAACGACAACGGGGGAAGCCGGCTCGACGCCCGCTTCCCCCGTTCCATTGTATCGGCCTTGATGGGCCGGCGTGATCGTACCGCTCAGCGCACCACCACCACCGGGCGCGTCATCGACGTGCCGCCGGCGGTGAGCGTGCAGTAGTAGATCCCCGACGGAAGGTCGGAGAGATCGAGCACCACCGCGTGCGAGCCCACATCCTCGCGTCCGAGATCGACCCGACGGTGCTCCCTGCCGGAGGCGTCGCGCACGGCCAGGCTCACCAGTCCGGCCGCCTGAAGCTCGTAGCGGAGCTCCGCGGTCTGGCGCGTCGGGTTCGGCGTGGCGTCGTGCAGGAACATCCGGCGCAGCTCCTCCGGATCGAGCGTCACGCCGTCGCCGGCGCAGTTGATCGTGTAGGTGCTGCAGCAGAGCGTCTGCCCGGCGTACATGGTGCACGCCTCCACGGTGAGGACGCCGGAGCCGGTGGTGCTGAACCGGAGGCCGACGGTGCCGAACTGCCCGCTGGCCGGGATGGTGCCGGTGACCATGGCCTCGCTGCCGGAATGGGTCTCCGTGAATCCGCTGTTCGGCACCTCCACGGAGCTGATCGTGCCGGAGCCGCTCACGACGCGGAAGCGCATCTGCTCGAGCGGCACCGCCGGCACGCGACGGCTGTTGAGCGTGAAGTCGGCAAGGCAGGCCCCCTGCTCCACCGCCACCGCGAAGGTATCGCAGGGAGCGGTCGGCGCGGTGCAGCTGAGGCGCACGGTGTCGTAGCAGGCGAGCTGGCCGCCGCCATAGCTCCGCCAGACCAGGCCGAGATCGGCCGGACGTCCGCTGAAGAACCGGGTGTCGACGCAGAAGTCGATGGTCGGCGACTGCTCGTTCGGCGGCACCGTCCCTCCCACCAGCTCGATGTCGGTGCTCGGGAACGACTGCGTGGCCACGGTCCAGCCCGGCGTGCCGCCGGAGATGGAGGCGTCGGCGAAGATCAGGCTCTGGCTCGGCAGCGAGAGCACGATCCGGTCGCGCGAGGCGCCGTTATCGCCGCGGTTGACCAGCGACAGACGGTAGCAGCAGAAAAGATTCGAGGAGCTCGGCAGCTCGGTCAGCACCGCCACCGTGTCGCAGAGCTTCCTGACGTTCACGTTGAGGCGGAGCGTGTCGGAGCAGATCGACTCGAGCGACGACGCGGTACGATAGTAGATCTTCAGCGGATCCTGCGAGGTCTGGTCCCCGAGGCTGACGCAGATGCCGAATCCGGATCGGGTCTCGCCGGGGGCCAGATAGCCGGTGAAGATCACCGAGTCGGCGGAGTTCTGCGTGGCCACCCACCCGACCGGCGCGGTGGCGGCCAGGAGCGTGCGGCGCGTGCCGGCGTTGGAGATCCTCACCACGAAGCGCTCGATCGGCGTGGTCCGGTTGTTCCGGTTGCCGAGCGTCAGGAACACGCAGCGCTGCGTCGGCGACAGGAGCGAGTCGACGCGCCCGCCGACGGAATCGCATCGGGTGAGCGCGCGATAGCAGACCTGCACGCCGATTCCCTGGTCGATCGCGACGCCGAGTCCGAACGTGGTCCAGCGGAAGAGGGTGCTGTCGGTGGTCGCCAGATGATTGTCGAAGCAGATGCCGCGGAAGCTCACGCTGTCGTCCGGCGCGAGCCCCTTGTTCGAGGCGAAGACGACGGAGTCGCCATTGAAGTAGCTCACGTTCCATCCGCTCGGCGGCACCGGCGCGGACAGGAGCTTGGCGCCGGGGGTGGTCAGCTTCAGGCTCAGGCTCGTGATCGGGCCGGCGGGGAGATGGCGGTTCTTCACCGTCAGCTCGCGGCAGCAGCTATCCTGCGACCCCTGGGTGCGACGGTTCGAGAGGCTGTCGTGCCGCGTCAGGCCGGAGCAGCGGAGCATGAGCGTATCGCGGCAGATCGGCTCGCCGAAGCTGGTGCTCCACCACTCGACGCGGAAGATGGAGTCGCGCGGCGAGTCGACGTTGATCCGGAAGCCCTGGGCGAAATCGCCGATGTGGAGGCTGTCGGCGATGGTCGTGAAGCTGATCGAATCGCTCTTGGCCTTCGTGCGTGTCCAGCGCGCCGGCTGCACGCCGGGGAGGGTCACGAACGTGGCGCCGGGCGTCAGCATGTGAAGATGGAAATCGTTGATGGTGCGGCCGGTGCGGTTGCCGTTGACCAGATCGAGATCGAAGGCGCAGGCCAGGTTGCTCGGCACCACGTTGACGAACGCCTCGTCGCACTCCTTGCCGATGCAGGAGAAGCTGAGGGTATCGGTGGTCAGGATGGTGTCCGAGCTGGAGGTCTGCCAGACCATCTTGAAGATGCCGGTATCGCGCACGCAGACATGGAAGCCGACGACGGTTTCGTTGGAATCCCCCTCGGCCGCGCGGGTGTTGGCCGTCCAGGCGACGGTGGAGGTGCCCTGAAAGATCGCCCAGTTGGCCGGGGCTTCCGAGACGCCCGGCACCAGGCGGGCGCGGCCGGAGATGATGCTGACGCGGAACTCCGAGATCGTGGTGCTGGAGGAGTGCCGGTTGGTGACGAGGAAATCGTAGCAGCAGAGATACGGTTCCCCGCCACTCGACTGGATTATCTGGACGGTATCACGCCGTTGCGCGTGAAGGGATGCCGTGGTCACCAGCAGCAGCGTGAGGAGTGGGAGAATCCATCGGAGCATGGGGAAGCGAGGGATCATGACGTCGATAGATTTGTGAGAGCGTTGCTTCGCGAGCCAAGGGGGCAAGATAGAACTCTCCCCCCGGTACGGCAATAATCCCCTCGAACGCTTCGGCGCCATGCGTCGGGCGGCACCATGGCCGGAACGCGAACGTGCGGACCGTCGACAACGAAGAAGGCCGGTGCGACATGGTCGCACCGGCCCGCTTCGAGATGGTTGTTGTACGAGACTGGACAGGGGCTATTCCACGGTGGCCTCAGGCCCCCATGAATT
>JBEHWX010000147.1:0-10978 GCA_048498995.1 Bacteroidota bacterium
CAGCGCGCATCTTCAGCGCGCGCGTTTTCGTCGCACCAGGCGGGGCGGCCACTGGGGGCCGCCCGTACAGCGCATAGCTTTTCAGCGCGCTCGTCTGTCCCAACGGCCACGGTCGGCCGTCCGCGCGACGTGTCGTGATGCGACCGGATCGACATGGGAAGGAGGCTAACTTCGAGCCCCGCCGCCGGTTGGTGAGCGGGAGATGGCGAAGCTCACGCAACAGGCTACAGACATGACTCTTCGCGAACAGATGGCCGTTGCCGCCGACGCGGTGCGGCGGGAATGCGAGCTCGTCCCGGAGGTCGCGATCATCCTCGGCACCGGGCTCGGCCACCTTGCCGAGGCGATCGACGTCGAGGCGGTGATTCCGTACGATCGTATACCGGACTTCCCGCGGCCGACGGTGGAGAGCCACGCCGGCCGCCTGATTCTCGGACGTCTCGGCGGCCGCCCGGTACTGGCGATGCAGGGTCGCTTCCACTACTACGAGGGATACGACATGCGCCGGATCACCTTTCCGGTGCGGGTGGCCTGGGAGCTCGGCGCGCGCGATCTCGTCGTTACCGGCGCCTCGGGCGGGATGAACCCGCTCTACCGGCGCGGCGATCTGGTGCTGATCGACGACCACATCAACCTCCTCGGCGACAACCCGCTGATCGGCCCGAACGACGAGACGCTCGGACCGCGCTTTCCCGACATGTCGGAGCCCTACAGCCGCGAGCTCGGGATGCTGGCCGAGAAGGTGGCGCTCCGCGAGCGGATCAAGCTGCAGCGGGGCGTCTACGTGGCCGTGGCCGGTCCGAACCTGGAGACGCGCGCCGAGTATCGTTTCCTCCGCGCCATCGGCGCCGACATGGTGGGGATGAGCACGGTGCCCGAGGTGATCGTGGCGCGGCACATGTCGATGCGGGTGCTCGGCCTGTCGATCATCACCGACGAATGTTTTCCCGACAGCCTCGCTCCGGTGGACGTCGCGGAGATCATCGCCGCGGCGCGCGCCGCCGAGCCATCGTTGACCGCGATCGTCGCGGGGGTGATCGCGGAGCCTCGCGGGTGAACGACGCGTGACCAACACGCGAGCGTTCGTTGCCGCCAATTTTTCATGGAGCGTGTGGGCGGATTCCCGTCCCGCTCGGAATTCCCATCGTGCTCCGTGGCACGGGGATCAGCCGGTGGACGATCCACCTCTCGCGTCAGCGCGCTCAGGATGAGCGGATGGGAGCAGGAGCGCGAGGGCGGTGGCAGGAGCGCCATGGCGGGGACGCCAGAGTAGGAGTGCGCGTGAAAGAGCGCCCGGGTGTGCGTGAAAGAGCGCACGGGTGTGCGTGAAAGAGCGCACGGGTGCGCGTGAAAGAGCGCCCGGGTGTGCGTGAAAGAGCGCACGCTGAAGACGTGCGCCTACCATCGTGTCTACCACAGGCGCCGAACATCGCGGTTCGCGCATGATATCATCCCGATCACATCATCCCCACTTCTCTCTATTGTCCGATGGTAATACGCGTCACGATGGGGGGCGCGACTCGGCATGGACCGTCACGGATGGCGTGGATGCACGCCTGGCGGGGCCGCGGATGCCGCGCGTGGCGGTCCGGCGCGCGCCGGCGCGGGGCCGGGGGGCAGGTAAGCAAACCATAATTTGCCGGGCCTTCGACCGACGGTCTATGTTTGCCCCCGTGAATGTCGACGCGGTATAGCGCTGACGCCGCCGGAGGAAGCCCGGCGCGGGCGACGGCCGCAACACTACTGGATTCGGATTCCCATGGCACGCAGCGATTATTCCCGCGAGACCGAGCGGAAGGTGGAGCGCCTTCTCTCGGAGCTGTACGACACGCTTCAGATCGAACGCCCGGAGGACCTCTACGGCTCCATCGTCATCGAGGCGAAGTATCAGGCGGGGAGGCCGATCGGCCAGGTCGACGTCAACGTCCGCTACGTGATGAAGCGGACCGACGTGGGCGGTGGTGCCCGACAGACGAGAAAGACGACGGTGCCGGTCAACGGCAACCTGAAGATGCCCCTTCCCTGAGAGAACGACCCGCCCGTGAGGGCTCATCGCCGACACATGCTCCCGAGCCCGGGAGTCGACCGAGCGGGAGCGCCCGCCTGATGGTGCGCGCTCCGAGTCGGGATCTTCCCACGCCCGGGGAGCTCGACGCGGTGAGCCGATAGAGTCAGTGGACCAGTAACAACGACGTAGTTCGGGAGCGTTGCGCACGCAAGCCCCGCTCGAGGATGCCGCATTCCGGCCGCCTCGGCGGGGCTTTTTCGTTGTCGCGCATGGCCCCCGCATGCATGAAGCCGACGGAGCCCGGGACGGGGCCCTCCGCGAGCGCCTCCGGACATCATCCGGAATGCCTCGGTCCGGATGGTCCTGAAGCGTTCGGCGCGACAACGAGCTGCGGTGACCGCTCCAGCAAGTTTCCTCTTCTCATCCTTCGTATCACAAATCCATTCGGAGAACTCATGAACGTCAGATTCCTCGCTTGGGCCTGCGCGGGCATCCTCGCACTCGGAGCATCTGCCGCCTCGGCGCAGATCGTCCCCGGAGCGACCGCCCTTCCGGACTCCATTACCTCGAACATGACGCTGACCTCGGGCAACGTGTACCAGATGGTCAACACCGTCAAGGTCGGCCCGGGCGTGACGCTCACCATCGAGCCGGGCGTCATCATCTACGGCAACAAGAACGGAACCCGCTCGGCGCTCCAGGTCGAGCGCGGCGGCAAGATCTACGCCGTCGGCACCTCGCAGCGTCCGATCATCTTCACCTCCGCTCAGCCGCAGGGCGCCAAGGCGCTCGGTGACTGGGGCGGCCTGATCCTCCTCGGCAAGGCGACGATCAACCCGACCGGCGGCACCGCCGTGATCGAGGGTGGCACCAACGGCATCTACGGCGGCACCGACGACGCCGACTCCTCGGGCGTGATGCGCTACGTCCGCGTCGAGTACGGCGGCCTGGCCTTCTCGCCGAACAACGAGATCAACGGCATGACCTTCGGCGGCGTCGGCAACCGCACCAAGATCGACCACATCCAGGTCAGCTACGCCAACGACGATTCCTACGAGTGGTTCGGCGGCACGCTCAACGCCAAGTACCTGATCGCCTGGAGCGGACTGGACGACGACTTCGATACCGACTTCGGTTTCCGCGGCCATCTGCAGTTCCTCTTCTCGATGCGCGACTCCACCATCCACGACGTCTCCGGCTCCAACGGCATGGAGGCCGACAACGACGCCACCGGCACGCTTTCGACGCCGAACTCCAACCCGGTGATCTCCAACCTGACGCAGGTCGGTCCGTTCACCGACACGCTGCAGCACGCCACGGCCAGCCCGCAGTGGGGCCGCCAGGGTCACTGGCGCCGCAGCACCCGCTACGGCCTGTTCAACTCGGTCCTGAGCGGCTTCCCGACCGGCCTGCAGCTCGACGGCGCCCTCGGCGATCTCGACTCGGTCTTCGTGGTCAACGGCGGCACCTGCCCGCAGCCGACGCTGCTGCGCATCAAGAACACGGTCGTCACCGGCAACTACAACAAGTACGTCAGCGTCGCCGGCAGCGGCCCGCTCACGCTGGCCGACGCGCAGAGCTGGTTCGCCTGCTCCGGCAGCGGCAACACCTACGCCGGCAACCACGACCAGACCGGCCTGAACGCCGTTGCCCAGTCGAGCCTGAGCAGCCCGGATCCGCGTCCGAGCCTCAGCTCCCCGGTGGCCACCGGCACGAACTATCAGGACGGCATGCTGGCCGACGCCAACAACTTCCACTTCGACAGCGTGAGCTATAAGGGTGCCTTCGACCCGAACGCGGCGCGCAACGCGCAGTGGGACGCCAACTGGACGAACTACAGCCCGGCCCGCACCACCTACGTCGGTCTCAAGCGCGGCTGGAACCTGATCGGCCTGGCCAACACGCCGGCCTCGGCGCACAAGGACTCGGTGTTCCGCTTCGCCAGCTCGAACGCCTTCCGCTACAACGCCGGCTACACGGCCGACAACGTTCTGGACGCGGGCGTCGGCTACTTCGTGAAGCTCGACTCCAGCTACGTCGTCGAGCAGGTCGGCGCCGCGGTCTCCCTGCCGCAGACGGTGAACGTCGTCGCCGGCTGGAACCTGATCTCGACCGGCTCGTCGCAGGCGGCCACGGCCTCGGCCACGACCGTCTCGGGCACCACGATCCAGTCGAGCTTCTTCGGCTTCAACGGCTCCTACGTGGCAGCCACGGTTCTCGAGCCGGGCAAGGCCTACTGGGTCAAGTGCTCGGCCTCCGGCACGCTCACGTTCAACCCGTAACCTTCCTCACATCCCTGTACACACGTATATCATCCTCAGATCATATCTATGAAGAACCTCAATAAGCTCTTCAACATCCTGGCTCTGGCCATGGTGATGGCTTTCGTGGGGAACGCCGCGTTCGCTCAGGTGGCCTCGAGCATCAAGCTCGTCGTCAAGAACAGCGGCACGGGGGGCGATCTCGGCCAGGACACGCTCTACTTCGGCGTGAACTCCACCGGCACCAACGGCATCGACGCCTCGCTCGGCGAGGAAGAGCTCCCGCCGGTGCCCCCGTCGCAGGTGTTCGACACCCGCTGGACGAACGTTCCCGGCACCAGCTTCGGCGAGGGCGTCAAGAAGAACTTCCGCGCCTACGCCACTTCCTCGCAGTTGGACACCTTCAAGGTGAAGTTCCAGGCCGGCACCGGCGGCTACCCGATCATCATCTCCTGGCCGGCCGGGCTCTCCAGCTACTTCGGCACGGCGGTGATCAAGGCCGGGTCGCTCACGGTGAACATGCTCAGCTCGACCTCGATCACGATCACCGATGTCGATCAGTCGACGGCCACGATCTACACGACGAGCCCGACGGCCCCGGCCACCGGCGTCTCGATCACCGGCCTGAACTTCGGCGTCGTCGGCTTCCCGACCCCGGGCCAGGCCACCGACACCGTCACGATCACCAACAGCACCGTCTCCTCGGTCACGGTCGATTCGGTGGTGACGACCAACGGCGCCTTCACGATCCTCTCGCCGAGCTTCCCGCAGTCGGTCGCCGGCAACGGCGGCACGCTCAAGGTCGCCGTCCGCTTCACCGCCTCCGGCAACGGATCGGTCACCGGCCAGATCACGGCCTATCACAACGGCCCGAGCTCGCCGGCCACCGGCTCGCTCTCGGCCGTCGCCAGCAACGGCGAGGGTCTCTACTTCCTCGAGACGAACACGACCGCCTACGACAACCGCTCGGGACAGTTCATGAACGTGGTCGGCATGAAGTACTCGAACTCCACGCCGCTCCAGGGTCTGCAGTTCAAGATCACGGTGCCGAACAAGTACCTGAACGTCAAGAAGGTCGAGCTCGGCTCGGCGATCACCAACCCGACCGACTGGCAGTTCGATTACGAGGTCTCCCGCGCCGCCAGCTCGGCCGAGGTGACCGTGGTGCTCTACGGCAACGACTCGACGGTCAACCTGCCGGCCGGCACCTACGACAGCCTCTTCGTGGTCCGTCTCGACGTGGCCAACATCAAGGTCTGCAACGACTCGCTCGGCGGCGACAAGATCGACGCGGTGATGGGACTGGGTAGCGTGAAGTCGGCGCTGGCGACCAGCCTCGGCGAGACCGCCGGCGTGGGCGTCGACGGCAACCGCGACACGACCACCTACACGATCTACAACACCTCGTCGCGCGGCGACGTGAACTGCGACGATCGCGTGGACATTCTCGACCTGCTGATGATCAACGACGCCTCGCTCGGCCGGATCTCGCTGGCCCCGTGGCAGCGCAACCGCGCCGACCTGGCCCCGTGGAGCCTGGTCTGGCAGCAGCCGAACACCTTCTTCACCGACGCCAGCAACTACGGCGACGGCCTGGTCAACATCCAGGACGTGGTCCTGTTCGCCAACGCGATCCTGAACGAGGCGTGGCCGGATACCTACCCGCTCAGCCGCATCATCCGTCAGGATGACGCCGACGGCTCGAACGAGATCCACTCCTCGTTCGCCAGCCCGGCCGCCTACGACGTGAAGTTCACCTACTACGTCGATCGCTCCGGCGTCCGCGTGCAGATGAACAACGTGGTTCCGGTGAAGGGCTTCCAGATGAAGCTCAGCGCCCAGGGCGCTCCGGCCGGCCTCCAGGCCCAGGTCGCCGAGCAGCTCCAGGGGAAGTTCCTGGTGCAGACCAAGGTGGTCAACAACGAGATCCGTCTGCTGGCGCTCTCCCTCTCCGGTGAGCCGATCAGCCCGGCCGACTTCCAGCTCCTGCAGCTGGCGTTCGACGTGGCCAACGTCGAGGGAACCGGCGTGATCGAGCCGATCACCGCCGGCGGCAGCGACAACGAGCAGCTGAAGGTCGAGTACGAGGTGATCCGCTCGACCTCCGGCGTGGCCCGCGAGGAGCTCTCGCCGGTGGCCGGCATGACCTCGTCGCCGAACCCGGCCAAGGACGCCGCCATCCTCAGCTACACGCTGAGCACCGGCGCCAACGTGAGCGTGGTCGTCACCGACGCCCGCGGTCATGAGGTCGCCCGCCTCGTCGACGGCGTCCGCCAGGATGCCGGCTCGCACGCCGTCCGCTTCGACGCCGCCGGGCTTCCGGCCGGCGCCTACTTCTGGACGCTGACGACCGACGGGATGGTGACGAAGACGCAGAAGGTGGTGATCGCCCGCTGATCGCCTCCATGACTCGGAGCGTCGGCGGGCACGATCCGCGCGGCCGCTCCGGGCACCGAGTCTCGACAGCCGCCAGCCACCCCGCGCAGGGGATGGCTGGCGGCATGTCGACACACCGGAGGAGAGAGGGGCCCCGGCGCGGGATCCGCCGAAGGGTGCGCCCCACGTCCCGATCGCTCGCCGGCCCACCGACGCGCGGGAGACGCGAGCTCCCGCAACCATGACAGGCAACTACCTACTTGCAATCAGGAGATCATCGCGATATGCAGAAGATTTCGCTCCCTCGTACCACCGGACTTTTCGCCGCAGCGTGCACGCTGGCGCTGGCCACCGCCGGGACGGCCGTGGCGCAGTCGGTCCGGATTCCGATCTACGTCACCAACGCCCGCGACCTGAAGGACACGCTGATTCTCGGCGTTGAGCCGGGGGCCACGCTCGGCATCGATAAGCCGCTCGGCGAGGAGGAGTTTCCGCCGTTCCCGCCGACGCAGGTGTTCCACTCCCGCTTCATCACCCCCTCGGGGCACCCGACCGATCCCCCCTCGGGGCTCGGCGAGGGAACCAAGGTCGACATCCGCCCCTGGGTCGGCGCCACGCAGGCCGACACGTTCCGCATCCGGTTCCAGCCGGGAGAGAACGGATCGCCGGTGGTCTTCAGCTGGCCGGCCAACCTCGGCGGCTACGCCACCGAGATGAAGATTCGGATCGCCGGTGAGATGACCGACATGCTCACGACCACGTCGGTGACCGTCACCGATCAGGACGTCACCACCGCGACGATCTACAAGGTCGGCACGCCGACCTCGGCCGTGGAGGAAGCGGCCGGCATGGCGACCTACGGCTTCTGGCTCCGGCAGAACGAGCCGAACCCGGTCCGCGCCAGCCAGGGAACCGTTATCCGCTACCGGATCACCCGTCCGTCGAAAGTCTCGCTCCGGCTCTACGACGCGCTCGGCCGCATGGTGACGAGTGTGGTGGATGCCGATCAGGCCGCGGACCTCTACACGGTGAACCTCGCCACCGAGGGACTGACGCCGGGCGTCTACTATTACACGCTGATCGCCGGCCAGTTCCAGGCGAGCCGCTCCCTCGTCGTGGTCGAGTAATCCTATACATCAATTCCATCGGGCGTACAACGATTCCATGATCCATCATCAGAACGGGAGATGGGCGACGGGGCAGCTCCGGCGGCTGAGGGCCGCCGGGGCGCTCACGCTCCTCGCCATCGCGCTTGCCACTCCTCTTCGCGGACAGAGCCAGTCGCTCGGGGAGCTGCGCGGCAAGGTCACCAGCCAGGGAACCGGTGAAACGATCATCCGGGCCTCGATCTCGGTGGTCGGCACCAAGCTGGGAGGATACTCCGACCTGAACGGCAACTATACGATCCGACGCGTCCCGAAAGGGCGCTACAGCGTGCGGGTCACCTACGTCGGATACGCTCCCAAGGTGATCGAGGAGGTGGACGTGGCCTCCGGCGTCACCACGCTCGACGTGAACCTGGAGCCGGCGCAGGTGCAGGGAAGGGAGGTGGTGATCACGGCCAAGGGGGGAAGCGGCACCGAGACGGCGCTCCTGGCCCAGCGGAGGAAATCCGCCTCGATCAGCGACGGCATCTCCGCCGCGCAGATCCGCCGCTCGCCGGATGCCAACAGCGGCGAGGCGCTCGCGCGCGTCACCGGACTGTCGGTGGTCGGCAGCAAGTTCGTCTACGTCCGCGGCACCAGCGAGCGCTACAACAACACGCAGCTCAACGGCGTGTCGCTCACCAGCACCGAGCCGGACAAGCGCTCCTTCTCGTTCGACATCTTTCCGTCGAACCTGCTGGAGAACACGATCGTCTCGAAGACCTTCACCCCGGATCTGCCGGGGGATTTCTCCGGCGGCCTGGTGCAGTTGAACACCACCGATTATCCCGACCGGCGGACGTTCCGCGCCTCGATCGGCGCCTCGTACGTCGACGGCACCACGGGGCAGGGTATGGCGTTCGGGCCGCGAGGAGGCACCGACTGGATCGGCGTCGACGACGGTGCCCGCGAGCTTCCGTCGGAGCTGCCGCGCGTGAAGATCAACACCGGCAACTTCACCCCCGCCGAGATCGGCGGGTTCACCGGGCTCTTCGCCAACGACTGGGGCACCGGCTCGCTCACCGCTCCGGTGAACAAGAGCGTGGCCCTCTCCTACGGCGACCGGTTCGAGCTGTTCGAGAACGATCTCGGCGTGGTGGCCGGCTTCTCCTACCGGAACGGCTTCAACTATTACCCGATCCTCCGGAGCGACAGCAACCGCTTCCACTTCGAGGGAACCAACAACCAGTTCTCGACGCTCTGGGGCGGGATCTTCAACGTCAGCTACAAGATCGGCGACCTCCACTCGGTGAGCGTGAAGACCACCTACAGCCGCACGGCGGAGGATGAGTACACCTACCTCCAGGGGAAGGATTACTACGCCACGCTGGACAAGAAGCTCTACGGCATGCACTACGTGGAGCGCGGGTTCTTCAACGGCCAGGTCAACGGCGATCACGCGCTCCCCGACCTGCTCGGCATGCGCCTGCAGTGGCGCGCCTTCGGCTCCACCGGCTTCCGGAACGAGCCCGATTTCCGCCGCATGTCCTACGCCGATTACGATCCGACCGACACTATCCACTCGTATATCGCGCTGATCGGCAGCTCGACGCCGAACGCGCTGGCCGCCGGCCGTTTCTACTCCGGCCTGAACGATCGCCTCGGAGGCTTCGGCGCCGACCTGACGATCCCGCTGGATGAGCTGAAGTTCAAGCTCGGCACCGTGATCGAGAACAAGGCCCGGAAGTTCCGCGCCCGCTCGTTCGGCTACACGGTGGCCCGCACGGCGCAGGGGCTGCTCGGCGCCTCGCTCGACACCCTCTTCGATCCCTCGCATATCGGCGAGGACGGGCTGCATATCGAGGAGACGACCGCGCTCTCCGACCGCTACGACGCGGAATCCCATCTGAAGGCGTTCTACGGCATGGCAGATCTCCCCTTCACGCTGGCCGGCGCCAGCTTCCGCCTGATCACCGGGCTTCGCGTGGAGAGCTACCGGCAGATGATCAACACGGCCGACACGAAGCCGATCAACCTCGACTCGACGGTCACCGATCTGATGCCGTCGGTGAACTTCGTCTACCAGCTCAGCCCGCAGATGAACCTGCGCCTGGCCTACAGCTCCACGGTCTCCCGTCCGGAGTTCCGCGAGTACGCGAAGTTCGCGTTCTACGACTTCACCACCGACGCGCTGGTCTACGGCAACCCGGGGCTGCGCCGTGCCAAGATCGACAACTACGATCTCCGCTACGAGGTGTTCCCGGGCGTCGGGGACCTCCTGGCGGTGAGCCTGTTCCACAAGGACTTCACCGACGCCATCGAGGAGGTGGCGCTCACCGGCGACTCGCCGGAGCGGACCTGGGCCAACGCCCAGAAGGCGCGGAACACCGGCGTGGAGCTCGAGGTCAGGAAATCGCTCGGCTTCATCGACGGGCTTCTCGAGCCGCTGTCGCTCTCGGTCAACTACACCTGGCTCGACTCGCGCGTCGACGTGGCCGGCACCGACTTCATCGCCAGCAAGGCGGGGCGCCGTCTGCAGGGACAGTCCCCCTACATGATCAACGCCGGGCTCTACTACGACAACATGGAGCTCGGCACCTCGGTCAACCTGCTGTTCAACCGGTTCGGTCCGCGCATCACGCAGGTGGCCCGCACCGACCAGCCCGACTACATCGAGCAGCCGCGGAACGTGATCGACCTGTCGGTGGCGCAGACCTTCCTGACCAACTACGAGGTGAAGCTCGCGATCCGCGACCTGCTGGCCGAGGATCAGGTGTTCACGCAGGATGGCAGCCCGTCGCGCATCAACGGCAAGCAGATGAGCACGACCCTTTCGGTCGCCTTCAAGTTCTGACGCGCGGCGCTCCGATCGGAGCGGCACCCGTGTCCAGACCATCGCCGGCCTCGCGTGGCGCCTCGAGCGCGGCCGCCCATGGCCGCGACCAGCAGAAGGACAATCGCGGCTTGCCAGAATGCGGGATTGCTCATTTCAAAACGGTTGCCAGGTAATCCACTGCGATCGCCGGGCTCGCCAGGATCGTGCGTGACGTCGGCGTCGCCGAGGAGCTCGCGCAGGAGGCGTTGATCGCCGCCCTCGAGCAGTGGCCGGAGGAGGGCGTCCCCGACAACCCCGGCGCATGGCTCATGGGGACGGCGAAGCATCGCGCGCTCGATCACCTGAGGCGCCGAAAGCGCCTCGAGAGGAAGCACGAGCTCATCGATCGCGAGAGCGAGGCGCGGGCGGAGCT
>JBEHWX010000148.1:0-10851 GCA_048498995.1 Bacteroidota bacterium
GGGATCGACCGGTGCGGTCGTGGCGTGCATGGTGTCCATCTCCTGGTGACCTTCTCGTTTCCTCCCCTTCCCCCGCTGTTTCTTTCCTCCCGCGTCCTAACTTCCGGCGACTCCTTACCGGCAACGGGCTTTTCACCAGAAAGTCACCAGGAGATGGACACCATGCACGCCACGACCGCACCGGTCGATCCCGGAAGTATCCGCCCCACGACGGGGCGACCGACAGGCCGCGCGCTCACCGGAGCGGCGCGATGAGAGAGCTCAGACTTGCGTTCGCCATGGGAGGCGGGGTCTCCCTCGGCACCTTCAGCGGCGCCGCGCTCTCGCAGGCGCTGAAGCTGGCGATCCTGCGCGGCGTCGATGCCGGCGGCACGCCGTACGACAAGGTGGTCGTCGATGTGTTCAGCGGCGCGAGCGCCGGCGCCATGGCCCTGGCGATCATGCTCCGTTCCCTTGTCGCGCGCACCGAAATGCAGGAGAAGGCGGCCGAGGCACGCCTTCGGGAGGAGTTCGGCGGTGAGTTCACGAGGCTCGACGAATGCCGACGCGCAGATCTGGTGGCCGCGCAGGTGATGCAGGATGTACAGAGAGAGATCTGGGGGGAAGAGGTGACGATCGAGGGGCTGCTCGGCCTCGGCAGTGATGGATCCCCCATCAGCTCGACGAGGGCGCGGATGCGGAGCACCGCCGGCGTGCTCGATCGCGGCTTCCTGGAGGAGCTCGCGCGTGGTCGACTCGGCTTCGATGAGAAGCGTGGCCTCGGCGACCGGCGCGTTCTCTCCGATCGCGTCCTCTTCGCCTGCGCCCTGTCCAATCTCACCCCGATCGTGGCCGACGCGCGTCACGATCTCGAC
This sequence comes from Bacteroidota bacterium, assembly GCA_048498995.1. Lineage (GTDB taxonomy): Bacteria > Bacteroidota > Ignavibacteria > OLB7 > OLB7 > JBEHWX01. Next base: position 855 of record JBEHWX010000148.1, read on the forward strand.
GCGGTGGATGTGGGCATGCGTGGCCTGCTCGACGGCCTCACCAGCCGGACGCATCGGGAGCTGAGGGTCTTCGACCTGAACTTCACGACTCTCAGCGCCGAGGAGGTGAAGGATCCGAACATCTATCCGCGGCGATGGATCCGATATCACGCCGACGCGAAGGTCGAAGGAAAATTCGGATCGCTCACCAGCCAACGCTGCTGGGGAAGGATCGCGGCCACCGTCATCGCCGCGGGGGCGTTCCCGGGTGCATTCGAGCCGGTGGTGCTGGAGCGGATGGCCTTCGAGTACGGAGCCGATTCCTGGCCGCCGGAGCTGGCCGGCAAAACCTCCTACAACTTCACCTTCGTCGACGGCGGCGTCTTCAACAACGAGCCGATCCGGGAGGCGTTCCGGATGGCCGCGCACATCGACGCGCAATATCCCGAGGAGCTCTGCGACCGGCGGATCATCTTCGTCGATCCGGCCGTCGACGGCGACGGGCCCACCGTGCTCGACCTTCCGGTGCACCGCCGGACCGAGCTCCGCAGGCGGAGCTTCTTCGGACTGAAGCACTGGTACGAGACGCCGGAAAGCTCCTCCCTCGATCGCCTTCTTCCCCACCTCGGCTCCCTCGGCGTGGCGATTCTCGACGAGGCACGCGCGATCGAGGATGACAAAGTCTTCCTGACCCGCAAGCGCTTCGAGCTGCGCGATCGCGTACGATCGTACATCACGTCGCTGCCGCCGATCCCGGCCGACAACGCGCGGCTCCGCGGGCTGCAGCTGTTCATCGTCGGCATCCTCCGCGCCGACACGATCAACGCGGCCATCCCCGCCGGCGGCCTGACGCTTCGGACCGAGCTGCGCCGGGTGCTCACCGAGGAGCATGCGTGCGAGAACGATCCGGCGCGCAAGGCCCTTCTCGGCCAGATGCTGGCCAACGTGGAATCACTGGTGCCGACGCCGAAGCGGGGACCGATTCCGCATCTCGACGAGCTTCACCGCATGCTCCTCTTCATCGCCATGGATCTGGCGATGGGGCTCGAGGGGAAGCACGCCAACAGCAAGCTGATCGCGATAGCGCCGATGATCGACGTGGCATCCGGGAGCGATGCAAGGATCGTGCGGCTCCCAGGCGGGCTCGTCTACGGCTTCGGAGGGTTCACCTCCCGAATTCCCGGCCGGTTCGAGATCCCCTTCGCGCGGCGCTGCGCCCGGGAGTTTCTGGAGGGATGCGGGCTGATTACGCCGGCAACTCCCCTGGGGAATCCACCGTCGCGCGAGCCGGTCGGGCTCACCGAGGAGGAGGAAGCCAGCTACCGCAAGGATCTTCATCGCGGGCTCGGGCTGCTAGGTGCACGGATCGCCGCGATGCTCGCCGAGTCGCACATGATGCCGCTCCCCCCCTTCATCGACCGGATCGCGCTGCACATCGTGGGAGGGCTCATCGAGAAGAAGATGCGGGAGCTCGAGCCGAGAGCCGAGGAGCTGGTCGGCTTCGATTTCGAGATCATCGTCCCGGACGATCGGTTCGTGATCGGGACCGGCCGGGGAGCCTCCGACCGCATCGAGCCGATCGGCGGAAATGGCGGGTGGCGCATTCCGCTCCGGGGCTCCTGCGCGCTGAACGGCTCCGATGGCCAGGCGCCACGTTGGGCCGGCCCCTTCATCGCCGCCGGCCCCGACCGGATCGAGCTTCACCGCAACGGGCGCCTCTTCTGCTACGTGCTCCTGCCGCCATCGGCGAGGCTGCGCGAGGCCAGAAGCCTCCCCGGCGCCCTCTTCCGCGTCGGGCTGCTGCAGGCGCACGAGGGAGCCGCCATCGGCGACGGCGCGTGGGAGCTCGTCTCCACCGTCACGCCGCTCGACATGGCGATCTTCCCGGAGAAGTGACCGGACGGCGCCCGTCCCCGCAAACGGTGTCGGAGCATCATTCGCGATGCTGCCGGAGATCACGCGTCTCGACCGGTACAGCAACATCGCGGCGGGCCGGGAAAGCTCCCCGGCCCGCCGCCGCGCTCCTGCCCGCATTTTCTTCGATCGAGTAATGGTCGTCGATTGCGGAGCCTCCGTTCAGCCATGGCCGTTGCCCGGCCCGGGCTCCCGGATCAGGAGATGCCGGAATCGACAACCGTTCCCGGAAAAGCGCAAAGGATGTGCCCGCTAGCCCCCGGAAAACGTTGCGGGATGTACCGTTGAATCACCACGACGCACACCATCGATCGCCCCGCGCGACGCGGTTTCGACGCCCATTTTCGCCCGAGTACCGGATTTGTACGTAGGGGTCCCGCGGCCGCGCACGCCGATGTTGAGGCCACGTCCGGGACGATCGTGACGGAGGCGCCACGCCGGCGGAGGCGGTGCGAATTTTGCGAGAATGTTGCGAACGATCGGCGCCAGGCTCTGGAGCGCGCCGATCATTTCATCGCCATTGCACCGGACAGCATCAACACACCATCGGAGAGCATCATGTCGGAGTTCATCTCGGTCAGAGACCGCCGTCTCTCGCTCTGGGCCTCGGCGGTCGCGGAGGCGTCCGCCGAGGCCGCGGCACGCACGGAAGGAAGCCATCGATTTTCCCTTGCCTCGCCATCCGATCCGGCGGTCGACGCCACCGCCGAATATCTCGCCGCGGCCGATCCCGCCGCGCTGACCGGGGCGCCGGAAGCGCCATCGGCCCAGCGCCAGAATCTGGGCCTGGCCGCGACGGAGCCGGTATCGAGCGACGCGGAAGTATCGGCCCTGGCGCATCAGCTCGCCGAGGCGATCGGCGATAGGAACACGCCGCTGGAGAGCTTCCTACGTCGCGAGCTGAGGGAGCGGCCGGGAATTCCGTTCACGAGCTGGATGGCCTCGGTCGCCAACTACCTCCGCTATTACGTCACCATGCGGCGCCAGCCCTACTACCGCTCCTGGCAGGGCTCGCGCGATGACGAGGGGAAGGGAGATCACCGCTTCGGCATCATCGAGTGGAAGATCCCCTCGAACGCCCGTATCGCCGTGGTGGCCGACTGGGGAACCGGGCGTGACGAGGCGATCGTGGTGCTCAAGGCGCTCGTCTCGATGGAGCCGGATCTGATCGTACACCTGGGAGATGTCTACTACTCCGGCACGCCGGAGGAATGCCGCGCGCATTTCCTGGAGCCGATGCGGACCTACGCCAGGAAGCCGGACGGGACGCCGATCCCGGTCTTCACCATCCCCGGCAATCACGATTACTATTCCGGAGGGGAAGGCTTCTACGAGCTCATCGACCAGCTCAATGAGGGACCGCAACGGCAGCGCGCCAGCTATTTCACGCTGCGAAGCGAGGATGGCGGCTGGCAGTTTCTGGCGATGGATACCGGCTACAACGACCACACGCTCTCGCCGAAGGCGCTCCTCGACGCACCGGCCACCTACCTCCGCCCCGACGAGATCCAGTGGCAGCTCTTCCGGATCGCCGATCCCGACTTCCACGGCCGGACGATCCTTCTCTCGCATCACCAGTTCTTCTCGGCCACCGACAGGATCGGCGACGGCGACGACCGCGACTCGGTGAACCAGCGGCTGCTCAACACGTTCAAGAGCCATCAGCGGAAGATCGCGCTGGCGCTCTGGGGACACGAGCATCACCTGATGATCTTCGAGCCGTTCATGGGAATCGAGCGGGGGCGCTGCATCGGCCACGGCGCGGTCCCCGTCTCATCGACGGACGATCCGTACAGCCATCCGAAGTATGAGCATGAGGTTCCGTTCAAACGGGATGTCCGGCTCGGCACGCGCGGCGGGAGTTACAACCACGGCTTCACGATGATCGAGCTGCGCGGCGCGGGGCGTCCGGCCAGCGTGGTCTATCACGAGGTGATCGAGAACGACGATCTGACCGATTACATGATCGGGACGGTGTATCAGGAAGAGGTGGCGTGAGGGGTATGCTCGGAGATTCGGCATGGCCTGGACAGCTACGTCGGAAGCCCGGACCTGAAGACGTCGACAGACGAACGCTTCGTACGGGCAGCCATCGTGGTTGCCCTGCCATCCGTCAAAGCGCGCACGCTGAAGACGTGCGCCTACCACTGCGCGGCAATCGGGAGCGTACGGGCAGCATCGTGGTTGCCCTGCCATTCGCCAATGCGCGCACGCTGAAGACGTGCGCCTACCGATGCGCGACCAACGATGCGCGACTCGTACGGGCGGCCCCCCGTGGCCGCCCCTCCAGCGAGCGCCGAGGAGGTGGACGTATGCGTGTACACTCCATACATCGGATACACGCGGAGCTCACACCAGGCGCTCCGGATTTCTTCAGGATACAAACGAATATCTCCAGCCAGGGGAGCTACACCTGGCTGGAGATATCAAGCACCCCATCACGGCACGGACTTCTCCATGTCATGCCGAGCCATTGCCTGGCACTCACCACGGAGGATCACTTCTATACGGGCATCATCGTTCGGCAAGCCGGGCCGTTTCCGCGTCGCTTGGCGCGCCGGCGTCACCGCATCTTCGGCCAGCATCGTGACAATCTCGATGGGCGTCGATGGTGCCTCGGCGGTGAGCGCTCCGAGCTACTTCCACGCCACGCTCACTGCAACTGAAGCCCCTGGCGCCAGGCGCGGAAGCGCTCGCAGTCGCGCGTGGGAAGGCTCGTCAGAAGCACGCCGTTGCGGAACAGCCGGAGCTCGCATCGCTTCGGATCCGGACCGATCTGCACCGTGCCGGGGATGCGCGCTCCCCCCTCTTCGAACGTGAAGCTGAGCGTCGCGGCCGGAACCTCGCCGATCCTGGTGACGCCCGAAATCCTGTGGACCGTCGAGCCGCCGGCCGAGTCGACCACGGTGATCGTGCCGCGACGATTGGACGCGGTCACCACCAGCCGGAGCTCACCGCGACGCGGCGCCGCCGCGGTGGCGGCGAACTGCTGCGGCTGCTCGGCCATCATCGGCCGACGCGCGCCACGCACCGAATCGATGTCGCGCAGCACCCGACGCGCGATCCGTCCGACGGCGTGGCTGTAGGCGACCGGAAGATCCATGAACGAGCCGAGCCGCGGCGCCGCGGAGTCCACGTACAGCCGGGTGAAGATCGCCCGGTCGGCGCGCACCGCCGGATTTCCCTCCTGCACCGTGAGCCGCATCGCCACGCGGGCGTGCTCTCCCTTCGGCGCCACCATCTCCACGATCCGTCCGGTGACGACATAGTCGGTCCACCCTCCGGGGCCGATGCTGCTGGCGGTCGACACGCGGGAGATGGCGTCGAAGTAATCGGCCATCACGTCGCGCACCATCGAGTCCAGACCGCCGGCCCAGCACTCCTCCTCGTGCCGCACGATCTTCCCCCCCTCCACCTCCGTCAGCACGTCGGACGCCCAAGCCTGTTCGATGCCGATCTCGCCGACGTCGATCGTGAACGGATAGACCGGCAGCGAGTCGCGTCCGGAGAGGAGCACCAGACGATGCTTGCGGCACGTGGAGTTGAACGAGGCGCAGGAGGAGAGCCAGAGCGATGTCGACGCCACGGCGCAGAGCGCGAGCGCCACGATGAGCGGATATGGTCGGAATCGACGGAGCATTTTCGGTTGCCTTGTTTCCTCGGAGCGAGCGGATCGGGCTCCGCGCGAGCCTTCGGCGACATGATACGCCTTCCCGCGCTCACTTCAAGGCGCCACGGGCACGATCATGAGCTTCGGCGCTGGGGGCGCGTCATCGGGACCCGCGCCGCGCCGGCCCGAGGCGCACATACGGCGCCAATGGATACCTTTGCCGCCGCGACATGCATCCTTCGCGCGGCACGGGATGCTCGAGCTCCGCGGAACGCTCGAGCTCCTCGGGAGCATCCGCGCCGGCCGGCATGCCGCCACAGCTCATTCAACCGTTCACGCAGCCACGGAGCGCGCATGCACGATCTCTCCTTTCAGTACGAGCCCGATCTGTCCCGGGCAACGACCATCCCGGCCTCCTGGTATACCGATCCGGCCATGCTCGATCTGGAGCGCGAGAAGATCTTCCGCCGCACCTGGCAGTTCGCCGCCTCGCTCGACCAGCTCCGCTTCCCCGGCAACTTCGTCGCCGTCGATATCATCGGCGTTCCGGTGGTCCTCACGCGCGATCTGGAGGGGACGCTTCACGCCTTCTACAACGTCTGCAGCCATCGCGCCGGCACGGTGGCCAAGGGGAGCGGCAACCGGAAGTCGCTGCAGTGCGGCTACCACGGCTGGCTCTACGGCCTGGACGGCACCCTCCTCAGAACGCCGGAGTTCGAGGGAGTGGCCTGCTTCGATCCGTGCGATCACGGCCTGAAGCCGATCCGCGTGGAGACCTGGGGACCGTTCGCGTTCGTCAACATGGCCCCGGACGCCCCTCCCCTGCTCGAATGGCTCGGCGCCATTCCGGAGGAGACCGCGAAATTCGATTTCGAGGGAATGCGGCGCGTGGAGCGGAAGGATTATTACCTGACGGCCAACTGGAAGCTCTACATCGACAATTACCTGGAGGGATATCACGTTCCGGTGGGGCATCCGGGGCTGTTCAAGGAGCTCGACTACGAGAACTATCGGGTCGAGACCGGACGCTATCACTCCCGGCAGCACGCGCCGATCCGCCCGGTGCGGGGGGAGGATCCGCAGGGGCGCCACTACACCTCGCTCGAGGGGGACGCGCAGGCCAACTACTACTGGATCTTCCCGAACTTCATGCTGAACATCTACCTCGGCATGCTCCAGATCAACGTGATCGTCCCCATTTCCCACGACCGCACGCTCACGATCTTCGAGTGGTATTTCCCCGATCCCGGAACGCCGGAATCCTGGAGCACGCTGCACGACTCGATGAGCTTCAGCGACGAGATCCAGGTGGAGGATATCGAGCTCTGCGAGATCGTCTGGAAGAACATGACCGCCGGCATCTACGATCGCGGACGCTTCTCGGTGAAGCGGGAAAACGGCGTTCACCATTTCCAGGGACTTCTCTGCGACTATCTGCGGCGATGAATGCATGCGGCAGGATGGGAGCCTTCCGATAACGGACAACGGCATCACGCGGTCGAATGCGTGATGCCGTCGTTGGTTCCGCCCGGGCAGGGTTGCGAGACGATGCGAAGTTACCAATGCGCGATCGGATCCGCCGACCCATCGGGATCGTTCCGGGCGTAGCCGGAGCCGTAGAGCGGACCGAACAGCAGCAAACCGGCAACATGGGGGGCCGCCATCGAGGTGCCGCTCATGTAAAGCACGCCGCCGCCGACCCGCGTCGAGAGCACGTCGACGCCCGGCGCGGCCACATCCACCGGCGGACGCCCGTAGTTGCTGAAGGAGGCCAGCCGGTCCTGCCGGTCGATGGCCGACACGGTGTAGACGCCCGACACGTTCAGGCGCGCCGGCGAGCTCCAGGAGGCATCGGTGGCGCTGTTGCCGGCGGCGATCGCCACCTTCAGTCCCCGCGCGGCGGCGCGACGCACCGCGTCGTCCAGCGCGCGCGAGGCCGGCCCGCCGAGGCTCATGTTGATCACGTCGCCGGGGGCGCCGTGGGCGGCGGCATAATCGAGTCCGGCGATGATCGAGGAGTAGGTGCCGGCGCCGCGATCGTCGAGCACGCGCAGCGCCACGAGCGTGGCGTTCGGCGCAACGCCAACCACGCCGATCGTGTTGTCCCGCGCGCCGATGATGCCGGCCACGTGCGTGCCGTGGCCGTTGCCGTCCATGGCGTCCGGATGGCCGTCGCCGACGAAGTTCCGGCTCAGCCACCGATCGACGTTCAGATCGGAATTATACAGGTCGATACCGGTGTCGACGATCCACGCGCGCTTGCCGGTGCCGTCGCGCGAGCCGCCGATCCTCGATATCCCCCAGGGGATCGACTGCCGGGTGGTCGTGGTGTACTGCATGCCGGGGACGGAGAGCTGCACCTGATAATCCGGCTCGATGTAGATCACGCGGGGATCGGCGCGCAGCAGCGCCAGATCGCTCCCGGAAAGGGTGCCGACGAAGCCGTTGAGCACGTTCAGGAACCGGCTCCCCTCCCGGTTCGAGGAGAGCCCGACGTCGATGAAGCGGCTCACCAGATCGGCCACCGACGACTGCGTGGCGTTGTCGTTGAAAACCACGATGTACGTGCCGGCCACGGACGGCGCGCTCGGATCGGCGAAGGTCGAATCGATCACGCCGGCCACCGGCGACAGGTCGATCCCATCGCAGCCGGCCATCATCATCAGGGGAAGGGCCGCCAGCATCGCGACCCGGAACAGGGATTTATGCATCGGTCTGAGCTTGTTCGGTCTTGAGAGGCTCGCGCGGTTCGGGCGCCGTGGAGATCGTTCGGCGACATCCCTCGTCCGAGTCCCGGAGGCCGCCGCGCAGGGCCGCGATCGCTCGCGGATCGGTGACCGAGGGAGGGAGGAGAGTCGTCGAGAAGTGACGCCGGCGGAGGTACGAGGTTTAGCGGAGCGCGCCGGGGTGAGCGTCGTGGTGATGCAGACGCGTGGTTGCGGGTGCGGATGGCGTGGAGTGAGACGTGGAGGCGGGAGTGAAAACGGCGATCCTCTCCACCCGCCACGCTCGGAGGAGGGAGAGGATCGCGATACGATACGCTTTCAGCGAGGGGCGCGCACGATCAGCGCCCGTCGGGCCCTCCCGGCCCGATCTCGCCACCGGTCTCGCCGCCGCCGGCGCGACGGATCACGACCACCGGATGGTCGCAGCGACGCTCCTGAAGGCGGCGCAGGGAGCTCTCGATGTCGATGACGCACGGCCCTTCGGCGGCCACGTTCACCGGCGCGCTCCATCCGGCGCCGCGACGCTCCATCAGCCAGATGCCGCTCTTGCCGGTGGCGCGCTCGGACTCCGCGCCACGCGCGGCCGTGGAGGCACGACGCGACGGCTCGGGCCGGGCGCTGGCCGAAGGTCCGCCGGTGCTTCCGGCGGGCTCCGCGGCGGGGCAGACGCGGCAGTCGCCGGGCGGGACGATCTCGGCCGCGCCGGGATCGCGCTCGGCGAGCTCCGGCGATGGGGTCCGAACGATGTCGGACGCGTGAATGGCCCGCGCGCCGACAGTCCCGCTCCTCTGGAAGGTCCCGGGGTGTCGGGCCTGCCGGTTCTCGGAGATGGGAGCCGCCGGGGTCGCGGGGCCACGAAATGTCGGAGGACGCTCGCTGACCGCTCCGATCAGGAGGATCGCGGCGATGGCAAGTATCAGAGGAAGTGCGCGCTGCATGTCGATCGGTAGTTGCTGGAACGATGATGCCGGCATGGTGTGGCTACGCCATCCATGCCGGCACGCATCATCTGCCTCGGACGCCCCCATGCTTCATTTACATGCGCCCGAAACCGCTTCAATCTACCCGTGAGCTCCACGGTTTGTTACTCGGTATCGAAAAGTTTTTTAACGAGGGCGGGCGAGGCGGGGATTCGGGAGGGTTCCGGGAGGAATTCCGGCCATTTCGGGGAAATGGCGGGGCCGGGGAGATGTGGCGATCGGGGCGGACAAAAAGAATGCGGGCCGGGGGGAGCATCCCGGCCCGCAAGCCAACGTTCGGGCCGAACAACCCCAAAAACGAACGAAGGCTCCTGAGAAAGGATACGCAGCCGACCCACGACGGCCTCGGGATCTCAAAGCGAGCGGGAGAATCTCCGGCTTGCCGAGGGCGGTTCGTTCGGCCCCTTCCCGTGCCAACCCGAACCACGCTATCCCATGTCATCCTCTCACGCTGGCAAGACACGGCTCCGGGAGTCCGGTTACACCCCCGATCGGAAGTTTTTTCGCGATCGCGATAATCCATCTCCCGCCACACCCTGGGGTATCACGTCTTCCGGACAATAGGCCCGCGCCGCGCTCGCGCGGCCCGACGGTACGCGGGGTTGGCACCGGTGCCGCCGGCGCGACTTCCGGCGATTCTTCGTAGACTCCGCCGGCACGATCGCGCGCCAGCCACGTGGCGCTTCCCCCAACGTATTCCCGAGCCATGACGATCCATCGAACCATGCTCCGACTCCTCGCGCGCGCAGTCCAAGCTCCGCTGCCTCGCGATGCACGAACCAGCGAAA
>JBEHWX010000149.1:0-10788 GCA_048498995.1 Bacteroidota bacterium
GGGCACGACACGGCACAATGGATCATTCTCTGGCGGGGGCTCTTGGGGGAGGGACTCGCCGGCGCGCCGCACCAGGGAGGGCGGCGCGCGCTCATCAGTTATCCAACAGGACCGATATGAGATTTGCTAGGTATCTACCCGCGTTCTGTGCGCTGCTGCTGCCGCTGGCGGCGATGGCGCAGACGACGATCCGAGGGACGGTGGTGGACCAGGAGACCCAGAGCCCCCTTGCCGGGGCAACCATCCTGGCCGAGGGGAACGCCGGGCACGCGACCACCGACGCGCAGGGAAGGTTCACCCTTGCACCGTCGCGACAGGTCGGAAAGATCACGGTGCGCCTGATCGGCTACGCGCCGAAAGAGGTGACGCTGCCAGCCTCCGGCGAGGCGCTCTTCATCCAGATGGCGCCGACCAACATCATGCTCAACGAGGTGCGGGTGACCGATCTGGCCGCCGAGCGGAAGCTGCTGAAGACCCCGGCGGCCGTCTCGCTGCTGACGGCCGAGGATTTCAACCGGAACAGCGGCGTCAACCTTCAGAACACGCTCAACCTGACCCCGGGCGTGTTGATGAACGTCCGCAGCTCCTCCTCGCAGTCGAACATTCTGATCCGCGGTATCGGAACGTATAGCCGCTTCAGCATCCGCGGCGTGAAGGTCTATCTCAACGGCATTCCGCTGACCGACGCCGACGGCACCACCACGCTCGACGATATCGACGTGATGTCGCTCGGCCGCGCCGAGATCGTCCGCGGTCCGGCATCGAGCATCTACGGCGCGAACCTGGGCGGCGTGGTGCTGCTCGGCACGCGCAAGGCCTCCTACGGCACCACCTCGCTCGGCCAGTCGGTCACCGCCGGCTCCTTCGGCCTGCTCCGGACGAACACCACGTTCACCGGCGCCGGCGACAACGCCAATGCCTACGTCAGCTACGGTCACCAGGAGGTGAAAGGATACCGCGAGCACTCCAGCTCGCTGAAGAACTTCGCCACCGTGGCCTCCGACTTCTTCCTGAACGAGCGCCAGACGGTCTCGGTGCTGGCCAACTACGGCTACATCAACGACAACTACGCCGGCGAGCTCGACAGCCTCACCTACCATGACAGCCCGACCTCGGCGTTCGCTCCGTACATCGCCAAGGATATCGGCCTTCAGGAGGAGCTGACGAGGATGGCGGTCTCCCACTCCTACAACTTCACCTCGGACTTCTCGAACGCGACGAGCCTCTTCGCCGCGAACGTCTCGAAGATCAGCCCGGTGGAGCCGCGGTACTCCCGGAGCGCGCAGACCAAGTACGGCGGCCGCACCATGTTCACCTACCAGCCGACGTTCGGCACCATCGGCGCCCGCTTCGATCTCGGCGCCGAGTTCAACGCGAACTACAACGTCAGCAAGGCCTACAAGATCTCCGACGACGGCGTGGCCGGCGCGATCATCGGCGACAACGAGGTGAATGCGTATCAGACCAACATCTTCCTGCAGGGGCAGGCGGAGATCATCGAGAACACGTCGCTGGTGGCCGGGGCGAGCTATAACCTGGTGCGCTACCGGAACCTGGACATGCTGAAGCCGAACCTCAACGGCACCAGCGATTTCGATCCGGCCATCACCCCGCGGGTGGCGCTCATCCACACCTTCGGCGACAAGATCTCGGCCTTCGTGCAGGTCAGCAGCGGCTTCTCGCCGCCGATCGCTAGCCAGATCACCCTTACCGGCGTGAACCTTCCGAGCTACATCAACACCGACCTGAAGCCGGAGCGGAACATGAGCTACGAGCTCGGCAGCCGCGGCAGCTTCCTCGACGATCGCCTCGGCTACGACGTGACCCTCTTCAACATGGCGGTGACCGACGCGCTGGTGCAGCAGACCGTCTCCGGCGTGACGGCGTTCGTCAACGCCGGCAAGAGCACCTACACCGGCGCCGAGATCGGCGCGTCCTACCTGATCTTCAACGAGGGCGACGTCTCCGGCATCAGCACGCTCCGCCCCTGGGTGAACTTCACCTACAACAAGGCGAAGTTCGACACCTACGTGCTCGGCGCCAACGACTACTCCGGCAAGGAGGTCACCGGCGTGGCCCCGACGCTGATGAACGCCGGACTCGATCTGGCGACCGATATCGGCGTCTATCTCAACGCGACCTATCAGTACGTCGGCAAGATGCCGATGCGTGACGACAACTCGATCTACAGCGATCCCTACTCCCTGCTCAACGCGAAGGTCGGCTACCGTCTGACGCTCGGCGGCCACATCGCCGGCGAGGTGATGGCCGGCGTGGACAACCTGACCGACACGAAGTATTCCGGCACCCTCGCCTTCAACGCGGCCGACAAGCGCTACTACGCGCCGGCGGTGGCCCGCGCGTTCTACGGCGGCGTGACGGTCAATTATCTCTTCTGAGAGATCGTGTCACCTCCGGCGCGTCGACGCGCGCCGGCCGACATTCAGCGCAACAACGACGAAGGCCGCTCCCCCAACGGGAAGCGGCCTTCGTCATATCGATCCCCCGAAATCACCGCCCCCCTCATCCCCGCACACCCGGTTCCCGTCCGGTTCCCGTCCGGTTCCCGTCCGGTTCCCGTCCGGTTCCCGATCCGGTTCCCGATCCGGTTCCCGATCCGGTTCCCGATCCGGCACTGATTTCATGGTTCTACATTCTCAATTCTCAATTCTCCTCGAGGTACTTATACGCGACCCACGCCATCAGAGCCGAGCCGACCGGGAGGATCGACTCGTCGATGGTGAATCGGGGGTTGTGGAGCCCGGCCACGCATCCCTGCTCGGCGGTGCCGGCGCCGATCCACCAGAAGGTGCCCGGCACCTTCTCCAGGTAGTAGGCGAAGTCCTCGGCGCCCATCATCGGCGGGGCATCGAAGACGGCGCGCTCGCCGAGCAGATCGCGCGCGGCCTGCTGCGCGAAGCGGGTGGCCCAGGGATCGTTCTGCAGCGCGGGGTAGCCGAGCCGGATATCCAGCTCGTAGCTGGTGCCGTTGCCGAGGCAGACCCCCTTGATGATATCCTCGATCCGGCGGTGCGCCTGGGCGCGCCATTCCTCGTTCATGGCCCGGAGCGTCCCCTCGATCTTCACCTCTCCCGGAATGATGTTCGTGGCCGATCCGCCGACCATCTTGCCGATGGTGAGCACTCCCGGCTGGAACGGATCGAGCGTGCGGGAGACCACCTTCTGCAGCGCCATCACCAGCTCGCAGGCGGCCACGATCGGATCGATCGACAGTTGCGGCATCGCGGCATGTCCCTCCTTGCCGCGGATGGTGATGTAGATCTCATCGGCCGAGGCCATCATCGCGCCGGGGTGGAACCCGACGGCGCCGGCCGGGACCATCGGGGCCACGTGCTGGCCGAAGATCGCGTCCACCTTCGGCCCGTCGAGCGCGCCGTCGGCGATCATCACCGAGGCGCCGCCGGGGAGCAGCTCCTCGCTCGGCTGGAAGAGGAACTTCACGGTGCCGTCGATCTGCTCGCGCAGTTCCGAGAGGATCATCGCCGCGCCGAGCGCCATCGTGGTGTGGGCATCGTGGCCGCAGGCGTGCATCCTGCCGGGATTGCGCGAGGCGAACGGAAGGCCGGTCTCCTCCTGAATCGGCAGACAGTCCATGTCGCCGCGCAGCGCCACGCATTTCTCCTTCTCCCCCCTGCTCCCCTTGAGCGTGCCGACCACGCCGGTCGTGGCCACGCCGGAGGTAACGTCGATGCCATGCTCCTGGAGCACGGAGGCGGCGAGCTTGGAGGTCTCGAACTCCTGAAAGGCGAGCTCCGGATTGGCGTGGAGGGTGCGGCGGATCTCGACGAGCCGCTCATGGCGCCGCTTGGCCGCGGCGAGAAAATCGGAAGGTGTCAAGGTTGCCATATCTCGGTAGGAGGTTGTATCGATCGGAGAAGGACGCCGGACCGGAGGCCCCGGTCGGATTTCCCTAAGATACGCGCCGTCCAGATCCCGACCCAGCGCCGAGGGAACCGACCGGCGGGTGAATGATGCCGGTCCGCCATCTCTCCCTCCGGCATCCGTCACTGAACGATGAACCGCCCGGAGGGACGGGCATCGCCGGCCGAGATCCTGACCGTATAGACGCCGGGAACGAGCGGGGCAGCGTCGACGCCGGCCCGATGCCCACCGGCATCGAGCTCTCCGAGATCGTTTCGCATCACCAGACGTCCGAGCACATCGAACACCTCCAGGATCGCCGGCGCCGGCTTCTCCAGATCGAAGGAGACGCTCACCGGCCCGAGGGCGGGTGTGGGTGCGATGGTCAGTCCGATGAATCGCTCCTCGATGGGCGGGATGTCGACGAGCAGACGCAGCGGCGTGGCGTGACCGTAGATCACCGGGTATCGGTCACGGGTATCCGTCCAGACCGCGAAGAGCGTGTCGTTGACGATCACTCCGGAGGGAGCGCTTGCTCCGCGAAGCCCATGGCTGATCACCCATGGCGACCGGGAGGGAAGATCGCGCTCCGGCGAGTATTCGAGCGCCCGGATCTCTCCGTCGGAGTAGAGTACGATGAGCGACGAGTCGGCCGGATTCTGGAGAATGGAGGGCTTCCCGACGAGCCCCGTGAGCACCAGACGCGCCTGTCCGCGCCACGTGCCGCCGCGATCGAGCACCGTCAGCATCAGCGTATCGCCAACCAGGCGGCTGTGCAGTATCCGGCGCCCGAGAAGCCGCTGATAGCTTGCACTATCTCCCGGTGGGACCGTGATCCGGCCGATGCTGTCGCCGCGACGGATATACCGTCCGACACCTCCCGAGATGGTGAGATATTCGAGGCTGTCGACCGGAAGAACCGTGTCGGTCAATCCCGGGCCCGAGACCTTCCAGCGTCGGGTGCCGTCGGCGCCGACGGCGATCAGCGAGTCGGTCGGGACCCCTTCGCGGGTGAGCCGCACCAGCAGCTCGCGACGGTTCGGATCCCATCCGTGAACGCGAACGCCGATGCTCGAGCCGGCCCAGGCACCGCCGCCACGGATCGTGCTGGCCGCGAAGATCGCCTTCCATCCCTCAGCCCCGACGACGTCGAGCGTGGTGGCCCACTGATAGAATTCCTCCGAACGGGGCGTGGCCGGATATACCACGTAGCCGACGCCGTCGTAGCGCGTCGCGGTGATGCTCACCAGCGTCATGCGGCCGCCATAGGCCAGAAGGGTATCCTGACGCGACCAGTTCGACGTGTTGATGCTGTAGGTGTACGGGTAGGGGATATAGTTCGCGATCACGCGCGAGGAGAGGAGCTCGAGCTGGCGGCGAACCGGGGCGCCGCCGGAGAGCGCGCTTCGGTCGAGGCTCATCGAGAAGAGCTCATCGGCGCCGTGGCGCCACGCGACCAGCAGCGAATCGCCACGGAGCACGAGCCGCGGATCGAACGCGGAGATCCTCGGCGGCACATGTGCCATCGTGTCGAGGAGCGTGACGCCGGGCCCGCTGGTGGAGTCGACCACGCCCGTGAGCGAATCGCCGACGACCCTGCGCGGATGCGCGGTGTCGGCCGGGATGCACGCGCCGAGAAACCCGCCCCGGCTGAATGTCCGGGAGGGATCCGTGCTCGATTCGCCGACATACACGAAGCTGTATCTCCCGTTCGAGTCGAGACTGGCAACGACCGCGGCGCGCCCCTCTTCCGGAATCGGCTGAGCGTGATAATATTGCGTGACGCGGAACCAGACCGTGACCTGCGCGGTATTCGAGCATCCTCCGCGAATATCGGCCCCGCCGTTGTGGAAGATCGGATCCGGATCCTGAACATGTTCGTTGTTCTGGACATATTCATCGATACGATCCGGCGGCGCGATCGAATCCGGCGACACCAGTCGCACCGCGTACGCCGTCACCCTTCTGTACGCCGGCACCTGCGGCGTGGCGGGATTGCGTCGCTCCTCGGCGCGCGCCACGGAAAAATAGACCACCGTGTCCCCCGAGGAATCCACGGCGACGAGCGCCGTCCCCGGATAGGCGCTGTCCAGCGCCGGAATGTCGCGCGTGCGCGCGGGATCGGCGTCGAAGAGATTGCGATAGAAACGGAGCTCGCTTCCCGCGATCGTGATGACCGATGTGTCTCCGAGGAGATGAAACGATCCGTCGAGCCTTCCCTCCGGAACCGGACGCGGGTCGATCGCTCCGTCGTCACGGACGAGTCTCCCTCCCCCACCGTTCGCCTGCACGAGAACGCTCCCCGGCAATGCGGAGTAGGTCAGGAAACCGCGAACGCCCGCGCCGACACGCACGATATCCCCCACCGGTTCTCCGGCACCGTTGAGCCGGAGGGCGTAAACCGTTCCTCCCTGCAGGGCCGCCAGAATCGCGACGCCCCTGACGTGATCTCCGAGCGTGGTCAGGAAACGCTCTCCTTTCCCGGGGAACACGATGGGGCAGAGCCGGCGCTCGTCGCCGAGCGGATTCCCGTCGATTCCGACGGTACGGGCGTAGAGTCCGGGATCGTTGCTCCGGAAGTCGTTCCAGAGCACGATGAAACGATCGGCCAGCGGAATGATCTGCACGAACCCCGATGGCGCGGACTTCGTCCCGGTCAGCGCGAGCCGTTGTCCGACCATCGCCGAGCCACGGAGTGCCTGCATCAGGAGCACGGTTCCGGTCGTGTCGCGCGTGAGATTCCTGGTCGATCCCCACACCACCAGACGTGCCTCCCCGATACGCGCGGACGCCTCGACGCGAATGCCGTCGGGAAGCACCATCCTGTCGGGATCCTCCGGTGAGATGCGGATGTCGCCGAGCACCTGGCCACGTGCCGCGCCGATGGCGAGCATGAGCGCCATCAGGACAAGCATGCCCCGGAGGAGATTGTTCGATGATTGCACCACGATCAAGGTCGACTCCTGTACCTATCCTGGGATGTGGATCGCTCACCGCGTCACCATCAGTCGCGCGATGGCGGTAGTGCCGCCGCCGCGCAGCCGGACCAGATACGCCCCGCTCCGCAGCTCGGACACCGGCAGTGTTATCCGCTGCACGCCGCGCCATCCGGCCACCGGAACGCTCAGCGCCACGCGCCCGAGAGCGTCGATCAGCTCGATCGTCCCCGCTTCGACAATCCGCGCCTCCACGTAGGCATCGCCGGAGGCCGGGTTCGGATACACACCATCGATCGACGACACGCCGCGCATGACGGCATCGTGCTCCGTGATCCTTGCCGCCGGACCTCCCGTGGTATCGGCGGTCGTGTCCCGCATCGGCGTGAGCGCCACGCGGTTGCCGTAGATATCCGGCGCGCCGTTGCGCGTATCCTCCCACACCGCGTACAGCGTGTCGCCAACGATCACCGCCGATGGATGAGAAATGCCCGAACGCGCGCTGGAGATCAGACTGTCCTGAACGGCCGGGTCGAGCGATCGCGTCAGGCGGGTCATCCGCACTCCGTCACGCACGTACAGCAGCATCAGGGAGGAGTCTTCGGGACTCTCGATCATCACGGGATCGGCCATCGCCGTGGGGATCTCGATGGTCCGCGCGGCGCGGCGCGCTCCGTCGACGCTCCATCGCTCGACCACGAAACGGATCGGGCGCGATCCTTCGCGAGGAAGCTGCGCATGGCGGAGAATGTCCCCGTTTCTGAGCACGCGCGTCACGGATCCATCGAGGCGCGTGAGATCGAATCGTCCGATGGTATCTCCATCCCTCTCGTGCTGCGCCGTGGCGCCGACGATACGGATGTAGTCCCGGCGTCCGATCGGGAGGAACTCGCCGGAGCCGCGTACCGGCATTGTCCATGCACGCGCGCCGGAGCTGTCGAGTGCGATCAGGGAGTCCTTGTTGCCCCACTCGGTACGCGTGCGGATCAGCATCTCCTGGCGCGAGGGATCATAGCCGTGCAGTTCGGCGGTGGTCGACTCCTCGGACCAACTGTCCGGGTCGCCATAATCGTAGGAGGAAGCCGAGAAGATCACCGTGCGCGCCGCCGAGCGCTCGACCGAGTAGATCGTCAGGTCGGAGCTCCGTACCTCGCACGGATAATAGACCTTCGGGGTCCGCCAGTAGCTGTAGCTGCCATTGAGCTCCCGTAGCACGGACACCAAGCCGCCGCGCTCGTGCTGGCGCGCCGCGATCTCCACGGAGTTCCTCGACGTCGATGCGGTTGCGCCCGGCAGATTGGGTGCGGTCACCGGCGATTGCTTCCGGGGCTCCAGCGTCCACTCGATCGTTCCCGGCCGCCGGCCGTCCCAGGTTGCGAGCCGAACGGCGCGCGCCTCGTGCATCCACTCGACCAGCAGCGTATCGCCACGATGCATGATGCCCGGAGCCGTCTGCGATCCATTGACCGGAAGGGAACCGCAGGGGGTTTCAAGCGTCACTCTCGCCGTGCCGATGGTGTCCGAAACCCGGCTCGATGAGTCGCTCGGAGCACGTCGCACGGTCTCCGGAGCAGCGGGAAGGCAGTTAATCGGAGAGGCCAGTCCGGAAAGTTCGGCGTCGGTGGTGACCAGACGCCCCCGCTCGTCGACGCCGAAGCTCGTAAGGACGTCCCGCGGTTGCAGCGGATCGCCGTGGTAGTACTCGACGAGGTACCAGTCGAATCCCATCACCGAAGTATTGGAGCACTCGGTGCCCTGATACGCGCCTATGTAGGAGTAGAACGATCCTCCGTCGAACATCCTTCCATAGGCAAGCCCCTGGTCGTACGCAACCTCGAGCTCGGAGGCCGAATCCCTATCGAGGAATGCGCGATAGAACGTGATCCGTCGGACTCCTCCGGCATCGCCCGTGACATTGCTCACCATGCCGAGATAGATCAGGTATCGACCGGTCGAGTCGGCCGTGACGACGGCGAGTGCTGCGCTGTCGATCGCCGGAACGGCGACGGAGCGGGTCGAGACAGCGGCGAACGGGGTAGCGTAGAAATTTACCCTGGACCCGATCACGCTGACGAGCCGGAGATCCGGTTCCAGATAGAAGGACCGGCTCAACCGTTCGGCGGGAATCGTCTCGCGATCGTAGCGGCCGGTCCGGTAGAGGATGCGACCGGGAGCATCCTTCGGCACGAGCAGAAGGATATCGGGGCGACTCCTGTACGTGATGCTCCGCAGCCCCCGCCCTCCGAAGGCGAAGGCGCTGTCGCGCGGAAGTCCACGCGACGTGATTTCGATACCGAAATAGGTCTCACCCGCGCCCTGCCACGCGATTCCCCAGCCGCTCGCCGGCGTGCCGAAGGCGATCCATAGCGGGAGCTCGGGGTTACCGATCGACGCGAGCACGTAGTTCCCGGAAATCCTCCGCTCCGGCTCCAGCGGCGCGCCGTCCAGACCGACGCGGCGCAGGTAGACGCCGGGAAAACGCTGGCGGGTATCGTTCCAGATCACCACGAACGCGCCGTCGGTCGGAAGCACCTTGACGAATCCCTCCGGCCGGGCCTCCGGGCCGGAGACGACCCACTCCGGGCCGGGCTCCTTGCCGTCGCGCAGCAGGCGCGTCACGAGCAGGTTGACGAGCGTGTCACGCGCCTGATTCCTCGTGGTCCCCCACACCACCAGCCGTGAGGTGCCGTGGGCGGCGGAGGACTGGATCGCGGCCCCCGCCGGAAGTATCCGGCTGTCAGGCTCCACGGGGGAGACGCGCAGGTCAGCGGCCGGCTGGGCCATCGCTTGGCACCAGGGCGCAAGGAGCAGCGCGATGAGCCAGGCCGCCCAACGCGCGCGCCCGAAGGTTTGAAGCATGCTTCGATTCATCAGCACCTCCATGAATGCATCGAGTGAAGGCACACGGTGGCGGATGGTGGCGCCTCCCGCAATACGTCTCCGCGCATCACGTCCTGGCATCGGCCGAGTCGAGCTCGAAGCGCCCCGCACCATCCTCCGACCGGGGATCGCTCCGGGCCACGGCGAATGCACGCGGAGGCCTCGATCCGTATGGAGGCATCGAGCGTGTGAACATCGATGTTCGGGGTGATGCGGATATCGGCCGGAAGCTGCGCGCGGAGCGGAAGCGCGATCAGCACGAGAAGAAGAACGAACAACGGGGGGAGATGGCGTCCGTGCATCCGGAAGGTGGAGTTCTGATGGAGATGTCGCGGCAACGGGGCGCCTCGTACCGGGCCCCGACCGGCAATCCCGCGGGAGCGCGTCGCGACCGTCGACGACGGATCGGACGCGCCTCCCGCGGAAGGCCGTGCGCATCTAACACCAGATCATCCGGAATTGTTAGCGTCTACCGGGCAACCACGAGCCGCGTGGAGATCCGGTCCCCGCCGGCGGTGAGCCGCACCAGATATGCTCCCGTCGGCAGCGCATCGGCCCGAAGCGTGGTCCGGTGCGCTCCGGCCGCCAGCTCGCCGAGCGCGTGAAGCTCCACCACCCGGCCCAGCGGATCGACCACTTCCAGCGTCACCTCGGCGCGCGAGCCCTGATTCCACGCCACCTCGAAGCGATCGCTCGTCGGATTCGGCGACACCGCCGCGAGGCTCAGCCCGGACGCGGAAGCTCCCGCCTCACCGGTCATCGCCACGCCGCTCGGCAGCTCGTGATACTCCGCGAGCTTCACCCACGCTCCATGCACATCGTTGGCCGGCGTCCCTCCCGTGGCCGTCCAGAGCACGAAGAGGGTGTCGTTCCTGACGATGCCGCGCGGCATCGCGGCCGTCAACGCCGGCATGAGGATCAGACTATCCTTGAACTGTACGTGGAGCGTTTGCGTCAGCCGCGTCATCCGAAGGCCATCGCGGATATACAGCAGTATCAGGGTCGAATCGCGGCCATCCTGGAGCAGATACGGATCCTGGATCGACGTCGGGAACTCCAGCGTGATCGAGTCAACACGCGCAGAAGCTGC
>JBEHWX010000150.1:0-10759 GCA_048498995.1 Bacteroidota bacterium
TCGGCAATCGGCAATCGGCAATCGGCAATCGGCAATCGGCAATCGGCAATCGGCAATCGGCAATCGGCAATCGGCAATCGGCAATCGGCAATCGGCAATCGGCAATGGTAGAGGCGTTCAATTGAACGCCTCTACCATTCCGCACCGTGACGATCGGGCGCGACGGATCGGACGCGCTCGGGCAACCGCGCTCGGGCACAACGGATCGGACGCGCTCGGGCAACCGCGCTCGGGCCACGCGGTTACATCGGCGGCATCGGTCCGGTTGGGGAGATACGGGCGTCGTTGGAACGTGCGGGCGTGTCGGGCGGTGTCGGAGCAAGAGGGTCGGCCGAGCCGGTCCAGCCATCGGGGATCGGAACGGGGATGGCGGCGGCGCCGTTCTGCGCCGATCCCTGTATCGATCCCGGCGGCGGCTGTGGCGCCGGGAGAGGGTCGGTGGGGGATGGAATTCCCCCTTTCCTCCGGATCTCCCGATCGTGCAGCTTCTTGAACTCCTCCTGCAGGCGATCCAGATCCTCGTCGGTCATATCCTCCAGATTCAGGAGGCTGTTGCGTGCCTCGGTCTGCACCCGGATGATTTCGTCGAGCTTGATATGGATCGCGCGCGTGTCCCGATTCTGCGAGTTCTGAATCAGGAATACCATCAGAAAGGTGACGATGGTGGTGCCGGTGTTGATCGCCAGCTGCCACGTATCCGAATACCGGAACAGTGGCCCGGAGGCGGCCCAGACCACGATCGTCGCCCCGGCGGCCAGAAAGGCCCAGGAGCTCCCCAGCAACTGCGAGGAGCGTTGCGAAAACCGTCTGAAAAATTCGTTCATGACTTCATGCATCTCCTTCGGAATCGGGTAACGCAAGAGTCATGCCTGTAAGGGAGCGGCCGGCGCGCGCATCTCATAGTGGAACACCGGCCCGGCCGTGATCTCCGGGGCGCTTCCGGAAGGGAGGGGAAAGGAGGGAAGAACGGGGGAAATCACGCGGAATTCGGGGGAATCATTCCCCGTGCCGGACGTCCCGGGGGCGGCCGGTTACCTTGTTATTCCGTCGTTGCTTCCGTAAACTTGCGCTTCTCCGGAACAGCCTGGTTGACCGGCCCCTTAACCCTTTTCATCGTTGACGATCTCTGGTCCCGAGCGGGGACCGTTGACTCTTCTCAACCACAGTGCAGGTACGTATGATTCAACGTTCAGTTTGTCGCGGCCTCATGCTTGGTCTCGCGATCCTCGGCACGGTCGCCGCCCATGGCGACCTCACGGCGCAGACCAAGCGGGGAAAAGGCACCTCCTCTTCCGCGACACAGAGCGGCGCGTCGAAAAACGTGAAGGACGCGGTGGTCCTCGAGGTGGGCCGCGAGCAGTATACCGTTCAGCAGATCGCCGACGCGTTCAAGAAGAACGCCAATCGCGGCGGCAAATCGTTCTACGAGCTCTCCCTCGATTCGGCGCAGCAGTTCCTGAGCCTGTATGCCAATTACCGTCTGAAGGTCCAGGCCGCGCTGGAGGCGGGGCTGGACAAGAAGCCGGAGATCGCCGAGGAGCTCCGCTCCAACCGGCTGCAGCTGGCCATTCCTCCCGCTCCGGCCAGCGGCTACCTGATCGAGCGGAAGGTGGTCGACCCGGCCGTCGAGAGCATCTTCAAGCGTCGGGACGATGAGGTGAAGATCGGCGTGATCTTCAGCTCGATGCGCCCGAACGATCCGGCCGATACCCTGCGCGCCTATCTCCGCTCGATCGCCATGATGGAGGCGCTCCGCCACGGCGGCGACTTCCGGATGATGGCGGCCGATTCGAGCAACGACCAGACCTCCCGCGCCAACGGCGGCGTCGCCGGCTGGATCACCGCCGGAACCCTCTTCCGTCCCCTGGAGAACGCGGCCTACGCCACCAAGCCGGGGGAGATCTACCCGGAGGTGATCCGTGTCCCCTCCGGATACGTGATCCTCAAGACCCTCGACCGCTCCCCCCGCTACAAGGTCCGCGCGGCGCACATCCTGATCGGCACCACGAGCGATACCGCCGCCAACCTTCAGGCCTACATGAAGGCGACCAACGCCCTGCAGCGGATCCGCAACGGCGAGGACTTCGCCAAGGTGGCCCGCGAGGTCTCCGAGGACAAGGTGAGCGCCGAGAACGGCGGCGACTTCCTCAACTACTACACCCGCTCGCTCGGCTTCGAGTCCCGCCCGGGCAAGCTGGTCCCGGAGTTCGAGGACGCCCTGTTCGCGCTGAAGGATGGCGAGGTCTCCGACGTGGTCAAGACGCAGTTCGGCTACCATATCATCAAGCGGCTCGACAGCCGGCGCCCGACCTTCGACGAGGAGAAGGAGACGCTCCGCCAGATGTACAAGCAGTACTTCCTGGCCGACGACCGCGCCGCCTACGTGAAGAACGTGCTGGAGAAGCAGGGCTTCCAGACCGACGAGGCCACGCTCGACCGGCTGTTCACCTCGGTGGACCGGAACGCCACCTCGGCCGACTCCGCCTGGGCCGCCCGCGTCCCGGCCGATCTCCGCTCGCAGACCCTCTTCCGCTTCCACGGCGTCAACTACACCGTCGGCGCCTGGATCGATTCGGTCAACTCGCGCCACGACATGCGCGCCCTGCCGCTGACCACCGAGAGCATCCGGAACTCGTTCACCTCGCTGCTGGAGACCGACGCGCTCTCCAGCGAGGCGCAGAACCTCGAGAAGGAGTATCCGGAGTTCGCCTCGCTGATGCAGGAGTTCCGCGACGGCATCCTGATCTTCAAGCTCGAGTCCGAGAAGGTCTACGACAAGCTCAAGTACGACGAGGAGCGTGGGAAGAAGTACTTCGAGGCGCACCGCGCCAAGTACATGACCGAGCCGAAGATCGGCCTCTCCGAGATCTTCGTCTACAAGGAGGATGAGGCCAAGGACATGTACAACCGGATCCGCTCCGGCGCCGCGCAGTTCGACACGGTGGCCACCCAGAGCACCCAGCGCCAGGGCTATCGCGACCGCGCCGGACGCTGGGAGCCGGCCACGGCCAAGAACGCCGACCTGGTCAAGCAGGTCCTGACCAAGATGCCGAACCCGAAGCCGGGTGATCTGATCTCCCCGTTCCCCTACCAGGGGGGCTGGAGCGTCGTCCGCATCAACAGCGTCGAGGCGCCGCGGATGATGACCTACGAGGAGGCCAAGAGCGAGGTGACCGGAGATTATATCGACGACCTCCAGAAGGATCTCTCCAACGAGTGGATCGACACGCTCCGGCTGAAGTACCGGGTGAAGGTCAACGATCAGACGCTCAACAAGGCACTGGCCTCGAAGTAACCTCGACGCCACGTCCCGGGCCTCCGGAAGGGGGGCTCGCGCCGGAATCGGACCGCTACATGCACGAGGGGATGCGCCGAAACGCGCATCCCCTTATTTTTGCCCGCTGCACGAAACCGTTGGCGTGGTACGTTTACCTACGGTAGCTTGCGGATTCTCCCGAGATGGATGGCTCCATCTCCGCGCCCGGAGAACTTGCGAGCCTGGGGAGCGGACGTCGACACGGCATGTCCGCCACCCCTTCCGAACCGGTCTCAACTAGCATTTCTATGCGATCCCAGAGCAGATTCCTTCTTTTCCTTGCCACGCTCGCCGCATTAGCCCTCCCGGCCATCGGCACCGCCCAGCCGGTCCCCGGCACCACGAACCGCCCCCTGGTCGACGGCATCGCCGCCGTCGTCGGCAACGAAGTGATCCTCGTCAGCGACGTCCTCCAGCAGGCGCAGCTCCTGGCGCAGGGGAACAAGACCCTCAACCCGAAGGATCCGAAGGTGCTTCAGGACGTGCTCGGGGCGATCATCGACGAGAAGCTGGTGCTCACCCGCGCGCGGGAGGACAGCATCAACGTGAGCGAGGACGAGGTGACCCGCGCGGTGGATTTCCAGATCGAGCGCCTGGTGAAGCAGGTCGGCTCCGAGCGCCGCCTGGAGGATGCCTATGGGATGTCGATGGACCGGATCCGCCGGGAGTCGCGCGATATCATCCGCCAGCAGCTGTTGTCGGAGAAGATGCGCCAGAAGAAGTTCGCCGACATGAAGGTCACCGAGCGCGACCTGAACGAGTTCTTCCAGGAGTATCGCGATTCGCTTCCGCCGGTGCCGGAGCAGCTGGAGCTGCAGCGGATCGTGCTCCGCGCCAAGCCGAGCGAGGAGGCCAAGCAGCATTCCCTGGCGCTTGCCCGCGCGATCATCGACTCGATCAAGGCCGGCGGAGATTTCGCCGATTTCGCCCGCCGCTACTCGATCGATCCCGGTTCGGCCGCCAACGGCGGCGAGCTCGGCTACGTCAAGAGCGGCACGTTCGTCAAGCCGTACGAGGACGCGATGAAGAAGCTCGGAATCAACGAGATATCCGATCCGGTCGAGTCGCAGTTCGGCATCCATATCATTCAGGTGCTCGACAAGCGCTCCGACGCCACCCGCTCCCGCCATATCCTGCTGCCGATCCAGCCCTCGCCGGCCGAGAAGGACACGCTCGTCTCCCGGCTGAACGCCATCCGCGCCCGCGCCGTGGCCGGGGAGGATTTCTCCCAGCTCGCGCGCCAGTACTCCGAGGAGGAGGAGACCAAGGCGATGGGAGGAACCATCGGCAAGGCGGCCCCAGATCAGCTTCCGCCGGACCTGAAGGACGCCGTCGGCGGACTCAAGGACGGCGAGATCTCCGAGGTCCGCCGCTGGAGCGAATCGGCCACCGACAACGGCTATCAGATCATTCGCGTCGTCCGGCACATCCCGGCGCACAAGCTCGATCCGAAGGAGGATCGCGCGCAGCTCGAGCGCCTGGCCAGCTACTACAAGCAGAACCGGGAGTACGCCAACTGGATCACCGATCTCCGGAAGGAGATCTACTGGGACGTCAAATACGACTTCAAATGAGCCCCGAGCGTCAGCGACAGTACCGGCATGAGATGACCGGCGGCGTGGTCACGCGCATCGCCTACGACCGCTACCATCTGGCCAACGGCCTGGAGGTGATTCTCCACGAGGATCACAAGGCCCCGATCGTCCATGTGCTGGTCTGGTATCACGTCGGCTCCAAGAACGAGCCCTCCGACCGGACCGGATTCGCCCACCTGTTCGAGCACATGATGTTTCAGGGCTCGGAGAACGTGGGGAAGACCGAGCACTTCTCCTACGTCCAGGGAGTCGGCGGCACGCTCAACGCCACGACCGGACAGGACAGGACCAATTACTTCCAGACGCTGCCGAGCGAGTATCTCGGACTCGGACTCTGGCTGGAATCCGACCGGATGCGCTCGCTCCGGGTCACCGAGGAGAACTTCGCCAACCAGCTCGCGGTGGTGAAGGAGGAGAAGAAGCAGAACTACGAGAACCGTCCCTACGGCCTCTGGTATCTGACCATGCTCGACATGCTCTTCGGCGGAACCTCCTACGGATGGGGGCCGATCGGCGACATGGGACATCTGGAGGCCTCCTCGATCGAGACCGTCCGGGAGTTCCACCGCCGATACTACGTGCCGAACAACGCCACGGTGGTTCTCAGCGGCAGCTTCGATCCGGCCGAGGCCCGAGGGCTCGTCGAGCAGCTCTTCGGCGATATACCCGCCGGGGAGAAGATCGTCCCGCCGAGCCAGATGATAGCCCCGCCGACCGCGCAGATCCGCCGGGAGATCACCGACCGGATTCCGCATGCCGCGGTGATGCTCGGCTTCCACGGCGTCAGCATCGGACATCCGGACGCCCCGGCGCTCGGGCTCCTCTCCTCGATCCTTTCGCGCGGCCGCTCCAGCCGCCTGCAGCGCGCCCTGGTCTACGATCGCCAGCTGCTGGAGGAAGCCAGCGCCGCGGCCAACGAGATGGAGAGCGCCGGCATCTTCCTGATCCACGGCATCGTCTCCGACGGCATCTCCCCGACCGAGGCCGAGGAGGCGATCTGGGGGGAGATCGAGCGGGTGGCCGCCGAGGGGATCACCGATCGGGAGCTGATCGCCGCGCTCAACTCCGTGGAATCCTCCGTGGCCCGGCTCCTCTGGAGCGTCAGGAACGTGGCCGAT
Organism: Bacteroidota bacterium; assembly: GCA_048498995.1. GTDB lineage: Bacteria > Bacteroidota > Ignavibacteria > OLB7 > OLB7 > JBEHWX01. Next base: position 6,030 of record JBEHWX010000150.1, read on the forward strand.
CTTCTGGCCCGGAACCAGGTCCTGGCCGGCGATGCCTCACGCGTCAACCGGCTGATCGACGACTATCGCGCCGTCACCCCGGAGATGATCCGGGACGCGGCCGGAGCCTATCTCCGACGGGATCGCGCGGCCGTGCTCCACTATCTGCCGTTGTCGCCGTCGAACGGGTAACATCTCCCGCGCGCCGGCACCGTTGTCACAGCACTTCGACACTCATGATATGCGCGCACTGGCGCTTTCTCTTTTCTGTATGGCCCTGCTGACGATTCCCGGCTCCGATGCCGTCCGCGCCGAGGTGGCGCCCGATCCGGCCGGAGCCGCGACCGGCTCCTACGCCGAAATGACCCTCGGCAACGGGCTCCGCGTGATCTTCCATGAGGATCACTCCACCCCCATGGTCACGATCAACGTTCTCTATCACGTCGGCTCCAAGAACGAGCAGACCGGACGCACCGGGTTCGCCCACCTGTTCGAGCACCTGATGTTCGACGGGTCGCGCAACGTGGAGCGCGGAGGCTACGATCGCTACTGCACCTCGGTCGGCGGCGACAACAACGCCTTCACCACGAGCGACATCACCGACTACTACATCTCCCTGCCGAGCGATCAGCTCCCGCTCGGGCTCTGGCTGGAGTCCGACCGGATGGCCGAGTTCGCCATCAAGGATATCTCGCTCGAGACGCAGAAGAAGGTGGTGATGGAGGAGAAGCGCCAGAACACCGACGACGTCCCCTACGGCAACGCCGTGATCGTGATGCGGGAGCTCTCCTACGAGCCGCGCCATCCCTATTCCTGGGAGACGATCGGCTCGATGGCCGATATCGAGGCGGCGAAGATGGAGGATGTCCGCTCCTTCTATCAGCGCTTCTACGTTCCCTCGAACGCCACGCTCGTGATCGCCGGCGACTTCGATCCGGCCGAGGCCACCCGCCTGGTGAAGGGATACTTCGAGTCGATCCCGCAGGGGAGCCCGATCCAGCGCCCGAGCGACGACCCGGCCACGCACAGGACCGGTCAGAGCCGCCGCCTGGTCGATACGATCGTCCCGTTCAACGCGGTCTTCCTCGGCTACCACGTTCCCTCGATCCATGAGAACGATATCCACGCGGTGGAGCTGCTGACGGCGATTCTGGCCGAGGGCGAGAGCTCCCGCTTCTACCGGTCGCTCGAGTACAAGTCGGAGATCGCCTCGGAGACCGAGTGCTTCATCGACGACGGCGAGCTCGGCTCGATGCTCTACGCCTACGCGGTGGCGCAGAACAACAAGGTGACGCCGGAGCAGCTGAAGAAGGCGCTCCTGGACGAGATCGAGAAGATCGCGCGCGACGGCGTGGACGCGCGGGAGCTGGAGAAGGCCAAGAACCGGAAGCTGACGCGGATCGCGCACACGCTCCAGTCGGTCTCCAGCCGGGCCGAGCGCCTGGCCTACTTCAAGGCGCTCTTCGACAGCCCGAGTCTCGCCTTCCGCGAGGCGGAGCTCTTCGAGAATATCACGCCCGCCGATATCCAGCGCGTGGCCCGCACCTATCTGACGTCGGTTCAGCCGAACATCGTCGAATACGTGGTGCCGAAATGAGAGGGATCACCATGATGAGCTCCCGCGATGGCTCCCACGGCGGAAGCCGTTGCGGAAACCACGGCGGAAGCCGTTGCGGAAACCGCGGCGGCTTCCGCAACGGCTTCCGCGCCGCGACCGGTTCCGGCGCGGCATCGCGTCGTTCCATGCTTACACGAGTCTCGATACCGATACTGCTTATGGCACTAGCAACCACGACCTCGATGCGGTCGCAGGCGATAGATCGCTCCCATCCTCCGAAGCCGGGACCGGCCAGCCACGTGACCTTTCCTCCGTTCACGGTCCGCGCGCTGAAGAACGGCATACCGGTCTACGTGGTCGAGAACCACATGCAGCCGTACGTCTCGCTGCACCTCGTGCTCCGCAGCGGCGCCTCCAGCGATGGCGATCTGGCCGGGCTGGCCAACTTCGCCAATACCCTGCTGCTCAGCGGCGCCGGCACGCGGGACGCCGAGCAGCTGGCCGAGGAGATCGACTTTCTCGGCGCCAGCCTCGATGCCGGCGCCGGCCGGGACGAGACCACCGTCAGCCTCGGCGTGCTGACCAAGTACCTGCCGCAGGCGCTCGACCTGATGTCCGACGTGGTGCTTCGTCCCACGTTTCCGAAGGAGGAGGTGACGCGCGAGCGGAAGCACGCGATCGCCGGGCTGAAGCAGAACCAGTCGGACCCGGGCTACCTGGCCGCGGTGCAGTTCCGGCGCGAGATCTTCAACGGCACGCCGTACGGCACCGAGATCGACGGCACGGAGGCCTCGCTCAAGAAGATCACCCGGGAGGATTGCGTCAGGTTCCACAAGGAGCATTTCACCGCGGGGAACGCCTTCTTCGTCGTTGCCGGCGACGTGGCGGCCGATCAGTTCATCGAGCTCCTGAACCAGCGCTTCGGCGACTGGAGCGGCGCGCGCCCGGCCACCCCCTCGTTCAACGGCGCCACCGAGCCGCCGCCGGCGCGCGTGGTAATCGTCGACCGCCCGGGCTCGGTGCAGTCGGCCATCCGGGTCGGCATCCCGTCGATCGAGCGGAGCTCCCCGGATTTCATCCCGATGGTGACCGTCAACACCCTGTTCGGCGGCTATTTCAACAGCCGGATCAACAAGAACCTCCGCGAGGTGCACGGCTACACCTACGGCGCCCGCTCCTCGGTGGAGGCGCTGCTGAATCCCGGATCCTTCTCCGTTTCGGCCGCCGTCCGGACGGAGGTCACCGATTCGGCCGTGGCCGAGATCCTGAAGGAGCTCACGTCCATCTCCACCGCGCCGGTGAGCGACGAGGAGCTGGAGATGGTCAAGAACTACATCGTCGGCTCGCAGGCGCTGCAGATCGAGACGCCCGGACAGGTGGCCAGCTTCGTCCGCGCGATCGCCCTCTACGGCCTGCCGAGCGATTACTACCAGACCTTCCCCGAGAAGACCCGGCAACTGACGAAGGAGAGCCTTCTCGAGGTGGCCGGACGCCGGATGTCGCCGGACCCGATGCTGATCGTGATCGCCGGCGACGCGGCGAAGATCAGGGAGAAGGTGGAGAAGTTCGGAACGGTCGCCGTGGTCGATGAGAAGGGGATGCCGAAGAAGGGGGGAACCGCCTCGCGCGCCAAGGGGAAGAGCAAGATCTGATCTCGCCTCCTCCGAGGAACATATGTCCGCAACGAGAACGGGACCGCTGAGCGGTCCCGTTCTCGTTTTCGGCCCGAGCGTTCGCCGAGCGTTCACGGCTCCTCCGTCCCCGGATGGAACGTCCGCGCCACGATGCCTCGCATCGTTCCGACATCGTCCGGCGGCAAGGGGCGCATCCGGGGCATCATCTTCCCCCGGGCGCGGCCCGCCGGGACGCTCCTGGCCGCGCCCGGACGTCGGACCGCTCTCCGTTGAATGCGCGTCGCGCGGCTCCGGGGACGCGGGGCATCGGGAGCGGCATCACACCACGTCGCTCTCGATCTCTTCGTACGGCGTCGGCACGGCCTCCTCCTCGCATGAGGCCTGGCCGCGCTTCTTGAGCATGTAGACCGCGAGGGCGGCCGTGCCGGCCAGCGCGAGCGAGCCCACCACCTTGGCCGTCACCGATCCATTCTTCCGTTCGCTCTCCGGCTCGACGGCAAATTCCGTCTCCCCGGACCGTTCCGCCTCCCGGGCGGCCCCATGATTCCACTTCATGACATCTCTCCGATGATCGTTCGGTTCGACCGGAGCATCTCTCCGACGGACGCAACCTAGCCGGGATGGGGGAGGGGAACCATGACGCAGGTCATGATCGACGGATGCCGGGGTGAAATGCTCCGCGGGGAGAGCGCAGTACGTAGAACGTACGTGCAAACACGGGGGGAGCGCGGGGCGATGTTGCCGGTGAAGGAAGGCGATCGTGGCTCGATCGCGAGGAGATGTGAACGGACGGAGCGTGGCCCTGGCGGACGCGTCGGCGGAAGGGGTCGACCGTCGCGGCCGGGGTCCGCTCCCGACGTTCGAGGATCCGGTCGGAAACGGAGCCTAGGAGGAGATTAATTCTCCAAAGCTCCAAAATTCGACCGGGCCGTTGTCCCGTCGCATCGAAGAGTATCGTGTAGTATATTCTCCCGCAGACGCGCCTCGGGACCACGATGCTCCTCGCCACGGAGCGCCAGCGCAGGCGCGTTCAGGTACGAACCTCTTCCCATCGGCACTTCGCGTCCGACATGCATCCGCACATCGACTGGAGGATTCATGACCACAACCTCTGAACCCGACCTCTCCGGGCTCACCGGCCGGAGCATCCGCGACATCGACCCCACCTATCCCGGGCTCGTCTTCGAGACGAGCACACTCTACATCTGCTCCATCTGGCGGCTCCGCCTGGAGGAGACGATCCTGCTCGGCTCGTTCGACTACGATCAGGCCGCGGAGCCGGCCGAGCGGGAGAAGCAGACGGAGCTGCTTCGGCGCTATGTCGTCGGACGGACCGTTCTGGCGATCATGCCGGACGACCGTTCGACCGATCTCCATATCCGCCTCGATATGGGACTCGAGCTCGACATCGTGGCCGACAGCAACAGCTATCCCCCCTGCATGCTGATGAGCAACGATCGCATGGCGGCCTGAGCCGCGCCGGGGGCGTGTCCGGAACCGAGATGCCGGACACGCCCATCGGGAACGGGCCTGCCCCAAGGGGGCCGGGGGCGAAAGCA
>JBEHWX010000151.1:0-10669 GCA_048498995.1 Bacteroidota bacterium
CAGCGCAAGCGCGGCCACGATCCCGATGAGGTATTTCGGCTTCATGAGATTATATCCGTTCGTTCTTTTCAAGATTGCGGAGTCGGCCGTCGACGCGGAACAGGTAGATCAGAAGGCCAACGAGGATGAGCGACGCGATGATCAGCGTCACGTAGATGGAGTTCTCGGTAAGGAACTGCATATGTGAATCAGTTCGGGGTCAAGAATGGCGTCACGAAAGACGAACGACCTGCGGCGCGATTGCCGGGGAGCCTTCCTCGGCCGCGGTCTGCCGCTGGCGGCGTCGCAGCTCGAAGAGCCTGACCCGCGTGGCGACGTTCAACATCCAGAAGTAGAGCAGCGTGAAGCCGAACGCCGACAGGCCGAAGAGGACCTGATGGATCCGGTTGAGCGCGTCGCGCTGCGGAGAGAGCACCGGGCCGATGTTCGGATCGCCCGAGGAGCCCGGATGCAGCCCCTGCTCCATGCGGGGCATCACGAACATGAAGTAGAGCACCGGCAGCGCCAGCACCACCAGGTACACCGCCGACAGGCGCGCGCGCAGCCCCTCCTCCTCGATCGACGCGCGCAGCGCGAAGTACGCGCCGTAGATCAGCAGCACGATGAAGATCGAGCGGAGACGCGGGTCGTCCCAGGTCCAGAAGGTCCCCCAGTTGAAGCGGGCCCAGATCGAGCCAGTGACGGTGGCCAGCACGCAGAAGACCCCGCCGAGCGCCGCGGCCGAGGAGGCGATCACGTCGTCGGAGAGGCGGCGGCGGCGAAGGTAGACGATGGCGTAGCCGAAGGCGACGAACCAGGCCAGCTGCGCCAGCCAGGCGGCCGGCACGTGGAAGTAGATGTTCCGGGCGCGCTCCTCGAGCCCCGGCGTCAGCGGCAGCGCGATCGACGGATCGCGGGCCACCACCCGGTGCGCCACGAACATCTTGGCCGAGTGGTCGAAGGTCATCGAGAAGATCAGCCGATGCCCCACGGCGATCGGCTCATCGGCCATCGTGGCCATGTCCCGTCGGACCTTCTGTACCTGGCCGAGATCATCCTTGAGGAGGAACGTGTTGTCGGTGGAGACATCCGAGACGGTGCCGAGCACCGGCAGCGGGTGGGTGCTCCCCTGCCCCATGCCGGAGGCCATGGCATCGGAGAAGGTGCCGCCGGCCGGCAGCACGAACGCCAGCACCACCAGCACCAGCAGCGACGCCGCGGTCATGATCCGCCACCAGGTCGGTTTCGGCTTGATGAGCCCTCCGGGCCAGAATCCGAGGATCAGCGAGAGGGTGAAGCCCCCGCCGATTAACAGACCTTTCATAACCTCATTCCTTCCAGAGAAAATCGAACAGGACGTAGCTGAGGGCGATCAGCGCGAGGGTATACAGCGAGAGAAGCAGAAGATCGCTTCCGAGGAGCGCCAGCTCGATCCCCTCCATCGAGCGTCGGAGGAGGTCGACGCCGAGCAGGACCAGCGGAAGCACGATGGGGAACGCCAGGACCGGAAAGAGCGCGCTCTTGGCCGAGGCGCGGGCGATGATCGCGGCGACGATCGTCAGCGAGGCCGCGAATCCGAGGCTGCTGGCGACGATCACCACCATGAAGGCCAGCGGGGAGCCGACCTTGACGCCGCTGATCAGAAAGAGAAACAGCGCCGCGATCAGCGTATTGGCCAGCAGCGCGAGGATGGTATTGACGATCAGCTTCCCGAGATAGACCGGGCCGGCCGTCGCCGTCAACCGGAGCAGAAGGCTCGTGCCCCGCTCCTCCTCGCTGATGAACGACCGGCCGAGGCCGGTCACGCCGGTAAAGAACATCGTCACCCAGATCAGCCCCGCCCCGATCGAGCCGGACAGGTGCTCGTCGCCGGTGGCGAAGGCCATCACCGCGACGGTGACGACGACGAACATGCCGAGCGAGCTGAGCGCGTAGCGCGTCCGGATCTCGCTACGGAGATCCTTCCTCGCGATCGCGAGCGTCTGTTTGACGACCCGAGACATCATCCCCCAAACTTAGGGCATAATCAGCGAAAACGCGCATAGTATCCCCGACCGTTACCTTTTGGTTCGAGCCGGAGATACCATGCGCGCTCATCGCTCATCGCTTCGGAAGCATCTGATGAAGCATCGGCTGAAGCATCTGATGGAGCATCAGCGGGCCACCACCAGACGCTGCGTGCTGGCACCCTGCTTCGTCGTCAGCCGGACCATGTAGACGCCGGCCGGGACCGGCTTGCCGGTCTCGTCGGTCAGATCCCAGGTCTGCGCGAACGTGCCCGACTCCTGACGTCCGCTGGCCAGCAGCGTGATCAGGTTGCCGCGCGTGTCGTACACGGCCAGGTTGATCGAGCCGGGCAGCGCGACCGAGAAGCGGATCGTCGTCGTTCCGGTGGCCGGGTTCGGCACCACCGACTGGATCGCGGTCGATCCGGCGACGGCGGACTCGCGGACCACCTCGGCCGGGAACATCTCGGCCCAGTGCGCCTCGAGCGAGTCGGCCAGCTGGAAGTCGGTCTTGTCTCCCCAGATGTCGAGGAACCGGTCCGTGATGCCGAACGACGGGGCGACCGGCGAGGTCGGATCGGAGTTGCGGCTGCCGCGACCATTACGATGGCAGGCCTCGGCGCACACGTTCGGCATGCCGGCGATGTTGCCGTTGGCGTAGATCTTCGTCATCCGCGGGCGGAACACGCGGAGCGAGTGATCGCTGAAGTCGTAGTACGGCTTGGTCTTGAGCTCCACGAAGCTGATCGTCGCCGACTTCATGAAGTGACAGTTGACGCACTGGCTCACATCCTGAGAGTGCATCGAGTGCGCGTTGACCGTCCGTCCCTTGAAGGTCGTCGTCTGGTTGAAGTTCTCGTGGCACCCGAAGGCAAGGCATCCCTCGCCCGACTCCAGCGAATAGTAGTTCGTCCGGAGCTGGAACGGCAGTCCCTGTTCGTTGTTGTAGTGCACGGTATGGCAGCTCCAGCAGCCGTTGGAGAAGACGTGCGCCTGGTACGACGGGGAGCGGAGGAAATCCTGTCCCTGCTGATGGTGCGCCTTCGGAAGCTGCTGATCGCCCCAGACGGTGGCGCCGTAGAGCACGTTCCCCTTGTAGACGAACTGCTTCAGCGGCATCCCCGGCATGTACGCGCGCTGGTTGACCTCATCGTACGGATAGGTGAACCACGGCTTCGTGTAGACCGTGAGCGGGTTGCCGGTGGAATCGACCGTGTCGCGCGGGATCGCCGTGCTGTTCATCCGGTTGTGGCACTGGCCGCAGAGATCGACCTTCAGGTCGAGATTGGCGTGCTCGCCCGGACCGTCCGGAGCCCAGCGGCTCGGGGAGACGATCGTGGTCGGGTCGCTCGGGTTGGCCGCGTGCAGCGATCCGGGACCGTGGCAGCTCTCGCAACCGATCTTGATGTTCTGATCGATCAGCGCCGAATCACCCTTGTCGGTGCCGAACCAGCCGATGTCGTACGTGGTATCCTTGCCGGTGACCACGCGCTTGGCCGAATAGCCGTTGACGTGGCAATAGGAGCAGTTCCGGCGCCACGACTGCTGCTTGAAGATTTTGGAATCGAACGCGAAGAACGTCGGCGAGCGATCGCTGTCGAGCGTGTACCAACGGGTATGGTCGATCAGGTAGAAGCCCTCGCTCGTGTCGGTGCGCTCCTTGTAGCGCGGCAGCGCGTACTGGAACGGGGCGATGTAGTAGTCGCCGTTGACGTCGAGGAGATAGCGCTGGATCCAGCCGTTGCCGCCATAGGTATAGGCGACCTTCATCTTCGGGGTCTGCTTGTCGGTCCCGGAGAAGCTGAGCTGGATGTAGTAGTCGGTCGGAGCGGCACCCTTGCTGAGATGGATCTCGAGGGTATCATGGCCGGGATCGTTGATCCGACTGTCGACGAACTTCAGGACACGTCCCTCGGCGAAGAGCCGATCGATGACGACGGTCTGAGGATTCGGACGGAGGTGGATCTTCTGGTGCATCGTCTCGCGGAAGGCCGCCGCGCCGGCGTAGCTGCGCCCGCCGGCGAAAGGTCCCGCGTGGCACGACATGCAGGAGTCCTGCCCGATGAACTCCTTCTGAGGATCGGACTCGGACGATTTGAGACTCAACCCGAGACTCATGCCACCGATGATCACCGCCGCAGTCAGTACTAGGTAACGGAGAGGTGCGTTCATCAAAGTTCGAAATACGGTTGGAAGAGGAGAACGAAAGCCAGCCTCCAGGAGTAGTCACGCGGGCGTCGCGCCTCCGGAAGCGGATCCCGAACGGCGATCTCCTGCCCGCGCGCGGACCCGGGGGGCGGCTGCCGGCGCTGTACACATCGATCGCATGGCTGATCGGGGGGTCACCTGGGATCGGGATCACCTAACTAGACCCTGGAAAAGTCGCCGATGTCGCAGGAGTACAAACCGTGGGAAGATTTTCCGGCGGGATGCCGGGGGCGTCCGGCGGCGTCGGGATCGGGAGGGTTCTCGGGGAAAAGACCCATGGAATCGGCGGGAAGAAGGTACTCGAATGCCGATGCCGGGCGCAAGCCGTAAGATGCCGTGGCATGGCGGCAGATGTGAAAAATCATTTCAGACTCCTCGCTCCCCCGCTCTCGACGCCCCGAGCCGCGGCATGAGGCTCCAATCCCCGCATCTGGGATTCTAAAAGTCCCTCACAGAATGAAGCTACTCGAATGGAAGAGAAGGAGTAGCCACACGTCTTTAGCGTGCGCCCCTCATTTCATGAGAGGCTCTAAGCCCGGCGTCGACGCGCCGAGATCAGATGCGTGACCACCGGCCGGCCGTCGCCGACGTGGAATCCGCGCGCGGCCTCCTCGGCCGAGCGGTCGTTGATCGTCACCCGCGCGTGCTGCCGGAGGTGCTCCCCCCAGTTCTCGACCACGAAGGTCTCCACGTAGCGGGTCGGGTCGGAGACATCGCGGTAGATGTTCCATCGCATGGCGCCGTCGCGGCGGCGCTGGCGCCCCACCACCCGCATCGCCCGGAGGAACTCGCGGCCGTTCTCCGGAAGCACCCGATACTCCACCGTGATCAGCACCGGGCCATCCTCCTCCTCCGGCTCGAAGGCGAGCACCGGGTCCGGCCAGTGCTTCGACGGGGTCAGATCGCTCCCCTCGGCCGCCGGCAGCGTGAAGAACGGGGCGGCCGCGAGCGTGAGCAGCATGCCGATGGCGGCGACCAGAAGCGCGGTCGACGGGCTGGCCGTGGTGGCCACCGTCCCCCAGATCGGGCTGCCGATCGCCATTCCCCCCATGTACATCAGCAGATAGAGCGCCAGGGCGCGGGCCCGCACCCATGCCGGCGAGGAGACCTGCGCCGACACGTTCATCGTCGACATCAGCGCGATCCAGGCGATGCCGCCGAGCGCCATGGTGATGTAGAGGAGCCGGATGTGGCGGAGATATCCGAGCGCGACGGTCGAGGCGGCAAATACCAGCGTGCCGGCGGCCACGAGCATGTCGGAGCTCACCCGTCGGCGAAGCCGGTCCACCCAGATCGCCCCCAGCACCGCCCCCGCGCCGAAGGCGCCGAGCAGCAGGCCGTAGCCGACGGAGTCCAGCTTGAGCACCTGGCGCCCGACCGTCGGCAGCAGACTCCAGAACGCGCTGCCGAAGAGCATGAACGCCCCGGTCCTGACCAGCACCGCCTTCAGCGGCGGAGCGTAGCGCATGTAGCGGAGCCCCGCGCGCGAGGCGCCGATCACCCGCTCGGCCGGCGCGAACGCCTCCTCCGGCGCCGTCCGCCAGCGGTAGATCACCCAGATCACGCCGAAATAGGAAAGGGCGTTCAGCAGGAACACCGCGCCCGGGCCGAACGTCGAAACCACCAGGCCGCCGAGCGCCGGCCCCACCGCGCGGGCCAGGTTCAGGCTTGCGCTGGAAAGCGCCACCGCCGCCCCCAGCTCCCGCCGGGGCACCAGCGACGGCGTGGTCGCCTGCCAGGCGGGTCCGTTGACGGCCGAGCCGATCGAGAGCGCGAACGTGGAGGCGAGCAGAATCCAGGGGGTGGCAACGCCGAACAGCGTCAGCACGCCGAGCGTCACCGCCGCCAGGGCCATCCAGATCTGCGTTATCAGCAGAATCCGGCGACGGTCCACGATATCGGCCAGGGCGCCGGCCGGCAGTGAGAGGACGAACACCGGAAGGCTCGTCGCCGTCTGGACCAGGGCGATCATCAGCGCCGAGGAGGAGATCGACGTCATCAGCCAGGAGGCGCCCACGTCGTGCATCCAGGTGCCGACGTTGCTGGCCGAGGCGGCCAGCCAGAGCGCGCGGAACATCTGGTGCCGGAGCGGACTCCATGTCGAGACCGGCTCCTCGGCGCCGGCCGCGGTCGTATCCGAGATCGTCTCTTCGTTGGCCACGACAGATTCCGGTTTGCGTTCCGTCAGGGTTCCGGCCGCTCATCCTGGAGGGGCGGCCCGCCTCGGCGTGCCTGGGGAGATCGGCGTCGGTGTCGACCGCGTCGGTGTCGACCGCGTCGGCTCCCCATCGGCGCGATCAGGATCGGGCCCGGGCGGGGGTCGATCCATCCCCCTTCTGGATCTCGGCGGCGAGCGCCTCGATCCCCTCGACGAAGCCATCCCAGCTATAGCGCTTCCGTTCGATTTCGATGTTCCTCGAGAACCGCTCGATCGTCCCCTCCTCGAACATCCTCGCCACGGCATCGGCCAGGCGCTCCAGGTCGCCGGGGGGAACCACGAAGCCGGTGGTGCCGTCGAGCACCACCTCGGAGAGTGAGCCGACGTTGGTCACGACCGCCGGGGTGGCGAAGTTGTAGCCGATCTGCACGATGCCGCTGTTGGTGGCCTCGTGGTAGGGGAGCACGAGCGCGTCGGAGGCGGAGAACCATTCGGCCACCTCCTCGTTCGGCACGTAGCTGTCGTGCACGGTGACGCTCCCCTCGATGCCGAGCTCCTTGATCTTGGCCAGATACCACTCCTTCCCCTGCCCCTTCTCCTCGAAGAACTCGCCGACGATCAGCAGATGCACGCCGGGAACGCGACGGATGATGCCGGGCATCGCGGCCAGGAGCGTGTCGAGCCCCTTGTAGCCGCGGATGAAGCCGAAGAAGAGGATGACCTTCTCGGCCTTCACGCCGAGCTTGCTGCGGACCTCCTGGCGCGGAAGCCGCTCGCCGAAGTTCTCGTAGGTCGGATGCGGGATCATCCGCTGCGGGATGGCGGGGAACATCGACTTGAACTGGTTCATCACCGTGGTCGACTGGCTGATGGCCATGTCGACATGGCGGAAGAAGAAGCTGGTCAGCTGCTGGTAGCCGGGGCGATCCTCATGAGCGATCACGTTGTCGAGCACCACCATCACGTTGCGCCGGTTCTTGCGGCGGACCATCCGGGCGATGGTGCCGAAGGTGAGGCCGAACAGCGGAAGCCAGAAGCGGAAGATGTAGAGATCGTACTCCTTCTTCCGGAGCACGCGCCCGACCCGCACCCAGTTGAGGGCGTTCATCGAATCGATCAGCCGCTTCGACGGGATCTTCCCCTCGAAGACGCCCGCGTCCCCCTGCTCCTCCTGAAAGGCGCCCGGATAGAGGGCCTTCGGATACTGGCGCGAAAATGTAATGACATCGACCTCGTGGCCATGCTTCTTCAGATAGGTATAGAGCATGTTGGTGTGGTGTGCTATCCCCCCCCTGTAGGGATAGGCCGGACCGATCAACGCGATCTTCATGAAGCTTCCTCTGTGTCAAAGTTCCGCGGCGCCGGCAGCAACGCTGTCCCCGGCCGCGCTGGATCATCTCCATCCCCCTCCGACATCCCGGCGGCGCGCGACGCGCCCCGTGCGCGATTCCCGGCGGGCCCACCGGCGCCTCGGCCATGGCGGCCCCTCCGAGATCGAAATATCCTCAGGAATCGCCTCCGTTACCCCGGTCGGCTCCCCGCGTAGCAAATCTTCACGAGTTTCAAGGGGGAGCAGAACGTCGTCAGCAATGACCAATTACCGGATATCAGAGTCATTCGTGTTAATTTCGGATCGATATGCACCAATCTGAGATCGACAAGCCCCTCTGCAATTGCGGCGTCGTCGGGATCTTCAATCACCCGCAGGCCGCAATCATGACGTACTACGCGCTTCACGCGCTACAGCACCGAGGCCAGGAGTCGGCCGGGATCGTCTCCTCGCGGTATAGCGAGAAGCATCCCGGCAAGCGGAAGTTCTCCCTGCACAAGGGACACGGACTCGTGCTCGACGTCTTCTCCGACGAGAAGATACTGACGCACGATCTGCGCGGCGACTGCGCAATAGGTCACAATCGGTATTCCACGACCGGTTCGAACGTGAAGCGCGCCAACATCCAGCCCTTCTACAGCCTCTATCATCACGGCAACCTGGCGCTGGCGCACAACGGCAACCTCACCAACACGATCACGCTCCGGCACAACCTGAGCGCCGAGGGAGTGCTGTTCCAGACGACGACGGATTCGGAGATCATTCTCCATCTGATCGCCCGGAGCGCCGAACATACGACCGTGGGGAGGATTCGCGAGGCATTGCGCACCGTCCGGGGCGCCTACTCGGTGACGATCCTCACCGATGAAGGGCTCTTCGCCGCGCGCGATCCGCACGGCTTCCGTCCGCTCTGCATCGGCAAGCTCGACGGCGGCTACGTGGTGGCCTCGGAAACCTGCGCGCTGGACATCATCTCGGCCGAGTATGTCCGGGACGTCAGGCCGAACGAGATCATCCTGATCGACAACGACACGGTGGCCACCGGCCAGATCAAGTCGTTCACGATCGACGACGTGGCGCCCCGCCCCGCCCACTGCATCTTCGAGTATGTCTACTTCTCCCGCCCGGACAGCAAGATCTTCGGGCACTCGGTCGACAAGGTGCGCCGGAGGCTCGGCAAGCGCCTGGCCGAGGAAGCGGGGATGGATGCCTCGACGCCCGGCGGCAAGGTGGTGGTGATCAATGTGCCCGACTCCTCGAACACGGCCACGCTCGGCTTCAGCAGGGTGAACCAGAAGAACCGAGGCGTGGACACCCGCTACGAGATCGGCCTGATCCGGAGCCATTACGTGGGACGCACCTTCATCTCGCCGGGACAGCAGAACCGCGAGTTCAAGGTGAAGACGAAGTTCAACGTCGTCCGCGGCGTGCTCGAGGGACAGCAGGTGGTGGTGGTCGACGACTCGATCGTCCGCGGCACCACCTCGAAGTCGCTCGTCAACCTGATCAAGGAGGCACGGCCGCGCGAGGTGCATCTCCGGATCAGCTCCCCGCCGATCACGCACCCGTGCAAGTACGGCATGGACTTCCCGTCGAGCGACGAGCTGATCGCCAACCAGTACGACCTGAACGTGGAGTCGATCCGGGAGGCGCTCGGCGTCGACTCGCTCCATTATCTGTCGATCGAGGGGCTGCTCGACGCTGTTCCGCACGAGAACGGCGAGGGCTACTGCACGGCCTGCTTCACGGGAAATTATCCGGTCGAGATCGACACCAACGCCAACAAGCTGGCGCTCGAGGAGATGGGCTGAGCTTATGGTGACGGCATTACTCGTGGGGCTCGTGGTGGGACTGGGCCTATCGGTCCCACCCGGGCCCATCGCGGTAGCTGTGATCAAGCACGCGCTGGAGGGGAAGTACAAGGAGAGCCATCAGATGGCGGTCGGCGCGGCCGGCATGGACGTGGTCTTCACCACCATCGCCGCCTTCGCGTCGTCGGCGCTGGTGGTCTATCTGACCAACCTGCTCACGGCGTATGCCTGGATTCCGTTCGTGCTTCAGATCGTCTGCGTGGTGGTGCTGATCGTGATGGGCATCCGGTATTTCCGCGCGACGGTGAGCGACGTGGTCTCCAGCGAGGAGAAGGAGATGGTGCAGGAGGAGACGGTCCGTCGTCTCGGCTACACGTCCCCCTTCATCCTGGGCATTCTGATCGCGCTGACCAATCTGGCCAGCCCCACCTTTCTCCCCTCCCTCGTCTTCGTCACCGGATACCTCCATTCCAACGGATGGGTCGGGCACACGGCGCCGGACAACCTGTTCATGGCGCTCGGCTTCGGCCTCGGCGCGCTCGTCTGGTTCCTGGTCCTGATCCGCGTGCTGACCAAGTTCCGGGCGCGTCTCTCCTCCGGATTCATCGGCCAGATCTACAAGTTCGCCGGTGGATCCTTCTTCCTCTTCGCGCTGCTCCTGGCCTTCAACGTGCTCCGCACCACGGATTGGAAGCATCTGTTCTGATGCGCCCGGGCGCGGCCCCGGTCGAGAATATGCAACGCCCCCGTGGCCGATGTGCCGCGGGGGCGTTGTCGTTGTTCGGATGTGCTGCCTCCGGAGATGACGGAGGCGCGGTTCGTTCCGTGCCCGCGCACGCTGAAGACGCGCGCCTGCCGTTTTCGCGCCGTCGTTCCATGACGGCGCACGCTGAAGACGCGCGCCTACCGTTTCTGCGCCGTCGTTCCGCGCTTGCGCACGCTGAAGACGTGCGGCTACCGTTTTCACGCCGTCGTTCCATGCCCGCGCACGCTGAAGACGCGCGCCTACCGTTTCTGCGCCGTCGTTCCGCGCTTGCGCACGCTAAAGACGTGCGGCTACCGTTTTCGCGCCGTCGTTCCATGACGGCGCACGCTGAAGACGTGCGCCTACCGTTTCTGCGCCGTCGTTCCGCGCTTGCGCACGCTAAAGACGTGCGGCTACCTTTGTCGCGCCATC
>JBEHWX010000152.1:0-10656 GCA_048498995.1 Bacteroidota bacterium
GGCCAGGGCGCGCACGCTGAAGACGTGCGCGATTGATGCCATGGCAAGTCCCGAAACGACGCACCGGTAGCCGCACGTCTTTAGCGTGCGCGATTGATGCCATGGCAAGTCCCGAAACGACGCACCGGTAGCCGCACGTCTTTAGCGTGCGCTCGTGGCGCGCCGGCCACCGCCGGACGCCACCGGTCAAGGAGATCCCCAGCGGCTTCCGCGCCGCGATGCCCGCTGCCGGTCCTCGATGCACTCCCGCCCCACGCCGGAACGGAGCACCAGAGCTCCCTCGATGGCTGGCGCCACGTCGATTCCCCGCGCGGTGGAAAGTGCGCGGTCGGCATCTCGGCGGAGGCTCTCCCCGGGCAGGCAGCCGGATGCCGCGGAGGTCACCGGGCACCCGGGGCCGGGAGCGATGGGAGTGTCCGACTCCTCGCGAAGGCCGGCGTCGGCCGGTCCGGCTCCGTCGCCGGATGCCCCCTCCTGATCGGGAGCGCCGCCGGAGGAGAGCATCGCGGCGATCGCTCCGCCGAGCAGACAGACGGCGCCGGAGGAATGCAGGTTGGTGAACCCGGCCCGCGTGAGCACCTGGTCCTCCCCACCGACAACCACCACGTCGTATTCCCCCTCCGGCCAGCAGCGGAGCTCCGAGAGCGGAATCGCTCCCCGCTGCACGCGGACCGCTCCCCCGGAGGGGAACCGGTAGGTATGGGTCCAGTAGACGCGCCCATCGAGGCGACGGATCGCCATCACGGTCCAGGGGAGCGTGGCCGGTGGCCCGTCGATATCGAAGACGAGGCTGGCCGGATCGGGCATGCCCGCGGCCTGCGGATCGAGGCCGGAGCGGCCATCGGTCTCCACGATCGGCGCCGGAGTATCGAGCGCGAGAATGGGAGCGTGACCGAGGATGATCACCATCATCACCAGAACGAACAGGTGACGGCGCGGCTTCACTTCTCTCATCATAGTGTCTCCGTCTCGTGACGGTCGGGCATTGCAACGAATCACCATTGGGGCGATCGGGACAGGGACGAGGGCTGTATTGTCAACGCATCGGTTGCGGCGCTTGAGATCGGCTTCGCGGCGGTCCCGCACGTGGGGGAACGTGGAGCAAGCACTCCACGAGGGAGAGCGAATGCGGGCCTTCCGGAATTCATCACAAAGCTAGGCCGCCGTGCCCGCCGAAGCGAGCGTGACGACTACTCAAAAAACCCCTACGCGGCCCCTCCCGCATCGCGCGGCGATGATCGATAAGGCACGCGCCATGTTCGTGTGAAGGCCGCGGAAGCGGCGGGCACGGCGCGTCGAGCGTGGTAGTTCGAGTGAGACGATCGGATCGGTAGTCGAGGGAGAGGTGCCGGAGGCGGCCGCGCGGGAACGCCGGCCACGCCGCGGCTTCGCACCGGAGCGACACTACAAAGCTACGCCGCGCTCCCGGCCAAGGCGAGCGCGGCGATCACTCAAAAAACCCCTATGCGCGAGCCGGACGCGTGAAGCTCAGGAGATGCCCGCGAGGAAGGTGGTGACCGAGGTGGCCGACCGCAGCGCCAGCTTCCGCCGGATGCTGGCGCGCTGGTTTTCGACCGTGCGATGCGAGGTGAAGAGGATGCCGGCGATCTCCTTGGTGGAAAGCCCGACACGGATCAGACAGCAGACCTTCAGCTCGGCCGGCGTCAGTCCCGGATAGAGCTCGGCGAGCCGGCTCTGGAACCGCGGGTGCACCTGCTGGAACTGCCGGGCGAACGTCTCCCAGTCCGCGTCGGTGCCGAGGGCGGATTGCAGTTGATGGAGAATATCGACCGAGGCGTCATCGCCGACATTCAGGCTCCGCATCCGGTCACGGACGTTCTCCATGCATTCGCTCTTCTGCACGAGCTGCATCGCAAGGAGCGTCAGCTCCCGGTTCTTGTGCTCGACCTCCCGCTCCATCCGCTCCAGCTTCAGGCGCTGGATCTCGTTCTCCCGCTCCAGCCGCTCCGAGTCGAACCGCGCCTGCATCTCGATGATCGCGCGCTGCCGTTCGGTGGTCATCAGCTCCTTGTCGAGCCGCTGAAATTCCTTCTGATGGAAGAGCGCCTCGCGGAGCTCGCCGCGCGCCTCGTGCACCCCGGCGATCCCTTCGTGCAGACGAGACCGGAGTTGAACATCCTGCTGCGCCTCGGCAAGCGGCAGCGCCTTCAGTCGCAGCTCCAGGCATTCCTCCCAGTTTCCCTGCTCGGCATGCAGATCGGCAATCTCGACGTAGAGCGGCGCGAGCTGATCGTCGTTGCCGCTCCGCTCGAGCATCACGCGCGATCGATCGAAGCACTCGACGGCCAGATCGGGACGTCCCGTCGTCTTGTAGATCCGCCCGAGCACCTGGGTCGTGATGGCGGCGCGGTCGTGATAGCCGAGACGCTCGAAGATCGCCAGGGCTTCGAGCTCGATCTCGATGGCCGCCTCGAGCTCGAGCTGCTCCATGCGGCAACCTCCGATATTGGACAGAGCGATCGCCACGCTCAGCTCGTCGTTCTCCTTCCTGGCCAGATCCCGGGAGCGCTCGAAATAGCTCACCGCCCGCTCGATGTTCCCGGACAGATAGTGAATGGCGGCCAGATCGTTGTACGCGGCCACGATATGGTAGGTATCCCCCATCGATTCGGCGATCTCCAGCGAGCGGAGCATCGGCTCGATCGCCTCATCGTAGCGCCCCACCTTGCTGTACAGCACCCCGAGCATGCCCAGCACGCCGCTGATCAGATCGATGTTGTTCTCCCGCTCGAAGATGGTCAGCGCGAATCGCACCCCCTCGATCGCCTCGGCGTGGCGTCCGACGTTCAGATAGATCTCTCCTCGAGCGTACATCGTTCGGGCAGTCCAGCCGTCATCCCCCAGCTCGCGACAGAGCTCCAACGCCTTGTCGATATGTTCGAAGGCCGCCGGATGCTCGGCGCGGCGCGAGTGCAGCAGCGCGATGGCGCGGTTGGCGCGGATGATCAGTACCGGGTCGCCGAGCTCCCGTGCAACCTCCAGCCCCCGCCGCATCTTGGCGAGATAGCCGTCGAGGTCCTTTCTCAGCTCCGTGGGTGGCGTCCGCAGCAGCGCGTCGAGCTCGGCGCGCACGCGTGCCTCCTCGGAGGTGCTCACCTTCGATCTCGATCCTGAGACGATGTTCGATGGTTGCATGGTGCTGGATGATTGGGCAATTGGTGGAGGATGCCTGTTGCAACGCCCGCCCTGCCGGTAACCGGGGCAATGTGGAGATCGCTTCGGGACCGATATATCACGAAAAGGGGGGCGTGGACAACGACACGCCCGCGACGACAACGAACGGAGCCCCTCGGACACTCCGGGCGACCGCCTGAATCTGGCGCGGAAATCGATGGACGATGCGGATCACCCGGTCCGGCACGTCCGGCCCACCTTCGCATTGGGGCGCATTTGTACTATGTTTGCGCCGACGAATCCGGAACCGACGCCATGAGCATTACGATCCCCTTCTCGGTGGAAGATACCCCGAAGGATTGCCTGATTCAGTTGCGGGATCTCTCGGGAGATTACGTCATCACCGAGATCTACCACGCCCAGTGCCAGCCGGGCATCCACACCGTGGAGTTCGATCCCGGCAAGATCCATGGAGGACTGGAGGCGGGAATCTACCTACTGACCGTCACCATGGATGGTGATCTGAAATCGTATCCACTGCAGTACATGCCATGATCACCCTCGACGCCGCCATCGGCGATCGCCTCCGATGAGCAGCGCGCCGGCGCGCGATGAGCCGATGTATCGGATGCCGACCGATCGGATGCCGACCGATCGGATGCCGCGCGGGCTCGCCGTCTTCGATCTCGACGGCACGCTCATCAAGGGGATGACCGCCTGCGAAACGCTCGCCGAACGGCTCGGACGCTCCGAACAGATGCGGGTCTTCGAGCGCGCGGTGGGACGGGAGCCGATCCGCGCCGCGCGCGCCGAGATGGCCGGCTGGTACGGGCTGCCGCCGGCCGAGGAGCTGCTCGCCACGCTCGACGAGACGACGCTCGCCCCGAACGCGATCGAGGGAATCGCCGAGCTCCACGCCCACGGCATCGCCGTCACCATCGCCACCCTCACCTGGACGTTCGCCGCCGAACGGATCGCCGCGCGCCTCGGCATCGACAGCGTGGCCGGCACCGTGCTCTGCATCGACGGCGCGGTGGATCACTTCTGGGCCGATGACAAGGAGCGATGGCTGCGACAGCGCGCCGACGAATTCCGCTTGCCGCTGGCGCGGACGGCCGCCGTCGGGGATACCGCGAGCGATCTGCCGATGCTCCGCGCCGCCGGCCTCCCCTTCTTCGTCGGCAGCGCGCCGCCGGAGGATCTGCCGCCGGAGGCGCATCATCCCGAGGGGGATATCCTCCGGATCGCGCGGCGGTTCATCGCCCATCTCCACCAGCTCGACCTGAAGGACACGCCTGACGCGGCCGCTTCTCACCGCTGAACCTCATCCCCGCAAGAACAGCCAGCCGAGGATGGCGCCGGCAAGGAAGAGCCAGCTCGGGTTGATCCGCGTGGCCGCCAGCAGCGCGAGCGCGCCCAGCGCTAGTCCCCAGCCCGCCGGGGTCGCCAGCGCGTCCCGTCCCAGCAGGATCAGCGCCGCGCCGATCAATCCCACCGCCCCCACGTTCACGCCGTCGAGGAACCCGCCGAACCAGGCCAGGCGCCGCAGCCGCGGCAGCACCCGCCCCAGCAGCAGAATGAAGCAGAACGACGGAAGGAAGATGCCCACGGTGCCGGCGATCCCTCCCGGAAAGCCGCCGGCGAGATAGCCGACGAACGTCGCCGTGGTGAAGACCGGTCCCGGCGTCACCTGACCGATCGCCACGGCGTCCAGCAGCTGGCGATGCGAGATCCAGCCGAGCGTGCCGACCAGATCGCGCTCCAGGAAGGCGATCAGCACATAGCCGCTGCCGTAGAGAACGCTGCCGATGTAGAGAAAGTAGAGCAGGATGGTCGCGGCCGAGGGCGCGGCCAGCATGCCGCCGAAGAGGCCGGCCGACCAGAGCATCGGAAGCCGCCCCCGCCTCGGCGGAGATCCGACCGGCCCGTCACCGCGCTCCCGCTCACCGTCCTCCCCCTTCGGGTCGCGCCGGGAGGCGGAGCGCGCCAGCAGCACGCCGATGCCGCCGGCGGCCATCAGCAGAAGCAGCTCGTGGGCGCCGAGGAGCGAGGCGCCGAGAATGCCGGCCATCAGCAGGAGCATCGCCGGACGTCGGAGATATTCCGACAGGAGCTTCCACGCCGCGTGCGCCACCACGGCCACCGCCACCGGCTTGAGCCCCGCGAGCGCCGCGGCCAGATCGGGTCGGGAGCCGTAGGTAACGTAGAGCCAGGCGAGCGTCAGCACGATGGCGAACGCCGGGGTGATGAAGCAGAGGCCGGCCACCACGAGCCCGGGAGTGCCGCCGAGCTCCGCGCCGATATGGATCGCCAGCTCGGTCGAGTTCGGTCCGGGGATCAGATTCACCAGCCCGAGCATCTCCAGGAACCGTTCCCGCGTGATCCATCCGCGCCGGTCCACCAGCTCGCGCCGCATCATGGCGATGTGCGCCGCCGGCCCGCCGAACGCGGTGAGGCCGAGCCTGAGAAACAGCCGCGCGATGTCGATGAGGGAGTGCGATCGGGATTCGGGAGTCATGGGAGCAGGGGGTAGCGGCCAGCGATCCGGGAGGATGAGGGGGGGGAGAAAACGGGATCGGGGGGCCCGCAACAAAAAGCACCAACCCACCCACCCCCCACCCCCCCCCCCCAACGGAGGCCGCCGATCCATCGATCTACGATCGTACTTACATGCCGACGGTGGCCAGCGCTTCCTGCTCGGACTTGCCGAGCTGGAGCGCCTCGGAGACCTTCTGGAGCTGCTGGGCGTTCCCCTGCTTGTTGGCGAAGGCCAGCACGCCGGCGTCGGACATGCCGAAGCGCTTCAGATGGGAGTACTCGCCGCCGGAGAGGATCTCCTTCTTCTCCTTGAAGTGGAGCTTGGCGATCTCGACGATCGTCACGTCGGAGATGCCGGCATCCTTCAGCGCGCGGATATCATCTCCCCAACGGGGGATCGCGCCCATGTCGACGAGCTGCACGAGCGCGGTGGCGCCGATTCCCTGCGGCACCATCAGCTGCAGATCGCCAGCCAGATCGAATTTCAGATTGCGGTCGTGCACCGACTTGACCATGTCGACGGCGGCGTTGTCGTCGAGGCCGCTCCGCTTGACCGAGGCCAGGTTGTCCACTTCCCCCTGGGTCAGGTCCATCCCGCTCAGCTTGGCGGCGGCCGCGTCGGAGTAGCCGGCATCGACCAGCTTCTTCTTGGTCGCGGCATCCTCGCCGGAGCAGGCGCCGACCAGCAGCGCCAGGCAGAGCATCGAAAGGATATGATTGAGCTTCATGTAGCGTCTCCGTTGGATCTGTTGCACCTGCTTCACGTCAGTTCTCGTCCCCTTCGTCGCCGGCCGTCTCCTCGGAGCTCTCCTCGGAGCTCTCGTCACCGGAAGCATCGGCCGGAGCTTCGTCGGAAGCTTCCGCCGTCGCGTCGGCCGCCTCATCCTCCGGCGCCGACTCCTCGTCCACCGGCTCCTCGGCTCCCGACTCCTCGGCTCCCGACTCATCGGTTGCCGGCTCCTCGGCGGCGATCTCCGCGGAGGACTCGGCCGGGGCGGTGAGATCGCCGAGCGTGAGCTGATCCTCGTGATGTCCGGCCGCGCCGACCTTCGCCTCGATCTCGGCCACCTCGCTGTTCTCGTCGACGGTGATCACCTCGGCACGCTCCGGCGAAAGAACATTCTCCTCCATCAGCTCCTCGAGCTCGCGGAGCTTGGGAAGATCCCCGACATTGTTGATGCCGAAGACGCGGAGGAACTCGTCGGTGGTGCCGTACAGAAGCGGACGGCCCACTCCCTCGGAGCGTCCGGTGATCGAGATGAGATTCTTCTCCATCAGGTTCAGCAGAACCTGATCGCAGTTGACGCCGCGGATCGCCTCGACCTCGGGCTTGGAGACCGGCTGACGGTAGGCGATGATCGCCAGCGTTTCAAGCGCCGCCGGTGAGAGGCGGCGCCGCTGTTTTTCCTTGGAGAGGAGCGCCACGTACTCGCCGAAATCGCGCGTGGTGGCGAACTGGAACCCGCCGGCGACCTCGACGATCCGGAAGGCGCGTCCCGTCTCGTCGTAGTCGAGGTTGAGCTCCTCGATCAGGAGCCGCACGAAGCGCTGGTCGATCGTCTCGGTGCGTCCCCAGGTGGAGGGGCGGCCGGCCACGCGGGCCTCGGCGCGCTCCATCGCCTCCAGCAGCGCCCCGGTCTCCTCCGAGCCGGACGGCGGCATGCTCTCCGGCACCGCCCCGTCGGACTCGACGGCATCGGACGCGGCGATCTCGGGCTCCACGCCCTCCGCGTCGAGCAGATCGGCGGGGGGCTCGGCATCGAGCGTCATCGGATCGGTCGTGGCGAGCAGATCGGCGTCCGTCGGCTCGTCCGTGGCGCCGTCGGCCGCCATCTCCTCACCCGCTTCCTCGCTCCCCATGGCCTCATCCGTCGCCGCATCATCGCCGCCAACGGCTTCGCCGGCGGCCGGCTCCTCGGCACTCTTCTCGTCGCCCGGCATCTCGGCGGCGGTCGTCTCCACGTCCGGAGCATCGGTATCGGCCGGGCCATCGACCTCCTCGCCGCCATCGGCCATGTCGGCCGACGACTCCGCGGGGATCGGCTCCAGGGGGATCATCTCCTCCGGCATCGCGCTCTCGGGCGTCTCCTCGGAAGGCGCCCCGGGTGTCTCGACGAGCGCGTTCACGTCGGCGACATCGGGGCCGAGCGTGACTCCCTCGTCGACGATATCGTCGATCGTGGCCACGAGCTGACTCGTGGTGGCCACCGCTAGATCGATCCGCTCGGCCTGAATCTTCCCGGCATCGTCATCGGCCGGTTCTTCCACCGAATCGCCGGCAGCGGACTCTTCGTCGGACCGCTCATCGGCAATGGACTCATCGACGACCGGCTCATCGGAAGAAGCTTCCGTGGCCTGCTCCTCGGTCGTCGGCGCCGCGTCGGCGGGCTCTCCGGCAATCTCGGCGGTCGCAGTTTCTGTTCCCTCCGACACGGCGGGCGCATGCTCCTTGGGCGCGCCGTTCTCCCCGGTCACGGCTCCGTCGGCAACGGCTTCATCGGCCGTCACATCGTCGGATGTCGCCGCATCGCTCGCGGGCTCCTCGACCGGCGCGGTCTCCTCCATGCTTCCGGCGCTCGCGGCTTCATCGGCCTCGTTGTCGGCGCTCTCCACGGACGGCGCCGGCTCCCCGGATGCGGGCTCGACGGATGCGGACTCGACGGATGCGGGCTCGATGGATGCGGGCTCGACGGCGGAAGCGGCATCGGGCTCGGCCCCGGCCTCCGCTTCGGAAGCGGCCGCGGACGGTGCCTCGGACTCCGGCGGAACGAGCGACATCTGCTCCTCGGCCCCCGCGACAGCTCCCTCCTCCTGGGCCTGCTTGCCGGCGATGTCGTCACCGGCGAGCAGACGAACGAGCGTCCGCGCCGGCAGAGGCTCCTCGCTGGCGAAGATCAGCGCCTCGATGATCGGTTTGAGGGTGCCGGCGTCCCCGGCGATGCGAAACTGCTTGGACATGGAGATAGGATGCGAGCTGCTGTATGCGTGAGACCTCCATCTCTCCGGGAAGAGTGCTTCGAGAAGAAGCTCTTCACGTGGACTCTCTTCCGGAGGAGAGGGCTTCCACCAACCGGGAGGGGCCCGGCCGGGGGAAGCAGCAAAGGTAATAACAACGGCAGAATCCCCGCCCCCCTCCGATGACCGGGATCGACGGCCGGCAAAAAACTTCTTGCATTCGGCCGAGACGCGCCCCTATGTTTGCATCAACTCATCAAGAACGACCGAGGGATCAGGCCCTGTGACGTCGTAGCAACCGGTTCGCCGCGCAAGCGGCAGAATGCCAAGGTGCTAAATCCTGCCTGGCAAATGAGACCAGGGAAGATGAGGGCACCAGATGACTCGCGCGTGTTCGTCGCGTATGGCTGCCCTCCCTTCCGGAGGGTTTTTTCATTTCCAGGGGAGATGGGGTGGCCAACGCTCACGCGTCCGTCCGGCTGATGCCGGATGTCGTTGCCTCCTCGATGCTCCCGCACTGAGGGGGCATTTTCGTTTCCGGACCAGGCTCCGCGCATGCGGAACCACACCGGACACGCTCCGGCGGACCACTCCGCCTCGGCTCTTGATGAGATCGACGCATCGGTCGTGAATCACATTCAGGAGATAGAGGCATGAGCATCACCTCGAGCACGCGCGCCGTCCTGGCCGGACAGCGGACCGATTCCAGCTACAACAGCATCGTCCCCCCGATCTACCAGTCGGCCAACTTCCGCTTCGAGGAAGTCGGACGGACCAAGGGCTACGACTACACCCGGAGCGGCAACCCGACGCGCACCGCGCTCGAGGAGACGCTCGCCGAGCTCGAGGGGGGCGCCGGCGCGGTCGCCGTCAACACCGGCATGGCCGCCATCTCCACCGTGCTCGCAACCTTCGCGACCGGCTCCCACGTCATCTGCTCCCACGACTGCTACGGCGGCACCGAGCGGCTGCTGACCACGCTCCGCGATCAGGGGAAGCTCGACGTCACCTTCGTCGATCTGACCGATCCGTTCGCGCTGCTGGACGCGCGCCGTCCGGAAACCCGCGCCGTCTGGGTCGAGACCCCCTCCAACCCGCTCCTCCGGATCGTCGACCTGGAACATGTGGCGCAGTTCACCCGCTCGGCCGATCTGCTGCTGATCGTCGACAACACCTTCCTCTCCCCTCTGTTCCAGCGCCCGATCGCGCTCGGCGCCGATATCGTGGTCCACTCGACCACGAAGTACCTCAACGGACACTCCGACGTGGTCGGCGGCGCCGTCGTGACGGCGACCGTGGAGCTGCACCGGGAGATCGCCTTCACCGCCAACTGCCACGGCACCACCGCGCAGCCGTTCGATTCCTGGCTGGTGATCCGGGGCATCAAGACGCTGGCGCTCCGGCTGGAGCAGCACGAGCAGAACGCCTTCGCGGTGGCGCGCTTCCTTCAGGAGCATCCGCTGGTCGAGAAGGTCTACTACCCGGGGCTGAGCTCGCACGAGGGGCACGAGCTGGCCGCGCGCCAGCAGCGGGGCTTCGGCGGCGTGGTCTCCTTCGCGCTCCGCGGCGGCTGGCGGAATGTCGAGAAGGTGCTCGGCGCCACGAAGATCTTCGCCCTGGCCGAATCGCTCGGCGGCGTCGAATCGCTGATCGAGCACCCGGCCACGATGAGCCACGCATCCATGCGCCCGGAGCGCCGCGCCGCCGCCGGCATCACCGACGCGACGCGGGCGGACCGAGGCCATCGCAGGAATGCATCTGCAAGAACGATGTGCTGCTTTCCATTCGCGGCAACATGCCGAAATGCGCTCTGGTCCAAGACGACTTTCCCGAGCCGACCTATGCTTCGGGCAATCTAGCTGTCCTGCGGCCCGATTCAGAAAAAATCGACCCCAGCTACCTCTGGACCGTGATGATGCGAAGTCATGGGGCGGATGCCTTCAGGAACGCGCGATGGTGCTGGTGCGGCGGATCTTCTTCTGCAGCTGCAGGATGCCGTGGATCAGCGCCTCGGCCGTCGGCGGGCAG
>JBEHWX010000153.1:0-10421 GCA_048498995.1 Bacteroidota bacterium
GACTTGCCATGGCATCAATCGCGCACGCTAAAGACGTGCGGCTACCGGTGCGTCGTTTCGGGACTTGCCATGGCATCAATCGCGCACGCTAAAGACGTGCGGCTACCGATGCGTCGTTTCGGGACTTGCCATGGCATCAATCGCGCACACTGAAGACGTGCGGTTACCGAGCAATCTCGTTCGTGCGGGCGGCCCTCCGTGGCCGCCCTCCGGTTTCACGCTCGCCACCTTCTCCGCGTTCGTCTCCATCGTCTCACGGTACTTCCGCTCCGGCATCGCCACACGGCTTCGCATCTTCCGCTCCTCTCATCTTCTCCGAGCATCGTTGCATCGTGATTGCGCTCCGCTTCTTCTTGGAAACTGAGGGGGCGATCGCGTATCATCGCGCTCGAACGGCTCGCCCGGCGCGATGATACGTCACGGTTGTCGGACCGGGGCGATGCGGCGGCGATCACCTGGAACCTGCCTGCATGACATCACTCCGATCGTATATCGACCTGCTTCGCGGCTACATGACGGTGAACTGGAGGAGCGCGCTCGAATACCGCGTGAACTTCATCTTCGAGATGTTCCTCTCGGTGCTCGAGGTCGGGATGTATCTCTTCTACTGGAAGATGTTCTTCTCGATCTCCGGCGGCGTGCAGGGGACCACCTTCGAGCAGATCGCCGCGCTGGTCGCCTTCAACCATGTGATCTACGCGGGCGCCGACATGCTGATGGGGAATCATGTGTGGGATACCGTGGACCTCATCATCACCGGACAGCTCGACGTGTTCCTGACCCAGCCGAAATCGCCGGTGTTCCAGCTCTTCTTCTCCGGCGCGCAGCCGATGCGGGGCATTCAGGTGGTGGTGGGGACCATCCTCTATTTCAG
Organism: Bacteroidota bacterium; assembly: GCA_048498995.1. GTDB lineage: Bacteria > Bacteroidota > Ignavibacteria > OLB7 > OLB7 > JBEHWX01. The sequence continues at coordinate 875 of JBEHWX010000153.1, forward strand.
CTTTCTTCCGCCGACGCTCTACCACGTCGGCATGTATCTGTTCGGGTTCGTCGTCGGCGCGGCCATCTTCTCCTCCTGGGTCATCGCCATTCACTCGGTCACCTTCCTGCTCGGCAACTCAGTGGTGATCTACAAGCTGTTGTCGGTGATCCTTCACTTCGCCAAGAAGCCGGCGAACATCTTCTCCTTCGCGGTCCGCTTCGTGCTCTACACGGTGATCCCGGCGGCCTACCTCGGGTCGGTGCAGGCCGAACAGCTGGCCGCCCCGGATGCCCGGTGGATCGTGGGGCTCACGCTGCTGGCGATCGTCTCGCCGATCGCGGCCACCAGGATCTTCCGCCGCGCGATGCGTCGCTACGAGAGCGGCAACCTGATCGGCGTCAGAATGTGATCTCCCTGAAACGTGGGGAACGCCCCGCCCGGGGATGCGTGCAACGGGCCGTCGGTCCCGGCCGACGTGAAAACGGCCGCCGGCATCGATCCGGCCATCGGGCAAGCGGGGTGCCGCGCACGTGCCGCGCACGTGCTGCAACGTGGCGAGGCATCGGGAAACGTGGGGGAGATGGGCGTGGATATCCTTGCGGATCTCCCTCGGGACTAACTCTTCCGTGGATCGCACCGTTCGACGTCAGGGGAGGATGCTTCGAGGCGTCCTAGGGTACGGGGGGCTTTGGCCGAATCTTTGCATCGGCTGCTGTGGGTGATTACAGCTGGACACGAAACCATGTAGTATCATGATACGATCGATACGTTCCTATGTACGCGGCGGAATTCGGGGAGGGCTGGCGGCCGCGGCCCTGCTGATGCTTGCCTCAGGCGGCGCGCTCCTGGCCCAGCAGAGCGAGGATGCGGACACGACCGCTCTGGGAAGCTTCGAGCCGGTGCGCCCCTCCTACTACGTCGGGCTCTTCGCCGGGCTCGGCCTGATACATCACGAGGCGAACATCTCCCCGAGGGTCTTCTCCCGGAACGGCACCTTCCCGGCCGACGCGAACTATCGCGCCGGCGACGGGCTCGGGCTGGCCGGCGGACTCCTCTTCGAGCTGCCGCTGAGCACCTTCCTCTCGGTCGGCATCCGCGCCGGCTATCAGGACCGGAGCGCGCCGCTGGTGCAGCAGTACACCAACAGCGCCGACGTCCGCGCCATCGATACCTCCCGACAGGGGGGGACGGTGGAGGGACGCCTGGAGTCGACGCTCCCGTACATCAACGGCACCCCGTATCTGAAGATCACCCCGCTCTCCTTCCCGCTCTACGCGATGATCGGGCCGACCGTGCTGGTGCCGCTCGGTCCGAGCTACACGGTCAACGAGACGGTGCTCTCGCCGCGCGGCGCCGTGTTCCGGAGCAATGGAAAGACGACCCGCCGCCTGGCCGGCGGCGACATGACCTCCGCGGCCACCGTCTTCGGCATGACCGCCGGCGTCGGTGTCGACCTGGCGCTCTCGGATCGCCTGGGGCTCTTCGTCGAGGGGAACTTTTCGCCTACGTTCAGCGACGTGATGCCGGTCAGCGGCGGAAGCTGGACCACCAGCGCCCTGAGCGCCCTGGTCGGATTCCGGCTCGGCCTCGGCGGCCAGGCCGAGGAGCCGGTGGTGGCGCCTCCGCCGGTGCGCCCGCGCGATACCACGCAGGTGGCCGTCCGTGCCGACAGCGCCTTCCGCGCCGGCGCGGTGACCCCTGGGGGGCTGGCCGACACGCTCACGATCGCCCCGCGCCGCGTCCGCGCCACCGAGGTGCACGCGCTGCTCCCCTACGTCTTCTTCGCGCGTGACTCGGCCGTGATCCCGGCCCGCTACGTCCAGTTCGACCGGAAGACCCGGACCGGATTCCAGCTCGAGCGGATCCAGCGCGGCAGCACGCTCGGCGTCTATTATCAACTGCTGAACGTGATCGGCCAGCGGATGCGCGACAACCGCCGCGCGAAACTGACCATCACGGGCTGCACCAGCGACCGGGAGCAGGGGGATACGGCTCTGTCGCGCCGGCGCGCCGAGGCGGTCCGTGATTACCTGGTGAACGTCTGGCGCGTCCGCGACAACCGGATCAACGTGGTGGCCCGGCTCCTGCCGGCCAATCCGTCGCTCAGCGAGGTCGAGCCGGCCGAGGGGGCGCTGGAGAACCAGCGGGTGGAGATCACCTCGGACGATTATGCGGTGGTGGCCCCGGTGATGCTCCCGGACACGTCGATCCTGGAGCCGGCCGGCACCATCCGCTTCCTTCCGTCGGCCAACGACACCACGCGCGCGGCCGAGTACTGGTCGCTCGACGTGAAGATCGGCGACTCGCTGGTGCGCGACGCGGTGACCGGCACCGGCCCGGTGCCGGCGCAGATCGATTACCCGATCGAGACCCGTCCGGACCTCGATATCAGGACGCCGGTGGAGGTCTCCTCCACGCTGGTGATCCGCGATACCTCCTACGCCGAGCTGGCCCAGGTCAGGAGCGAGCGTGTGGTGGTCCGCCAGCAGGGGCGGTTCGAGGAGGAGCGCGAGGTGGTCAACGGGCGGTACCTCGACCGGTACAACCTTCTGCTGTTCAGCTTCGACAGCGCCGGGGTGTTCGACTTCAGCCAGCAGGCCACGGCGATCATGCAGAACCGGATCACGCAGAACTCGGTGGTGCGGGTCTACGGCCACACCGACCGGATCGGCCTGCCGACCTACAACAAGCAGCTTTCGCAGCGCCGGGCGGAGGTTGCCGCCAGCCTGCTGGGCGTTCAGCCGAAGGAAGTGGTCGGCATGGGTGAGAAGAATCTTCTGTACGACAACCAGTTCCCGGAGGGGCGCTACTACTGCCGGACGGTGACGGTGGAGATCGAAACGCCCACTTCCATGGCCTCGCAGCCGCGGGATGCCGGCCCCCTGAACGCCAAGCGTGGAGGGGCCGAGCGGAGCGAATAAGGTGATTCCGGGCCATTCCGGGGGCCCGAAGTGACTCCGGGCATGACCCGACCGGGTGATCCGATGAGGTGATCCGTTCCCGGAAGGGGAGGGAGATTTCGGGGGAATCGCCCCCAGGCGCGAGGCAGGAGCGACCGGCACGGACCGGTCGCCCCTGCCTCGCGCCGTTTCAGGGGGAAATCCAAGATGATCCGGGGGTGCTCAAATCCTCCGGCCTTGCGTAATTTGGCGGCCTCTTATGACTTCTACCTCAGTTGCACTCAGCACATACCTCCAGCGCATCCAACGGTACCTGCGCCGGCACGAAATGCTCCTCGGCGGCGAGCGCGTCCTGATCGCGGTCAGCGGCGGGATCGACTCGATGACCCTCCTCGATATCATCGTCCGTCTGGCGCCGATGTACCGGCTCCAGCTCGGCGTGGCCCATTTCGACCATGGGCTCCGGGGGGAGGAATCGCGCGAGGACGCGGCGTTCGTCGTCGACCAGGCCAAGCTGCGCGGGATCAAGAGCTATGTCGGCCACGGGGACGTGAAGAAGTATGCCCAGGATCACAAGCTCTCGATCGAGGAGGCGGCCCGGAAATGCCGCTACGCCTTCCTCGAGCGGGTGGCCCGGAAGCATGGCTTCTCCGTCGTGATGACCGGCCACACGGCCAACGACAACGCGGAGACGCTTCTCATGAATCTTCTCCGTGGAACCGGCGTCAGCGGCCTTGCCGCGATCCCGCCGGTGAGGATCCTCGCCAAGGGAGTCCTGCTTACCCGCCCCCTGCTCGGCATGGACCGGAAGGAGATCGAGAGCTACGCCGGCGAGGCGGAGTTCGAGTGGCGGAACGACTCCACCAACGCCTCGGCCAAGCACACCCGGAACCGGCTCCGCCACGAGCTGATGCCGGTGCTGGAGGGATACAACCCGAGCATCATCGCCACGCTCAACTCCACCGCCGAGATCATGCGGGGGCTCGAGCAGTACCTCAGCCAGACGGTCGAGGTGGCGATGAAACGGGTGGTCACCGCCTCCGATGGCGAGCGTGTCGAGATCAGCATCAATCACCTGAAGCACTACCTGCCGGCCATCCAGGCCGAGGTGATGCAGCGGGCGATCGCCAAGAGCTTCAATCTTCCCCCCTTCTCCTATGGCGCGGTCAACCGCGCGCTCGGGCTGATGTGGAAGGAGACCGGCTCGAAGGCCGAGCTCGGCGGCAGCATCAGCGCCGTGCGCGACCGCGATACCCTCTGCATCCGCCGGGAGCTTCCGCCGCCCGAGGCGGTCGACAAGAAGTTCGATGCCGGACAGACCATCCAGGCCGGCCGGGTGCTCCTGAAGACCAAGCGGGTCGACCGCAGCCACGTCAAGCTCAACAAGAAGCCGACGCTCGAGTTCGTCGACATCTCCAAGCTCTCCGGCGGCCCCCTTACCGTCCGGAGCTGGCGCGACGGGGACCGGTTCCATCCGTTCGGGATGGAGGGGGAGAAGAAGATCAGCGATTACCTGATCGACCAGAAGGTGCCGCTGGACAAGAAGGCCGGCGTGCTCGTGGTCGCCGACGGCGAGCGGATCATCTGGGTCTGCGGCATGCGCCTGGACGAGCGCTTCAGGATCGAGGAGGGAACCGAGCAGGCGCTTCGGATGGAAATCGTCCCCGCCTCGGAGTTCGGCCAATAATTGCCATGGGGAACCCGTTAATCGGAGCGGCGCGGGTGTCGGTCGCCGACCGGGAGTTCCGGTTGATGATCGGCGCCGCTCAGCTGGATGCCGAGATCGCCCGCGTGGCCGGGGAGCTCACCGAGCGCTACCGGGAGTCGAATCCCCTGGTGGTCTGCGTGCTCAACGGAGCGGCGATGTTCCATGCCGATCTGGTCCGCCGGATGCCGATTCAGATGGAGCTCGACTACCTCCGGGCCTCCAGCTACGGCGACCGGATGGAAAGCTCCGGCGCGGTGAAATTGGCCGCCGAGGGGAGCACTCGGATCGAGGGACGAAACGTCATCCTTGTCGAGGATATCGTCGACACCGGCACGACGGTGCGGCGTCTGCGGGAGTATTACCGGGAGCGGGGAGCCGGCTCGGTGGAAGTGGCCGCCCTGCTCTACAAGCCGGAGGCGGACCGATTCGGGGAGGCGCCGGAATACGCCGCCTTCAGGATTCCGAATCGATTCGTCGTCGGATTCGGCCTCGATTATCGACAGCAGGGAAGAAATCTTCCCGGCGTCTACGTTCTCGACGATGTCGGGAACGATTGTTGAGGGATGAGCCGGTAGATGCCTACTCCGGAGGCCTCGTGCAGATGCTTCCTGGCGGCAGACGCTTCTTGGCAACAGAATTGGCTGGTTTAACGAAACGGTACATCACGTCGATGAATAATGACCTGAATCAGCGGAAGCCGATGCGTCCGCGTCCCCCCCGCAAAGGGGGTCCGAATCCGGACGACGAGGGGAACATCGGTAGGATCATGCGCACGGTGCTGGTGTGGCTGACGATCTTCGTCGGCTTCGCCGTCATCTTCATGATCGTCAAGGGGGGAGGGCAGCAGGCCGTTCCGGTCAGCTACAATGTCTATCATGACCTCCTCGAGCAGGGGAAGATCGAGAGCGCGGTCGTCTACAAGTCGCAGATCAATGATTACGAGTTCCGCGGCGTGCTCAAGCAGCCGACGCAGGTCAGACTCGACAACGGCAGCACCCCGACGGTGACCCGCGTCTCGACCAAGCTTCTGACCGTCGATAACGCCACGCAGCAGGAATGGCTCGACAAGGGGCTCACCGTCACGGTGCAGACCGACAGCAACGACTGGTGGACCGCCCTGCTTGGCATCCTTCCGTGGGTCGCGCTGCTGGCGATCTGGATCTTCGTCTTCCGCAGAATGCAGGGGATGGGGACCAAGGGAATCTTCACCTTCGGCAAGTCGCGCGCCCGTCTGCTGAGCGAAAGCTCGCCGCGCGTCACCTTCGCCGATGTCGCCGGCGCCGATGAGGCCAAGGAAGAGCTGCAGGAGATCGTGGAGTTCCTCCGCGAGCCGGCCAAGTTCCAGCGCCTCGGCGGCAAGATCCCGCGCGGCGTGCTCCTGCTCGGCCCTCCGGGTACCGGCAAGACCCTTCTGGCCCGCGCCGTCGCCGGCGAGGCCGGCGTGCAGTACCTGTCGATCTCCGGCGCGGACTTCGTCGAGATGTTCGTCGGCGTCGGCGCAAGCCGCGTCCGCGATCTGTTCGATCAGGCCAAGAAGATCGCCCCGGCCATCATCTTCATCGACGAGATCGACGCGGTCGGCCGCCAGCGCGGCGCCGGCCTGGGCGGCGGTCACGATGAGCGCGAGCAGACGCTGAACGCGTTGCTGGTCGAGATGGACGGCTTCGAGCAGAACACCGGCGTGATCATCATCGCGGCCACCAACCGTCCGGACGTGCTCGATCCGGCGCTGCTCCGCCCGGGACGCTTCGACCGTCAGGTCGTCGTCGACCGCCCGGACCGCCGCGGCCGCGAGGCGATCCTGAAGGTGCACAGCCGGAACATGCCGCTGGCCGAGAATGTCGAGCTCGGCGTCATCGCCAAGGCGACCCCCGGCTTCTCCGGCGCCGATCTGGCCAACCTCTGCAACGAGGCCGCCATCAACGCCGCCCGCCGCAACGGCGACAAGGTGACGATGTACGACTTCGAGATGGCCAAGGACAAGCTGATGATGGGCCTCGAGCGCCGCACCATGGTGATGTCCGACGAGGAGAAGAAGATGACCGCCTATCACGAGGTCGGTCACGTGCTGGTCGGCAAGTTCGTCCCGCATGGCGATCCGGTCCACAAGGTCACGATCATCCCGCGCGGCCGCGCCCTCGGCGTTACCGCGTTCCTGCCGGACGACGACAGCCATTCCCGCTCGCGCGAGTGGTTCGAGGCGAAGATCGCGATGGCTCTCGGTGGCCGCGCCGCCGAGCTCCTGATCTTCGGCAACTATACCTCCGGCGCCCAGGGAGACATCAAGGCGGTGACCCAGCTGGCGCGTCAGATGGTCTGCGAGCTCGGCATGTCCGAGAAGCTCGGCCCGATCAACTATGCCTCCGGCGAGGGAGAGATCTTCCTCGGCCGCGACTTCGCGACGCACAAGGACATCTCCGAGGCGACGTCGATGATGATCGACCAGGAGGTTCGCCGGATCGTCGACGAGGGAATGCATCGCGCGCAGCAGGTGCTCCAGGAGCATGTCGACCTGCTCCACAAGATGTCGCAGCTGCTGATCGAGCGGGAGACGCTGGACTCCGACGAGATCGACATGGTGATCCGGGGCGAGGAGCTTCCGCCGCCGGAGGTGAAGCGGATGCTGCAGGCCCGCATGGCCACCGGCCAGCGCGCCGTCGATCCTCGCGCGGGCGATACACGCTCGGGCGATACCCGCGCCGATGGCCGCGCCCCGGTGACGATCGGCCCCGACCCGAGCGGTCAGGGGAACGACGTGACCAAGACCCCGCCGACCGGACCGAAGGATGTCTGATCCGGCTCAGCCGGATCCGGCTCTACCGAACCCGGGAAATGCCGGCCGGAAGGCCGGTCGAGGGTAAATGATTATAATAGCGCCGCCCATTCTCCGAGCAGGGGAATGGGCGGCTCGGTTTTTGAAGGCCAACCTCGAACGGTGGACCGCGAACCGCGGATGCTCCTTCCTCCGGCCGAACGCGCAATCGCGATTCTGTGATGCCCATTCTCAAAGAACATTCCCCGTCACCCCGCCTCCAGGTCGCGACCAATCCGTCGCAGATCACCTGGAAGAACGAGCTTCTCCGCAAGTCGATCCACCTGACGTCGATCGGGATTCCGACGTTCTACATCTGGCTGGACAAATGGCAGGAGCTGGCGCTGCTGGTGCCGCTGCTGGTGATAGCGCTGGTGATCGAGGTGCTCCGCTCCAAGGTCGCCGCGGCCGACGAGCTCTTCCGCAAGGTGTTCGGACGGATGCTCAGAACGCACGAGAAATCCGGCGGACGCAGGAGCATCAACGGTGCCACCTACGTGCTCCTGTCGGCGACGCTCTGCGTGGCGATCTTTCCGAAGGTGGTGACGATCGCCGGCTTCTCGGTGCTGATCGTCAGCGATACCGTGGCCGCGCTCTTCGGACGTCGGTTCGGACGGCATCGCTTCCTGGAGAAGAGCGTGGAGGGATCCTCGGCGTTCTTCATCAGCGCCTGCCTGGTGGTGGCGGCCGTGGCGGCGATCTTCCACGCTCCGTGGCAGTTCCTGGCCGCCGGCGCGCTTGCCGCCGCCTCGGCCACGGTGGCCGAGGCGCTCAGCTACGGCGTGAACATCGACGACAACCTGACGATCCCCCTCAGCTTCGGCGCCGTGATGTGGGGGGCGCTCGCCCTGTTCGGCGGCCCCGAGGTCGCGCTGCTGCTGGCTCAGAACTGATCGAACCGGAGAACTCTCATGCGCGCTACGATCGAGGCAACCGAGGCCTACCACGCGAATCATCCGGGGCTCGGCGCAACCCAGCTCGGACGCACCGGGCTGCGGGTCTCCGCCGCCGGCTTCGGCTCCTACCGCGTTTCGCTCGGCGTCGAGGCCCATCGCCTGGCGCTGCGCCACGCGCTTCTCTCCGGCATCAACCTCATCGATACCTCCGCCAATTACGCCGATGGCGCCAGCGAGGAATTGATCGGCCACACGATCGCCGAGCTCGTGCGCGACGGACTTGTCACCCGGAATCAGATCGTCGTGGTCTCCAAGGGGGGCTACATTCAGGGGAGCAATCTGGTCCGCGCCAAGGAGCGGGTCGAGGCCGGCGGCGGCTATCCCGATATCGTCCAGCTCGGCGCCGGACTCTGGCACTGCATCGCCCCGGAGTTTCTGCAGGAGCAGATATCCCTCTCGCTCAACCGCCTCGGCCTGGTGACGATCGACGTCTACCTCCTCCACAATCCCGAGTATTATCTGAAGGCCGCCGAGCGCGCCGGGGTGCCGCTGGAGCAGGCGCGCGCGGAATATCATCGCCGGATCAAGGACGCATTCACCTATCTGGAGACCGAGGTGGAGGCGGGACGGATCGGTGCCTACGGCATCTCCTCCAACAGCTTTCCGCACCCGGCCTCCGATGCCGAGCTCACCTCGCTCGAGGAGGTGGTGAAGATCGCCGAGAAGATCTCCCTCGTGCATCATTTCTCCGTGATTCAGCTCCCGGCGAACCTGCTGGAGACCGGCTTCGTCGCCGAGAAGAATCAGTCCGGAGAGCGGACGGTGATGGAGGTGGCCCGCGAGAAGGGACTCGGCGTGCTCCTGAACCGCCCCCTCAACGCCATCGTCGGCCAGGGGCTGGTGCGGCTGGCGGACTTCACGCCGCAGCCGATCTCGGCCGATGAGATCCGGCGGCGGATCGACGCGATGGTCGAGCAGGAGCGGGAGTTCGCGCTCAACCGGTTGGAGGATTTCGCCGACGACCCGGACGGGAAGCGGGCGCTGCGGGAGTTCATCTCCGTGGGGCTCACGCTGCAGCGCTACTGGGCAACGTTCGGATCGATCGAGCAGTACAACGACGTTCTCACCGAGCACTTCGCCCCCCGCCTGGCCTTCTGCGCGCAGTATCTGCGGGAGCAGGGAGCGCAGGAGCATATCGACTGGTACGCCGGCTACGTGGCGCATGCCCGCGCGCTGCTCCACGCCGTCG
>JBEHWX010000154.1:0-10352 GCA_048498995.1 Bacteroidota bacterium
TGGTCAGCTCGGCGCGCGTGAGCTCCTCGAGCGTCTTGGTCACTCCCGGCGAGGTCTGGAAGGTCTCGGTCACGAGCGGGGTGGCGCCGGCGAGGTTGATCTTGTAGATCCTCTTGGCGTTCTGCGAGCCGCGCTGGGCGTGCTCGATGAGCATCAGCTCGTTGTTGTTGAGCGCCACCATGTCGCCGATCTTGATGTCGCGACGGCGGATATCGCTGCCACCGACCGGGTAGCCGGCATCCATGAGATAGGCGAACATGCGGGAGACGCCGGAGACCGGATCGAACTCGACGAGACGAAGGAGCTCGGTCTGGTTGGCGGCGTTGGTATTGGCCGAGGCGGTGTTGGCGAAGGAGTTGGCCATGCCGCTCTGGACGACCGTGTAGATCTTGCCGTTCGGCGTGATGGCGATCCCCTCGGCGCCACGGTTCGGGACATGCTTCTTCAGGATGTCCGGAAGTCCCCCCGGCGTCGGCTGCGACCTGACGCGCAGAAGGATCTCGCCGGTCGGGGAGACCTTGGCGATGCCCGGGGCATACTCCTCGCAGAACCAGAAGGTGCCGTCGGCGGCGCGGACCAGGCCCTCGGTATCGAAGCCCCACTCATCCTGCGCGATCTGCTTGAAGTCCGGGTCGAGCGCATACTCGCCGGTGTTGTAGGGAGCGGGGGTGGGGCGGCCGGAGACCGGGCCGCCGCCGGTGCGCTGCAGCGGCATCGTGCCGAGGATCGAGAGGGACCCATCGGCGTTGGCGCGCAGGCGCACGATCATCGGATTGAACGAGGGGAGCGGGAAGACCTTCGCGCTGCCGGAATCGACGTTCGGTCCGCGATCGGTGATCGTCCAGAACTCATTGCCTCCGGCGTAGGAGAGACCCGAGAAGCCGCCGAGACGGAAGGTGCTGGAGCCTGGGAGAAAGGGAGCCGCCGAGGTCGGCAGCGCGTAGACGCCGGGCGTGGGGGCCGGCTGCTGGCTCACCGCCGGGACGGCGACGCCGCCGACCGCGGCCGCCGCCGCCAGGAGACGTGAGAGACTACGACGTAGCATAAGCTTCACTTGTATGAGAGAGGGTTGAACGGATGCGTTGCACCAAGTGCGTCAACCTATCTCCAGCGCGCAACGAGAGTATTACCATGGGGTGAAGATTTGGTAACCTGATCGGGTACGCCCGCGACCGTCATCTCGCGACCGTCATCTCGCGAACGGCTTCCCGATCCAGCGGGCGGATATGAAACGACCGCGGGGAGCGACGGATCATCCGTTGGATCATCCATGGCTCCCCGCGGTCGTCGATGTTCCGACGATGCCGACGCGGCTTATATGGCTAGGGCGGCGCGGCTCAGGCGGCGCCGGTGAGGCCGGCGTCGCGCGGCATCAGGTCGCGATCATTCTTGCTGGCGTGATGCGGATGCCGCTCCAGATCGAGCCGGACCTTCTCCTCCTCCAGTCGCGCCAGCCGATCGTCGCGCCAGCGCATGGCGAAGCGGACCACGATGCCGGTGAACGGAATCGCCAGCAGCATGCCGATCACGCCGAAGAAGTAGCCGAAGGTGAAGATCGAGAAGATCACCAGGAGCGGATGGAGGTTGGTGTGCCGCCCCATCACGTGCGGCCCGATCACGGTGGACTCCAGGATCGCCTGGCCGACGTAGAGGAACAGGACGTAGAGCACCGAGAGTCCCGGGTCGTTGGTGCTCAACGCGGCGATCGCGGAGATCGCGAAGGAGATATAGCCGCCGATCAGGGGGATCAGGCTCAGGAAGCCCATCAGCACGCCGAGCAGGAGCGCCCCCGGCACGCCGATCACCTTCAGCCCGATGCCGATGATCGTTCCCTGCACCACGCTGGTGATCAGGTCGCCGCGGAGGAATCCGCCGGCCACCTCGTCGAGATCGTGCAGGAAGCGCTGCGAGCGGCGCTGGTATTCGCGCGGCAGAAACGAGTAGATCCCGATCCTGAGCCGCCAGTAATCCTTGATGAAGTAGAAGGTCACGAACGGGACCATCACCAGGTGCATCAGCGTCGAGAGGATGCCGGGGGCGGCCTTGCCGGCGCTGCCGGCCATATCGAGAATCGCGCCGTCGATCGACTTGATCCGGGGCATCAGATAGGTCGTGATCATCTGGTCGATCTTCGGCTGCGGGATGCCGGTGATCTCGGTCAGCGCGCCGGAGCGGGCCCAGGTGAGCACCGAGGCTATCACCTTGTCGAGCGAGGCGTAGGCCATGCCGACCTGGGAGATCAGAACCGGTATCACGAAGCCGATCGCGACCACCACGGCGGCCACCGCCAGAAGGGTGATCGTCAGGGCCGTGACCCAGCGGGGGACGTACCATTTCCGCTGCACGAACGTGACGAACGGATCGGCGATATAGGCGAAGACGAACGCCATGATGAAGGGGAAGATCACCCCGATGGTCGTCGAGACGAACCACATGGCGAAGACGAGCCCGGCCGCGACCAGCACCGGACGGATCTTCGGCTCCTTCCGGAAGGGGAACAGGAGAAGCCCGGCCACGACCGCCATCAGGATCGGCGTGAGCGTCTCGCGCACGCTGACGAAGAGGGCGGCGATCATCACCACGCCGGCGATCACCGTGATGATGCCGTAGAGGGTGGTCGGCACCGGAAAGAGCTTCGGGAAGAACCGGAGCGGCTTCGGCATGCTGCGGCGCGATCGGCCGCCGCTCTTCTCCTCGATCCGCTCGTCGATCTCCTCGGGAGTCTCGTACGGCGATGTCACCGACGGAAGCACCGTGCGGCGGCGCTCCCGCGAGGCCTCCCCGGGGCCGCCATCGGCGCGCGCGCCGTCGGCATGGATGCCGTTTCTCGACCCGCCACCCACGCGGTTCGGTCCCTTGTCCTCGTCGTTCAATCGTATGTATCTGCTCATTGCGTCACTCGTCGGTTCGGTTTCCACGTCGTACCACGGGAAGAGGCGTTCGATTCCAGCTGGATGCAATGCACACGTTGTGCCGAAGAGGAACGTTTCTTGTTGAACGATCCATCGGTGAACTTTTCCCTTTCGAGTCAGATCACGAGTGGCTATGATGCATCCCATGATCTCCGGTCGACTCTTCCTGTTCTTCCTTCTCTCGCTTCTTGCCGCGCAGGCCCTCGTGACGCGCGCCGCGATGGCGCAGGGCCCGGTGCCGGGGACCATCGGCGGCGAATCGCCGCAGGGGGACCGATCCTCCAGCGCGTTCGTGATCGCCAGGGTGAAGTACACCGGCGGCGGGGACTGGTACAACGATCAGTCCTCGGAGGTGAACATGCTCCGCTATCTGCAGGAGCACACCTCGATCAACGTCCGTCCGACGTTCGAATACGTGGATATCGGCAGCGACAACATCTTCCAGTATCCGCTGCTGCTGCTGACCGGCCACGGCAACATCTCCCTCACCGAATCCGACGCGCGACGTCTGCGCTCGTACCTGGAGTCCGGCGGCTTCCTCTACATCGACGACGATTACGGTCTGGACACCGCGATCCGTCGGGAGATGCGGAAGGTCTTCCCCGATCAGGAGTTCCAGGAGCTCCCCTTCTCCCATCCGATCTACCATTCCTTCTTCCAGTTCCCGAACGGGCTGCCGAAGATCCACGAGCACGACGGCAAGCCCCCGCGCGGCTTCGGCATGTTCACCCGGCAGAAGCGCCTCTGCGTCTACTACACCTACGAGACCAACCCGACCGACGGCTGGGCCGACGCGACCGCGCACAACGATCCTCCGGAAAAGCGGGAGGAGGCGTTCAAGATCGGCACCAACATCATCGTCTACGCGCTGACCAACTGAGCCACGCCGCTCCGCCGTTCCCCGCATGCCCTTCCCGATCGCACCGGCATCCGGCCCGCCGCGCCAGCGCTTCGGCGACATGCACGATGTATCTTTCGCGGAGATGGCGCTCGCGGATCATGCCCGCCCACGATGACGCTCCCTCCGGAGGCGGCCATGACGACGGACGATCATGGGCACGAAAACCATCCCTGATTCGTTCACGGAGAGTACGCTACGATGCGGCGCCATCCGGCGCCTTCTTCCGACCAGATCCGGCAGGTGATCCGATGATCATTCGATATTCCCAGTGGGACGACTCGAGTCTCTCCCGCGATGAGCGCCTCGAACAGCTTATCCGCCTCTTCAGCTATCTGTTGACCAAGACCTCCGGCGATGTCGACGAGGCCCTCGACTGGCTTTCCCGCATCGACGAGCAGTACGGGGTGCTCGGCGACATGACCATGCAGCAGTTCATCGACGAGCTGAAGAAAGCGGGGCTGATCCGGGAGGAGGAGCAGGGAGGGCCGCTCGACCTCACGGCCAAGGGGGCCCAGCGGATCCGTCAGGACGCGCTCCGGGAGATCTTCACCTCCCTGAAGAAGGCGGCGCCCGGCGGTCACGATACCCCCTATTCCGGCACCGGCGTCGACCCGACCGGCGATCTGCGCAACTACGTCTTCGGCGATCTGGCCACGAACATCGACGCCACCAGCACCCTCAGCAACGCCCTCCGCCGCGATGTGGATCTCGACCGCTTCACGCTGGAGGAGGGGGACATCCGGGTGCACGAGACCGAGCACCAGACGAACGTGGCCACCGTGCTGATGCTCGACATCTCCCACTCGATGATCCTTTACGGCGAGGACCGGATCACGCCGGCAAAGCAGGTGGCGCTGGCCCTCTCCGAGCTGATCATGACGAAGTTTCCGAAGGATCGTCTCCACGTGATCCTCTTCGGCGACGAGGCGAGCGAGGTGTCGGTGGCGGAGCTTCCGTTCGTGACGGTGGGGCCGTTCCACACCAACACGCGCGCCGGGCTGCAGCTGGCCCGGCAGCTGCTGAAACGGAAGGGAGGGGCCAACAAGCAGATCTTCATGGTGACCGACGGCAAGCCCTCGGCGATCTTCGAGACATCCGGACGGCTCTACAAGAACTCCTTCGGCCTCGATCCGAAGATCGTGAACAAGACGCTGGACGAGGCGGTGGCCTGCCGGCGCGAGGGGATCACGATCACCACCTTCATGGTGGCGCGCGATCCCTACCTGGTCAACTTCGTCGAGGAGCTTACCAAGGCCAATCACGGCCGCGCCTACTACTCCGGGCTGAGCGATCTCGGCGAGACGGTCTTCGTCGACTACATCAGAAACCGTCGCAAGCGCTTCGTCTCCCGCTGACGTCGCGTCCATCGGAGCACGTCGCGGAGATCGCGCGTCGCCCGCGTGAGGCATCGGCCCGACATGGACCCCTGAATATGACGAAGCCCCGGACATCGATGTCCGGGGCTTCGTCGTTTCGTTGGATTGGGGCCTTGGGGGCGGGGCGATCTTGCGATCGCGGCGTTCGGATCGCGGCGTTCGGATCGCGGCGTTCAGGTGAACGCCGCTACTGGCCGCCACCGTCGGTGGCGCCGTTGCCGGCACCGCCCGCACCGCCACCGGTGTTCTCCTGCGGCAGATACTCCGCGCGGTCGACGGCCGACGGATCTCCCACGATCACCACCGTGAAATTCCTCAGGTAGAACTGCGCGGCCAGGTTCATCTCCTCCGAAGTCATCGTCCTGATCGCGTCGTAGGTCCTGAAGGCATTGGTCCAGGAGCCGGTGTAGAGCTGCGCCACGCCGAGCTCGTTGGCCTGCAGCTCGTTGGTCTGCTCGCGCAGGTAGTTGCTGGTGATCCAGCTGCTGAGCCCGGCCTTCATGTACTCATCGGCGATGATATAGTTCCGGAAGAAGTCCACCACGTTGTTCCTCACCACGCGCCAGGCCGAATCCGGAAGCGTGGTCGAGACCGTGATCTGTCCGTAGGAGGTCCGGCCGAAGTTCGCGTCGGCATCCGGCGCGTAGCTCAGGTTCCGCTCGATGCGCACCTCGCGGAAGAGGGCGCCGGAGAGGAAGCTGGTCAGTCGGAGGAACGGATAGTAGAGAGAATCGTTCCGTCCCGGGGCCAGATAGCGGGCCACGACGTAGTTGGTCGGCGACGGGCCGCCGTAGGGCGCCCGCACGGTGACCGTGGAGGCAAAGGCGCTGGCCGGCACCGGAACCTCGGGATCCTGATAATCCCCCATCGGCAGCTTGCCGAGCGTGGCCGCCACCTTCCGGTGGATCGTCGTCGAATCGACGTTGCCGACCACGACCAGGAGCAGGCGCGACTTGACGAACAGCTCGCGATAGTAGGAATCGAGATAGGATCCGGAGATCGGCGGCACGTCCGACTCCTGGGCGAACCGTCCGTACGGGTGGCCGTGGAAGAAGACCGAATCGGCCAGATAGCCGGCGTAGGCCTCCGGGCTGATGTTCCGGTTCCGGAGCGAGGTGATCATCCTCTCCTTCGCGTTCCGGAGCTCGACCGAGTCGTAGCGCGGCTGGAGGATCACGCCGGAGAAGAGAGCCCAGGAGGTATCGAACTTCTCGTCGACGCAGCGGAGCCCCATCGTCGAGAAGTCGCGGCCGTTCTCGCCGGAGATCCCGGTTACCATCTTCTGCAGCAGGCGCTGGTAGTCTTCCTTGGCGATCCACTGCGGGCCGCTGATGGCCGGAACTTCCAGCGCCAGATCCTCGACGGCCGGGGAGAGGTTGGCCGCCATCGCCGTCAACCCGCCGCGGATGAAGAGCCGGGCGGCGATCACGTGGTTGGCCGGCCCGGTGGGGCGGAGGATCACGTGGAGACCGTCGACATCGAACTCCTTGACGTTGGTCGGCGCCCCGCGGTAGACCGGCATCGAGACGCCGGCGGCGACTGCTTTCTTGGAGGAGCCGCATCCGATGCCGGTCAGCAGCATGGCGCCGGCGGCGGCGACCGTCACGACGCGGACCAGGGAGGCGCTCAAGCGCGGAAGCCCGTGGGAGATTCGGCTGAGGGTGGTCATCATCGGAGCACCTCCGCCGATTTCAGGTTGAGCTGGTTCAGCGACTGCTGATTGGAGCTGATGCCGAGCACGTAGTTCTTCCCCTTGATATACTGGCGGACGTAGCGCTGGACATCGGCGCGGGTCACTTTCGAGAGATTGTCCAGGTAGCCGCGGAAATAGTCGAGTCCGGTCGTGCTCCACCAGAAGGCGAGCGTGTGCGTCCAGTCGGAGGTCTCCTCGCTGTCGTACAGGTGCTGCACGCGGAGGATCGCCTTGGCGGTCTCCAGCTCCTCGTCGGTGAAATAGTCGGGGGAGTCGAAGTCCTGAATCTCGTTCCAGAGCGCGTCGAGCGCCGGGCGGATCTTGTCCGGCGTGGTCACCGCGTTGACGGTGATCGGGCCGGTGTAGCGCTGCGTGTAGTAGTTGATGGCCGCTCCCTGGGCCAGTCCGCTCTCGACCAGCTTCCGCTGGAAGCGGGACTGCTGCTGCGAGAGGATGAAGATGAAGACGTCGGCCGCGTAGGTGGCCTCGTTGTCCAGGCCGATGGAGGGGCCATGGTACTGGAACTGCACCTGGGCGATATCGGTGGCGGCCGGCACCATCACGAGCTTCTTCTCGGTGAGCGGCTCCGGACGTGGGACCGGGTTGTCCTTGAAGGGATCGGGGCCGGCCTCCCATCCGCTGAAATACTTCTTGGCCATCTCGAACACCTTCGCGGTGTCCACATCGCCGGCGACGATCAGCAGGGAGTTGTTCGGGATGTAATAGCGCTTCTGGATGGTCCGCATCTTCTCCGGCGTGGCGGTCTTGATCACCGGGCGCTGGCCGATCGGCTCCTTCCGGGTGATGTAATCGCCCCAGAGCGCGGCGCTGGTGGCGCGCACGAAGGGGAAGAAGGGATTGGACTCCTGCCGGTCGAACTCGCCGAGCACCACCTCCCGCTCCCGCTCCAGCTCCACCGCGTCGAACTGCGGGGTCTGGACCGTATTGGACATCACCTCGAGGCCGCGCGCCAGGTTGTCCGACGGCAGCGTGTAGTAGTAGGTGACCACCTCCTCGCGGGTGGTGGCGTTGTAGAGCGCGCCGATCGAGCCGAGCATCGAGATGAACTCCTCGGAGTTCTTGTACTGGCTGTTCGCCTTGAAGAACATATGTTCATACAGGTGCGACAGCCCCGCGTATTCCGGCCCCTCGGTGAACGAACCGTTGCGCACGGCCAGCTCGATGGTGGCGATCGGCACCAGGTGATTCTCGACGACGGCGATCTCCAGGCCGTTCTTTAGCTTGTACCGGGAGAACTGCTTCTCCGGGGCGGCGAACTCTCCGTTCTGGGCCGCGGCCGGCAGCGCCGACGCGGCAAGCAGAAGAAGGAGCGCGACGAGGCGCAGCGGACGCGGTCCGTGCCATCCCGGTCCCGGCAGGAACCGGCTTCTCCGGCGTGTTGCTTGTTTCTGCATGTGGCTCATTTGAAAGCGTTCAGATGACTCCGTTTTCCCTCCGGAGGGGAGGCTCCGGGAGGAGCTCCTTCGGATCGGACGACGGGAGCGGCAGCGGGTCGGGATCGCGGAAATTCAAGCTCCGAGCAACCTTCTCGACCGGCAACGGGTACCGATCGCCTCGGCGATCGGGCATGACCGAGGAATATAGTACTCTGCTCGATAGATCCGCCCCGTACATGCGCTAGACGGCCAAGCGGCGCCAAATGTGTGCCGCATTGGCCCCGATCACAACTTGGAAGGGGAAACCCCCGCTCCCCGCTCCGGACTCCCCCCCGCGGCGCTCGCCGTGGGCCGGATTCCGGTGGGTACCGGGAGAATAACCGAAATCTCAGTCGATTCGAACTCCAGGAGAACCAGTCACGTGGATAATGATCTGAAAGAGCTCGCCAGGCGCATCAAACTCGTTCTGACCGATGTCGACGGCGTCCTGACCGACGGCGGCGTCTTCTACGGCAGCGACGGCGAAGTGATGAAGAGGTTCAACATCCGGGACGGCATGGGCGTCGAGCGGCTCCGCGCCGTCGGCATCGAGGTCGGCTTCATCACCGGCGAAAAGTCCGATTCCGTCGTCCGCCGCGCCGAGAAGCTCGGCATCGAGATGGTCCATCTCTACTCCAAGGACAAGCCGGCCATCATCCGTCAGCTGATCGAGGAGCGGAAGCTGGACCCCGCGGAGATCGCCTACATCGGCGACGATGTCAACGACCTGGAGGCGATGAAGATGGTCGGCTTTCCGGCCTCGCCGGCCGACGGCTTTCATCTGGTGCGTGAGGCGGCCAAGTACGTCTGCCGGCGCCCCGGAGGGCATGGAGCGTTCCGCGAGTTCGCCGAGCTGATCATCGACGCGCAGGAGCCGGAGGCGGGCAAGGGAGATTTCGGCTTTGCGTAGGCGCCTGTGGCCGGTCGCGGCGGGCATGGTCCCCAGGCGTCCGCGCTCCGGGCACCCGGCCTTCATGCTCCTGGCCGTCGTGGTTCTGGCCGTCGGCCCCCTCGGACTCGCCTCCTGCGGCGGAAAGACGTCGTCGGACGCGGCGTCCGGCGCGGCGGCGCGGGACACGGCCGCAAGCGATCCGGAGCGGGCGGGACGTGCACTGGCCGAGGAGGTGATCGCCTCGCTCGGCGGCCGGGACGCCTGGAAGGATCCCTCCTGGGATCTCGGCTTCGATTTCGTGGTGGAGCGGAACGGGGAGGAGGTGACGCGCGCCTCCCATCTCTGGCACCGCGCCACCAACGCCTGCACCGTCTCCAGCAAGACCAAGGAGGGGAGCGTCTGGCGGGTCGATTTCCAGGATATCTTCGCGCGGCGCGGGACCGCGACCGTCGACGGCCACCCGGTGGCCGACAGCGCGCTGGCCGATCTGCTCGAGCGCGGCTACGGACGCTTCATCAACGACAGCTACTGGCTGCTGATGCCGATGAAGCTCCTCGACTCCGGCGTCCATCGTCGCCGGGAGCCGGATACCGTGATCGACGGGCGCGCGCACAAGGTGCTGGCGGTCTGGTTCGACAAGGTCGGGCTCACGCCGGGGGATCACTACTGGCTCTACGTGGATTCGGCCACCGGCCGCCCCACGCGCTGGCGATTCCTGCTGGAGAGCGGCCGGCCGGGAGTCTACCTCTGGGAGCGATACCAGCAGGTGGGACCGCTCACCCTCTCGACGCTGAAACGAGCGCCGGACGGCACGTCGGTCATCAGGTTCGAGAACATCCGCGCGGGACGTCCGCGCCAGTAGCTGGAGCGCTCCACGCGGAGCGTGATCGCACGGAGCGTCATCGCGCGGAGTCCGGGCATCCGCGGCTCCGGCGGTCGATGGGAAGATCACGTCGCTGCGCAGGCCCGTGGCCGCGAGGAGCGCGTGCGCCTCGGCGGCGGTGAACCGCAGTTGACCCAGCCGCAGCTGCATCACCCGCTCGGCCAGCTGCAGCCGGTGCAGCCCCAGTGCCAGGTCGTACCGCCTGGCCAAGAGCACCGTGAGCGTGCGCGGCCGGTTGCGCAGAAACGTCTGGAGGCCC
>JBEHWX010000155.1:0-10246 GCA_048498995.1 Bacteroidota bacterium
CTCTTGGGGCATGAAGCAGCGCAAAGAGAAGAAGATCCGATCCGGCTATCCCAGCAATGTCACCGATGAAGAGTGGGCGTTGCTTGCTCCATACCTCACCCTGATGACCGAGGATGCCCCGCAGCGAGAGCACTCCCTGCGCGAAGTCTTTAATGGCCTTCGATGGATCGTCAGAGCTGGTGCTCCCTGGCGGATGATGCCCAACGATCTGCCTCCCTGGGCGGTCGTCTACCAGCAGACCCAGCGATGGCTAGCTGCTGGTGTGTTCCAAACACTCGTGGATGATCTTCGAGCGGTCATGCGTATCGCTAATGGCCGAAGCGAGCGGCCAACGGCCGCGATCTTCGACAGTCGCACCGTGCAGTCGACACCGGAGAGCGGATCGCGTGCCGGCTATGATGGCGCCAAGCGTCGTAAGGGCTCGAAGGTGCATATCGCGGTCGACACGCTGGGTCATCTGCTGGCGCTGCACGTCACCGCGGCCGATGAGCAGGACAGAGCGCAGGTTGATGCCCTTGCCCAGCAGGTGCAACGGGCGACCGGAGAGAGCGTTGAGATCGCCTACGTCGATCAGGGCTACACCGGGGAAGCCGCTGCTGAGGCCGCCGAAGCGCATGGCATCGAGCTGGAGGTTGTCAAGCTGCCGGAAGCAAAACGAGGCTTTGTGCTGCTGCCACGGCGTTGGGTTGTCGAGCGGAGCTTCGCATGGATGGCCCGCTTCCGTCGATTAGCTCGCGATTATGAGCGATTACCGCAGACACTTGCTGGCCTGCATCTGCTAGCATTTGTCATGATTCTGATGCGCCGCTTTGTCGATGTCCTCGAAACCCTCAGACAAAGTGCATAACAGGCTCTAAGCTCTCCGTTCCGGCCGTGGAAATGCCGACCATGCGGTCTTATCGCCGATTCTCGCGAGTTGTCGCCACGTATACTTCGATGTGCCGGGAATGCGCAAGGAATCGAGGTTTTATGCGGCTTCCAGGGTTGTGTCCGGTGGCATGGTTTTGTAATAAACGATTGCTGTTCGATTGAGGAGATGGGGGCCTGACGGCCTCCGAAGGGATGGTGAAGTTTCAATGACGATCGGAGCGTCTCCCGTCCGGGTGGCGGTCCGAGGATGTTCAATCAAACTTGTGTGGGGAGGAAACGAAGATGAAGACGAACAAGATGATCCTGTTTGCGTGCGCGCTCGTCGCCACGGCCATTGCCGCCTGCAGCCCGGATAACCAGCCGACATCGCCGATGAGCGAATTCGCCGGAAAGGTGCCTCCACCGTCGACGCCGCCGAGCTCGAATACCATCAATCGTCCGGTCACCGATTTCCTGAAGATGCAGGGGAGCTACTGCGATCCGGATCAGTCGGGAAGCTGCGTCACGTACGTCGGGCCGACGGCGAACATGCTCACCTGGTTCGACCAGAACCGGCAAATGGCGGTCTGGGTCGATTACGCCGGCCTCGGCGATCAGTGGGTGATGCAGCAGAACGGAGGACAGAAGGGCTTTGGAACGAACATGACCGGCGGTATCAGCGAGGAGCTGATGCCCGACGGACGCGCCCAGGTGACGATCGATCTGCAGACCAACAACGCGATGGCCTTCGTGACGCAGGGGCCTGATTTGAAGGGGAGCCCGGTGATCTTCGGCCATCATCTGCGCGATGTGATGAATCCGGCCACCCCGCCGGGACTCGGCACCCTCTCGATGCACGTCGTGATGATCAACAACGCTCCGGGCGCGCCGCTCCCGGATCTGATTCAGCTGATCAAGGCGCCGATGAACGGCCAGCAACTGGTCTCGATGGATGTGAAGTTCAACGGTAACGGCCAGCTCGGGCAGCCGTTCACCGACGTCCCGAACGCGTACGGAACGATGACGCTCTACCAGAACGGCCCGGCCGTCGGCAACTTCGCCGGCCTCGGCCAGCTCAATGGCCCGGGAGCCAGCGCCGATGTGATGATCGCCAAGTCGGAGCCGCAGGTGAGCAGCAAGTAACGTCGCATGCCTCCCTCCCGATCGGGGAGAGAAGCGCGATGGTGTGCCCGGGAGCGGGACGTGGCCGGAAGGTCGCGTCCCGCTCGTCGTTTTCCGCCGCGTGCCTCCGGCGTATCTTGCTCCCGATGTCCGGTCGCCTCCATTTCCGGGAGGCCCTTCCTCCGTCGCTCATGACCCATCATTCCCGCGTATGAACTGGCCCCGCACCATTACCGCTTCCAGGCCCGACGGCGCCGTCGAGCTGGTGATCCGCCCTTTCGCCGAGGAGAAGGACTCGGTCGAGGAGCTCACGAAATTTCTTCACCGCGCCTACCGGGTGCTCGCCGACATGGGGCTCCGGTTCCTGGCGACGCATCAGACGCCGGAGCAGACGCGCAACCGGATCGGCGAGGGGGTCTGCCTGGTGGCGACGATCGATGGCCGGATCGCCGGCACGATCATCTACGTGGCCCCCGGACGCGGGCATGGGGCCTCCTGGTACGCGCGGCCGGAGGTGGCGTTCTTCGCGCAGTTCGGCGTCGAGCCGGAGCTTCGCCGATACGGTGTCGGCAGCGTGCTTCTGGAGCTGGTCGAGGAGATGGCGCGCCGCGATGGGGCCGGTGAGCTTGCGCTGGATACCGCCGAGACGGCGCATCACCTGATCGCGTGGTACGGCAAGCGGGGCTACCGTCTGGTCGACCATGTGCAGTGGGATGTCACCAACTACCGGAGCGTGATCCTGAGCAAGGCGCTCAACGATGCCGTGGCGCCGGCCCGGGATTTTCTCGGGGAGAAAGAAGGGGCCTGAAACGCCGACCAGGCCAGGCCCGGCGCATCGGAGCCGTACATCCGGTAGCCGCACATCCGGTAGCCGCACATCCGGTAGCCGCACATCCGGTAGCCGCACATCCGGTAGCCGCACATCCGGTAGCCGCACGTCTTTAGCGTGCGCTCTTCATCGCACCGGGGGGCCACAGGTGGCCGCCCGTACAACGCACGTCTTCAGCATGCGCTCTTCATTGCACCGGGAGGGGGGGCCACGGCCGCCGTCCGCACGGAGCACTCGTGGCGCACACCAGGCATCGAAGCCCGCCCGACGGCATCGTCGCGCCGCGACTCCGCCCCGACCATGTCTCCCGATACGGGAGCTGTTTCAAAATGAACGCGTCATGAAACGATCCCTTTTCGTTCTGCTGATTTTCCCCATTCTGATCACGGTTTCCGCCGCCCAGAGTCTTCTCGATCTGCATCCCCGGCCGAAGATCGCCTGGAGCCGCGCCGATACGTTTCACTTCGACAGGCTCACCGAAATCGTGATCCCGGCCGTTCCCACGCCGGGCACGCGCGCGGCGCTGGCCTATCTGCAGCGGCGCGTGGCGGCCCTGATCGGCGACACGCTGCCGGTGGTGGCCGGCGCGCCGGGAGGCGGGCCGATGATCCTTCTCGGCGAGAAGGACGCGCTCCCATCCCTGCGCGACGAGGCCGCCCGCTCGATGGCGCGGGGAGAGGAATGGCCGGGACGGGAAGGATATCTGCTCGATGTCGGGGCGAGGCGGGTGGTTCTGGCCGGCGCCGATCCCGAGGGGACGTTTCACGCCGTGGCCACCCTCGCGCAGTTGATGGTCGGGAGCGGTACGCGGGGAGCGATCGCGGGGGCGCACGTCAACGACGCTCCCGACTATCCGGTCAGGTGGGTCTTCTCGCAGCACAACCTCCGGGGCAACGGCGCCATAAGCCAACTTCGGAGCATCGCCGACACCATGGCCGCCTACAAGCTCAACGGCCTGCAGCAGAACGATTTCAAGTACGCCATCCTCGGCGAGCAGCCGGACTACTACTTCGACAGCGTCGCGGCGCTGCGCGGCATCCTCGCCGATCGCGCGATCGCCATGATCCCCGGCGTGGCCGGCATCGGCTATTCCAGCGGCATCCTCGCCAACGATCCGAATCTCGCCGAGGGGATTCCGGCCACCGCGACCTTCGTGATCCAGGGTGACACCGGGCGGCTGGTCCCGGACCCCCGCGTGGCGCTGCCGAACGGATCGTTCGAAAGCGTCGGCTCGGACGGCAAGTTCAGCGGCTGGACGTTCTACGACGGCGCCACCAACGACACGAGCGTGGTCGCCGACCGGCAGATCCAGCACGGAGGAAGCGTCAGCGCCCGCTGCTCCAACTTCCGCACCGGCGATCAGGCGCGGTACGGCAACTGCCGCTTCAGCCGTCGCGTCTCCTGCGAGCCGCATCGGGCCTACGTTCTCTCGGCATGGTGCCGCACAAAGGATCTCGTCGCCGATCAGGTGCAGCTCCTGGCCATCGGCTCCAACGCCAGCGGGGGCTCGCGGGCTCTTACCTACACCGCCTACGCCATCCCAGCCACATCCGACTGGATGAAGGTGGTGGCCGTGTTCAATACGCTCGACTTCACCACCGTGACCCTCTACGCGGGTGTCTGGGGTGGCCGCTCCGGCACCATCTGGTGGGATGATATCGACGTGCGGGAGGCGGGGCTGGTCAATGTGCTGCGCCGTACCGGCGCGCCGCTGATCGCGGAGAACCTGCGGAGCCGCAAAGTCCTGCTGGAGGGAATGGATATCGACCCGATCGTCGATTCGACCTTCCTCCGCGGCCGTGGTAACGTAAGCCCCGAACATCGCCCGCCGCGGCTCCGCCGACTTGCCGGCGGAGCCGTCCGGAACGGCGATACGATCGTCGTGCGCTTCCATCATCCGATCGCCACGGTCGCCGATATCGACGGCAACGGATCGGTGATGGTCTGCGTTTCGGAGGATAGCCTCTACAGGCTGCTCGACGATCAGATCGGCCGCGTCGAGGGGCTCTATCATCCGGGGCGCTTCTTCCTCGGCCACGACGAGATCCGGACGATGAACTGGGATTCGGCCTGCCTGCGACGCGCCCTTTCGCCGGCGGCGCTCCTGGCCGACAACCTGACGCGCTGCCTGGAGATCGTGGAGCGTCACAGCCCGGGCGCCGCGACCTACGTCTGGAGCGACATGTTCGATTCGCTGCACAACGCGGTCGACGACTACTACCTCGTGAACGGCGATCTGCGTGGCGTCTGGGATATGATCCCGCGCACGCCGACGATCGTCAACTGGAACTACGGCCAGCGGGCGGCAAGCCTTGCCCGCTTCTCGCGGCTCGGGTTCCGTCAGGTGACCTCCCCGTATTACGATGCCCGCAGCACGACCGGCATGCGCGACTGGCGCCTGGCGATGGAGGGGGTTCCGGGTGTCGATGGGATGATGTATACGACCTGGGCCGGGGATTTCTCCTTCCTCCGTCCCTTCGCCTTCTATGCCTGGGGAGCCGGTCCGTATCTGCTGCACGCGCCGCTCGGCGCCGATGTTCTCACGCTCGTGGCGGCGGGATCTCCGGTGCCGGTCGAGGCGACCGTGCTTCCCGATCCGTACGATGCGGGAGCCGGGATCGAGAAGGTACAGATGGATATCTACTCCCCCGCATCGTCGGGGACGGCCAGGACCGTTTCGCTGAGCGCGGCCGGCGGGAACCGCTATGCCGGCGCGATCGACGGGCTGGCGGCGAGCGGCTTCCGCTACAGGCTCGTCGCGGTCGACCGTCGCGGCCTGCGTCGGGAAACGCCTCTCTATCTGGTGGGGGGCGCGGGTGCCGGCGTCGGTACCTCGGACCCGGAGCCGGCCGGAGCGCTCACGATCTCGATGGCGCCGCAGCCGCTGCGGGGGGAGGGATGGCTCCGGTTCCATCTTCCGCGGGCGGAGCGGTGGGAGCTGCGCGTGATCGATCCGGCGGGGCGCGTGGTGATCTCCCGGCGTGGGGAGGGGAGTGGAGAAGAGATGAGGATCGACGGGAGCGGGCTCGCCAGCGGGCTCTACCGCTGCGAGCTTCGCGCCGGCGCGAGCCGGGGAGCATGCGCCCTCGCGATCGTGCGCTGACGGCCACCGCGCGCCACGAGCGCCAGCGACCACGCGCGGCGGCCGGAGCCGCCGACGGCATGCGCGAGCAACGACGTCCACCGCGCGGAGCACCATCCTCCGCGCGGCGGCGGGCATCGGACCACCCATGCCCCATGATACCTGAATCCAATACTCGTCCCAGTTGTGCGGCGTCGGCGGAGCTGGTAGATTCGGCGCGATCGTAACGAACCGACGTCAACAACAGCACCTGTCACCGTGAACAGATCCGGTCCCACCGATGCTCCCCTGGCGCTTCCGCCGGAGGAGATGCGGCGGCTCGGCTATCGCGTGGTGGACATGCTCGTGGAGCATGCCGCCGGCATCGCCGCGCGTCCGGTCGGTCACGCGCTCGATCGCGCCACGCTCGAGGCGCGCCTGCGCGAGCCCGCGCCCGAGAAGGGCTGCGATCCCGATGCGCTTCTGGATCGCCTCGCCGCCGATGTCTTCGACGCGATGGTGCACGTGGACCATCCGCGCTTCTTCGCCTACGTGCCCGGTCCGGGGAGCTTCGTCGGGGCGATGGGGGATGCCCTCGCCGCCGGCTTCAACGTCTTCGCCGGCGCCTGGGCCGTGGCCTCCGGTCCGGCGATGCTGGAGATGGTGACAATCGACTGGCTCCGCGACGCCTGCGGCATGCCGGCCACGGCCGGCGGACTTTTCCTGAGCGGGGGCTCCATGGCCAACCTCACGGCGATCGCCGTGGCGCGCCACAAGCTGCTCGGCGAGGAGACCGGCGACGCGGTGCTCTACTTCTCCGACCAGACGCATTCCTCGGTCGCGCGCGGCGCGCGGGTGCTCGGCTTCCGGATCGATCAGCTCCGCCAGCTCCCCTCCGGCGACGATCAGACGCTCGCGCCCGAGACGCTCGAGGCGGCCATCGCGGAGGATCGCCGGAACGGCCGGCGCCCCTTCTGCCTGATCGCCAATGCGGGAACCACCAGCACCGGCGCGGTGGATCCGATAGCGGCGCTCGACGATCTCTGCCGCCGTCATGGGCTCTGGCTTCATGTGGACGGCGCGTACGGCGCCGCCGCGGCGATCGCGCCGGCGGCCTCGGCCATGCTCGGCGCGATAGGCCTGGCCGATTCCCTGACGCTCGATCCCCACAAGTGGCTGCATCAGCCGTTCGAGTGCGGCTGCGTGCTCCTCCGGGAGGGGCGCGACCTGGCCGAGACGTTCAGAACCGTTCCGGCCTACCTGAAGGATTCCGACGCCGGGCTCGACGAGATCAACTTCCGCGACCATGGCGTGCAGCTCACCCGGAGCTTCCGCGCGCTCAAGCTCTGGATGTCGATCCAGCTTTTCGGCCTTCGCGCGTTTCGCGAGGGGATCGAGCGTGGCATCGCGATGGCCGAGCGCGCCGAGGCCCGCCTCGCGCGGCTCGACGGCTGGCGCGTGGTGACCCCGGCGCGGCTGGCGATCGTCACCTTCCGCTTCGAGCCCGCCGGCGCGGGGCCGGAGCAGGGGGACGCGCTGGCGGCCGCGATCATCGCGGAGCTCGCGCGCTCCGGCCAGGCGCTCCTGAGCTCGACCGTCGTGAACGGACGGACCGTGCTCCGGCTCTGCACGATCAACGCCCGCACCCGCGAGGCCGATATCGACGAGACCGTGGACCTTCTCGACGATATCGCCCGGCGGCTTCTTCCGGCCGGCTTCTGAGTCGTTGCCGGCGCCGATGCTCCCGTTGCCCTCTATTCTCAGAGATCACGTCCGCGCCCGCGGCCGTGGACTCACCCCTCCCGAGACGACACATAGACCCATGAGGCTCTCCCGTTCCCTCGCGACCGTCACGCTCCGGCTCGCGCTTCTCCTTGCCGTCGCGTTGCCGGTCGTCATGCTGCCGGCCGCCGCGCAGTCGCTCGAGATTCAGCTCGATCAGTACTTCCAGACCGTGACGCCGGAGCTCTACCGCGAGTACAACCTGGTGCCCGATTCGATCGGCACGCTCCGCTCCATCATCGTGTCTCCCGAGGTGGTGGCCGAGGAGATACGTTTGTATCAGGAGGCGATTCACTCCGGGGACGCGCTTCTTCCCTCGTCGCTGGTGCTGGCTCTCTGCCACAATCTGATTCTTCACGATCCTCCCACCGGGCTCCGGTTTCTCCAGCTGCTGAACCGGCCGACCGCTGAGGAGACGGTGCGTGAGTATCTTCCGGTGGCCGCGCGCGCCGCCGGCGAGGCGGGGGAACGGGTGGCGCTCGACGGGATCGCGCATCCCGACCCGGCCTGGCGCGCCTACTGGGCCGCCTATCTTCGCGATCACGCCATCTACGAAAGCTCGGTGCCGGCCATCGAGGCGCGTATCGGCGGCGAGGCGCATGCGAAGGTGCGCGCCATGCTCCTGCGCGCCCTGGCCACCATCGGCAGCCCGATCGCCCTTCCGTTTCTGACCGACTTCGCCTCCACCGCGACCGACGACGAGCTGCAGGCGACCGCCATCCGCGCCGCCGTGGAGATCGCCGGCGCCGGCGCGCGCCGGATGCTGGAGGGGCTGGCCCCGCGCGGCCCCCGCGCGGCCGACGAGCAGCGCGCGGAGCTGGCCAGGATCGGTCGCGACTCGCTGCTGGCCGATCGCTACGATCTGCTGCGGCAGAACGATCTCGACCCGGAGCAGGACGCGCGCTTCACGGCGCCGGCGGTGCTCTGGCTTCGCCGCGAGGGGCTGCTCCGGGCCGGCGCGCTCGCCGATCTCACATCGCTGTCGCCGGCCAGGAAGGATGAGCTCCTCGACTCGCTGGTGCAGGGGAGAGGATTCGGGATCTGGATGGTGAAGCGGACGCTCCTCGGGAGCCTGGTCGCGCGTGACATCCCGCGACTGCTTCGCATGCGCGCCGCGGCGTATTATTCCCCCGGCGAGACCTCCGGACTGCGCGAGCAGACGATCGCCACGCTCGTGCGTTACCTCCGGTCGCGCGCCGGAGCAGCATCGGCGGCGACATTGGGCACATCCTCCGGCGCTCCCCGCGGCGGCCATGGCGCCCCGGAGGGGGCCGGCCGGCCCGACGGATCACATATACCAATCGATAACTGACGATGGCTGGACGAACGCGCATCGCGCTCCTTCTACTGCTGCTCGCCGGCTGCGCCCGGCGCGACGGGCTGGTGCTCGAACAGGAGCGCCCCTATCTCTCCAACATCCGACAGCTGACCTTCGGCGGCGAAAACGCCGAGGGATACTTCAGCTTCGACGAGCGGAAGTTCGTCTACCAGCGCACCCATCCCGACGCCGGCGAGGAGTGCGATCAGATCTACACCTACGATCTGGCCACCGGCGCGGAGCGCCGGATCTCGACCGGCCGCGGACGGACCACCTGCAGCTATTTCCTTCCGGGCGATTCGCTCGTCCTCTATGCGACCACGCACCTGGCCGATTCCGCCTGCCCGCCCCGGCCGGACATGTCGCAGGGCTACGTCTGGGCGATCTATCCCGGCTACGATATCGTCGTGGCGGACACGGCCGGGCGGATCGTCCGGCGCCTGACCGATACACCCGGCTACGACGCCGAGGCAACGGTCTCCCCGACCGGGGACCGGATCGTCTTCACCTCGGTGAGGACCGGAGATATCGAGCTCTTCTCGATGAACCTCGATGGCGGTGACGTGCGGCAGCTGACGCGATCCCCGGGCTACGACGGCGGGGCGTTCTACTCCTGGGACGGGAAGAAGATCGTCTTCCGCGCGAGCGTCTTCTCGGGGAACGAGGTGGAGGGGTACCGCGCGCTGCTGACGCGGAACCTGGTCAGGCCGACGCGGATGGAGCTCTTCGTGATGAACGCCGACGGCTCCGGGCGCCGGCAGGTGACCAGCAACGGCGCGGCGAACTTCGCCCCGTTCTACCATCCGGACGGCCGGCACATCATCTTCGCCAGCAACGTCGGCGATCCGCAGGGGAGGAACTTCGATCTCTATCTGATCCGGGACGACGGCACCGGGATGCGGCGGCTCACCTACAACGGCACGTTCGACGGCTTCCCGATGTTCACCCGCGACGGGCGGAAGCTGATCTTCGCCTCCAACCGGAACGCCGCCAAGCCGGGAGAGACCAATCTGTTCCTCGCCGACTTCCACATGCCCGAGGAGTGATATCCGCGCGAGCCGCGCTTCGGCATCCGCAGTCGGCATCTACACGTCGGTAGGCGCACGTCGGTAGGCGCACGTCGGTAGGCGCACGTCGGTGGTCGCACGTCGGTGGTCGCACGTCGGTAGGCGCACGTCTTTAGCGTGCGCTCTTCGGCCAGCGCTCTTCGGCCAGCGCTCTTCGGCCAGCGCTCTTCGGCCAGCGCTCTTCGGCCAGCGCTCTTCGGCCAGCGCTCTTCGGCCAG
>JBEHWX010000156.1:0-9746 GCA_048498995.1 Bacteroidota bacterium
GCGCCGGACTCCTGCATCCCCTGATCCGAGCTCAGCACGCGATCGCCGTGGGCGTTGTGCAGCGTGATCATCACCCGCTCGGAGGCGCCGAGCGTGTAGCCGATCGTCGCCGATCCCGAAGCCGGGTTCGGAGCGCTCTCCATCAGCGCGTAGCCGGCCTTCACGTCCGTCAGACGCGAGACGCCGGCGACCGGACGGGGCGAATTCCCCATCTGCACGACATCGCTGGAGAAACCATCCTCGACGAAAGCCGAAGCGTAGAGCATCCCGGTCTGCCAGCTTCCATTGACCGGCACCGTGTAGTCGAACGACTTCGACTCGTTGGCGGCAAGCGTGATGTCCCCTCCGGTCGGCGACGGAAGAATCGCGCGCGGCACGTCGTAGTACTCGGTCTCATGGTTCCACGCCGGGATCTTCAGCTCGTCGACGTGGATATACGACTCCATCAGCACCACGCGAAGCTTGTAGCCATCCGTGAGGCCGTCCGGTCCCGCCGTTGCCACCACGTGCAGCTTCACGTTCCCTCCCTCGATGGTCTGCGTCACATCGACCTTGATCGGCGACGACGTGGAGCCGGCCGCCAGGGCCTGATCGACCAGATCCTTCACCGCCGCCTTGTCGGTCGGGTTGACCGGCCGGCCGTTGACGAACGCCTTGGGGGGACCGTTGGTGCCGCTGATGCCGTACTTCGTCTTCATCGGCTCGATGAAGGAGGCATCGTACCACGGATCGCCCGCCACCGGCAGGTTGACGTGATAGCGGATCGTGACCACTTTCCCCTGATACGTATTGACGATCTCGTTGAGAATCGGCGTCGCCTGGACGCACGGTCCGCAGGTGGCGCTGGTGAACTCCTCGATGAGGACGCGCGGCGCATACTGCGCACTGGAGGGGCTCCATGCGAGCAGCGTCAGCAGCATCACCATCATGGCGGTCCCTCCGATGCGGCGGAGAGAGGTGTTGAGTATCTGTCTGGCCATCATTCCATAGAAAATTGAATTGACGTCGCGTCGCACGGCGACAGCACGGGAGGGCGAATATACGGGGCATGGCCAACAGATGCATCACCCGCCGGAGCGGCTACCGAGCGCTACCGGCCGCCGCCGACGATCCGGTCGTCGACCATCCGCTCGGCGATCTCCTGGCAGAATTTCTCAACCATGGAGTAGGGACCGGAGATCCTGTGCATCCCGATCCACGCGGTCCGCTCCGTGGCCCGATCGATCAGACGGATCTCGAAGCGCGTCCAGTCGCTCCGCGACACATACCCCTCCTTGGTCGAGGTGGTGGCGGTCTGCTCCGTCTTGGTGCCGCTCCCCTTGGCCGCATCACCGGCGCCGGTCTGCGCGGTGGTCGTGGTCTTGGTGTTGGTGGAGGTCTCGGGCGGCACGTAGGATTCCGACACGCCGCTTGCCTGCGGAACGAAGGTGAGGATGCCGTCGACCCCGGCGGCGGCGATCGCGGCGCGACGCTCCTCCGGGCTCCAGCTCCGCGTCGGCGCCATGATCGACGTGCTCTCGATCGCCCTCACCCCGAGCTCGCGAAGGCTCGCGACCATCCCCGACTCCAGCGCCTTGCGCCAGATCAGATCGGAGGTGTCGGCCAGCACCATCACGCGGGCGTAGCGCGCGGTCGGAAATCCCGGATCGCGGAACGATGCCATCTCGACGGACTTCTGGCAGCCGGCAAGCATGAGCACCGCAAAGGCGGCCGTCGCGAGCACGGTGCGGCAATTTCTCATCATCGTCATTGTTCGATGTGTCATTCGTGGAAGAGATATCGGTTACGTGGCCAACCAGCTTCCCCAAATCACCGTTTCCGGACCACGCCATCGTGGTCGAGCGTAACGGCCAGGAGATCGGAGAGATACCGCCGGCCATCGATATCATCATTGAGACGATAGGATGACATCCAGACGATCCGGCCTGTCCTGAGGTCGATCACGTTCATCGTAAGATCGACCCAGGGAGTCCTCGACATGTACCCGACCGTGGTGTAGGACTCGCTGCGGGTGACCATCGACTCGGCCGCTCCGGAGGATCTGGTCTGGACCGCGTCGGTGCTGGTTCTGCTGGCCGAGCCGGAGCGGGTGCGGGATGTGTCGGCGGTCGTATCCCCGCGGGTCGTGCTGGTCGCCTCCTCCCTGGTCCGGGACTCGGAGCTCGACTTCTTCACGCCGCTGCTCGATGAGCGCACGTCGGAGGTCGTGGTCGACACCGTGCGCGGGGGAACGTACGCGGAGTCGATGCCGCCGCGGATCGGGCGGAGGACGAGCATCGCGTCCACCCCCTCGGCGATGAGGGCGGCCCGGCGCTGATCCTCGGTCATGGAGCCTCCCGGCGCGAGCGCCATGGTCTCGGCCACCATCGCGAGCCCGCGGGTGCCGGTGGACCACGCCACCATCGTCTCCACCCCCTGACGCCAGCCGGGGTCGGCCGTGTCGACGCGAATCACCACGCGATTGTAGGGATGATCGGACAGCGACGGATCCACGGTGGAGATCAGGCGCGCCTCCGGAAGGCAGCCGCCGAGCAGAACGAGGAGGAGTGGAGCGCAGAGCATGTATCCGTATCGCATGACCTATCTCCCGCGGAAATGTGACCTGGTGCCGGCATCGCGCGCCGGGCGCAACGAGTCGTTACATCCGCTCCGACTTTGCGCGCCGGCCGGGGATTAATCGGGTCGCGATGGAGATTCATGCAAACGACGAGAGCCGATATCCCCGAAGGAACACCGGCTCTCTCGTGAAGGCTCTCTATCTCCGGGAACTACAGCTTGCTGACCAGCGAGATGCGGAACCCGGTGAACGGATTGATCAGTCGGCAGACGCCGCCGGTGCAGACCACGCCGCCACGCTCGGCGCCGTACTGGACCGTGAGCATGTGCGCATCTCCGATCCTGTAGGTGCCGCCGACCACCGGCCAGATGTGGCGCTCCTTCTTGTCGCCGTTGCCGTTGTCGCCGAGGTCGACCTGCTCGTTCTTGGCGGTCGTGTACTCGATGCGGGTGTTGATCGACCAGCGCGGGGAGCGGGAATACTCCAGCGTCAGCAGCGCGTTGTCGTAGTTGCCGTCGAACTGCGCCAGGCCGAGCGAGTCGATCGCCACCGGGCTCACCTTCTTCGAATCGTAGACATTCTGCAGCTCGAGGATCGCGTGCAGGTTGTCCCGCTCGGTGAAACGGATGAACGACTCCATCATCAGCGTGTTCTGGCGGTACCACTCGTCGGTCGGCAGCTCGCGGCCGTTCCCCTCGTGGTAGATCACGTTGTCGCGATGCTGGATACCGAGGCCGAAGCTGAGCTCCTCGGAGAGCTGATACTCGCCGTGGAGATAGGTCTCCCAATACGGGGAGTAGCGGTTGTCGCCGATCACCGGCATCGCGATCGGCAGATCGTTGACGCGGTTGTAGACCGTCTTCTGCTGGCCGCCGGTGGTATCCATCACCGACTGCCAGGCGTTGTGCCGGCTGCCGGCGATGCCGAGCAGGGTGATGGTCAGATCCTCGACCGGCGTGACGATCGCCTCGAGCTGATAGCCGAGCTCGTCGCTGTAATCGGGGGCGTGCGGGTTGCGCGCCAGGAGCGTCTTGTCGTACTCCGGGATCAGCGAGGGAGGGTTCTGGAACGGCAGCGCGCGGGTCTCGCGGGTATAGTTCCCCTGCTCGTTCGGCTTCACCAGATCGTAGCGGTAGTTCTTGTACTCCAGGTTGATGCCGAGCAGATCGTTGCTGTAGCCGACCAGACCGTAGAGGCCGTAGCCGTAGGCATCGGAGCTGGTGATCGCGCGGCGCGCCGAGTCGATCTGCGTCCGCTTGTCGGCGTAGTTGAGGAAGGTGCGGAATCCGCCGTAGTTGCCGCGCAGATAGATCTCGCGCAGGTAGGCATCGAACGGGCTGGTGAAGCCGGAGCGGGTGCGCTGTCCGGAGGCGGCCAGGAACGATCCGCCGACGCCGATCTCCTTGATCGGGCGAACCTCGCCGGAGGCGCCGCGGATCAGGTACTCCTCGGTGCGGGTGCTGCTCAGGATATCCTGATAGTTCAACCGTCCGCCGAAGGCGCCGGCCGAGAAGCGGGTATCGTCGTAATCGAGCTTCACTCCCTCGGTGAGAGCGTCGTAGCCGAGCGGGCGGCTCTCGAACGTGTTGAACACGAGCCCGCGCCCGATCAGGTTGTAGAAGGTGCCGCCGCGGGCGCGCAGGCCATCCTTCCGGAACTCCGCGAAATATTCCTTCAGGCCGATCGTGTCGCGCCCGTACTCACGCGGCCGGTCGATCTCGATCCGGAAGCCGACGGTGACATCGCCGACGTAGAAGCGGGTATTGAAGAGGTTCTCCAGATACTCCTTGCGGAGGTTCCGATCGACCTCGAAGAGCTGGCCGTTGCCGTAGCGGAACTCGTTGGCGATCGAATACTGGATGTTCGGGCTCTGGGCCGTCGCGGCCGATGGACGGAGGAGCGCGGCGCACGCGGCAAGGGCCGCGGAGACCACGCCTGCACGAAGAGAAAGACGCTGCACGAGAGTGTTCTCTGGTGAAATGACGGAATTCGGTCGGGCCCTGCAACCTACGAAAAAAGCGGCACGGGGGG
Organism: Bacteroidota bacterium; assembly: GCA_048498995.1. Classification (GTDB taxonomy): domain Bacteria; phylum Bacteroidota; class Ignavibacteria; order OLB7; family OLB7; genus JBEHWX01. Next base: position 4,589 of record JBEHWX010000156.1, read on the forward strand.
AAGCTTCCCCCGTGCCGCTCGAGCCGCGCGCGTCCCGCCCCGCCCCGCCTGGAACGGGACGATGCGAGGGCGAGCGACGCCATTGACGCCAGGTCGATTCCGTTCATGCCACCGGGAGCTCAGGCCGGGTGCGGCTCCCGCCTGGCGCGGCACAGGCCTGGCGTGGCTCAGGCCACACTGGGAATGCCCAGCTCCTCCAGCGGCACCGACGGCCCGGCGGGGATCGGCCCCGGGCCGGCAAAGCGCCAGCATCGGGGATCGGCCGCCAGATGATCCCCCGTATACGCATAGGCCACTCCCCGACACCCTCCGCAGAGCTCCCGATGCTCGCAGCCGGAACACCACCCCTTCAACTGCTCCCGGTCGCGGAGCGAGCCGAGGATCCCGGAGCTCCGCCAGAGCTCCCCGAACGGCATCTCGCGGATATTCCCGACCCGCAGCGGCAGCATCACGCAGGGAGAGACATCCCCCTCCGGGCCGATGCATCCCTGCCCGAGCCCGGCCTGGCAGCCGACGAATCCCGGCGCGCACGCCAGCGACGGATCGTTCAGGATCAACTGCGCCAGGTGGGTCGACACGTCGATCACTCCCCGGTAGCGCTTCCGCCGCCGCTCCAGCTCGTCGACCACCTCACGCCATTCCCACGGCGTCAGGTCAAGATCCACGTCCCCCCGTCCGGTCGGCACGAAGCGGGACATGTTGAACCGGGTCACCCCCCACTCCACGCAGCGGTCGATCACCGGGCCGAGCTCGCGGTAGTTGAGCCGATGCGCGGTGAAGCAGACGTGCACGCGGAGCCCGGCGGCGATGCCGAGCTGGATCGCCCGCTCGGAGCGGCGGAACAGTCCTTTCCACCGTCTGGCCAGATCGTGCGTCGCCTCCAGCCCGTCGATGCTGATCTGGAGCCGGTCCAGACCGATCTCGGCAAGCCGCCGCGCGATCTCCGGCGTGATGGTCGAGCCGTTGGAGCCGAGCCCCACCCGGATGCCGCGCGCGATCGCGTATTCGATCAGCTCCATCAGATCGGGACGGGTCAGCGGCTCCCCGCCTGAGATCGCCATGTCGAGCACGCCGACGCGGGCCAGCTCGTCGAGCATCGCCCGGGCCTCGTCGGTCGAGAGCTCTCCCGGCAGTCGCTTGGCGGCATCCGAGGAGCAGTGGACGCAGCGCGCGTTGCAGGCATTCGTCGCCAGCCACACGATGTGATAGGGAAAACTCGGGATGTGGCGCCGTCCCGGCGCGGAGGCTTCCGCCCCCTTCCCCGGCTCGATCCGTCCGTTCATGGTGTTTCCCTCCAGAGCTCGATGATCGTCCGATCGGCCAGTTCCTCGAGGAACTCCTCGATCCGCCGCTCCCCTTCCTCTCCCCGAAGCTCCGGAGCGTGCTCGGCCACCAGCGCCTCGATGTCGGTCACGGTTCTGGTGCCGTCGCAGAGGGAGTAGAGCGCGAACGCCTCGCGGGAGATGAAGTGCATCTCGTCGGTTCGTACCTGAAACAGCAGGATGCCTCCCGGATCGTCCCGGTGGATCACATCCTTCGATGCCATCGGGACCGTGGTGGGTGCAAGCATGGCGAACTCTCCTGTGATGTGCGTGAAGGTCGGGCGGGTAGCCCGGTTCAGACGGCGATCTGCACCAGCGGCCGATCACCCTGGGACTGCCCGATGATCGGGTCGGTGTCCTTGACGAGCCAGCAGGAGCAGTCCCCCTTGAGCGGATCGCCGTGATAGGACATCGAGACGGCGCGGCAGCCTCCGCAGATCTGCTTGTAGTCGCAGCTGCCGCAGTTGCCGCTGGTCAGGTCGGCGCGGGTCCGGATCGCCTCCAGCAGCGGCGAGGTGCTCCAGATCTCCCGGAAGGGAGTCTCCGTCAGGTTGCCGGCCGCGTTCGGCAGGAAGACGCAGGGGGTGAGGGTGCCGTCGACCCGGATGCGGGCGGTCAGTTTGCCGGCGCCGCATCCGGAGTAGCGATCCCGCTCCTCCGGCGGCACCAGAAGCGCCACGCGGCAGTCGTGCCAGATGATCTGCATCCGTCCGGCGTAGTCGCGGCGCATGTCGATCCACTGCCGAACCACGTCGCGAAGCGTCTCCGGCGGCAGGGCCAGGTCATGCGTGCCGCGTCCGGCCGGCACATACTCCGACATGTTCACGGCGCTGGCGCCGAGCTCGTGCGCCAGGCGAACCACGTCCGGTCCCTCCCGATAATTCAAGAGCATCGGCGTGAAGCTCACCACCACGCGGTGATCGTTCCGCACCAGCGTCTCGATGGCGCGCACCGTTCTGCGGAACAGGCCGCGCGATTGCCGAATCCGGTCGTGTGTGGCGGCGCTTGCGCCGTCGAGGCTGACGGTGATGCTCCGCACGCCGGCCTCCCGGAGCCGCACGGCCATCCGATCGTTGATGATGGCGCCGTTGGTGGCGAGGTTCACCACCAGTCCGCGCTCCACCGCTCGACCGATCAGCGTGAAGATGTCGCGACGCAGCAGCGGCTCACCGCCGGAGAAGGCGAGGATCAACAGCCCGGCATCGGCCAGCTGATCGATCATCTCGAGCGCCTTCTCCGTGGTGAGCTCGGAGGGGTCGCGCACGCCTGGCCCCGATTCGGAATAGCAGTGAAGGCAGTTGGCGTTGCACCGCAGCGTCACTTCCCATGCGATATAGAGTGGCGCCGCGAACTCGGGGCGGGCTGTTGCTGTCATGCGAATGTTCCTCCCTGGATGTGATCTGCTTCACGATTTCTCATACCACCGGCCAGGCCGCCAGCGACAGTCTGCCGATATCGCTCACCGCCAGATTCCCCATGCTGAGCGTGCTCAGCGTGCTCCGGTCCGCCTTCGGCGACACGGTCACGCGCAGGTTCTTGATCTTGTCCCCCTCGAAGAGAAACAGGTGCGATCCGGCGACATCGAAGCCCTGATCGTCGGCGGTGCCGATCGTGGTGCGCCATCCGACGATCACGCGGTTGTCGATGATCCTGGTATTGAGCACGGTGGTGCTCACGGTGCCGAGCGTGGTGGAATCGGGCTGCCCGGTGGTGGTCTCGAGCTCCACGGCCATGCCGGAGCTGTTCAGCCGGTTCTTGTAGAGCGTGTTGATGGCCACGGCTCCCTTGTAGGTGGCGACCACCGGAGAGGCGCCCGCGAACTCGAACGTTCCCTCCGGATCCCAGAGCGCCATCAACGAGTCGACGGACGAGGTGGTGCCGCTGCGCAGGTCTCCGATCAGATCGAAGTAGTTGTTCACGATCGACTGGAGGACGTCGGGTGATTCTGGTTGGCAACTCATGATGCTCTCTCCTGAATGTTTCTGATGTGGAGAAATCCAGCATGTTCTGGACGGTTGCATGATAACAGGATCGTGGGGCGAGGTGCCGTGGCGGCCATCACCGGTCGATGTGACGCACGTCACACACGGCGCTCGCGCGGGGGAATGCGGGGTGAGCGGTGAAAGGCGATGCGTGGTGGGAAGTGAATATGATGCGGTATTCCACGCCCGGAGCGTCACGCGCCGGACGTGTACCGATGAAGCGTGTTCAGCGGATCACGCTCAACGGAACGCGGCCGATGGAGCTCCGGGGCTGATGCGCCGGCGTTGGCGCGGAGATGTTGGCGCGGAGATGACCTCGGCGCGACGAGGTCTCCGGTGTGGAGCTCGAGTCCGCATAGCGCGCACGACGGGATGAAGCGATACGCGCCGATGCCGGCCACGCGCGGGGCACGTCACCGACCGATCGGGATCTCGGGAAGAGCCCGGAGCGCCGGCTCGCGCCAAGCGCGGCGGCCGGTCAGGAACGGGCGAACGCTTCGAGGGCGCGCGGGTCGGGAATGATCACCATCGCCCCATGCTGATCGATCAGTCCACGCCCGCGGAGGTCGGTCAGAAGTCGGGTAACGGTTTCGCGCGAGGTGTCGATCGCCTGCGCGATCTCTTCGTGCGTCAGCGTCATCGACAACCGGACGCCACTGCCGTTGCCGAGCGGCGTTCCCTCGGCGCGACACCAGAGCAGAAGCAGGCGGGCAAGCTTCGCCCCCGCGTTGCGCGAGAGCCCCATCAGCCGGAAATGCTCGTAGGTGGTGCGGAGCTCGCTGCTGAGCTGGCTCGCCACGCGGAGTGTCACGGCCGGATTATCCTGGAGGTACGCGAGAAAATCCCCCCGCTCGATGTGGACGACCTGCGCCGGATCGAGCGTCTCGGCCGTCAGCTCGTACGGGAGTCCGGAGATCACGGCGCTGATGCCGAGCGCCTCCCCCGCCTCCGCGATCCTGACGATGAGGGTCTTGCCGTCGTCGGAGCTGGTCGTCAGCTTCACGCGGCCCGAGCAGACGATATACACGCCGCGCGGCTTTTCCCCTTCGAGAAAGAGGAGCGCGTGCCGTGGGTATACCGCGGTAGATTTCATGGCGTCGAGCCGTGCCAGTTCCGGCGGCCGCAGGTCGCAGAAGAGCCGGTCGGCGACGAACCTGCATTCGGCGCAGTGCTCGATCACATCCAGTCCGTACGGAGAGCGCATGGGACCTCCCTCGTTGCCGATGGTAGCGGATCGTTGATCGCGCCCGGCCGGGGAAGCTGACGCGGGAGCTGGCGTGGGGTCGATGCGGGGCCGGCGTGGTGCTGGTTGCGCGCCGGCGCCTGGGAGGAGACATTCGGCGTCCACCCGGTTCGCCGCGGGACTTATCCCCCGGAGGCTCCGGCGAAGGCCAGAACGTGTCCGTCGGGGTCGAGGCTGTAGGCGGCGTGGTCCCCCCAGCTCCGGAGCTCGAGCCCGGAGAGCTCGCGCGCGCCGGCCTGGAGCGCCCGCTGGTGACAGGCGCCGGGATCATCGACCCGGAGGTAGAGCTCGCAGCGGGGGATGCCGGCGGCGCCGGCGGGGTCGGGAAGCGCGTCGCCGAGCAGTCGCCGGATTCCGCGCTCCGGCATCAGGCCGAGAACGCATCCCTCGCCGAGCGTGAATTCGGTCATGCCGGGAACATCGAGCGTCGGGGCAAGGCCGAGGGCGGCGGCATAGAAGGAGGCGCTTCGCGCCTGGTCGCCAACGTAGAGGATAAGGTGTGCGGCGTTCGCCATGGCTGACTCCTGCGTGGCCGGCATGCGTGGTGGCCGGCGGAACGGTCGTAACGCGCGCGGGGCGGGGGGGGGCTCTCCCCCCCCCCCCCCCCCCCC
>JBEHWX010000157.1:0-9456 GCA_048498995.1 Bacteroidota bacterium
TTGTGGGCGCGAGGCCGTTCCGCGTTCGAGTCGCGCGGTCAGGCCGGTGCGACATGGTCGCACCGGCCCGCTTCGAGATGGTTGTTGTACGAGACTGGACAGGGGCTATTCCACGGTGGCCTCAGGCCCCCATGAATTAGTTGTTCGCCCCCTCCTTCTTCTCGGACTTCTTGTCGGCCGTCTTCTTGTCAGCCTTCTTGGCGGCCTTCTTGGTCTCCTTCTTCTCGGTCATCGGAGCGGCGGTCGCCGGAGCGGTGGCCGGGGCGGTCGCCGGAGCCTTGGCCGGGGCCTTGGCCGGCTTGTTCTGAGCCATGGCGAGGCTGCTGACGAGCACGAGAGCAGCCATCAGGATTCCAGTACGCTTCATGATATCTCCTCGAAAGGATATGTGTGAGTGATAGAGCAGTGAGCGCTCTTGTTATGTCGCTCGAAGTATGTGATGCAAATGTATCCCCGGGCAGATGAAGGCCGAATGAAAGCCCGAAGTATCGTCGACAGGATATCCGCTCATCCGATTTTTCGCGCGCACGCGGCTCGACGAGCCGTCGAAAGAACGTCATCGATGACGCCTCCGTAGACGCATGTCTTCAGCGTGCGCCAGGCGACAATTCGTTGTCGCGTGCGCCGTTGCCCCGCGTGCCGATGCCCAGTATCGAGCGTGGAGTCACGAACGCATCGCGTGCGCCGACGGCGGGCGGCCCCTACATTTGTTGTCGGGAATCGGGAGGAGAGCCGCTACCGGCGGGTGGAGGAGCGCACGCTGAAGACGTGCGCCCACCGATGTGCGCCTGCCTTCGCGCGTTTACCGAGCGTAATTATCAATCGCGATTATTCCGGCGCGCCGGAAAACAGAGAAGCCGAGGCGGAAATTCCGCCCCGGCCTCGCATATGAGAGAATATCACCACCACGCCCGAGAGGCGGTGACACTCCTCACATCTTCACATTGTTCGTCGTCCGGACCGACGTCCCGATCCGGCACCGCCGGCGGTGCTCCACTCGTGGCTTCCCGCTCCGGCGATCGACGTGCGCAACTTAGCGGAGCTCGATGAAGGGAAGATGAAGACGTATCGCATCGCCATACTTCCCTGATGTTCCCATCGCCTCGCGCTCCGAGTCCCGAAAAATTCGGCCGACCCTGCGTTGAAGGGCCGGCCGCTCCCTGCACACGTCAACTATTCGAGTAATCGAAACCGTAGTCCCCGAGCGTGTTGTCGTCGGCATCGACGGCGCGGGCATCCCGCGCGAAGCGTCGTGTTCTCCCGTCTCGCCACGCGCGCCTGTCCGATGATCCGCTCCGCGGCCTCGGCAACGGCGCCCGGTGAATACGGCGCGCAACTTATCGGAGCTCGATGAAGAGAAGATGAAGATCGGATTACACGATTCTATCGGATGCCCCTGAAGGCTCGGGCTCGGTGGTGATCGGAAGCGCGATGGAAACGACGGTCCCCTTCCCCTCCTCGGAGGAGATGGCGAGCGTGCCGTGATGCGATTCGATGATCGCGCGGGTGATCGCAAGGCCGAGGCCGGTGCCGTGCGTGCTTCGCGCGCGGTCGCCCCGGTAAAAACGGTCGATCACGCGGGGAAGATCCTCGGCCGGAATGCCGGGCCCCTCGTCGGTGACGGTGATCGTGGCCACGTCGCCGGTCCGCGCCAGCGACACGAGGACGGCGGTCCCCTCGCTCGCGTACTTGATGCTGTTCTCCAGCACGTTGTTGACCGCGCGGGCCAGCAGCGACGGGGTGCAGCGGAGCTCCACCGGCTCGGCGATGTTCAGCCGGAGCGAGATCCGGCGTGGCTGCGCGAGCATCTTCACGCTCGAGGCGCACTCGGCCAACATCTCGTCCAGGCGGGCCTCCTCCCCTCCCGGCGTGAGCTGATCGGCATCGGCGCGCGCCAGCAGCAGCAGGTCGTTGGCCAGGCGCTGCAGGTTGTCGATGCCGCGGGCCACGCGCTCCAGCGCCATGCCGGTCTCGACATCGTTGTTCGGCCGCCGCTTCAGCAGATCCACCTCGGCGCGAATCACCGTCAACGGCGTCCGGAGATCGTGCGAGGCATCGGCGATGAAGCGCTGCTGACTGGTGAAAGTCCGTTCGAGCCGGGCGATCATGTCGTTGAAGGTCGAGGCCAGCTGCGCCAGCTCGTCGCGCGAGGCGCCGGCCGAGACGCGGCGATGCAGATTGCTCGACGAAATGGCGGCGGCCGTGGCGGTGATCTCCGCCACCGGCGCCAGCGCCTGGCGCGCGATGAACCACCCGCCGGCGCCGGCGGCGATCAGCGCCAGCGGCACCACCACCATCAGAATATCCCGCAGACGATCGAGCGTCGCCCCCAATCGATTCAGCGACGCCACCACGATCAGCGATGCCTCGTCCGGCTCGGCCTCCTGCACCCGGAAGGCGAAGATCCGGTAGTCGGTGCCGTTGACCGAGATGGTGGCGAAGGGACTTCGCCGATGGCGCGGCACCTGCGCCCGGAGCGAATCGATCAGCGGATCGATCGCCGCCTGCGGCGTGTTCTCGTAGACGATGCTGTCCCGGTTCGACAGGAAGAAGCGCATCGAGCGGAAGCGGAGGTTGGCGCGCATCGTCACCTCCTCCAGCTCGTCGAAGATCTCGGAGATCGACAGACCGCGCGTGCTCACCTGGGAGATGAGAAATCCGGTATAGTCCTGCAGCTCGGTATCGACCGCGCTCCGTTCGTAGGTGGCGAATACCGAATACATCGCCACGGCGACCGTGACGATGATGCCGCCGAAGACCGCGAGATACCAGAGGGTGAGCCTCGCGGTGATGGTCATGTATCGTGTCGAGATGCGAGCCATTACTCCGCTTCGGAGAGCTTGTAGCCGACGCCCCGCACCGTGTGGATCAACTGGCCGTCGAAGCCCTTGTCCACCTTCTGGCGGAGGAACCTGACGAACGAATCGATCACGTTCGACTGGGGGTCGAAGTTCATGTCCCAGACGTGTTCGGAGATCATCTCGCGGGTAAGCACGCGATCCTTGTTCATCACCAGGTATTCCAGCAGCGCGAACTCCTTGGCCGTGAGCCGGATCGGCGTGCCGCCGCGCGAGACGGTGCGCCGCGCGGTGTCGATCACCAGATCGGCCACGCGGAGCTCGGCCACCTTCTGATCGCTCTGGCGCCGGATCAGCGCCCTGACGCGCGCCAGCAGCTCGCCGAAGTGGAACGGCTTGGTCATGTAGTCATCGGCGCCGACGTCCAGCCCCTGGATCTTGTCGTCGATCGTATCGCGCGCGGTGAGCATCAGGATCGGCGTCTGGTTTCCCTCCTTGCGGAGCCGGTCGCAGACCTCCTGTCCGCTCCGCTTCGGGAGCATCAGGTCGAGGATCAGCAGATCGTAGTCGTTGGTCAGCGCCAGGTATTCCCCTTCCTGACCGTCGTGGGCCACGTCGATGGAGTAATGCTGTTCGGACAGCCCCCGTCTCAGGAGCTCGGCGATCTCCCGATCGTCCTCGATCACGAGTATTCTCATAGCTTTGCGGTAGCTCGTGCAATCAACATTTCGATAGTTATACAGACAACAGATGTACGATCCGACAACGCTCGCATCACGCACCGTTCTCGTCACCGGGGCCTCCTCCGGCATCGGCGAGGCATGCGCGTGGGCCTTTGCCCGCGCCGGCGCCCGACTCATCCTCTGCGCACGCCGCCCCGACCGGCTCGACAACGTGGTCAAGGGGATCGGCAAGGAGTTCGGCGCGGAGATCCATTCCATCCAGCTCGACGTCCGCGACCGCGAGGCGGTTGCCGCGGCGATCGACTCGCTTCCGCGGGAGTGGAGCGAGATCGACGTGCTGGTCAACAACGCCGGACTGAGCCGCGGCCTCGAGCCGATCCAGGAGGGCTCGATCGACGACTGGGAGGAGATGATCGACACGAACGTGAAGGGGCTCCTCTACGTCAGCCGCGCGGTTATCCCGAGCATGGTGGCCCGCGGACGCGGCCACGTGATCAACATCGGCTCGATCGCCGGCCACGAGGTCTATCCGAAGGGGAACGTCTACTGCGCCTCGAAGCACGCGGTCGACGCCATCACCAAGGGGATGCTCCTCGATCTGAACGGCACCGGCGTGAAGGTCACCACGGTCGATCCGGGACTGGTCGAAACCGAGTTCTCGATCGTCCGCTTTCATGGGGACAACGAGCGCGCCGGCAATGTCTACAAGGGGCTCGTGCCGCTCGGCGGCACCGACGTGGCCGACGCGGTGCTCTACTGCGCCACCCTTCCGCCGCACGTGAACGTGGCGGAGATGGTGCTGCTGCCGACCGCGCAGGCCTCGGCGACGGTGGTTCACCGTCAGAACTGACGCCGCCTCGTGGCAATGACACATCCGCGCTCCCCCGCGTCGCGAGGGAGCGCGGCACGTTTTCAGACGCCGAGCGTGCCGAACGGATTCGAGGAGCGTCCGCCGGCGCCGACCTCCGGCGAGGCATCGGAGCCGTCGGCGTTGTCGGCCATCGCGCGGACGGAGCTCATGGCGCTGGCGATGTCGTCGTCGAGCTCGGGATGCTCGATCGCGGCCAGGCGCTCCAGGTGGGGAGCCAGCGCCGTCGGCGTTCCGCCGGTGAGCATCACCGCGTAGGCAAGCGCGCGTACGGCCGGCACGGCGAGCGGATCGTTCTCCGGGTCGCCATGCTCCTCGAAATAGGCGGCGAGCGCCTCGTAGGCCGATTCGCTCCCGGTATCGGCGAGGATCTGGAGGATGTCGGCCACCGTCTCCGGCTCGCTCACCTGATCGAGCCGCTCGCGCAGCGGCATCACCGCCGCGTCGCCATACTCGAGAAGCTCCTGTCCGGCGCCGTAGTCGCCGTCGACCAGGCGGTCGATGAGGGCGCCGATCTCCTCGGCCCGGCTTCCATCGTAGAACCCGGCGATGTAGGCGCCGAGTCGCGTGGAGAGGAGCGGCTCGACCATGAACGACTCGTGCATTTCGAAGAGCGCCGCGCCGATCGGTCGATCGAACAGCCGCTGATGCCACGGCCGTACCTCCACCTCCGCGAGCGTCCCCTCGCTCCCGTTCTCTCCGTCGCCGATCTCGTCATCACCATTCCCGCTTCCATCATTCTCCACGGCATCTTCCTCCGGCGCAGCCTCCGCGGAGTCCGTGTCGGCCGAGCCATCTTCCTGATCTTCCCACGCTCCCTCGTCGCCGGCCTCATCCTCGATCTCCTCGTCCTCCTCCGGATCCTCGTTCATCTCCGGAGCGGCCGTGGCACGGGAGGCGGTGCGGCCGAAGAGTCCCTGCTCCTCGGCGCGCCGGCGGGCTGAGGCAAGCCAGACCCGATAGCCGAGCATCTCCTCCTCGACCGGCTCACGCTCGCCGACGAGCATCGGCTCACTGGCCAGCAGCCCATCGCGCGTGAGGCCGAGATGGTCGATGACGGTGGCGGTTGTATCGATCGAGGCCGGATCGTGCTCTCGGTCGAACTGATCGCCGAACTCGTTGGTGCCGCCGTCGCTCCCTTCGATCACCGCGTCGTGGATCACCAGGTGGTAGTTGTCGGTCAGTGCCAGGTCCTCGATGTGGATCAGGGTCGCCACGCCGAACTGGTCGCCGCGCAGCCGGAAGGTGATCACGTCACCGGTCTTGAAATCTGCCATGAGTATTCGGAATTGGCTTGAATGATAGTCGTCGACAGCTTCCCCGAGCACCCTCCGCGGCCAGGGCGAAGGGGCGCTCGTCAGCCGACATACCGACCGGTCGAGCGTAGATATTCTTTTACACGGTTCCGCGAGAAGCACTTGACAACGGGAATGTTGCCGGTTATTCTCTCGACAACGAATCGCTCTCCTCTTCACCCTCATCGTCACCGAGCGCGTCGCGCTCCTCCTCGGCCGGGTCGATCTGACCGAGGATCGGAAGCTCCGCGCCAGGATCGGCCTCGGCATCGAAACGCTCCGGATCGTCGATCCCATCGTCATCCGGCGCTCCCTCGGCGGTCTCGTCGATCGGGAGATCGGGAGTGGAAGCCTCACCGGCTTCATCCGACGCGCGAAAGTACTGATAAACGCTCAGACCGGTCTTCGGGCCGAGCATCTCCTGAAGCGCATCCAGTCCGGCCTCGCGGACGCCGCGCACCGAGCCGAAATGCTGAAAGATCTTCTGCGCGGTTTTCGGGCCGACTCCGGCGATGTTGGTCAGCTCGGTCTGAATGGTGCGGCGGTCACGCAATTGCCGGTGAAAGGTGATCGCGAAGCGATGCGCCTCGTCCCGGATCTGCTGGAGAAGGCGGAGGCTGGAGGAGGTTTTCGGGAGCAGGAGCGTATCCCGCTCCCCCGGAATCACGATCTCCTCGAGGCGCTTGGCAAGCCCGATCAGCGGGATATGCTCCAGACCGAGCGCGCGCATCGCTTCCATGGCCGCGGCGACCTGCCCCTTGCCGCCGTCGATCACGATCAGATCGGGAAGCGCCAGACCATCCTTCATCACGCGCTCGTAGCGGCGCCCGACCACCTCCTTCATCGTGGCGAAATCGTCCGGTCCCTCGACCGTGCGGACCTTGAACTTCCGGTACTCGCTCCTGCGGGCTACCCCGTCGACGAAGGTGACCATGGAGGAGACCGGATCGGTTCCCTGGAAGTTGGAGTTGTCGAAGCACTCGATGCGGCGCGGGGGGTTCTTGAGATGGAGATCGCGCTGAAGGCTCTGGACCGGGCGCGGGATCATGTCGGAGCGCTTCATCCGCTGGAGCTTGAGCTCGGCAAGGAGAAACTTCGCGTTGGTCTGCGCCATGGCCACGAGCTTCTGCTTGTCGCCGATCTTCGGCACCACGAGCTGCACGCGCCCCTCGCCCCGCTTGTCGGTGAGAAAGCGCTGGATGATCTCGTAATCGTCGCCGAGGTCGAGCGGCAGGAACACCTCCTCCGGGATCACATCGGTGGCCATGTAGTGCCGCTCGATGATGTTGGTGAGGATCTCCTCCGGCGGAGTCTGGAGCGCGCCGGTCATGTAGTAGTGCTGCTTGCCGACCAGACGACCGTCGCGGACCTTGAGGATGACGGCACACGCGTCGTCATCCTCGGCGGCAAAGGAAATAATGTCGCGGTCGACGGGATCCTCGATGACAACCTTTTGTTTAGAGTTGTAATCTCTTAACTTCTGCAGGCGATTCCGGATGGCGGCAGCCTCCTCGAAGCGCATCTCCTCGGCAAGGATCGTCATCTCCCGCTCGAGCTCCCGCTCGAGGTCGCGCGTCTTGCCATTGAGTACCTGCATCACCTGCTCGATCATCAGACGATAGTGCTCGTGGGTCACCAGACCCTCGCACGGCCCCTCGCACTTACCGATGTGGTAATCGAGGCAAACCTTGAATTTCCGCGCGCCGATCGTCTCATGATGAAGATTCAGGTCGCATGACCTGATCGGAAAGATCGTACGAAGGGTCTTGAGCAGGTAGCGCACGTATTTGACATCGGTATACGGGCCGAAATAGCGGCTACCATCGCGAATCACCTTCCGCGTCGCGAACACCCGCGGAAAGGGCTCATTTGTCACCCGGATATAGGGATACGACTTATCGTCGCGAAGCATCACGTTATACCGTGGCTTCAGCTTCTTGATGAGGGTATCCTCCAGAATCAGCGCCTCTACCGCCGAGTCGGTAACGATTACCTCCAAATCAACGATCCTTCGCAGAAGGGCCTTGGTCTTCGCGTCCTTGGGCCTCCCCTTCTGGAAGTAGCTGCGTACCCGGTTTCTCAGGTTCTTTGCCTTTCCGACATAGATCACCTTCCCGTCCCGGTCCTTGTACTGGTAGACTCCCGGGTCGGTGGGAAGGTTGTCGAGCTTGTCCTGCAGCGTAATCGAGAGCGCCAGCTCCGATGGATCCTCCTCCCCCGGAAGGATCCCCTCGCTCACCCCTTCATCGGGCCGGGAGCCGTTCGGCAATTCCCCTTCGGACATGGGGCCTTCGGTCAGTTGGCGTTCGGCCGACCCGCCATCGGGCGAGGCGCCATCAGGCGCGGGACCGTTCGCAAGAGAGCCATCCGGCGAAGCGTCATCGGGCCCGGCCGACTGATCGCGTGCCTCCAGTTCATTCATGTAGTTCGATTCCTGATCGTTTCCCAACCAACATACATAACGACGATAAGAGAACAACCGACGTGCTGCCGGAGCTCAATCCCCGAACCCTCCCGACCCGGCCGCGCTCACCGTTCAATAATCGGTCACTCTCCGGCGTCCTTAGTCCTGATCCAACGATGAACATACGACCCTCTCTTCTCTGCCTTCTCTTCGGGCTTCTTGCCGTCGTCGGCTGCGGCAGCACAAAGGAGCTCTACCGTTCCCCCGTCAGCTCCACCCTCTCCAGAATGGGGAAGGCGGAGATTACCGACACGCTCGATCAGGAGCTGTTGACCGATCTCGTCGTCAGCTATATCAACCTCTATCGCGCCAAATATCATCTGGACAAGTTCACGCAGGCACGCGAAGCCGCCCGCGCGGCCGACTGGATGGCCGCCTATCAGTGCAAGGTGCAGCAGGTGACCCACGTGACCGAGGTTCCCGGCATGAGCCTCTTTCCGGAGCGCTTCCGGAGCTGCGGCGGACAGCGCTATGCCTACGGCGTCGAGAACGCCGGATGGTGCTCCATCATCGACGTCTATCAGGGGCGCAACAGGACCTATGACGAGGTGGCGCGGCGCATCGTCGACAACTGGGTCAACAGCCCCGACCATCGCCGGAACCTCCTGGCCTCGGCCGACGAGAGCTACGGCATCGTCGGTCTCGGACTGGCCCGCGGCCGGCTCAACGGCTTCGATGGCGTCTACACGACCATGGATGCCTTCTTCATATGGCCCGGCGCCTCGATGGGCTTCACCGCCAACAACGGCGAGTGACCGGATCGTCGCTCTCGGGGAGCGACGCAACCGGGACCGACCAGCCGGCGCGAGGCCGGCCGACGATCGACCTCCTCCCGGCCGACTCCGCAAGGACAACGACGCCTCATGAACGATCGAACGGCCGTGAATCTCATCGATTCACGGCCGTTTCCATTTCGATTGCGTACCCGACACCAATCATGTGGATCGCGCCGCTCCCGCCCGCCGCGCACATCATCACCGCGTTCATCACGCACCCCGTCCAAGCCTCTCCGTGAATAACGACGCGCCGGAGCTCACGCCCCGCGCGCCGTTCGGTGCGGCGATCGATGTTCGAGAGCCCCGTGAAGATCCGCCCCGGGCGGCGGAGTGCCCGCCACGAACGAACCGGCCCGACCATCCTCTGAAAGTACGGCCGGGCCGAATCTCGATATGCCCGCGCCGGAGAGCCCGGCGCCGAGGGGCTGGATCAATGTGTCACGACCAGGCGCGCGGCGGCGGCGACCGCGCGGGCCGCGCCGCGCAGCTCGACGATGTAGGCGCCGGAGGCGAGCCCGCTCACCGGCAGGGCGATCGTTCCCCCCGCTCCTGCGGCGACTCCTCCCTCCATA
>JBEHWX010000158.1:0-9086 GCA_048498995.1 Bacteroidota bacterium
AAGAGCGCACGCTGAAGAGCGCACCCTGAAGAGCGCACGCTGAAGAGCGCACCCTGAAGAGCGCACGCTGAAGAGCGCACGCTGAAGAGCGCACGCTGAAGAGCCCACGCTGAAGAGCCCACGCTGAAGAGCGCCGGGTGAAGAGCGCACGCTGAAGACGTGCGCCTACCAGGGAGCGCCTACCTCGGAACGCCTACCAGGGAGCGCCTATCGCACAGCAACTTTGGCTATTTCCGGATCTTGAGCATCCGCGCGTTGAGGGCAACGATGACGGTGCTGAGGGACATCAGCACGGCGCCGGCCGCGGGGCTCAGCACGATCCCGACGCTTGAAAGAACCCCGGCGGCAAGCGGTATCGCCACCACGTTGTAGCCGGTGGCCCACCAGAGGTTCTGAACCATCTTCCGGTAGGTGGCCCGCGCAAGCTCCACGATCGCGACCACGTCCAGCGGGTTACTCCGCACCAGCACGATATCCGCCGTCTCGATCGCCACGTCGGTGCCGGCGCCGACGGCGATGCCGACATCGGCCAGGGCCAGCGCCGGTGCGTCGTTCACGCCGTCGCCGGTCATGGCAACCACCAGTCCGCGCCGCCGCACCTCCTCCACCTTCGCCGCCTTCTGATCCGGCAGCACCTCGGCGAACACCTCGTCGATCCCGATCTGCCCGGCAACCGCCTCGGCCACGCCACGATTGTCGCCGGTGAGCATCATCGCGCCGATCCCCATCTCCTTCAATCTTCCCACGGCCTCCCGGGACTCGGGGCGCACCACATCGGCCAGCGCGATCGCGCCGACCGGCGCGTCGTTCTCGAGCACGAAGACAACGGTGGCCCCCGCCTCCGGAATCCGGCCGCGCCCCTCCTCCGGCACCGTGATCCCCTTCTCGCGGAGATACCCCGGGCTCACCACGGCGATTCTCCGTCCATCGACCACTCCCTCGGCCCCCTTGCCGGTGATCGAGCGGAACTCCCGCACCTGGCGCGGATGCTCCACCCCGGCCACGATGCCGGCGGCGATCGGATGCTGCGAACGCGATTCGACCGCCGCGGCAAGCTCCACGAGCTCCCGCTCGCCCAAACGCGCGACGAACGGGACGGCCGCGACCACGCCGAAGCGCCCCTCGGTGAGGGTGCCGGTCTTGTCGAAGATGATCGCCCGTACTTCGCGGGCGCGCTCGAACGCCGAGCGGTCCCGGATGAGCAGGCCGTTGGAGGCGGCGATGGCGGTGGAGGTCGCCACCACCAGGGGGACGGCAAGGCCGAGCGCGTGCGGACAGGAGATCACCATCACGGTCACCGCGCGCTCGATGGCGAAGGCCAGGGTTGCGTGGGCGATCAGGAGCCAGGCCACGAACGTCACCGCGCCGCCGAGGATGGCGACGATCGTGAGCCAGAGCGCGGCGCGGTTGGCCAGATCCTGCGTGCGGGACCGGCTGGCCTGCGCCTGACGCACCAGGTCTATCACCTGCGCGAGGAAGGAATCGCCGCCGGTTTTCCTCACCTCCACGGTGATCGCTCCCTCGCCGTTGATCGAGCCGCCGATCACCGTCGCGCCCGCCTCCTTGCTCACCGGCTTCGACTCGCCGGTGAGCATCGCCTCGTTGACGCTGGTGCTCCCGTCGATCACCTCGCCATCGGCCGGGATCTTCTCGGCCGGCTTCACCAGCACGCGGTCGCCGGGGGCGAGGCTGTCGAGCGGGACATCGTCCACGCGGCCGTCGGGGCCGATCCGATGCGCCTCGGCGGGCATCAGCCGCACGAGTTCCTCGAGCGCGCGCGAGGCTCCCATCACCGAGCGCATCTCGATCCAGTGCCCGAGGAGCATCAGGTCGATCAGCGTCGCGATCTCCCAGAAGAAGCCCTCGCCGGGAAGACCGAAGACCGTGGCGGAGCTGTAGAGCCAGGCGGTGGTGATCGCCACGGCCACGAGCGTCATCATGCCGGGGCGCCTGTCGCGCATCTCATCGACGAGCCCCTTCAGGAACGGATAGCCGCCGTACAGATAGATAATCGTGGAGAGCGCGAAGAGGAGATAACCGTCGCCGGCGAAGCGGAGCCGACCGTCGAGGCCAGCCCACATCTGCAGCATCGGCGAGAGCGCGAGCACCGGCAGCGTAAGGGCGAGCGAGATCCAGAAGCGCTTCCGGAACTCCTCCACCATGTGCGCGTGATGATCGCCGTGCCCCGCATGGCCGCCATGCCCCGCCTGAGCTCCGTGACCGGCGTGATCCGCGTGGCCGCCATGATCGTGGCCGGCTCCGGGCTCATGTCCCGCTTCCTCGTGATGACGGTGAGCGTCATGCTCACCGTCCGCTCCGGGGTTGTTCCTGTCGCTCTCCATGATCTCGCCTCCTCCTGTCGGTAATCTTCGCATGGTGATCACGCCCGCGGCACGCCGGGCGGATCGTGATCTCATCAATGCTCCTCTCCCTTGTCGTGCCCCTCGTGCACCCGCACCACGAGCGCGCGATCGCCCGCGACGCGAAGCGTGAAGTGCGTCTCGTGTCCGACCTTCACCTGGCTCAGGATGGCCGGGTCGGACACCTTGAAGGCGCTCGTGGTCGCCTCCATGTAGTCGCCGATCTTCTCATGCTCGATCGTGACCGTGCCGGCGGCCGTATCAATCGCCTTCGGGGTGCCGTGGAACACGAAGTCCCTCACCGCGGCGGCGGGCTCGGCCGGAGCCGGCGTGGCGGGAGCGGTCGCCGTGGAAGGAGCGGAAGTATCGGCACCAGCGGCGGCGCCGTTCTGCGATGCGCCGCGATCGCCGCCGCAGGATGAAAGTGTCACGAGTGCCGCGGAAGCGAGCGTCAGGGTGAGTGCGCGGAAGAATGTCATCTGTCTACTCCAAGTGATGTGAGATGGCCACCAATTGTTCAGTGCGCCACGATGAATGTCGAGCTCGATGTGCCGGCCGGGCCGGCGAACATACCGTTGTAGATGCCGGACGGAAGCCGCGTCACGTCGATGCGCACCACTCCTCCCGGGCTCACCCCGCTCACCAATGACGAGCAGTCGGCGATCCGGTTACCGTTACGGTCGTAGATGGCGAGCGAGCGCCAGGGTCCCGCGCCGGGCAGCGGCAGGTCGACGTACGTGCCCGCCGGCGTCGGGAAGGGAGAACGGACCGCCGTCGGCGTCGCGGGCTCACGGGAGACTCCCGCTCCGGCCGAAAACACCGTCACTTCGATCAGCCGGTCGATCACCTTCGCGTCGTCGCCGGCATCGAAGCGGAGCACGATCCGCGCGCGGTCGCCGTTGGTCGCGCCCGCGGTGACGCGCAGCCTCACGTAGCCATATTCGCCCGGCTGAACCACCGCGAGCGGCGTCTCGGACGTGGCTTCCCCGAAGCAGGAATCCTCCACGCAGAGCTCCGAGTGCCAACTGGTGTCGGGGAAAATCGCCTCGATCCTCCTGACGCGATAGGTCACCGGCGCGGCGGTCGGATTCTCGATCCAGACGGGGATCATCCCCTCCTCGCGCGGCTCCATCACCTTCTTCGGCGCATCGATATCGACACGGAAATCGGGAAGCGGAGATTCCACCACGACCAGCGTCAGCGTCCGCTCGATCGGACTCAGCAGCGACGCGGATTCGAACCGGAGTCCGACCACGGCGCTGTCGCCGATGCGGGCGCCCGCCTGGATATGGATCTTGAAATAGCGCGGCGCCCCTGGATCGATGGTCTGGTCTCCGGTCAGATCCTCCTCGACCGCGTAGCAATGGGTCTCGGTGCAGATCGAGCTCTCCCACGTGGTATCCGGGAGCTGGTCGAGCACGCGGCGCGCCCGCACGGCCACCGACCCCGCGCCGGTGTTGGTGACCTTCGCGTAGTAGGTCATGAACCCACCGGGAGAAGTCGTCCGTCGGACGCTGTCGATCTCGACGAGCACATCGGCGCGGAGCGTGGCGCCTCGGGGGGGAATCACCGCGCCGAGCACCACGAGAACGAGGGTCAGCATCGGGAAGCGGAAGTAGTTCATGGTCGATTCCTTGGCCGGCTCAGCGGCCGATCGTGAACGTGAGTGAGCATGCGGGTCAACGTGCCGATACCGGCGGGTCGAGCGGGGCAACCTCGTGCCCGTCATGGTCCGCCGCGAGCGTCGCGGCGGCGCGGGAGGCATCGAGATAGCGCCGGAGCGCGGGGCGACCGAACTTCCAGAACACAGCCGGGGTCACCACGATATCCAGAAGCGTCGAGGAGACGAGCCCGCCGAGAATCACGACCGCCACCGGATAGAGAATCTCCTTCCCCGGCTCGCCGCGCGCCAGGACCAGCGGCACGAGCGCGAGCCCGGCGGTGATGGCGGTCATCAGCACCGGCACCAGCCGCTCCAGCGATCCGCGCACGATCATCTCCCGCGTGAATCCCTCCCCCTCCTCCTTCACCAGGTGGATGTAGTGGGAGATCATCATGATGCCGTTGCGCGAGGCGATGCCGGTAAGCGTGATGAAGCCGACGATGGAGGCGATCGAGATGATCCGGTCGGTGAGGGAGATCGCGACGATGGAGCCGATGAGCGCCAGCGGAATATTCAGCAGCACCTGCCCCACGATGCGGCCGGAGCGGAAGTGGGCGTAGAGCACGAGGATCATCGCGGCCAGGGAGAAGAGCGCCAGAATGCCGAGCAGGCGCGAGGCTTCCCGCTGCGCCTCGAACTGTCCGCCATAGGTGATGTAGAATCCGGTCGGGAGCCGCACGCCGGAGGAGACGCGCGCGCGAAGCTCCTCGATCACGTCGCCAAGGGAGCGTCCGGCAACGTTCGCCTGTATCACGATCCGCCGCTGCCCTCCCTCGTGGAGGATCTGGTTCGGACCGCGTCCGAGGTCGAGGGTGGCCACCTCGGAGACCGGCACGAGCGCGCCGCCGGCCGCGCGGAGCGTAATCCGGCCGATCCCCTCCAGGCTCGCGCGCTCGGTGGAGTCGTACCTGACCAGCACCGCCACGCTGTTCTCCCCCTCGAGCACCTCGGAAACCACGCGCCCGTTGAGCGCCGTCTCGAGCTGCTCGACGATCTCGCCGGGACTGAGCCCGTATCGCGCCGCCGCGCGCCGGTCTATCACGATCGGCACCTGCGGCACGAGCGTCTGCTGCTCCACCGACAGATCCACCACGCCCGGCACGGCGGCCATGGCCGCGCGGATCTCCTCGGCCTTGGCGCGCAGCGTCGGCAGATCGGGGCCGAAGAGCTTCACGGCGATCTGCGCGCGCACGCCGGAGAGAAGATGATCGAGACGATGGGAGATCGGCTGGCCGATGCTGCCGGTCACGCCGGGCACCAGCGCCAGACGATCCCGCAGATCGCGCAGCACCTGTTCGCGCGGCCTGTCGGACTCGCGGAGCGTGACGTCGAGCTCCGAGCTGTGGACCCCCTCGGCGTGCTCGTCGAGCTCGGCGCGGCCGGTGCGGCGTCCGACCGAGACCACTTCCGGCACCCGCATCAACTGCCGCTCGATGATGCCGGCCACGCGGTTCGATTCGGTGAGCGAGGTGCCCGGCCGCTGCAGCAGGTTGATCGTGAGCGATCCCTCGTTGAACGGCGGCAGGAACTCGCTGCCGAACAGCGGCACCAGCAGAAGCGACGCGGCAAGCAGACCTCCGGCGCCCCAGAGCACCGCCCCGGGACGCTCGAGCGTGACGGCAAGGAGCTTCCTGTCCCAATCCTTCAGGTGCCGCACCAGCCAGCCATCCTCATGCTCCGCGGCGATCGCCTTCGAGCGCGGCAACAGATAGGACGCGAGCGCCGGCGTCACCGTCAGCGACACGAGAAGCGAGGCGAGGATGGAGGTGATGTAGGCGATGCCGAGCGGCGCGAAGATCTTCCCCTCGATCCCCCCGAGGGCGAACAGCGGAATGAACACCAGCACCACGAGCGCGGTGGCGTAGACGATCGAGCTCCGCACCTCGCTCGATGCCCGGTAGATCACCGTGAGCGCCAGAAGGGGCGCGGCGCGCCGACGGTTCTCACGCAACCGTCGGTAGACGTTCTCGACATCGACGATCGCATCGTCCACCAGCTCCCCGATCGCGACGGCCAGGCCGCCGAGCGTCATCGTGTTGATCGAGACGTCGAAGAGTCGGAAGATGATCGCGGTGATGACGAACGAGAGGGGAATCGCCGTCAACGTGATGGCCGTGGTCCTGAAGTTCAGCAGGAAGAGAAAGAGGACGAGGGTGACGAGAATGGCGCCGTCGCGCAAGGCCTCCTCCACGTTGCCGATGGCCGCGAGGATGAAGTTCGATTGTCTGAAGACCGGCTCGATGCGTGTGTCGGGAGGCAGGCCCGACTTCAGCTCGGCCAGCGCGCTCTCGACGCTCCGCGTCAGCTCGACGGTGTTGGCGTCCGGCTGTTTCTCGATGCCGAGTATCACCGCTGGGCGGCCGTTGACGGATGCATCGCCCCGCTTGATGCCGGCTCCCGGGCGCACGCGCGCCACGTCGCCGATGGTGACCGGAACGCCGTTGGCGCTCACGACGGCGGTGGCGGCGATATCCTCCGCGGTCGCCGCGCGGGCGATGTTGCGGATCATGTATTCCTCCGATCCGAGCTCGACATAGCCGCCGGTGGTGTTCACGTTGGCGCCGCGCGCGGCCCGCTCCACCTCGTCGATCGTCAGGCCGAAGGCCGCCAGCCGGTCGCGGTCCACGAGGATCTGATACTGTTTCACCTCGCCGCCGATCGGAATCACCTGCGCGATGCCGGGGATCGTCAGCAGGCGGCGTCGGATAACGCCATCGGCCAGCGTGCGCAGGCGCATCGGCGACGTGGTATCGGCCGAAAGGCCCACCAGCATGATCTGCCCCATCACGGAGGTGACCGGCCCGAGCTGCGGGACGATCCCCTTCGGGAGCTGCGCCGAGGCCGCCTGCAGCCGCTCGGTGACGAGCTGCCGGTCGCGATAGACGTCGGTGCCCCATCCGAATTCGACATAGATGATCGACAGGCCGATCCCGGAGACCGAGCGGACGCGCTCGACGCCCGGCGCGCCGTTCATGGCGACCTCCAGCGGACGGGAGACGAGCATCTCCACCTCTTCCGGCGCGAGCCCCTCGGATTCGGTCATGATCGTCACCGTCGGCCGGTTCAGATCGGGGAGAACGTCGACCGGCAGGGTGGCGATCACCCACGATCCGTAGACCAGCAGCAGCGCGGCCGCGGCCACCACCAGCAGCCGGTTATTGAGCGAGAACCGTATGATTCTGTCGAACATCTCTCATCCAGGGATGCGGCCGGCCGTGCCGGTCCGCGTGATTGCGTGTTGCCGGATTCCTCGGCTCACAGCCCCGCCACGGAGCGGAGCTGATGGGTTCCGCCGACGAGCACCCGATCGCCGGCGCGGATGCCGGAGGTGATCTCCACGTAGCCCCCGCCGGAGCGCGATCCGAGCGTCACGTCGCGAAGCTCGAAGGTCTCCGGCGCGGTGTGCACGAAGACCACGCGGCGCGCGCCGCTCTCGATGATCGCCGAGGTCGGCACGGCCAGCACGCTCGCGCTGGCGCCGGTGGCGATCTCCACCGACGCGCTCATGTTCAGCTTCAGCTTTCCGCCCGGATTCGGCACGGCGAAGAGCGCGGCGATGCTTCGCGTCTGCGGATCCACCTCGCCGCCGATCGTGCGGAGCACGCCGGCGAAGCTCTCGTCGGGATAGGAAGGGGTCCGGATCAGCGCGCGCGCGCCTGGGGCCAGCGCGGCCAGATCCCGCTCGAACGCGCTCGCTTCCACGCGGATGTCGGAGAGATCGGCGATCCGGTACACGGCGCGGGAGCCGTCGAGAACTTCCCCGCCGGCCACCTCCGCCGTCACGATCTCGCCGGAGATCGGCGCCACCACGGCGACCGAGCCACTCCTCCCGGAAAGGCGCGCGGTCAGCGCGTCGAAGGCATCGCGCGCGGCGTCGCGCCGGATGCGGGCATCGGTAAGCTGCTTGCCGGCAACGACCCCTTCCAGGCGCTCCAGGCGGCTGACCTCGCGCTCCGCGGCGGCCAGCTCCGAGCGCGCGCGGATCTGCTCCATCCGCAGCGAGGTCCGCTCGCTCGGCGTCACCACCTGCTCGACGCGAAAGAGCACCTGCCCCTTCCGCACGCGGTCACCGAGGCGCGGAAGCGCGCCGCCGGTAACGCGCCCCGGCACCGGCGGCACCACGTCGGCGATCGCGCCGGTGCTCGGCACCACGCGTCCGACCAGCCGCAGCGCGCCGCCGAGCTCCCGACGGGACGCCGGCTCGGTGATCATCCCGAGCACGAACTGCTGCTCCTTCGGGATCGTCACCACGCCGGAGGAGGCGGCGCTCGCCTGCGCGGCCGGAGCGGCCGCTCCATGATCCTCCCCCTCGTGCGCGGTCACCAGCAGCGGCACCGCCACGGCAAGCGCCGCCGCCATCCACCACGCAACGCGGCGCGCTCCATGGCTCCTCGCGTCATTGATGCGTCTTCTCATGTCGTTTCCTCCTTCGATGCGATGTCGGATGATCGGGCATCCCGTTCCGTCGCCGCTTCATGCGCCACGCGATGCTCTCCGCCCCGCGCGTCGGCGCGCGCGCCGGCACGTCCTCGGCGCAGCAACAGCGCCACGACGACAACCGTCGCGATGAGCGCTCCGGCCGCCGCGAATCCCCATCCCTTCCCCGTTCCCTCGTCGCTCGCGGTCCGAGCGGCGGCGGACGCCGCGCCTCCGTGACCGGCCAGGAAATGCTCGGCGGCGCGTCCGGCCATGATGTTCCTCGCCTCGATGAAATCGGTGCGCGCCCCGACGGTCACCGTCGCCACCATCGCGTAGGTCGTGTCCGACGGGAAGATCACCGACGTCTCGTAGACGCCGGGAGAGGTCATCCTGAAGGGGGCGGCGAGCTTCACGCCGGGCGGCATGAAGGAGAGATCGAAGCTCGCGCCGGTCACCGGCTGGTTGGTCCGGAAATCGGCCAGGAAGATTCTGACCGGCGACGGCTCGCCCGGCTTCGGCGGCGGATACTTGAGCAAAAGCTCGAACTGTTCTGTCTGGCCGAAGGTGGTCAGCATACCTGCCGCGCTCCCGGCGGCCGGCGGCGGAACGGCCTCGGCCGCGCCGTGATCCTCACCGCCGTGTGC
>JBEHWX010000159.1:0-8918 GCA_048498995.1 Bacteroidota bacterium
GGTCTTGCTCTGGCCCCCCCCCCCTGCGCCGGCAAGGGCGGCCATCACTCCCTGCTGGAGCTGCAGGATCTCTCCGGCGTCGACCTCCCGATCCTTCCGGATCGCCTCGTCGATCGTTCGATGTGCCTTCAGTTCGCTCCTCAGCTCGGCATCCAGCGCCACGTTGATGAAGAACTCCTGCTCCTGGTCGGAGTTGAGCGTGCCGTCGAGATAGGAGCGTATCAGCGCCTCGCGCTCGTTGCGGGTCATGTCGGGTCTCCGGAGCGTGTGTCGTCGTTGGAGCTTGCGTCGTTGGATTGTCCGAGGTCGATCAGCGCGGCGATCATCCGTCCGAGCCGCGCGCGGGCGCGCCATGCCCGGGTTCGTATCGTCGATTCCTGTTCGCCGAGCATCTCGGCGATCTCATCGAAGCGGTAGCCGGAGTAGGCGTTCAGGATCAGCACCTCCCGCTGATCGAGCGGCAGCCGCTCCAGCGCGATCACCACCGCCTCCTCGAGCTCGGTGAGCTCGCGTCCGCCGGCGCGGGGCTGGCGCCATTCCGGCACCTCCTCCAGCGGCAGATGATTCTTCCGGCTCCGGTTGTGGTTCAGGCAGAGATTCCGCGTGATCCGTATCAGCAGTCCCAGCGGACTCTCCGGCGCCGGCTTCCCCTCGGAGCGGAAGCGGATGATCCGCTCCCAGACGTCCTGCATCAGGTCGCGCGCCTGCGCCCGGTCGCCGAGGATCTTCGCGGCGTAGAGATAGAGTCGCGGAGCGTGCCGTCCCATGAGCTCGACGAAGGCGTCGTCATCGCCGCCGAGGAAACGCTCGAACAGGGCTCTATCTTCCGATGGAGATCTGTTCGCCGTGCCGTTTCGCTCGTTCACGTCCTGTTCCGGTAGCAGTATGGAGCTGAGTCGGTTCATCGCTTGCTTCCGATCGTTCGTACGGTCAGGAGAGACACCGCGCGCGGCGACGGCGTCACCCGGCGAAAAAAGATTCTTCGAGGTGACATTCCGGCCGGGAGATCTGTCTTTCCTCGATATTCCCCTGACCAGTCTCTCGAGAGATTCCGTCGAGCCATGCCCCAGCGACGTCGCGCGATCATCCCACTTCTTCTCCTGCTCGCGCTGCTCTGCCTCGCGCCGCTCCGCCTTGCGCCGCTCTGCCTCGTCGGCGGCGCCGATGGCCGGGCGCCCGATACGGTATCGACGCGGCCGGCGACGCCCGTCACGATCCCCCTCGACGCCGGCGTCATTGGCGCCGTCGCGGAGGCCGATACCGCCGGCGTGCTTCAGCTGCGGGTTCACGATATCGATGTCGGCACCCTTGCGCCCGGCGCCTGCCTCCGCGACTCCTTCACGATCGAAAACATCGGCACCACGCCGCTCGACCTCGATGGGGTCTACCCGATCGACAACGACCGCGGCTGGGTAACGATCCTGGGAGGGGGCGGAGCCACCCAGCTTCCGAAGCGCCGCTTCATCCAGCTCGTCTTCACCTTCTGCTCGGTCGATACCGGGTGCGCCATGGTCCGACTCGTCGTCGTTGCCGGCCGGCAGCGGGATACCGTGACGGTCCGCGGCTGCGCCGGGAAGCCGGGCACGCTCCTTGGTATCGACACGCTCGACTTCGGAACTGTCGCGGCCGGCGCGCCGACGGCCGGCGCCTACACTCTCCGCGCCCCCCCTGGAGCGCGCCTCATCGGCATTCAGCGGATCGAAGGGGATCGCTTCGAGATCCCCGTGACGATCCCTTCCGGAGGGATGCCGCTTCCGACCGGCTCCACCGATCTCAGGGTCGTCTTCACGCCGGTCGTCACCGGCCGGAGCGTGGCCCGCTTCCGCGTCGTGCTCGACGGCGGCTGGCGGGAGCTCGTCGCGATCGGAATCGGCGGCGTCGATTCGATCGAGGTCGATCCGGCGGTGCTCGAGTTCGGCCGGGTGCGGCCGGGAGCGCGACGCGATCTTCCGGTCGAGCTTCACAACGCCGGACTCCTTCCGGTGCCGATCCGGGAGCTCCGGTTCGGACACCCGGCGTTCGCGCTCGCGCCGGGGGAGCCCTCCTCGTTCACGCTCGCGCCGGACGAGCGCCGATCGCTCCGCGTCAGGCTCTCGGCCGATAGCGCCGCGGCCGACGGCACCGAGCTTCTGGATATCGCCGCCCTGCGCTTCGGCGATGGCGACGGGTCGGCCACGATCGTGCTCCATGCGCGGGTGGCGGCTCCGGTGGATCACCTTCTGTGGCTCGACACCGCGTTGGCGAGCGTGGGGGATATCGTCACGCTCCGGCTGCATTGCGCGCCCCCGCTTCTGGAGGAGGATGATGTTCGGGAGATCGCGCTCCGGCTTCCCCTTTCGCCGTCGTCGCTCGATCCGCTCGACGTGGTGGCGGAGCCGGGGAGCGGCGCAACCGTCGCGCTCGACCGCGGGGAGGATTCGAGCGTGACGATCACGATCACGGCCGGCGGCGGGACGATCGTTGGGGATCGGCTGGGAGGGCTTCGGCTGCGGGGACTCTCGACGGCGCCGCCGGAAACTGTGCTGATGCCGGAGCTGCTCCGACCGATCCTTTCGGGCGTCGACGTCGTCTGCCGTCCCGGCGCGCTCCTGCTGACCGGGTGCGGCATCGGCGCCGGCTTCGGCATGACACGGCGCGTCCAGGTACGCTCCATCTCGGCCGGCCCCGGCGCCATCGTGATCGCCTATACCGCGCCGGCCGGCATCGCCGGCATCACCGATATCGTCGATCTCCGTGGCCGCGTGGTTCTCCGTCGGACGCTGCCGGCGGGGGATGGAAGCGAACGGATCGAGCTGCTGCCGACGGGAGAGTTGATGCCGGGGTTCTATCTCGTTCGCGTCATCGTGGCCGATGACGCGGCGGTCATTCCGGTGGTGATGCCATGACGGCGCGCGCGGGGCGACGGTCCGGGGGCGGAAGGAAGCCATGTGCGGCAACGACGCGCGCTCTGTTGCGTCTCGCTCTGCTCCTCGGCGCGGCGCGGAGCGCGTCGGCGCAGTCGATGACGCTCCTCCCCGCGATCGCCGGCGGCATCGAGGCGGGGACCATCACCTCCACCTTCACCCGGCACGACGCGACGGATATCTGCGGCACCTTCGACGGCGGGATCAACCGGGACGCCTGGATCGGCGGCGAGCTCGGCATGCCGGGGCTGCTCCCCGGCCGGTTCGATCTGCGGGGCTCGCTCGGGGTGGTACTGCGCGGCGGGAGCTTCACCGGCGAGATGGCGCCGCTGCTGATCCAGGGAGATGACGTACGCCGCCAGGTGGTGGAGGTGGCGCACGAGGAGCATTACCGGTTCACGGAGTACCGGCTGCGCTGCGAGGTCACCGCCGGCACGGCGCTCTTCGGCGCGGCGTGGGTCGGCATCGGCCCCTGGGTGGAGTATCGCATCGGCACGCGATCGGAGCAGGTGGACAGCATCACCGATCCGCTCTACCGCTTTCCCGGCGGCCTCCGCGTGGTGCCGGTGCCGGACGGAGCGCGTCCCGCGCTGGCGCGCCTCGGCGGCGGGCTGGTCGCCTCGGTCGAGCTTGCCGGCACGCGGGGAGCCTGGAGCGTTACCCCCCGGCTGCAGCTCCGCGCGAGCCTCCTGCCGGGGGGCGCCGATCAGCTCCGGCGGGGCTTCGACGTGGGAGTCGGCATCCGCGTCGCCGTTCCCGCCGGCCCCGGCGAGAGCCCGTCCGCTCCACTCCCTCCCCAGCATGACGCTCCCGATTCCTCCGCGGCTCCGCCGGCTTCACCGCGTCCGCTGGCGGCGGCGATTGCCCTGCGCGTGGCGGAAGCGAAGGGGGGAGCTTCGCCGGCCGCCTCCGTCGAGATCCGCGCGACCCGGCGGATCGACCTGGTCCATCTCGACCCGACGATCCGCCTCGACGCCGCCGGCGAGATCGCCTCGGCGGATCTGCTTCCGCTGGATCGGACGAGGGCCGGGCGGTTCATGCCCGATTCGCTGGAGGGGAGCGCGCCGGAGCTCTACCGCCGGCATCTGCTGAACGTGATCGGCCGCCGCCTCGCCGCCGGCGCGGGGGCGAGGCTGAGCCTCCGGATCATGCCGGGAGACCCCGCGGCCGATCGGGGCGCGGCGATGATCCGATCGTATATCCATGATGTCTGGGGAATCGAGGAGTCGAGGCTGGGCGTGGAGCGCGTGCCCGGCATGCCCCGGCGCGTCGTGACGCTCGCCGCCGATTCGGCCGCCATCCTCGCGCCGCTGCGCGCCGAGCGGGTCGCGGCCGCGGTCGATCCTCCTCCGGTGGAGATCGATCCGACCATGAGCGGAGACCGGATCGCGGGTTGGGAGATCTTCATCCGTCACGGCGCGCGGTTGCTGGCCCGGCTCACCAGCGATGGCGGCGGCGGGCGGCGGCTCCGTTGGGCCATCGCCGCCGACGACACGCTTCCGCTCCCCCTGGTTGCCACGCTCGTTGTGCGGGACTCGGCCGGACACCAGGCGGCCGCGTCCGACAGCATTCCGCTGGTGATCCGGCGCCGCGAGTGGAGCAGAGTCCGCCGGATCGGCGCCGGTGTCGAGGCGGTCACCCTCACGCTCGCGGCCGGCGACGACCGGGACGCCGAAACGCTGGCGCGGGAGGGGGAGGAGCTTCGCGCGCTCGCGGACCAGGCGGTGCCGGGGGCGCGGCCGAGCGTCGTTATCCCGGCTGGTCCCGCCGCCACGGCGCGCGCCACGAGGGTTCGCGCGGCGCTGGAGGAGCTGTTCGGCCAGCGGGGCATGCCCGTTCCGGAGGTGACCATCGAAGCACCGCGATGAGCGCCGCGATGAGCGCCGGCGCGCGCGATGGCGGAGGGTGAGGGGCGCGCGGGTTATCTTGCGCGATGCGATACGACGGCGTTCTCTTCGATCTGTTCGGCACGCTCGTTCCGCCGTTCCGGCGACGGGAGCACGAGGCGGCGATCCGGCGCTGCGCCGGGCATCTCGGCATCGATCCCGAGGAGTGCCATCGCGGCTGGACCGGGAGTTACCGGCCGCGGATCGGCGGCCGGATCGCGAGCGTCGAGGAGAACTTCGCCCTGATCCTGCGGCATCTCGGCCATCCGGCCGATGACCGCCTGCTGGCCGGCGCCGCGGAGATCTACCGGGCGCATTCGATCGAGGGACTCGCACCGCTCGACGGCGCCCTCGAGCTGCTCGACACGCTCCGCGCGCGCGGACTCCGGATCGGCCTGGTGAGCAACTGCGCGCCGGACATCCCGGAGATCTGGGAACGGACCTCCCTCGCCCCGCGCTTCGATCACTGCGCCTTCAGTTGCCGGATCGGCATCGTCAAGCCCCTGCCCGGGATCTACCGCGCCGCGCTCGACGCGCTCGATCTGGCGCCGGAGCGGACGCTCTACATCGGCGACGGCAGCGACGACGAGCTCTCCGGCGCCGCGCGCTGCGGCATGGATCCGGTGCTCGTGGCCGCCGATCTTTCGAATACCTACGACGCGCGGCGGAACGACGTGGAAGAGTGGCGGGGACGAAGGATCGGAAAGATCATCGAGGCGATCCCGCTGATCGAGGAGGAGAGATGATGCTCCGACGAGAGCCGTTCGCCGGCGTCGCCGCATGCCCATACACAGTACGCTCACATTCACGCGACACGACATGACCGAGACCACACACACGCACGTCAGCCGTCCCACCCCCGACGAATGCTCCTCCTATCACTGGGAGTATGTGCGGAAGGTTCCCGAGGGGGATCTGATCGCGATCCTCGCCGAGCAGGCCGAGGCCACGGCCGCCCTGTTCGAGGGGCTTGCCGACGAGCAGGGAATGCATCGTTATGCTCCGGAGAAATGGAGCGTGAAGGAGTTGCTCGGCCATCTGGTCGACACCGAGCGGATCATGGCGTTCCGCTGCCTGTCGATCGCGCGCGGCGAGCGGGCGGATCTTCCGGGGTTCGATGAGGATGCCTACGTGGCGGCGGCGGGATTCGATCGTCGGGAGCTGGCCGACATGGTGGCGGAGTTCCGGACGGTTCGCGCCGCCACGCTCGCGCTCCTGCGGGGGCTCGACGACGAAGCGCTCAGGCGTCGCGGGAGCGCCAACGGCTTCACGGTGAGCGCGCGCGCCGCCGCCTACATCATCGCCGGCCACGAGCTGCATCATCGCGGCATCCTGATCGATCGCTACGGCCTCGGCCGCGCCTGATGCCGCGATGCCGGATTGAGTTGGTGTTGGATTGGGTTGGGTTGGTGTTGGATTGGGTTGGGTTGGGTTGGGTTGGGTTGGGTTGGTGTTGGATTGGGTTGGGTTGGGTTGGTGTTGGATTGGGTTGGGTTGGGTTGGTGTTGGATTGGATTGGGTTGGTGTTGGGTTGGTGTTGGATTGGGTTGGTGTTGGGTTGGGTTGGGTTGGATTGGGTTGGTGTGGTATGGTGTGGTGTGGTGGGTAGAGGCGTTCAATTGAACGCCTCTACCATTAAACGCGATGCCCGTTAAACGCGATGCCCGTTAAACGCGATGCCCGTTGAACGCGATGCCCGTTGAACGCGATGCCCGTTGAACGCCGTTACCGTTGAACGCGATGCCCGTTGAACGCGATGCCCGTTGAACGCGATGCCCGTTGAACGCGATGACCGTTGAATGCCGTTACCGTTGAATGCGATGACCGTTGAACGCCGTTACCGTTGAATGCCGTTACCGTTGAATGCCGTTACCGTTGAATGCCGTTACCGTTGAATGCCGTTACGACCATACCCGCCGGACGCGCGCGGCGTAGAAGGTGCCGTGGCCGAGGATGCGCGTGATGGCGCGATCGGCCTCGGTGCCGCGCATCGCGGCGATCGGACGGCGCTCCACCAGGTAACGATCGCGCGGCAGCAGATCCTCCAGGAAGGGGAGGCCGGGGGTGTAGATGAAGGAGCCTCCCGGCCGAAGCGCGGCGAGTATCTCCATGTAGCGGCGGGCATAGTCGGCGATCGCCGGACTCCCCTTCAGATGATGGTGGAGGAAGTGGTTCGAGAAGGCCATGTGGCTCAGGATGCTCCCCCATCGGTCGCGGCCGAGCGGATGCGTCAGCCAGTCGCCGCGGGTCAGGTGGGGCGCCCCCTCCGGCGCGAAGGCGTCGAGGCCGGTCGCCTCCAGGCCGAGCGCGCGGAGGTGATGCACCAGATGCGCCTCCTCGCCGCAGCCGAGGTCGAGGATCGGCTCGGCCAGGGTCCACCCGGCCAGGTTCAGCACCTCCATCTGGAGCTGGGGAGAGTATTCGGCGCAGGGAGTGCTCCCCGGCGCGGTGAAGGCGTCGGCCGGAAGATCCAGCCCGCGGACATACTCCCGAAGCCGCTCCCGGTGCGCCGTCAGCGCCTCGGCCGCGCCATCGGCGATCGCCGTGGCCGAGGCGCTCCCCTCGCGATGCAGAAGGTCGTGGAAGGAGAGGATGAAGCCCCGGTAGAGCTCGATCAGCCGCTCTCGACGGTCGGCATCAAGCGTCACGAACTGGTTGTTGTTCCTCAGAAACCGGCGCGTGTTGTGTGCCAGCAGCTCCACCAGCGCCGGCGTTTCCTCCCGCCTCTCCATCCGCCGGAGCCAGCCGGCCATCAGCTCCCCGATCGGGCCGCGATGCCCGGCCAGAAAGCTCGCCAGCGATGTCGGCACCTCGATGAACTCGTCGGACGGGGAGAAGAGATCGGCGATCGAGGCCGGCACGAACCGGTCGAGCCGTTGACGGGAAAACCGCGTGAGCTCCGCGGCGAGCGAGGAGGGACTTCTGCTTGCCATGACCTGCTTCCGGCGGCGCCGGACCTGAATTCGTTCTCGATTGATCGGCCGACGCCGTTTCCGGATCGGCTCGGTCCCCGATGGAGAGACCACGACAAACGTACGTCCCCGCGAGCCAATGCCCGAGCCGGTCGGATCGCCGGAGCCATGGCGGCATGCGCCCGCCCCGAACGATGCCCGGTGCCGCGCCGTTTTTCGCGGGGGATGGGAGAGAGGAAGATTCCCGTTGCATGGCGTTGCATCCGGGGCGCTGGGCCGGTCGGCTCCGGCGAGGTAGATTGCGTCCCGCCCCGGCGCCGGCGCGTGCGTGACGATACGACGTTACCCGCGCCATTCTCCGACCCGGCATCTCCCGATCCGGCGGCGGGACGGACGGGGAGCCGGACGAACCACGAAGCGACCACGGCACGACGTGCGGAAGATCATCCATATCGACATGGACGCGTTCTATGCGTCGGTCGAGCAGCGGGAGAACCCGGAGCTCGTCGGGCGTCCGGTTGCCGTCGGCGGAGGGAAGCGGGGCGTGGTGGCCGCCGCCTCCTACGAGGCGCGCGTCTTCGGCGTCCGCTCGGCGATGCCCTCGGTCACCGCGCTCAGGAAGTGCCCGCAGCTGATCTTCGTCAAGCCCCGGTTCGAGCTCTACCGCCAGATCTCCCACGAGATCCGCGAGATCTTCCGCTCCTATACCGATCTGGTGGAGCCGGTCTCGATCGACGAGGCCTATCTGGACGTGACCGATCCGTTGAAGGGGCCTCCCTCGGCCACGCTGATCGCGCGCTCGATCAAGGAGGAGATTCTGGAGCGGACCCGGCTGACGGCCACCGCCGGCATCTCCTTCAACAAGTTCCTGGCGAAGACCGCCTCCGGCATGAACAAGCCGGACGGGCTCACGGTGATCCTGCCGGAGGATGCCGAGGGGATTCTCACCTCGATGCCGATCGAGCGGTTTCACGGGATCGGCCCGGCCACGGCGCGACGGATGAACGAGCTCGGCATCCGCAGCGGCGCCGATCTGCTCGGGCTGGAGGAGCGTGATCTGGTGGAGCGCTTCGGCAAGGCCGGCCGCTACTACTACCGGATCGTCCGCGGCATCGACGAGCGCCTGGTCCGCGTGGATCGGGAGCGGAAATCGCTCGGCGCCGAGCGGACCTTCGACCGGGACATCCTCGATCTCCGGGAGCTGGACGAGCGTCTGG
>JBEHWX010000160.1:0-8808 GCA_048498995.1 Bacteroidota bacterium
GAGATTCCGGTCGAGGAGATTCCGGTCGAGGAGATTCCGGTCGAGGAGATTCCGGTCGAGGAGATTCCGGTCGAGGAGATTCCGGTCGAGGATGCTCCAGCCGCCGCCGCTTCGGAGGTGGAGCCCTCCTCGGAGATCGGCGATACGAAGAATGAGCCGGACGACGAGATCCGTGAGACCCCGGCGCAGCCGCGGCCCGCGGCCACCCCCGTCGTTCACGAGCGTCCGCAGGCCGAGCGCCAGCATCCGGATCGCCAGCATCCGGAGCGACCGCATCTGGCGATCATCTCCGGAGCGCGCGAGGGACATCGCCGGGGCGGCCATGCCTCGACTCCCGGCGCCCTGATCGGCAGCGAGGCGACCCTTGAGCGGGACCGGACCTTGTCGCTGTCGATTCATTCCGGCGGCAACAATGCCCGGCTCCGCAGCTCGAACCTCCGGCTGATTCCGGGGCTGGAGTTCGCCCCGCTCCGCCACGAGGAGCAGATGCGGAAGCAGCCGATCGCCCCGCTGATCCACGAGCCGATGCCGGAGCTGACGCGGGCTTCCAGAAAGGAGGGGATGGCGCATGCCACCGCGGCGATCCCGCTGCCGGGCGATGCCGCCGCCAGCCGCGTGGCTTCGGACGAAGAGCCGACGACGATCGCCGCGGCCGGACCCGCGCGCAACATCGTGACGATGTCCACCGAGAAGGGGCCGATGAGCGCCCAGATTGCGTCGGCGGCGTCGAACGT
The DNA here is from genome assembly GCA_048498995.1 of Bacteroidota bacterium. Taxonomy (GTDB): domain Bacteria; phylum Bacteroidota; class Ignavibacteria; order OLB7; family OLB7; genus JBEHWX01. The sequence goes on from JBEHWX010000160.1 coordinate 735, forward strand.
GGAGATGGAGGGGGTGGATGCGGTGACCGTGAGCGCGGCGACGGCGGATGCATCGCCGAGCGCGCCCGTGGCCGCGGATCCGGCGAAGAGCACGGTGCCGACGGAGGCGCCGGCGCGTCCGGCCGAGACGCGTCGGAGGGGGATGTCGATCATCGACGAGATCGCCACGCGCCATCCGGCACCGTCCGGCGATGCGCGGCCGCGCGAGGAGCAGAAGCGGACCGAGGGGCTTACACCGCTCGAGGAGCTTGCCCGTCGCCTGGAGAAGGCCCGCATTCCGGTGGTCGAGGACTCCGCCCCGCGCGCGACCGGCGGCAGGAGCTTCGAGCCGCAGATCGTCAGCGAGACGCTGGCCGACATTCTCCTTTCGCAGGGAGCGTATCAGGAGGCGCTCAAGGCGTTCCGGACGCTGGCCCGCACCCGCGCCGACCGGGCGGAATACTTCCAGCGGAAGATCCGCGAGATCGAGGACCGGATGGCCGCCGAGGCTTCCGGCTCCTAGCCCGCATCGGCTCTCTCCCTTCCGGCGCTCGACGAGATCCTATGAGATTGACCTGGTATATCATCCGCCTGCACATCGGGCCGTTCCTGTTCGGGACATCCGCGGTGGTGTTCATCTTCCTGCTCCAGTTCATCTTCAAGTTTCTCAACGACCTAGTCGGCAAGGGGCTCAGCTACGGCGTGATCGCCCAGCTGGTGGCCTACAACCTGGCGTGGATGCTCGTGCTGGCCGCGCCGATGGGGGTGCTGGTGGCCACGCTGATGGCCTACGGCAAGCTCAGCGGCAACAACGAGCTGACCATCGTGAAGAGCTCCGGCGGCAGCGCCTTCCGCGCCATGCTCCCGGCCATCGTCGGCGGGGCGCTCCTCTTCCTGGCCCTCTTCTACTTCAACGACCGGATCCTTCCCGAGGCCAACCACCGCGCCTTCGTTCTGCAGAACGACATCAAGCAGCTCAAGCCCACCTTCGCGATCGATCCCGGCCGCTTCAGCACCCTCTCCGGCTACAGCATCCTGGCGCGCCGCGTCGATCGCGTCCGCAATATCCTCTTCGACGTGACCATCTACGGTCAGGCCGAGGAGCGGCTGAACGTGATCAATGCCCGCGAAGCGCGTCTGGAGTTCAATCACGATTTTTCCAAGCTGCTGATGACCCTGCACGACGGCGAGGTGCAGCAGCTCAACCGGCGGCAGCCGAGCGAGTTCCGGCGCTTCACGTTCGGGGAATACAAGGTGGCGGTGGCGACCAGCGGGTATCTGCTGAACAAGACCGATCCGAGCGCGACGCAACGGACCGACCGGACGATGAACATCGCGCAGATGCGGAGCATCGCCGACACCGCGACGCGCAACAGCCTCCGCGCGGCCCGGCAGTTCGACAGCCTTCTGAACGCGCAGATCCGGCCGGCCTCCGCGCTCCCCTCGCTCACGACGCCGGAGCGGCGGGTGCTTTCCGATCGGGAGGCGGCCGCCGCCGCGATAACGCAGCTGGCCTCGGTGCGCGCCCTCCTGGAATCCGAAAGCGGCATCCGCTCCAGCGAGCTCCGGACCTCCGATCAGTACTGGGTGGAGATCCACAAGAAGTGGTCGATCCCGGCAGCCTGCTTCGTCTTCGTCTTCGTCGGCGCGCCGCTCGGCATCGTGGTGCGCCGCGGCAACTTCGGCGTCTCCGCCTCGATCGCGCTCGGCTTCTTCATCATCTACTGGGCCTGCCTGGTCGGCGGTGAAAAGCTGGCCGACCGCGCGCTGCTGTCGCCGGCCGCCGCGATGTGGATGGCCGACGCGATCATCGGCCTGATGGGACTGTACCTGACGATCCTCGTCTCGCGCGAGACGGTCACCTTCTCGTTCGACTTCGCGTGGCTGCGCCGCCTCCGTTCGCGGCGAGCGGAAGCGGCGTCGGGCACGGAGTCGGCCGGGGGAAGCATCAGCCGGTGAGGCATCCCCGGTGAGGCATCACTGGGAACATCACCCGGTCTTGATCCGGGTCTTCGGCGGGTTCTTCAGCGACCACCAGCGGAAGGCCAGCGAGGCGAGCACGGCGATCATCTGAAGCAGGCCGAGAAAGAGCACCAGCGGCTGCTTGCCGTCGGCGGTGCTCTGCATCACCGTCATCACGAAGAACACTCCGAGAATCAGAATGTGCAGCCCGGTCCGCTCGATCCGGACCCAGCGGCCGTCGGCATCTCCCATCCAGGCGAGGGTGACGTCGAAGAGCCACCATGCCGTGATCAGCAGATTCGTCGCCGCCATCCAGGTTCCCTGCGCCCTGAAGATCGATCCGATGCCGCCGTGAAAGAGCTGGATCAGGCTGAAGTAGAGATGGATCAGATAGGAGATGAAGCTGAATGTCCAGAGCAGGAGCCAGTAATTCTCCCGCTGCGGCCACCGGTCGGGAAGGGCGTAGAGGCTGATCGTGGCCGTGAACAGGATCATCGTGGCGCGGGCGCTGTTGATCACCGCGTGATGCAGCCTGTCCTGGAACTGCTCCGCGGTAAAGATCGCGATGAAGAGCAGCGCCACGAATGGTAGGAACGTAACGAGAAACTCGATCGGGGAGACCGATCTGACGGACGTACGAAATGTCATCGCACACGACCTCTGATTTGCTTCGGGGTGATTCCGCGATCGATTCCGGTGCCCGGCTGGCAGGGATACATCGGTGAGGATGTCTTCTCTCGCGCGCGCGGAGCCGGCGGAGTTATCCGTCGGTCCGGAACGCGGCGAGCGCCTTCGGGAACCATGCGATCGACGGAACGAAGGGGATGCGCGCGGCCGCCGCCTCGATCCGGCATACACGGGCCGGTCGGGCGGAACATGAATCGCCACGGATCACCGTGACGGCAAGGAGCTGGAAGGGAGATGCAGCAGACGTGGCAAGGCACGGGGTGTCGCGGCCGGGCGCTCTGCACTCGCCTGGACCGCCATGGCTCGACGCTTCGAATCCGGATCGCCGGCAGCGTGTCCGTGAGATGTCGTATCTCTCCGGGGACCTTCACGATGCCTGCGGGGCGCTCCTTGCCGGGACCCTCCCCTTCCTGATGCGAGCGTCGGAGAACGTTCGGTGTCCGTTCCTCCGTGACCGGGGGGATGGAAGCCCCGGCACAAGCCGCGCAAACCTACGGAATTGATTCTTTTCGGTACAAGCGCGGAGAAATCGATTACGAATCGACTCACTCTTCTCGACTCACTCTTCGTTCAGCCGCTCCGCTCCTCGGCCATGCGCCGCGCCGTGAGGAAGATCTCCTCCAGCATCGCCGGACGCAGAAGCCCGGTCTGCGTGTTCTGCCGGCTCGGATGATACGATCCGAGTATCAACGGCAGCGACGCGCCGGGATCGACCACCACGCCGTGCCCGAACTTCGGCCGAGGTCTCGGCAGCGATGCGCCCCGCGCCTCGGCCAGTTTCAGCAGCTGATCGAAGGCGAGCTTGCCGAGCGCGACGATCACCCGGAGTCTCGGCAGGAGCGTCAGCTCCCGCACCAGATACTCGCGGCAGTTCGCGATCTCCTCCGGCAGCGGCTTGTTCTCCGGCGGCGCGCAGCGGACCGCCGCGGCGATGTAGAGATCCTCCAGCCGGAGTCCGTCGTCCGGGTGGCGGGAATAGGGCTGCGAGGCGAACCCGGTGGCGTGGAGCACGCGCATCAGAAAATCTCCCGCCCCCATGCCGTCGGTGCCGTCGCCGGTGAACATCCGGCCGGTTCTGTTGGAGCCGTGCGCCGCCGGCGCCAGCCCCACGATCATCACCCGCGCGGCCGGATCTCCCAGGCTCGGCACCGGCTTTCCCCAGTACTCCTCCCCCGCGAACGCCTTCTTCCTGACGCGCGCCACCTCCTCGCGATATTCCACCAGCCGCGGACAGCGCCGGCAGGTCACCACGTCACGGTTGAGCACCGTCAGCCCGGCGATCGACGTGGCGACCGAAGATGAGAGCTCGGGGGAAGACATCAGCCGGCCACGCTCCGCTTCCACTTGATGTTGCAGCCGATGCTCGGGCGCTGCTGCTCGTCAACAGGGCGCCCCTCCACGAGCGCGTCCAGCGCGTTGCGGATATCCCGTCCGCTCACCGGCAGGCCGTTCCCGGGACGGGAATCGTCCAGTTGGCCGCGGTAGACGCAGCGCAGGTCGCCGTCGAAGAGGAAGAAGTCGGGGGTGCAGGCGGCGCCGTAGGCGCGGGCCACCTGCTGCGACTCGTCGTGGAGATAGGGGAAGGGATAGCCGAGCTCCGCGGCCAGCTCCTTCATCCGCTCCGGCGCGTCGGCCGGATAGGCTTCGGCGTCGTTCGAGCTGATCGCGACGAAGGCGATCCCCTTCCGGAGATAGTCGTTGGCCAGGCGCACCAGCTCGTCGTTGATGTGCTTGACGTAGGGGCAGTGATTGCAGATGAACATCACCAGCGTCGCGAGCTCCGACCGGATCTCGGCCAGGGAGAGGCTCCGTCCGGAGACCGTGTCCGGGAGGGTGAAGTCCGGGGCGACGGTGCCGAGGGGCATCATCGTCGAGGGTGTTGCGGCCATGTGAGCTCCTATAGGGTTGCGGCGCCGACGCCCGGCGTGATGCGTCGGCGTCGGGCACGAGAGGGAGAGTGTGTGCGTGGCTCGGACGATCGAGCCTCGGCCGTCGTGTGCGCGATGCCGATGCCGGAGAAACGAACGGGTCGGGACGGCATGCCGCCCCGACCCGCCGGGAATGTGACGATCGACGCCGCCCCGGCCGGGCGCGTCAGCTGAACGACGAGCGGCTGACGTTCCGCGCCACGCCGCGACGGCTTCTGAGCACCGACACGACGACGAAGACGATGCCGCCGGCCACCAGGAGCACGATGATCAGCTTCGTCCAGGAGAAGGTCGGCGGATAGACTTCCATCTGTCCGTTGGCTCCGGGGACGTAGTAGGGGCGCGTGTAGTAGAAGGCGGGATGGAACGGCATGCTCCAGAGCCAGGAGGAGGAGCCGGTCAGGTATCCCATCATGAACCCATCCCCGGCGCCGCCGTAGCGATGGACGGTATAATTCTGGGCCATGCCGCTGCTGGTGCCGCTCGGAACCTTGAGCTGCTCGGTGCGGCGCGGGATGCCGTAGGAGCTGGTATACTCCTGCGAGGAGCTGAGCCGGCGTCCGCCGAAGCTCGTGCGCGGGGAGCTCGATCCGCCGCGGGAGCTGCCGCTGGAGCTGCCGGTGCTCGGCGAGGTGCTGTAGCGATCGCGGTAGCTCGGCGAGGTCCGGCTGCGATAGCTGCCGCTGGAGCCGCCACTGGAAGGGGGACGGCTCGGCGCGTAGCTCGGCGAGCGCCGGAACCCTCCGAAGCTGCGGCGGCGCTGCGCATCGGCCTCGTTGGTCGTGGCGACCATCGAGATGATGAAGGTCAGGAGAAGGAGCAGGCTGCTCCAGGTTATTCTGTGTTTCATCGGTTAGAAGAGATTCTCGGTCGATAATGAGTCGTCCTCGTTCCGGAAGGTCGCCTCCACGCGGAACAGCTCCTCGCTCGGCTGCGCTTCCTTGCCGGAGAAGAGGGCCCGAAGCCCTCCGGAATGCGATCCCCCCGATCCTCCCTTGATCTGAATCAGGAGGGAGACCAGCCCCTCGAGCGGCGCGTCGTTCATCAGAACGACGGTCTCCTCGATGTCTCCATTGCTCTCGACCGTGAGGAGGTTGAGCCCGGCGGCTTCCTCCTCGGTGAATGCCGGCTCGGTGGTCCGGATCTTCTCCAGATAATCGACGAAGAGCTTTTTGGTATAGAGGACGCGATCGCTCCCCTCATACTGGATCACGGCGTCGAATGTTCCATCCTCGTCGAGATTGAGGAGGATTTCCCGGACGCCGCCGAGCTGCTCGCCGTTGTAGTAGATGGCCGTGTTCTGGATGCGGCCGTTGCTCTCGATGGAAAAATTGCCCATTGGATCGATGCCTTGAGTGGGATACGCCTCCCCGCGCCGGCCCTCCGCCGAGGGAGCGTCGCGTCCGGTGGCGCGGCGTCCGCACGGGCCGTGGCCGGACGGGTCATTCTCCGATGATCTTCACCAGCACCCGCTTCGGCCGGCGGCCGTCGAACTCACCGTAGAACACCTGCTCCCACGGGCCGAAGTCGAGCCTGCCGTCGGTGACGGCGATCACCACCTCGCGCCCCATGATCTGCCGCTTCATGTGCGCGTCGGCGTTGTCCTCGCCGGTGCGATTGTGCCGGTAGCGGGTGGGGGAGGGATCGAACGGCGCCAGCTCCTCCAGCCACCGCTTGTAGTCCTCGTGCAGTCCCCGCTCGTCGTCGTTGATGAAGACCGAGGCGGTGATGTGCATCGCGTTGCAGAGCAGCAGCCCCTCGCTGATGCCGCTTTTGCGGAGCAGCTCCTCCAGCTCGCCGGTGATGTTCAGGAACGCCATCCTCTCCGGGAGGTTGAAGGTAAGGTGCTCGGTGAACGATTTCATGCGTCGTGTCGATATCGGATCGTCGATACGGAGTGCCGGTTCGGTGTGTCGATCCCGGCGCGGTCACCGTCGGCGCGGCGACCGTCGGCGAGGAAGCGCGGACTTCGCGGCTCCCCGCCGGCGGCCTCCATGCTGATGCGCCAAATGTAGGAAGGATTGTCCGATCCTCGGGAGAGGATGCCTTCCCGGAGATGATGCTTTCTCGGGAGATCGATCGCTTTCCGGAAGCGGCCCGTTCCTCGCGGGAGCATCGGGATCGGGGGGCGTGGCGGCCTGGAGGACTCCGGCGCGATCACCCGCCGGAGCCGATGCGCTTGACGAGCTCGGCGATCGGCCCGGCCAGCAGCGGTCCGAGAATCGCCACCACCTTCGGCAGGAGCTGGCCGATGGAGAAGCCGAGCCCCTCCTTGACCAGCCATTCGCGATAGTCGGGATCTTCCCCCTCCTCCGGCGCGCTCTCGAGCACCGCCTCGGCCTGCCGTCGGAGAATCATCGTCGTCGGCAGATAGATCGCCAGGAGCGCCAGGCTGTAGTAGACGCCGCGCGCGGTGGTCAGGCTGGCGGTGAGCGTCTCCAGCGCCTCACGCTCCTTGGGATCGCGGACGTAGCTGATGGCCCAGTGCGCGAGCGCCGACTTCTCCATCACCGCCAGCACCAGCGCCAGGGTGCCCGCGTAGAGGGTGACCCGGAGCAGCTTCATCATCTTGGTCATGTAGCGCGCGTCGAGCGTGTCCAGATCGATCGTTCCCTTCGGCAGGATCAGCATCGCGGTGCAGGCGCAGGTGAGGTTGATCGCCGCGGCGAGCGTCAGCGTGTCGACCGTGGTGATGATGTCGTTGATCTCCGGCACATGGATCCGCACGGTCTGGTCGACGATCTGGGACATCAGCGAGGTCGGGAGCGCGCGCGCGGCAAGCGGGGCCAGGATCACCATGCTCACCACCGGAGCGCCGATCATCCCGACGACCCGCCAGGAGTAATCGAATCCTTCCAGGGAGGCGTAGATCACGCAGGCGGCGGTCAGGATCACGCCGGCGCAGACCGCCGCGTAGATCGCCAGCGCGGAGGTCCAGCCGGTCCGCTGCGAGACGCGATCGGCCTGGATGTGCACGCTGTCGGAGGCGGCCTCCAGGGAGTCGCGCGGCGCCGAGGCGATCCGGAGGGTGATGTTCGGATCCATCGCCACGTTCCGGACGTCGATATGCTTCTGCTGCCAGGGGAGGCCGCTGACCAGCGTGAGTGTGGCGTGGAAGAAATAGGCGCCGAAGACCACGACGATCATGGCCAGGATCGGCAGCACGAGCGCGGAGCGGCGCAGATGAAAGCTGTGAGGGGACATCTGAAGGCCCTGGTGGTTGTGTTGGTGGTGCGCGGGCTCCATGGCTCCGCCGGTGATGGTGGTCCGTCGCCGGCGACAGGCTCGGCTTGCCGGCGGCGCGGACGGAGTAGAATACCGGCCGCGCCGGATAATGTCAAGGCGTCGCTCGCCCGCACGGAGCCTCCATCCCCGCTCGGGTATGCGCACTCCGGCATGCGCACTCCGGCATGCGCACTCCGGTATGCGCACTCCGGTATGCGCACTCCGGTATGCGCACTCCGGTATGCGCAACGGGGTAGGCGCACGTCTTCAGCGTGCGCTCTTTGGCCGACGGC
>JBEHWX010000161.1:0-8622 GCA_048498995.1 Bacteroidota bacterium
CCCCCCCCCCCCCCCCCCCCCCCCCCCCCCGGCCGGATCATCGACGCATGGTCCGGAGCACATCCTCCAGCGCGTCGACGGCACCGGAGATCTCCTCCCCGGTCGTGTAGCGGCTGAGGGAGAACCGGACGGCGGCGCGTGCCTGCTCCGGCGCGTAGCCCATGGCCAGCAGCACATGGCTCGGCTGCGGACTGCCGGAGGTGCAGGCAGAGCCGTTCGAGACCGCCACCCCTCGCAGATCCATCCCGACGATCAGCGCCTCGCCATCCAGCCTCTCCGCGTCATCGAAGGTGACCGAGACGATGTTCGGCAGCGTCCCCTCCGGAGCCGTCACGAAGCGGAGCCGGTCGATGCCGGCCAGGCGCCGACGCAGCAGGGCCGAAAGCTCCGCGATATGCCCGGCGGTCCGCTCGGGGCTCTCCTCGGCCAGGGAGATCGCCTCGTCGAACCCGACGACCAGCTCCACCGATTCGGTTCCCCCTCGTCGGTTCCGCTCCTGCGCCCCGCCGTGGATGATCGGCTCCACCTCCACGTTCTTGGAGAGATAGAGCGCGCCGATCCCCTTCGGCCCATGCAGCTTGTGCGCGGAGATCGAGAGCATGTCAGCGCCGAGCTCCACCAGCTTCGTCCCGAGCTTGCCGAACGTCTGAACGGCGTCGGAGTGGAGGAGCGCGCCGTGATCGTGCGCTATCCCGGCCAGCTCCGCGATCGGGTTGATGGCGCCGGTCTCGTTGTTGGCGTGCATCACCGACACGAGCGGGGGAGCGGCTCCCGGCGCCCGGTCGAGCGAGGCGAGCGCGTCGGCGAGCGTCTCCGGCCGGAGGCGCCCCTCGGCATCGACGTCGAGCAGATGAACCGGCGCGCCGAGGCGGGCCAGGAAATCGGCCGGATGGAGCACGGCGTGATGCTCGACCCGCGTGGTGAGCAGATGCGGCCAGGTCCCCCGCTCCATGAAGGAGCGGAGCAGGTATCCCTTCAGCGCGAAGTTGTTCGCCTCGGTCCCGCCGGAGGTGAAGATCACCTCCTTGGCCTCGGCGCCGAGCGCGCCGGCCAGATGCTCCCGCGCGTCCTCGAGCTCCACCCGCGCGGCCTGTCCGCCGCGGTGGATCGAGCTGGCGTTGGCGAAGCTCCGGGCGCGCAGATCCTCCATCCGACGCAGCACGTCGGGGGCCGGCAGAGTGGTCGCGCTGTTGTCGAGGTAGATCATCGGTGCGGGATTCGTGGGCCGCGCGGGGCGGCCGGCGTGGGCGCGGATCGCCGGATCAGAGCGTGTCGACGCTCTCCCGTCCGGGAAAGCCGTCGCTGATCCGATGCCAGAAGTTGATGGTCGGCTCGCCGAGGTAGTAGCAGAGGTAGACTTCCTCGCCGTTGCTCCGGACGCAGGGGAAATCGATCAGGCCGCGCTCGATATCCTTGAGGACGATGCCGCGGTCGTTGAGCTCCTTGACGATCTCGACCAGCGCCTCCATCGCCTCCGGATAGACGCGGAGTCCGTTCGGCCCCATGCCTCCGAAGTAGCGATGAATCCGCAGGTCGTACCCCTTCTCGTCGAGCTGCCGTTTCAACTCCCGCATCTCGGCCAGGCTCGGAATGATGCTCGGGAGAATGTTTCTGGCCTCGTCGAGGGTAAAATGTATCTCGTGCTGATATGCTTCGCTCATGCGGGGATCTCCAGGGAATCGTCGTTCTCGTGCGCCGTGCGGGATCTCCGCTCGGCCGGTCGTGGGAGCTCTCGTGCGTGGAAGCCGCGATGCCGGCTGGTCTGACCTCGGCGAGGAGAGGGGGAGGCCGTCGCGCTCCGGCCGGCGTGACGGGAGCGGCCGTTCGGGGCGGGCGGGCCTGGAGGCCGGGTACATCCTGGCCGGGCACGTGCGGGCCGGGCACATTCGGGGCGGACATGACGAACGCGGCCTGCCTCGCGAACGAGAGGGGCCGCGCCGATCTATGGTTCAACACCCCGTCGGGGCGATCTGCGTGGGAATGTGCTCTATCCTCACCGGGCCATCACCGCGAACCTCGCCATTCCCGCGTAGGGAGTGTCGACGAACTCGGTGATCAGCCGTTCGTAATATTTGTCCACCTGCTCCTCGTTGTTCGTGTTCCGCGCGGCCACCATCTCGTCGTAGACCAGCGGAGCCTGCACCGTCGGATCCGGATGCTCGTTGATCACGGTGTCGATGTAGGCCTGGTACTTCTCGACCGAATCGGTCATCGCGATCGCCATCGGGATCAGCCGCGGGTTCAGCGCCCAGAGGGGGGAGGTCGGCGGGATCTCGTCCAGCGCCTTGACCACCACATTCTTGCTCAGATCCCGCTTCGCGTCGAGCGTGCCGAGATCGAGGTAGGCAATCAGCAGCGCCTGACGCTGCAGCGAATCCTTCGTCCGCGCGATCTGCTTGGTGAGCTTCGTGATCTCCGGAGCCCAGTTGTAGTCGAACGTCGAAAGGCTCTTGCCGGCGGCGCAGTGCGCCGAGAGCGCCGACTGATAGGAGTCGCGACGCCGCGTGATGTCGTTGAAGATCGCGCCGAGCCCCTCGGCCGTCGAATCGGTGAAGTGGACCTCGGCGACCGCCTTCTTCGGACGCGCCAGCAGCTTCGGATCGAAGACGACCGTGGCCTTGCCGTTCTCGACCTTCACGATCGAGCGGTACGTCCCGTTCTGATCGAAGCTGTAGTCGTCGGCCGCCGTGCCGTTGACGCCGAAGGCGTTCTGCGCCAGCTTGATCAGCTGATAGGAGAAGCTCTTCTCCTTGGTCTCGAACTCCGCCGTGTAGGTGCCATCCTCCTGCTTGGTCAGAAGGCGGGCTCCGTCGGTGCCGAACTTGTTGAAGTCGCCGATCACCCGGACGCTGTCGTAGGCCGTGTCGAAGGCGTAGGGCTTCAGCTGAGCGGTCACCTCCAGCTCCTCTCCCCCCTCAAGCAGCACCGGCACCTGGCTCGGCTGGTGCCCGACTCCCATGAACTTCAGCATCACCAGTCCCTGCACCGTCGTCTGCAGCTCGAAGGCTCCATCGGCCCCGGCCGCCACGGTCGCCAGCGGACGGGTCTGTCCCTGACGGAACAGCTGCACGTTCGCCTTCGGCAGCGCCTTGCCGTCGAATCCGAAGATCGATCCGCGCAGCGTCGTTTCCGCCCTTAAGCTCCCAGCCGCCGCCAGAAGCGCACAGAGGACCGCCCACAACGTCGCCTTCTTCCCGCCACTCTTCCGGGAGATCATCCCGTGCCCTGTGTATCTATCGTTCTGCATTGCCGTACTACCTTCAACTCATCGTAAACTTCACAATTTGAATCTGCATCTCGGAGACAGTCGCGCCATTGCGTTTCAAAGAGTAACCTAAATGCATCTGTTTCTGAAAATGCAGAGATCATGCCAGCATGATCGGGACTGACAAGGGGACGAGGAAAGGGACAGCGTGGTGTGACTGAGGCTTAATCTCCCTGAAGATCGCTTCATTTACCGGAAGGGGAGAGGCTCCCGCTCGCGGTGGCGCGGGGATCTGCTCAGCCGACAAGGGCCAGGTATTTCTTTACGGTCTCGCGAAGACCAAACTGTAACGCGTCGGCGATCAGCGCATGCCCGATCGACACCTCCTCCACGTGGGGGACCGATGCCAGAAAGAAGGGAAGATTCTCCAGGTTGAGATCGTGTCCGGCGTTGACGCCGAGGCCGGCCCGGTGTGCCCGCAGCGCCGCGTCGACGAACGGCGCCACGACGGCCGATGCCTCGCCGGCGGTGAACCCGGCCGCGTACGGCTCGGTGTAGAGCTCGATCCGGTCCGCTCCGAGCTCGGCAGCGAGCTCGATATCCTCGCTTTCGGCGTCCATGAAGAGGGAGACCCGGCAGCCGTGGCCGTGGAGCTCCTCGATGACAGGCTTCAGACGATCACCATCGACGCGAAGATTCCACCCGTGATTGCTCGTGAACGCCTCCGGCGTATCCGGAACGAGGGTGCACTGCGCCGGCCGCGTCTCCCGCGCGAAGTGGATATAGTCGTAGAACGGGTTCCCCTCGATGTTGTACTCCGCCTCGGGGTAGCTTCCGAGCAGCTCGGCGATCTCCGCCACGTCCCCCGGGGTGATATGGCGCTGGTCGGGGCGGGGATGAACGGTGATCCCATGAGCACCCGCCTCCAGGCAGAGGCGGGCGGCGCCGACCACGCTCGGGATGCCGATCGTCCTCGTGTTCCTGAGAGTCGCGACCTTGTTGACGTTGACGCTGAGCTTTGTCACCCTGCCATCTCCGGATCTGATAAGCCGATGGCGCCGCCGGGGAAAGCGGGCGACGCTCCGGGCCGAAAATAAAAAAACAAGGGACGATCCACTGAATGAATCGCCCCTTGCAGGGGGAGGGGAATGTGAGCTCTTCAGGACTGAGCCCGGCAGCGGACCCGGGAGCTCGAGCCGGGTATCCGCCGGTGTGCTTCACCCGGACCGTTCCAGCCGGCGGAAGGTGCTCCGTGACGGGAATGGGCGGGGTGAGCGTCCGTCCGATATGAACGATCGGGGAGGGACGCGCGGCAGCCGGAGGGAAAAAAGAACATCCGGCATAACGGGCACACCGTCGATCCTTTCGCATTCAGGGAGGAAAGCGAGCCGCTCACCGCCACCACCTAACGGTAAGCTGGCGATCGAACCGTGACATCGACCGTTATGCCGGACTATTCGAGACTTCCCGAATGACGACGCCGCCGACAGCCGCGCGGAGACGTGAGGTCTCTCATGCCGTCATCGACGCGCGATGCCGCCGCGGATCACGCCTGGTAAGGGACAGACCCCACGGCCTGGGAGGAATCGTCAGGTCCACCGAGAAGTGGGACAAAGATATCGGGCCGTGATGTAGATTAGCGTTGTAACCGGTATAAGTAACTCAGGCCGGGGACGATTTTCTTTCCCTCTTCCCCGGTTTCCGATATTCCAGCCTCCGTGATGTCCCGCTTCGAGGAGATCCTCAGCTCCACTCCACTTCCGTTCGTCGGGCGCCAGCCCGAGCTGGAACGGCTCGTCACGTTCTGGCGGGAAACCGAGGAGGCCGACGGGCTCCGCGCCACGGTCGTGGTCGGGGAAGCGGGCATCGGCAAGAGCCGCCTGATCGGCGAGCTGATCCCACGCGTGGAGGGGCATGGCGGCGTGGTGATCCATGTCAGGCTCTACCCGGAGGGACGCACCTCGATCGGCCCCCTCCTCCAGCGGGCCGTCGCCAGCTCCCGCAGCGCCCGCCCCCTGCTCCGGCGGACGCCGGAGGCCTCTCTCGGCTCGATGATCGCCGCCCTGCGCCGCCTTACCCGACTCCGCCCGACCCTTCTGATCGTGGAGGATACCGAGCATCTGGCCGAGGAATCGCTCGGCGAGCTGGTTCACCTGGCCGATGCCCTGGCCACCGATCCGCTGGCGATCCTGACCCTGAGCCGGCCGGTGGAGCATGCCGGCCGTCAGCTCCTCAACCGCTACCGGGTCGACGAGATCGAGCTCGGCGGGCTGGCCGGTGCCGACCACATGGAGCTCTGGCAGCGGCTGTTCGGCGCCCCGGCCGATCCGGACGTCGTCGACGCGCTCCGGCGCGCGGCGCGGGGAAACCCGATGGCGGTCCGATCCGCCCTCCGCGGCGCCCTCCGCGCCGGCATGCTCGACGGCACCATCGATGGTCCCTGGTCGATGGCCGCCGGCGGCAACATCGAGACGGTGTTCCGCCAGAGCGCCGAGGCGGTTCCGCTGGAGCTGACCGTGTATCTGTCCGATGCCGAGCGGTGCGCGGCCGAGCGCCTGGCGACCCTGGGGGAGATCTTCTCGCGCGAGTCGGCCGAGCTGGTGCTCCGGGATCATCCCTCGCTCCTGACCGGCCTTATCTCCTCCGGCATCATCGCGACCACCGAATCCTGGACCTCTCCGCTTCCCGGCAAGGAGAGCGCCTCCGGACTCCTGGCCTTCACCCATTCCCTCCTTCACGATTACCTGGCGCGCGACGCCCGTCCCGATATCCCGCTGCTGGCGGAGGTGATCGGCCACGGCCTGCCGCTCTACTCGGTCACGCCGGTGCTTCTGTTCGGCAGGGGAGATGCGGGCGAGCTGGCCACGCTCCCGCTGGCGTTGCTGCACGCGGCGATCACGCGCCTGCTCAGCATCGGCGAGGCGCTCAACCGCGGCGCCGACTGGCGCATGGCCCCGATCGTCTGGGAGTGCGCCGACCGGCTGTTCAAGATCGCGGAGGATCGCTGGAGCGCCACCGAGCACCGCGCCCTGCAGTGCGAGATTCTCACCCACCGGATCTTCGCCTATCAGCGCGGCACCTACAACGAGGAGTACGCCGCCGAGGTGGCGCGCTTCATGGAGCTCACCGAGCAGGTGAGCACGCAGACCGAGGCGGAACAGCGGATCTCAGCGCTCCTCTACGCGCAGGATCTTCAGTTCCGACATACCCGCTCCCCCGGACTGGAATACTGGGAAATGATCGACGAGCTGCTGGAGCGCTTTCCGGAGCTGCTCCGCACCCAGAACTATATCCACGCCCTCCAGCAGGAGGCGCGCCTCGCCGGATGGTCGCAGAACGACCGCCTGTTCGACCTGGTCGAGGAGCGGCTTCGGAAGATCGAGGAGCTCGATGGAATGGCGCCGGAGCTCGTGCACCTGGCCCGAACCCGCGTGGGACTCTATCTCCTTCCGCATTTCCGCTCCGCCGCCGACGTGGCCGCGCGGCTTCGGCTGCTGGAGGTCATCGACCGATCGGAGGTGCGGGGATGGCTCAACGTGCTGGCGCAGAAGGTCGAGCTCTTTCACCGGATCGGACGCTTCGTCGAGGTGGGGGAGCAGGTCGACAGGGTGATCGAGCTCCATCACGAGAACGGGCTTCCCCGGATGGAGAACCGCTACCGGACGCTCCGCCAGCTGGCGCGGCTGGCGCGGCATGGCTCCGTCGAGGAGGCCGAGCGGGGGATACGGGGGATCTTCGAGGCATCGCCGGTCCCGATATCCAACGAGTTCCGGCGCTTCGTGGTCAAGACGATTCCGCTGGTGGCGGCGCTCAACGGCAGGCTCGAGTGGAGCGGCAGGCTCACCGCGGAGCTGGCCTCGGCCGGCGCCGGCAATCCCGTCCGCAGTCGGCTGGCTCGGGCGCTCTCGGTCGAGGGGCTCGACGGACTGGCCGAGTGGCTCGCGGCCCCTCCGCCGGCCGATGAAGGGCTGGCGCGCCTCCACCGCGTGGCATCGATGCTGACCGGCCGGCCGTTCGAGGAGGAGATCGTGGCGGCCGATCTGCGCGGCGCGTCCGCCGCGGCGCCGGTCACCCTCGAGGAAGCGCACGACCTCCGGATCCTGGCCGAGATCCTCGATCGGGGACGCTGCTCCGTCGCGCTCGCGTCGCTGGGACTCGATGGGAAGAAGCTCGTGGCCGACATGGCGCGGCTCCTGCTGGCCTGGCTGTTCGAGCGCGCGCTCCTCCCGGGATTGCGGAGCACGCTCGAGCGCTTCTCGCCCGCGCTCGGCGCCAAGGAGGAAGCCGCCTGGCACGGACGGATCTCCACGCTTGCCGCGGCCGATGCCGCCTCGGCCACGACCGCGCCGCCGGTGCATATCTCGATGCTCGGCACCATCCTGATCACGAAGGCGGGGGAGGAGCCGCATCGGCTCCGTGGCTCGCGGCTCAGCACCCTGCTCGGACTTCTCGTCGCCGATCGCATGCTCGGCCGCTCGCTCTCCCCGACGGAGTTCCGCCGCCTCGTCTTCGATGCCGCCGATCCGGAATATGGACGCCGCATGCTCAATGGCGCGGTCTGGCGCCTCCGCGAGATCCTCGGCCACGACCTGATCCTCACCGACGGCGAGACCCCGCGTCTGGATACCGACCGCGTGGAGGTGGACCTGCTGGTGGCCGACACGCACCTGGTCCGCGCGATCGCGGCGGTGCACGACGGCACCCCGATGCGCGCGGTTCCCCTGCTGATGGCCGCGCTCGACGCCACGCGGGGGGAGGTTCCCTTTCCCGGCCTCTACGACGAGTTCTTCGAGGCCGCCCGTGACGATTTCGAAAGCCGCCTTCGCCACGCGGTGATCGACGTGGCCGAGACCCTGCTGCGCGAGGAGGATCCTCTCCGCGCCGAGGAGGTACTCCGCCGCGCGCTCGAAACGATCCCCGGCGACGAGGATCTTTCCCTTCTTCTCCAGCAGGCGCTGGTTGCCCTCGGCCGCAGCGCCGAGGCGCGTCTCGTTGCGCGCCGCGCCGCGCACGCCACCTGATTCATCTCCCTCGCATCACGCCGGAATACCGCATCACGGCCGCACCGGCCCATTGCCCCCCATCAGCACCCGGCTTCAGCCGGGTGCACGGATGAAGTCGCGTGCACGGATTAAGCCGGGTGCACGGATGAGGCCGGTGCACGAATGAAGCCGGCCGCACGAATGAAGCCCGGTCCACGGATGAAACGAACCGAGGGTGGCCTCGTTGCCGAGACCACCCTCGTTCATTGCGAAATCGTGCGCGCGTCAGCGCGGCCGGCGGATTACCGGACCACGGTGAGCGGCTTGGTGAGGGTCACGCTGCCGGCGGTGAGGCGGTACTGATACTGGCCGCTGGCCAGATCGCTCAGATCCACCCGCACCACATGCTCTCCCTGGCCGCGATAGCCGCCGTCG
>JBEHWX010000162.1:0-8465 GCA_048498995.1 Bacteroidota bacterium
CGTCAGCCTTACCACTGGCATCTATGGCGGTAGCATCGTCGTCGGCGCGGGCTCAACCCTCACCGCCGATCAGATCCGCGCCGGTGTCACCGTTCAGCTCGATGCTCCTCGTCGCGGGTGGGGGCGCCGTCGCTTTCGTTTCCAGCATCGTCAACGTTCGAAATTCGAGCCGTGTTACTTCGACACGGAGTTCCGCTTCTCGATGCCCACGCCGCCATTCCGCTTACGGACGGCGAGCTTGTGCCAGCGGAGCCGGAGATCCATGGTCTTGTCGGCCTTGAGGATCACGACCTTGGTGACCGACGAGTTGTACTTGGCCGACTTCACGTGCGCGGTATAGGTGCCGGACGGAACGCCGGAGATCTGGTAACTGCCATCGGCGCTCGTGGTGGCCGTGTAATTGCCCGGGGCCAGCGTCACCGTGGCGCCGTCGACTCCCTTGGAGCTGTTCGGTCCGGAATTCCAGGTCACGCGTCCCTTGAGCGTGTAGGTACTGGACTGCGCATAGATCGATCCAACGACCGCCACCAGAGCCAGCGCGATAATGATCGCGAGATTGCGTTTCATGACATTGCCTCTTCAACAAATCTTTGGTTGCTCCGATCGACATCGATTCCCGCGAGCTTCCTGTTCAACCGAACATTCCGGTCATCGGTTCGGGATCGGAATTCGGCCTCATTTTGTACCCCGCACATTCACCGCTCCACAATGAAGGCCACTGACGGATTCTGTTGACAAAGACTCTGCCAGCTTTCCAGGCCGGTCTCGCGGGGGGGCGCCGGACATTTCGAATTGACGTGTCCGGCGCCGTCGTGGATCATGTCTCCGCCGCGGAGAAATCTCCCTTCCTCGTTCTTACATCTTTCTGACCCGTCCGCTGCCGTTGATGACCGTCTGAACCTGCGGCGCGCCGTGATAGAGGACATTGCCGGATCCGTTGAGCGTCACCATGAGGTTCCGGCTCACATCCATCCGGCAGTTGCCGGAGCCGTTGAGCACCACGACCGCCGACTCGTTCTTCATGCCGTCGGCGCTCACGCTCCCGGAGCCGCTCACGGTCACCGTGTGCTGGGCGGCATGGCCGTTCACGACGATTTCGCCGGAGCCGCCGAGCGTCGTCACCAGGTTCGGCGCCTCCAGATCCAGCTTCATCGAGCCGGATCCGACGGAGGCCAGCGCCAGGCTGCCGGACGTGATCTTCGTGGTCGCGGTGAAATCTCCGGAGCCGCTGCTGGTGAGCGCCGTGAAGGTGGGGGAGGTGGCATGAACGATCACCCGATGCTTCGAGTTGAAGCATTCCTTCCCCTTCACCTTGATCTTCAGCACGTGGCCGACCACCTCGGTCGTGATCAGGGGAAGAATGTTGTCGTCGGCCTCGACCCGTACTTCCGTGGTCGAGCCCTGTGTGATCACCACGTCCATGCTCCCCTCGGACGAGACCCCCTCGAACGATCCTGTCTGTCGTGTCTCGGTGACCACGTGGCCGGAGCCCTCGACGCAGCCGGCCTTGCCGGGGACGGCTCCGGCGAGCGAGAGGAGCGCGATCGAGGCGGCGGAAAGAAGTAAGTGTTTCATGCTGACACCATGGAATTTGAATATGGAAGAATCAAGGAATCATCTGCCCGAAGAGATCCGGCGGCCAGGCCGGATCTCGGAATCGGATGTCGGAGCGCCTGTTTGAGCGTCGATTGCCCGTCGAATGGCCCGATTCGAGGGCCGGCCGGGAGAACATCGGCCGCGCGGCCGGCCCGGTCCGGGCCCGGGAATGCGAACAACGGGACCTGGTTTGCGTCTACCGGGATGACTGTGGTATGTTCATTGTTTTTCACACTTCCCGACCCAATGTGTGGAAGGAATTAGCGTAGATTGATCGGATGAATCGACCAAAGAAGTCTTTAGCCGACATCAGCCTGAATGTCGGGTTCATTGGAATCCATGTCGTTTCCCTGGGAGCGTTCTGGACCGGAGTAAGCGCGACGGCGATCGCCGTCTGTCTGTTCCTCTACTTCGCCAGGATGTTCGCCGTCACGGCCGGATATCACAGGTACTTCTCGCACAGATCGTACAAGACCAGCCGCTGGTTTCAGTTCGTGCTGGCGGTCTGGGGCGCCTCGGCCGTGCAGAACGGTCCGCTCTGGTGGGCGGCACAGCATCGCCACCATCATCGCTACTCCGACACGGAGGAGGATGTGCATTCGCCGGTGACCGGCGGATTCTGGTGGGCGCACTGCGGCTGGATCCTCTCGAAAAAGTTCAACAAGTACGACGACAAGTCGGTTCACGACCTGGTGAAGTTCCCGGAGCTGGTGCTCCTGCAGCGCTTTCACCTGGTGGCTCCCCTGACGCTCGGGGCGGTTCTCTACGCCATCGGATCCTATCTGGAGAGCGCGGCTCCCGGTCTGCATACCAGCGGCCCGCAGCTTCTGATCTGGGGCGGGTTCGTCAGCACGGTGCTTCTGTACCACGGCGTGTTCACCATCAATTCCCTGGCGCATGTCTTCGGCTCGCGTCGCTTCGATACTCCAGACGATAGCCGGAACAATTGGTTCCTTGCGCTGATCACGCTGGGGGAAGGATGGCACAACAATCATCATCGCTGCCTCTCCTCGGAGCGTCAGGGCTTCTACTGGTGGGAGATCGATATCGCCCACTATATCCTGAAGATGTTCTCCTGGGTCGGGCTGGTGTGGGATCTGAAGACCCCGCCGAAGAAGATCTACGACGAGGCCGAGCAGCGTGCCCGTCGCGTGGCGCCGGCCCGCGCGGCCGACGCGCCGCCGAAGCCCTCGACGCACGCGGCCCCTTCCGGACTCGGCAACGGAGGCCCGCTGGTTACCCCCGGATCGCTGTCGGCTCCCGGCTCGATCGGGCGCCCGCACACGACGCCGGTGGAGCTCTCCTCCAGCTACAGTCCCGACTGATACGCGCCGCGCCACGGACCAGGCATCCGGAAAGGCGCGCCGGATCCGGCGACGACGCAGTCGATATTCCGAAGGCGATGAGGATCGATCCTCATCGCCTTCGTCGTTTCCGACCCGATCCGAAGATGCCGTGGAGTCGGCTCCCACGCAGTTCCAGCGTGCCGCTCCAGCGCGCCGCTCCAGCGCGCCGCGCGGCTTGCCGGGCGATGGGCATGTCGTAGATTTCTCCGCGCGGCTCCGCGCCTTCTCCTCTCCCGACCGATACGATGTGATTACCGCAGGGTGCTCCGATGCTCATGGTGCTTCTGTTTCTTCTCGGCCTTCTGGCCGGCGGCGTAATCGTCTGGCTGCTCCTTTCGGCGCAGACGCGCCATGCCTATCAACGTGCCCGGAGCGAGGGGCAGGCGGAGCTCGCCACACTCACCGAGCGCCTCGGCGGACGCGACGCGCAGGTGGTCGAGATGCGCGCGCTGATCGAGCGGCGCGAGGATGAGATCATCCACCTGACCGAGGAGCTGAAGCAGGAGTCGGAGCGCCGGTCGGCCGCCGAGGAGAAGGGCTCCCGCGTGGCGGCGCTCGAGGCCAGGCTTGCCGAGCGCGAGCTGAGAATGGGCGGGCTGGCCGACGAGAATCGGGAGATGGCCACGCGCCTCTCCGAGTGCGAGACCCGGCTCCTGGAGGAGCGGCGCGCGGCCGAGGAGAAGCTGGCCCTGCTCGACGACGCGCAGACACGGCTCGCCGATGCCTTCAAGGCGCTCTCGGCCGACGCGCTCCGGAGCAACAACCGGTCGTTCCTCGACCTGGCCACCACCACGCTCGAGCGGTTCCAGGAGACCGCCCGCGGCGACATCGAACAGCGCCGTCGCGCCATCGACGAGCTGGTGGCGCCGCTGCGCGATTCGCTGGAGAAGGTCGACGGCCGGATCAACGAGCTGGAGCGGCTTCGCGCCAGCGCCTACGCCACCCTCACCGAACAGCTCAAGTCGCTGGCGGCCACGCAGCATCAGCTTCAGCACGAAACGGCCAACCTCGTCAAGGCGCTCCGCGCCCCGAGCGTGCGCGGACGCTGGGGCGAGATCCAGCTCCGCCGCGTGGTGGAGATGGCCGGGATGATCGAGTACTGCGATTTCCTGGAGCAGGCGACCGCCACCAGCGAGACCGGCCGGCTCCGTCCCGACATGGTGGTGAAGCTTCCGAACGAGAAGAACATCGTGGTCGACTCCAAGGCGCCGCTTCATGCCTACCTGGAGGCGCTCGAGGCGCAGGACGAGGCCACCCGCGCCGCGCGGATGAAGGACCATGCCCGGCAGATCCGCACCCACCTGACGCAGCTCGGCGCAAAGTCCTACTGGGAGCAGTTCCGTCCGGCTCCGGAGTTCGCCGTGCTCTTCCTGCCGGGGGAGACGTTCTTCAGCGCCGCGCTGGAGCAGGATCCCGCGCTGATCGAGTTCGGCGTGGAGCAGAAGGTGATCCTCGCCACCCCGACCACGCTGATCGCGCTGCTGCGCGCGGTCGCCTACGGATGGCGCCAGGAGCAGCTTGCCAAGAACGCGCAGGTCATCAGCGATCTCGGCCGCGCGCTCTACGAACGGGCCCGCACGCTCACCGGACATTTCACCGAGATCGGCCGGAGCCTGGACCGCGCCGTCGATGCCTACAACAGAACGGTCGGCTCGTTCGAGACCCGGCTGCTGGTGACCGCCCGGAAGTTCAAGGAGCTCGGCGCCGGCTCCGATCAGGAGATCGAGATGCCGGACATGGTGGACAAGAGCGCGCGCCGGCCGCAGGAGGGGGATCTCGCCACGCTCATCTCCCCGTTCGATCTGGAAGAAGATCTTACCGAATAGCCGCCCGCGCCCGACGCACTCCGTGCCGCGCGATCTCTCGCCATCGGACGCGTCACCGTCGGCGCCCGTTTCGAATGCGCGCTCGCGCGAGGGTGGAACCGGTTTTGCAGTCGTTCGACGGACCGAGTTCAACCTGACCGATTTCGATGGAAGCACAGACATACGATACGATCATCGTCGGCGGCGGCCCCGCCGGCATGAGCGCCGCGCTCGTCCTCGGACGCTGCCGGCGACGGGTTCTCATCTGCGACGCGGGAACGCCACGCAACGAAGTCTCTCATCGCCTCAGCGGCTATCTGACGCGCGACGGCATTCCGCCGTCGGAGTTCCGCCAGATCGCCCGCGCCGAGCTCGATGCCGTCGGCGTCGAGTGGCGCCACGTCACCGTGGTCGACGCGACCCCGGAGGAGGGTGAGTTCGAGGTGGTGCTCGCCGATGGTACGCGGCTCCGCTCCCGGACGCTCCTGATCGCCGCCGGCGTGCGCGATCGCCTGCCGCCGATCGAGGGGATCGAGCAGTTCTACGGACAGAGCGTGTTTCACTGCCCCTACTGCGACGGATGGGAGTCGCGCGATATGTCGATCGCCGTCTATGGTCGCGGACGCAAGGGGATGGGGATGGCGCTCTCGCTGAAGACCTGGAGCGATGACGTGATCCTCTGCACCGACGGCGGAGCGCGCCTGACGCCGGAGGAGCGGGGACGCCTCAAGCGGCACGGCATCGAGGTGCGCGAGGAGCGGATCAAGGCCCTCGAGGGGAGCGACGGCAACCTGGAGGGGATCCGCTTCAAGAACGGCGACCTGCTGGCGCGGCGCGTCCTCTTCTTCAATACCGGACAGGAGCAGCGGTGCGGCTTCGCCGCGAAGCTCGGCTGCACCTTCACCGAGAAGGGAGCCGTCTGGAACAACCGCCGCGGCGAGACCGGCATCGCCGGACTCTACGTTGCCGGCGACGCCGCGCGCGACGCGCAGATGGTGATCGTGGCGGCGGCCGAGGGAGCCAAGGCCGCGGTGGCCATCAACACGCTGCTTCAGTCGCGTGAGCGCGCATAGCCGTCGTGCGTCCGCGTCGGCATTACGCCTCGCGAGACGCCCGGCATTCATCGAAGCAGATATCACGTCGGAGTTCGCATGAAGCATATATCCCCCCTGGCGATCCTCCTCGGCGCGATCGCCCTCATCCTTTGCATGTTCCGGCCGATCGGGCTGCGCGCCAACATGGCCGCGCCGGTCGAGCCCGGCAATCAGGTCGGCGAGCCCTCCGGCCAGCTGCGCGATATCGACATCCTCCGCGAGCGGCTCACGATCGACGCGCGCGGGCTGGCCAACGGCGGCGACGCGCTGGTCGACGCGCTCTACCATGTGAGAAACGGCGGCGCCGGCGGAACGATCGACATGCTCTTCGTTGCCGTGGCGCTGATCGATTCGACGTCGGAGATCTGGATCGACGGACGGCGCGTGGAAGGCTCCGTCGTCGGCGACGACGTGCCGCTGCGCTGGCGTCCCCCCATGACCACGCCGTCGATCTCGGGAGCCAAAGCGCCGGTCTACGAGGTGCGCGACACGATGGGGATTCACTTCCCGCTGTTTCTTCCCGCCGGCGAGCACGAGATCCGTGTCCGGTATCGCGCGCGAGTTACCGCCAACCATCTCTCCGACGATCCGGTCCGGCTCTGGCAGCTGGCCTACGTGCTGTCGCCGGCGCGGGACTGGAGAAGCTTCGGCGGTCTCGATTTCACGCTGCTGCTTCCGGCCGGGTGGCGCCTGGCCAGCAATCCGCCGCTGGAGAGATCGGAGGTCGGCTACGTCGGACACTGGGCCGATCTGCCGGGGGACGCGATCGCGCTCACCATGCAGGCGCCGGCCGCCAGCTCTTCTCTGTCGACCGCCTCGGACATCGCGCTGACGATTCTGCTCACGCTCGGCTTCGCCTACGGTTGTATATCCATGGGGCGGATGCTCGGGCGGTGGCTGGTGCGGAAGGGGCGCACCGTGGCGCTGGCGGGTCCGGCGGCGCTGCTGGCCGGCGTGGTCTGGTCCGTGGCGATCTTCATCGGCGGCACGCTCTATTCCTCGTCGCACGTCGATCCGCTGCAGCAGTCGCATAGGTTCGGGTATGTGAAGATGATAATGACCTTCGGCTACGCCATACTGGCCTTCGTGGTCGGGGCGGTGCTCACGCAGGTTGCGGCCACCGTGGCCGCGCGCCGGGCGCGACGTCCGGCCGGGGACGGGGCGCCGGGGCGGAGCGGCCTGGAGAATGCCGTGCGCGGCGTCATGGCCGGGGTGAATTCCCGGGCGGGGCTTGACGATCGGATTTCCGACGATCGTGTGTCCGATGAGCGGATCACCGGGTAGGCGTGGGAGTAGGCGTAGGGTGGTCCGCGGAGCAAACTGAGCAAGAACGATCAAGTGGCGGGGCGGGTCGCGGCGTAGATTCGCAATAGCGAGAAACGCCCATGAGACCGACGACCTACGATGATTACAGCGGGAGGATCACGCGAGTACTCCTCCACATCCGGGAGCACCTGGATGAGACCCTTTCGCTCGAGGAGCTTGCGCGCGTGGCGCACTTCTCCCCGTATCACTTCCACCGGATCTTCCGTGGGATGATGGGGGAATCGCTCGGGGAGCACGTCCGCCGCCTTCGTCTGGAGCGGGCGGCGCGCCGCCTCCGATCGAGCGACGACGCTATCACGCAGGTCGCGTTCGAGGCCGGCTACGAATCGCACGAGGCGTTCACGCGCGCGTTCCGCGGGATGTTCTCTCTGTCGCCGCGCGTATACCGGAGCACCTTGCGCGGGAGGTACGACGTCGACGGCGCGGATGATGTGCCGAAGGTCCTCGAGGCGGAATCGGGAGATCCGGGAGGGCGCGTCCGGATCGTGGTCACGCTTCCCATGCCGCTGCTGTTCGTCCGTCACATCGGATCGTTCGGTTCCGTCGGCGCTGCCTGGTCCCGTCTGTTCCAGGAGGCCGGCGCGCGCGGGCTGCTTCATGGCCGGCCGACGATGATCGGCATCATTCACGACGACCCCGAGATCACCCCACCAGACGTTCTCCGCTACGACGCATGCATACGGCTCGACCACGAAATCGAGGTGGTCGGCGAGCTCGGCGTGACCTGTCTGCCGGGTGGAGAGGAGGCGGTGCTGCTGCATCGCGGTCCGTACGAGCGGCTCATGGAGTCGTACGCCTGGCTCTATGGCGTCTGGCTGCCGCACAGCGGTCGTGAGGCGGACGATCGTCCTCCCTACGAGATCTACGTCAGCGCGCCGGATGAAGCGGCGCCGGATGATCTTCTCACCGAGATCCACCTGCCGCTTCGTACCGATCCATGATGTCAGAGCCAGGCTCGGCGCGCCGCCCGCGCGGGGTGGCTGAGATCGTGCTGGGCGGGATCGCACCCCGTGTGAGGGAGTCCCGGGTGAACGTATTCCGCGTCGATGCATCGGGGAGACCGCGCGTCGCGCGGGTGCGTATCGGGCGGACGTGTGCCGAGGTCGATGCGGGTGGGGACGGGACCGTGTTGGCGCTTTGAGCGTGAAGCATTGCGCGCGGAAGTAGCTCTATTCGCGCTTCCGTCGCGGAGGATCGGATCGCGGAGGATCGGATCGCGGAGGATCGGATCGCGGAGGATCGGATCGCGGAGGATCGGATCGCGGAGGATCGGATCGCGGAGGATCGGATCGCGGAGG
>JBEHWX010000163.1:0-8400 GCA_048498995.1 Bacteroidota bacterium
ACCCTACCCCCGGCGCCCCGATCCCGTCACGACATGCCATGGCATGGCTTGCATCATGGAGGAATGTTTCGATGAACACTGACTCTCGCAGAGAACATTGGGAGAGCGTCTACCGCGCAAAGGGGCCGACCGAGGTGAGCTGGTTCGGCGAGCACCTGGATCTCTCGCTCGAGATGATCGCTGCCTCGCCGCTCGGACCGCGTGCCTCGGTGATCGATATCGGCGGAGGCGCCTCCACTCTCGTCGACGATCTCCTCGACCGTGGATATCGGGAGGTGACGGTGCTCGACATCTCCGCCGAGGCGATCGGGCACGCGCGGGAGCGCCTGGGCGCGCGCGCCGCGATGGCCACCTGGATCGTGAGCGATCTGCTGGCCGCCGAGCTTCCGGCCGCCGCCTACGACATCTGGCACGACCGCGCGGTATTCCACTTCCTGATCGACGCGGCCGATCGGGAGCGCTACCGTGAGCTGCTGCTCGGCGCGCTCCGTCCGGGAGGAGAGGTGGTGATCGCGACCTTCGCCGACGATGGCCCGCTCCGCTGCAGCGGTCTCGACGTGCGCCGCCACGACGCGGCCTCGCTCGCGGCCGAGCTCGGTCCGGAGCTCGAGCTGATCGAGGAGCGGCGCCACACGCACATCACGCCGGCCGGCGGCGAGCAGCGCTTCATCTACTGCCGGTTCCGTCGACGCTGATATCCACGTCGACACGACACGCCCACACCGCATTCGGGAGACGCACATGCAACGCAGGATCGGTCGCGGGGCGCTCTACCTGGCGCTCGGCATCTTTCTCCTCTTCCTTCTTCGACTCGGCTACGGCTATCTCTCCCCCGGCACGCGCGGCGCCGCCGACGCGTCCGACGGCCCCGGAATGTCGACCACCCGGAACAACTATGCCTCCGAGAAGATGGTGGTGAAGCGGAGCATGCGGGAGAGCTACGACGTCAGCCAGAAGTATGAGAAGATCGCCTCCATCCGCTCCCGCACCTCCCGCTTCGAGCAGGACGAGAAGCGGCTCCGCGCCATGACGACCCGCTACGAGGCGTTGATCCAGTTCGAGCGGAGCACCGGCCTTCCCGGCCGCCGCGCGCTGCAGGTGGCGATCGGCGTGCCGCCGGAGAAGTTCGACGCGATGGTCGCCGAGCTCAGGAGCATCGGCGAGATCGCCTCGATCAGGATCGATAAGTCCGACCGGACCAACGAGTTCAAGGAGCTCAACGCCCGGCGCGTCTCCCTCGAGAAGGCGCGCGACGCGCTGGGAGCGTTGAAGGAGCGTGGCGGCGGCATCGACGAATCGATCAATCTCGAGGACAAGATTCTCCAGATCGAGGAGTAGCTCCAGGACCTCGGGGTCAAGCTCGGGGCGTACGATCAGGAGAACGAGTTCTGCACGGTGAAGTACGTATTGGCCGAGCGCGGAAGCACGGTGGCCGACATCCCGCTGTCGCATCGGATCAGGGTGGCCGCCGCCTGGACGGCCAAGTACGCCGCGCTGGGGCTTGGCATCGCGGGTGCGGGGCTTCTCTTCCTGCTGCTCATGACGCTCCTGCTGGAGAAGCTCCGGTGGATCCCGACCGCCGCCGCCGGCCGGACGAGCGACACGGCCGGCGAGTGAGCGCCCGGGCACCGGAGCCGGTCGACACAATCTCGGATTCACGCACGGAGGAGCCGAACATGCCATCCCCCTTCCTCACGGCCGCCTGGCGCGACCTGGTGATGCTCAACTACGCGATCGATCCCGGACTGCTGGCGCCGCTGGTGCCGGCCGGCACGGAGCTCGACGCGTGGGACGGCACCACCTACGTCAGCGTGGTCGGCTTCCTCTTTCTCGACACGCGCGTGCTCGGCCTGCCGATCCCGTTCCACCGGAACTTCGAGGAGGTGAACCTCCGCTTCTACGTCCGCCGGATGGTCGATGGCCAGACGCGGCGCGGCGTGGTGTTCGTCAAGGAGATCGTGCCGCGGCCGGCGATCGCCCTCACCGCGCGCCTTCTCTACAACGAGCCGTACGTGTCGCACCCGATGCGCCACTCGCCGCGCGTCGCGTCATCCCCGAGGGAGATCTCCTACGGCTGGCACCGGGAGGGAGTCTGGGAAGAGCTCCGCGCGCGGATCGAGGGGGAGCCGGCGCCGCTGGCCCCCGGCTCCGAGGAGGAATTCATCACCGAGCATTACTGGGGCTATACCCGGCAGCGGGACGGCGGCACCATCGAATATCGCGTCGAGCATCCCTCGTGGCGCGTCTGGCGAGCGCTCGACGCGTCGCTCGATGCCGATATCCCCTCCCTCTACGGCGAGACCTTTCGCGCAACGCTCGCGGCGCCGCCGAGCTCGGCGTTCGTGGCCGACGGCTCCCCCGTTGCCGTCCATCCCGGCAAGCGCATCCGGTGATCCGATGAGCCGGTGATCCGATGCTCGTCACGATGCCTTCCCACGCGGAGGCCGCTCCGCGCTCAAACATGGCGGGATATTCCGACACGATTTCCGGGATCGGGGAGTCGGCGAGGTTGGCTATTATTGGCGCCCGATCGATGCCGCCTCCGCGGTAACGAAGGCCGGCGCCCCGAGCGTATCGCCGCGCGCCGGTTCCTCCAGGGAGTGCCCACGCCGCCCGAGGCGATCGGCCATGCTCCGAAGCGGCGGTTCTTTCCTCACGTCTCATCCGGCACCGGCCGCGTCGCGGTCCGGCCGGCGGCTCGACGACTCCACGAAACGACAGCGGATTCATTCTCGATGAACGGACACGATTTCTGGCCGATTATAGAACGGGATCATCAGATCCAGAACCCCACATCTCCCGACAAGCTCACGCTGCTGGCCGATTACTGCCGCATCGATGACGGCACGCGCGTTCTCGATGTCGGCTGCGGCAAGGGATGGCTGCTCCGCAGCTGGGCCGAGGCGTGGGAGATCGAGGGGACCGGCCTGGAGATCAACCCGACGTTCGTCGCCGAGGCCGAGGCGCACGCGGCCGCCGACGGGCTCGATGAGAAGCTCCGCTTCGTGGAGGGACCCGCGCTCTCGTTCGAGCCGGATGAGGAAGGATACGATGTGGTGCTCTGCATCGGCGCCACCTTCGCGCTCGGTCCGTTCGAGGAGACCATCCGCTGGATGCGCCGCGCGCTCCGTCCGGGGGGCACGCTCGCCGTCGGCGAGGCGTTCTTCCGACAGCAGCCCCCGGCCGACGTGGTCGCCGCCGGGATCGTGAAGGAGAACGAGTACCTGCAACTGCACGACATCCTCGGCGAGCTTGAGCGCCAGCGTCTGGAGCTGACCGGGGTGATCGCCTCCAACGTCGACGAATGGGATCATTACTACAGTCAGTGGTGGCGCGCGGCACGGGAGTGGCGCGACGATCATCCCGGAGATCCTCGCGGCGAGGAGATCGGCGCCTGGATCGCGCGCGAGCGCGCCAACTACTTCCGCTGGGAGCGCCACTGTCTCGGCTGGGGGATCTTCGTGGCGCGTCCGATGGAGGAGTGATCAGGATGAGCATCGAGAGCACGACATCCACGCCGGTTCAGGCTGGACCCGAGACTCCCGACGGAGTCCGCTTCCGCACGGAGCGTCTGTTCCTCTGCGAGTGGACCGGCCGGGAGCTTCCGGAGCTTCGCGCCATCGCGACCGATCCCCGCGTGATGCGCTACATCGGCACCGGCGAAACCTGGAGCGACGATCGGATCGAGCGCTTCATCGCGCGGCAGGTGGCGCGCGCCGCCGAGGGGGAGCCGCTCCTCTGGAAGATCGTGGAGCGCCCCGGCGAGCCGATGATCGGCTTCTGCGGACTCCAGCCGCTGCTGGCCACCGGCACCACGGAGATCGGCTGGTGGCTCACCCCCTCCCGATGGGGACACGGCTTGGCGACCGAGGCGGCGCGCGTGGTGCTTGCCCACGCGCTCGACACGCTCCGGCTTCCTCAGGTGGTCGCCATCGTTCAGGAGCCGAACCATGCCTCGCGCCGCGTGGCCGAGAGGATCGGCCTCGGCTTCGTCGGCATCATTCCCTACGGCGATCTCGGCGGAGCCCCGCCGCTGGTCCCGATCGCCTTCTATGCGTCCGACGGCCGCCCGCCGCGCGGCCCGCACGCCACATCCCTCCCGGAGCGACACGACCATGGCTCGTAGACGACGCGGCCGCATCGGCAAATATCTCTTCCTCATGGTGATCGCCGCCGCGGCGTTCGTGCTGCTCCAGCAGCGCCGGCATGCCGCGCGACCCGATACCTCTCCGCCGCCGGCCGCCGGACTCCCCGACATGGCGGTGAAGCCGAAACCGGTCTCCCTCCCCTTTCACGACTGCCCTCCCGAGGGAGATGGGGGCGATCCGATCCTGAACCGCCTCAAGAACCGGAGCGACGAGGGGAGCTACGTCCCGGTGGCGCACGAGGCGATCCTCAAGCTCCCCTGGCCGAAGCGCATCGAGCGCCGCGATCGCGACAACTGGTCGGCCGCCGACGCGCGGCAGGTGGCCCGGTACGAGGGAATCCCGATCTCGGTGGAAGGGTATCTGGCCGGCGCCAAGGAGGAAGGTCCCGAATCCCCCAACTGCCATGGCGAGGACCACGAGTTCCGAGACTATCACATCTGGCTGGTGTCGCAGCCGACGACCGACAGGAAGAAGTCGATCGTCGTGGAGGTGACGCCGCGTCTGCTGGAGAAGCATCCCGGATGGAACATCAAGCGGCTGCGGGCGATGGTCAAGAGCGGCGAGCACGTCCGGATCAGCGGCTGGCTGATGCTCGATCCCGAGCATCCCGATCAGGTCGGCAAGACCCGTGGCACCATCTGGGAGATCCATCCGATCATGCGGATCGAGTCCGAGCGCGGCGGCGCATGGCGCCCGATCGACCAGCAGCGGATGCTCCCGTAACACCGGCCCGGCTGACGAGTGCTCCGGCCGTGAGCATCGACCATGGCATTCACCGATGGAGGCCAGATGAAGAAAGCGGTTCGACTTCGGGTCACACTCTGGGCGCGCGGGGATGACGCCCCGCCCCACGATTTCGCCGCGTCGT
Source organism: Bacteroidota bacterium (assembly GCA_048498995.1). Taxonomy (GTDB): domain Bacteria; phylum Bacteroidota; class Ignavibacteria; order OLB7; family OLB7; genus JBEHWX01. The sequence goes on from JBEHWX010000163.1 coordinate 5,017, forward strand.
CGATCGACGCGGTGCGGCGCCTTATCGAGGAGGCGGCCGGCAGCCTGAAGGATCTCTCCCTCTCGATCGAGAAGATCGTCGAGGATGATGACTACGACAGCGACGAGGAGGAAACATCATGACACTTGAGACCATCGTCGCCCAGATCCCGGTGACGCTCGAGCCGGAACGGAATCTGGCCGCCATCGCCGGCGTGATGGAGCAGGCGGAGCCGGATACGCTCCTCCTCTTTCCCGAGGGAGCGCTCTCCGGCTACGACGAGCCCCTGTCGTTTCTGACCGATCTCGACCCGCGCCGCGTCGACACGGCGCTCGTGGAGCTGCGGGATCTGGCGCGCGAGCGGCGGCTCCATCTCGTGGTCAGCACACTCCTGAAGGAGCACGGCAACTGGTATATCGTCGCGATCTACGCCGGGCCTCGAGGCGAATCCTGGATCTACAGAAAGATCAACCTCGCTCCTGAGGAACGGGAGTACGTGACGCCCGGCTCCTCCCTTCCGCTGCTGAGCATCCGCACCGAACGGGGAACGCTCACCGCCGGCGTGCAGCTCTGCCGCGAAGTCCGATTCCCCGAGGGATGGCGCGCGCTGGCGCGTGCCGGCGCCGAGGTGCTCCTCCTTCCGGCCTGGTCGGTCGGCCCCTCCGGAAGCTCCACGGTCTGGCGGAGCCACGCGCTGACGCGCGCCGCCGAGAACCAGCGTTTTCTGCTGCTGGCCAACGCGGCCACGCCCCGCACCGAAAGCCCGTCGGCGATCATCGCCCCCGATGGCCGGTTCATCGCCGAGGAGGGGACCGGCGCCACGGCGCTGCTGCGCGCCACGCTCGACCTCTCGACCATCGGCCACGCATATCACCGCGAGATCCGCGACGACATTCCCCTCATCCGGTCGGACGACGCGCGCCATCAACCGATCGATGCGGCGGCCGGCCTTATCGCTGACGCGGCCGGACGGGGCCAGGCGTGATCGTCCTGATCAACGGCCCCCTCGGCGTGGGCAAGACCAGCGCGGCCTGGGAAGTGCTGGAGCGCCTCGAGCGTGGAGCGATGCTCGACGTGGATCACATTGTGGCGATTCATCCCTTCGATGTCTACGACCGCGACCAGCTCGACTACGCGTTTCGGACCGTGGCGCTTCTGGCGCGGCACCACGTCGAAAGCGGCTATCCCGATCTGGTGATCGACTGGGTGATCGAGCGCGCCGACGATCACGCGCGCCTGGTGGAGCGGCTGGCCCCGCTTTCGCCGCCGCTGATCGCCGTCCACTTGACGGCATCGCTCCAGACGATTCGGGAGCGGGTGCGCGCGCGGAACCGGCGGGGCGTCGACTGGGAGCTCGACCGGGCCGCGCGGCTGACGCGGATCCTCGACGAGGCCGGGCCCGGCGCTGAGCTCGGCGTCAGGATCGACACCACGGAGCTCGCCACTTCCCGGGTCGTCGACGAGATTCTCGCCCTCCGCGGCTCCTGAAGAGGGACTCCGGCATCCGACATGAGAACGGCCGGCGCGAGACATGCTCGCGCCGGCCGTTGCCGTTCAATCCCGATTGATTTCCGGATCCGTTACCGGAGCACGTAGCTGGTGAGCGCGGAGACGGTGCCGATCACGCTCGTGCCGTCCTGATCGACGCGGGTGATCAGATCGCTCTCCTTGCCGAACCACCCGATCGAGGGGATGTAGAGGTAGTCGATCTCGGTGGTGACCGTGCGCATGTTGGCGCCGGTCCTGGCGCCGATCGTCTTCACCTTGATCTTCACGCCGTCGAGCGTCGAGGTTCCCACCATGAAGCTCTCGCGTCCCTCGTAGGTGGCGGTATAGGTGTAGGTATAGTCGGTGCTGGAGATCAGGGTGCCGGAGCGCGAGATTCTGGTGCCGGCCGGGATGCGGAGCCAGACCGGCATGCCGTCGATGCCGAGGATGTTCGAGCTGGCGTAGAAGATATCGCCGGTATGGTCGTAGCGGAGGAACACCGTGTCCCCTCCCGGGCTGCGACGAAGCGCGGTGACGCCGGAGACGCCCCCATAGGTCGAGTTGATGAACGCCACGCTCGTGATGTTGTCGTTGTCGGTTCCATCGATCTTGTTGCCGAGCGAATCGGTGGCGTAGATATGCTCGACGAAGGTGCTCCCCAGGCCGGGCATCGTGGTCGTGAAGCCGGGGCCCTTCACCGTGATCGTGCTGGTGGCCGTGGCCTTCGTGTCGGCCGCCGAGGCCGCCTTCACCGTCACCACCACCGAGTCGCCGGTGATCGTGGCCGGCGCGATGTACCGCCCCTGCGCGTCGATGGCGCCGACGGCCGGATCGACGCTCCAGGTGACGCCGGTGTTCGTGCTTCCGGTGACCGTCGCGGCCATCAGCAGCGTATCCCCCACGAACGCGGAGGTGGCCGGCGCGGTGATCTTCACCGTCACCGTCCCCGAATTGTTGTTGTTGTTATTGTTGTTGTTGTTCCCCGGCGAGACCGGATCGTCATCCTTCGAACAACCGGTGAGGGCGGCCAGGAGGAGAACCAGGGGAAGGGTACGGAGTAGAGATGTGCGCTTCATGCTGTTGATCGATGAGTGAGAGTCGAACGATGTTGCCGTCCGGGGGCGGGAGAGACCCCGTGGCTCGGGGTCGCGCGGCGTCTGTACCGGGCGCGCTGATGGGTGTGAACAGGGAATATATCGTTTCCCGTCGAACGGAAGCATCATTCCTCTCCGGCCGGCACTCCCGGAGCCCGGCGCGCCGAGGGGCGGAGTGACCGGCCGGGTACGTAGTTTGCCGCCTCATGGTCCTGGGACTCCCCCGGGTATCCCTTCCGAACGATCGATGGAGGATCGACAATGGCGACCGATCAGGACGACGCGCTGCTGGCGATGGCCGGCGCGCTCCGGACACTCGATCCGGCGGCCCCTCCCCAGTGGGGGCGAATGACGCCGCAGCACATGGTGGAGCATCTGGCCGATACGTTCGGCATCAGCAATGGGAGGATCGTCGTTCCCCTGGCGAGCCCCGAGGAGCGTCTGCCGGTCCTCCGGCGCTTTCTGCTTGGTCCGTCGCCGATGCCGCGAGGCTTCGTCAGTCCGGTCACCCCCGATCTGGCGGCGCTTCGCCAGCCGGATCTGGAGGCCGCGCTTCGGGAGCTGATCGCGGAGATCGAGGCCTATCGCGCCTTCTTCACCGGAGCGCCCGAGGCACGCATCCTCCATCCGGTCTTCGGCCCGCTCGACGCGCGCGAGTGGGAGATCTGCCATCGAAAACATATGCGGCATCATCTCGAACAGTTCGGCCTCGAGGAGCCGGGCACGGAGCAATCCGCCGCGGAGCAATCCGCCGCGGAGCAATCCGCCGCGGAGCAATCCGCCGCGGAGCAATCCGCCGCGGAGCAATCCGCCGCGGAGCAAT
>JBEHWX010000164.1:0-8153 GCA_048498995.1 Bacteroidota bacterium
CCACGTCATGCGAAGTCGCGACGTGCCCTGTCACGACATCGACGGTTGCTGATCCGCATGCATCCGGCCGTGGTCGGCGCGCCTTACCTGACCACCTGGAACGGCGCGCTCAGCGTCGATCCGCCGGCGGTCATCCGGAGGAAGTAGACGCCGGAGACGAGCCCGAGCGGCTCCAGCGGAATGGTCTGCGCGCCGGCGCTCGAGAGCCCCTCGCGCAGCACCGCCACCTCCCGCCCCAGCCGGTCGACCACCGTCAGACGGATGGTTCCGGGATGGGCCAGGGAGAAGGAGACGACGCTTCCGGCGGTCGCTGGGCTCGGCGTCACGCGGAGCGCGGCGTCGAGGATGGTCGCGGCCTCGTCCGGGACCGAGGCCACGGAGGTCTTCCGGAGCACGGTGCCGCTATCGCCGGCGACGATCGCCAGCCCTCCGCGGAAGGCCACGCTCCTCAGGGTGACGCCGGTCGGCGTCGACTCCTGATGCCAGCTCGCGCCGCCGTCGGTGCTGGCCAGCACCATGCCCCCCTCCCCGACGGCATAGGCGTGCATCGGATCGGCGAAGGCCACGTCGTGGAGATCGTAGTTCTTTCCCCACTGTACCTGACTCCAGGTGCCGCCGAAGTCGCTGGTGACGTACACGGCCCCGGAATCCCCCACCACCGCGCCGGACGCGCCGGACATGGCGATGGCGTTGAGCGCGCCGAAGCGCGGCGGCGAGAACAGCCAGCTCCAGCTCTCCCCGCCGTTGACGCTTTTCAGGATCGTGCCGGCGCCGGTGAGTCCCATCGGGCCGACGGCGAACACCGTGTCGGCGTCGATGAGCACCGCGTCGACAAGTCCCCCCTCGTCGTTGAAGACATAGGGTGTCCAGCTGTCGCCGCCATCGGTGGTGCGGAGCACCGGCTGGCCGGGAATCAGCGCGGTGGCGCCGATCATCGTCGGATTGCGCAGCGACGTCATGGCGCTGACGTTCATCGGGCGGAACGCCCAGGTAAGGCCACCATCGGTGGTGACGGTGACCGCGGAGCTGTGGCCGACGGCGATCCCCGCGGTGGCGGAGCCGAAGGCGACGCCGAGGAGCCCGCGATCGAGCGCCCAGGGGAGCTGCGGGTCACGCTCGCTCCAGTTCGTGCCGCCATCCTCGGAGCGAAGGATGCGCATCAGCGGGCTGACGGCAACGACCACGTTGCCGTCGGGAATGGCGACCGCGGAAATCTCGGGTGCGCCGGGAAGCGTCAGACGCTCCCAGTCGGTCTGGGCGGCGGCGCGTCCGGCCAGGGTGACGAGCGCAGCGCCGATCGGCAGCAGGCGCATCGCGGCCGCGCGAACGGCTCGAATTCGTAGCACGTTCATCGGATGATTTCTCCTCGAATGTTGATCGTTTCGCGTCGCGACCGGGCTCCGACCGGACGCGCGCCGGCTGGGGATTGCCTCCCCGGACTGACGCGCCCGGCACTACGGACCGCGATGATCTCAGAGAACCACGAGGAGCATCATCGTAACATCGCCGGCGCGCGCCACCGCGCGGCTCCGGCATCGACGCGGCTCCGGCATCGGCGATGCCCGGGCGTCAGTGCATCTCCAGCGGGAGCGCGTAGCCGAGCTGGTTCGGCGGCCAGACCGGACGCCAGATGTCGATCAGCCTGCGGAACGCCTCACCGACCGGACGGATCTTCCGGTCGATATCGAACAGGCCGAGCGGGTTGACGTGGCCGTTGTTCTCACGCAGCGCCGTGTCCCAGTCCACCTGATCGATCAGGCTGTACCAGGTGAAGCCGAGGATCGGCACGCCGTCGTCGCAGAGCCGTCGGACGTTGGCCCACTCCTTCTTCAGCCACGACACCGAATCCGGCTCCTGGATGTTGGTCTCGGTGTGCATCACCGGCATGTGATAGCGGTTGAAATACTGGTGGGTGATCACGTAGTAGCCGAAGATCTCCCCCGAGGGAGAGGTGGAGCCGTCGGCGTGGACCATGTGCTCGTTGGTGACGTAGTAGTCGGTCCCCATGATGCAGCGCCCCTTCACGTGATGCTCGCCGAACCAGTGATACTCCGCGCGGGTCATCCCGTTGTCGAGAAGGTATTCGTACATCATCACGTTGAGCGGGTTGCCGTAGGTGAGGTCGAGCGCGAGGAAGCGCTTCTCGTTCAGGAACCCCGCGGCTTCCATGCAGGAGGGATCCTCGGCGTGAAAATATTCGGAGGATTCGCTCTGGATGAAGACCGCCTCCGGCTGCACCTCCAGGATCGCCCGCATCGCCATCACATTGGCCTGGCAGAGATGCTTCAACGCGGTGACGAACGAGCGGTCGTCGTTGAGCCGTTCGTTCCACCAGCCGTACTGCGCCGAGAAGGTGGCCGCCACGAAGATCTCGTTGACCGGCGTGTAGAGCTTCACCCAGGGGAAGCGCTGGGCGAACGCCCGCGCGTACTCCGCGAAGTACTTGGGCCAGTCCGGATTCTGAAAGCCTCCGATCCAGTCGGGAACGCCGAAGTGACAGAGATCGGCGATCGGGTGGATGTTCCGCCGCTTCAACGAATGGAACGTCTCGTCGGTGAAATCCCAGTCGTAGCTCCCGGGGCCGCGATGCGCCTGATAGTACGGAGGTCCGTACCGGAGAAAGGAGACGCCGAGCTTCTGCACCAGATCGAAATCCTGCTGCCAGCGCTTGTAATGTCCCCCCTTCTCCAATTCGTCGACGCGCGCGGTCGTGCCGTCGGGAAGGCGGATGGTCGGATAACTGTTTTCGATGCCGGTGGCGAACATGAAGACCGACATATATGCACACTCCTGAATCGGGATCGTTGATCAGAGAATGTCGAGGCGGCCACCGTCGACGACGAGGGTGGTGCCGTTGACGAAGCCGGCCTCATTCGAGGCGACGAAGCAGATGGCGGCGGCGAGATCTTCCGGCTTGCCGATTTTTCCCTCCACGTGCTCCTTCCCGCTCTTGACGTTCGGGTTGTTCCAGAGCATCGGCGTGTCGACCGCGCCGGGCGCGACCGAGTTGACGCGGATCCCGCGCTCGGTGCACTCCAGGCTCAGCGCGCGCGTGAACGCCTCGACGCCCCCCTTCGATGTCGCGTACGGCACCACGTTCATCGTGGTCTCGTGCGCGTGCACGGAGCTCACGTTCACGATCGCCGAGCCGTCGGCCATGTGGGGGATGGAATACTTGCTGAAGAGAAAAAGAGCGCGGAGGTTCACCGCGATCACGTGGTCCCACTCCTCGAGCGACAGATCGACCAGCGGGCTGAAGGTCATCATGGCGGCGTTGTTGACGAGCACGTCCACTTTCTTCCAGCGATCGACCGCCATGTCGACGGCGGCGCGCGCCTGCTCGGGCACCGAGACATCGGCCTTGGCGAAGACCGCCTCGCCGCCGGCGGCGGTGATCTCGTCGGCGACCTGCCGACCATGCTCCTCGTTGTAATCGACCACGACCACGCGGCCTCCTTCCTCGGCGAACCGCTTGCATGTGGCCCGCCCGATACCGGAGCCGCCTCCGGTCACGATGCAGACTTTCCCTTGAAATCTCATGGAGATCTCCTCGAACTGTTCCGGCATTGATGGGCGCAGGCAGCACCGAACAAGAACCGTACCGCGAGAAGAGTCGATCAAAGAGGAGCGGCCGAAGAAATTCGAGGAGATCTCGATGCGATGCATACCCCGCGAGCCATCACGTCGGGGCCGTGGCGTCGGATGTCACATGCGCGACTGATCGAACAGCGAGAGCCGGATCTGGAGAACGAGCGTGCGTGAGATGATGCGAGACGGGAAACGGAACCCGAGGTGGTGAGAGGAGCTAAGGCCTGAAGAGAGTCGAGGCGGCGAGCTTCGGGAGGATTCATGTGGAGACGCTCGATGGAGCGCCCCCACATGACGATCGATCGTGTTCATCATGCGAACACCATCATCATTCGCTTTTCATGGGCGATCGTTCTTCTCGATCCTCTTCGGCACCTTGCCGAGATCGATGCGCACCGGAACACGCATCGAGTCGGTGACGATGACGGTGGGGGCGCTCGCTTCCGGCGTCTGCCGGCGGGTGGCCGCATCCTCCCGTCCGGTCCCTTCCGTGGGGCGCGCCGACGCGGAGGATGCCGACGCGGATTGCGCGGCGGCCGACGACGTGCTGGCCCGAGCTTCGACACGCCGGTCGGATCCGCTCCGGATGCTCTCACGCGGCGCGTCGCTCCTCGGAGCCGCCTCCGTCCGCCGCGCATCGGCGGGGGACGTCGCCGGAGCGGAAGGAGCGGCCATCGGCGTGGAGGCCGGAGCGCTCGCTGAAGCGCTCGCTGGAGCGTTCGCCGGTGCGGGCGCCGAGGCATTCGCCGGAGCGCTCGCGCGTGGAGTGGCCGGCTCGATGGAGGGAGCTCCACGGTCGCCACCGCGCTCGGTGGCCGGACCGTCGTTCAGTTTCACGATGGCAACCGTGGCCGAGACTCCCACGGCGGCGGCAATGGCGATTCCCTTCATTGCCCCACCACCGAAGAGCCGCGCGATCCAGGAGCCGCCCCGGCCACCGGCCTGGTACATCGCCTGGCGCCCGAGCATATCGAGCAGGTGTCGGCGTCCGCCCGGCGGGGCCGGCGGAAGCGCGGCGCGATCGATCAGCAACGTCCTGGTAATCGTCCGCTCGGCATCCACGGCGCGGCGCAGCGCCGGCTCGCGCTCCATGCGAAGGAGAAACGCGTGCTCCTCCTCCGGTCCCATCGCGCCGGAGATGAATTTCAGAATCGGATCGTCGGTCATTCCCCTGTTCATGATCGTTCTCAGAGCTCAACGTCCCGCCGGTCGGCGATGGACGGTAAATAATTCGGGTTGGCGCGTCGCGGCGGCGACGCGGAGTTTTGGCGGGAGGAGCGGCTACCGGTCGGCCTTGAGCACGAGCTCGCGGAGCTCGCGACGGGCGCGGGAGGCGCGCTTCCAGATCGCCTCGGGGGACTTGCCCAGCATCTGGGCTATCTCCTCGAAGCGGTACCCGCAGTAGATATTCAGGATCAGCACTTCGCGGTGCTCGAACGAGAGAGCGTCGAGCGCGCCGAGGATCATCTCCTCATTGTCCGATGGATGCCCGGCCACCGACGGGTGGGCCGAATCCGGCAGGGTGGAGAGGGCCTGATGAACGCGCGAGCGCATCCGATGACGGATGCAGAGATTGCGCGCGATCTTCAGGAAGTATCCGAGCGGCGCGTCGATCCGGCGTGCCCGCTTCCGGAGGCGGAGCACCCGTTCCCACATTTCCTGCGTGATGTCCCCGGCCAGCTCCCTGTCCCCCAGGATCTTGAGACAGTAGATGAAGAGCCGCTCGTTGTGTCGGTCGTACAACTCGACGAACGGGGCGTTCTCTCCGGCCAGGAATCTCTCCATCAGAAGGGCATCGGACGCGGCGGCGGCGCGCGAGGCTGGGTCTCCGCGCATCGCCGTCCCGAACGGCTCTCCCATGGTCAATGTCATCTCCCTCATGGTTCCCGAGAAATTTTGAAGGGTACACGCGAAAGATACCCCGCCCCCCCGGAACCTGACCGGCACATCCGGCCGCCCCGAAATTTCCCGCGCGACCATCACCCGCGATCATTCGCCATCCTCCTCGTCATGGTCCGTGATGGCCACCGTCGTGGACCGGCTCGGCGTGGCGGGAAGGAGGATATTCGGATATTTCGCCACCGGCATCGATCGGCGGTCAGGTTCCCGCGCCGCGAGTGCTCTATCGACTCGACGAGGGAACCGATCGGCCTCCGACGCATCGATCGTATCGCATGGATCGTATCGCCTCGATCACCCGCGCCGCTGGAGGCGGAATCGCACAGAGCTCTATGCACCGAATCCCCCGACACCGTTCCTCGCGCATCGTGGTGCTCGTCGTTGCCCTGCTGGGCGGAGCGACCGCGTTGCGCGCGCAGCAGCACGCAACGCCGGGCAATGGCGTGGAGCTCGGCGTGGGCGTTGGGACGGCCAGCGGCTTCAGCACGTTCAACGACCCGTACACGCTGCACGACCATACCTACACGGCCAGCGACAAGGAGCTCGGACTGCACCTCGGCCTTGCGCTTCCCGATCTGTTCACCCGCGGAGTCGGGCTCTCGGTCCGGGGAGCGTTCGCCACCACGAGCACGCGCCACTACTACGTGGCGCCGGCGATCCCGGTGCTGCTGCAGACCGACACGGGGCTGGCGGTGCTGCTGCAGACGACCGATCTGGAGCTGGCCCACAGCAACTGGCGCGTCGAGGCCGAGGCGCTCGTGAGGATCGCGCCGGTGGGAGGCCTGGCGCTGCTGGCCGGCCCGGCCATCGGAACGCGCCAGGTGACGAGCTGGAGCTATTCCTCGCATCTGCTCAGCCCCGACGGCGCCAGATTCCTCAACCCCGCGTCGCTCTCGGTGGTGACGGCCGACAAGGGCCGGACGCTCATCTACGGCTCGGGAAGCGTTCTCCCCGGCGAGAACCATTTCACCGTCGCGGCGCTGGGAGGCGTCTGCTACACGTTCCCGATCTCGCGCGACGTCTCGATAGCGCCGGAGCTCTGGCTCCGCTACGACTTCACGTCGCCGGGACTGATCGGCGTCTGGAATCCGCTGACGCTGCAGGCGGCGGTCAACCTTTCGCTCGGCAACCTCATGCGGCTCAGGGCCCAGGGAAACGCTCCACCGCCGGAGCCGAGTGCGCCTTCCGAGGCGAGAGCGCCGACCGAGGCGCCGGCTCGCGCCATGGATACCTCGCGCCGCGATATTCCTCCCCCGGCGCAACGGCCGATCGCCGCGGCGATCGATCTGTACAGCATCGATCCGGATGGCTCGCGACGCCAGACCGCGACGCTCCATCCGTCGATCACGGCGCGCAGCCGGAGCATCGAGCTTCCACGGACGATCCCGTTCGAGCCGAACCGGATCACTCCGCCGTCGATGGCGGTCGAGCCCCCCGGATCGCTCGATTCGGTGGCGCTGCTCGATCCGGAGCGGGCGGTCGATCATCTCCTCGACGTGCTGGCCGCGCGGTTGAACGCGCACCCGACGGTCACGATCACCCTGGCCGGCTCGACCGCGCCGGGGGAGCCGGCCTCGATCGGTAAGTGCCGCGCCGAGGAGGTCCGCGGACTGCTGATCGGGAGCTTCGGCTGCCGCTCGTCGCAGATCCTCCTGGGTCCGGCCACCCGATCCCCGGCCGGCGCCGCGGTGACGATCGGTGGCACGAAGGTCGAGGAGCTCACCCGCGTGGAGCGCCGCTGGGTGGAGCGGAGCACCGGCGCCTCCCCCATCGGCGTGGAGCCATCGATCGATCTGCCGGCGGGGCTGCGAAGCTGGGCGATCGAGTTCCGACAGGGAAGCGAAACGATCGCGCGCCGCACCAGCGAGGATACCTCCCAGACGCTCGATCTCGGGCTGATCCTCCGCGACCGCGCCATCGGCGATTCGCTCCCGCCACTGGTGGCGGTGCTGACGGTGGAGGATGCCGACGGCATCCGACACAGCGCGCGCGACGAGATGCCGTTCGTCGCCGGACGCACCCCGCGCGACACGGCACATATCGCATCGTACATCCTCATCCCGGGAGCGACGGCGCAGGCGACGGTGGACGAACAGCTTCTCCCCTCCCTCTGGCGGATCGCGCTGGAGGCGCGGCGCGGCGGGCGCGTCTCGGTCCGGCCGCTGCGGGAAACGACCGATGGCGCCCGTTCGGCCACGCTCTGCGTGCGCCATCTGCGGGAGCTGCTCGGCGCGCAATGGCGCGTGGAGATAGCGCCGGCGCCGGCCGCGACGGCCGAAGCGAATGGCGCGGACTCTCCCTTCAACGGATTGATCGACGCGGGGGTGGAGATCATGGTGGAGGAATCGCCCGGAAGCTGATCGGGCCGATCCTCCCGGACGCATCGAGAGACTTACTCATGGATCGACTCCTCCGAACGGAGGGGCGCCGCGGGTGAGGAGACCAGCCGTGGATGGCAACATCCGCCGTGGCGACGTGGATACCGCGAGTCTCACGTCGCCATGGTAGGCCCGGCTCCCCCCGCGGCGACGCAAGGGGCGCGGATCTTTCCGCGCGACGATCCCGGCGACAGATCCCGAAGACGATCCCGACAACAGATCCCGAAGACGATCCCGACAACAGATCCCGAAGACGATCCCGACAACAGATCCCGAAGACGATCCCGA
>JBEHWX010000165.1:0-8006 GCA_048498995.1 Bacteroidota bacterium
AAACTGCGCGCGTCCGAGGACGCGCGCAGTTTCATCAGGCTCACGAGACGGTCATGGTCTGCCTGGGTGATATACATGGTGTTCTCTCCTTCTGTCAGTATGAATGAATAATGATCGAGAGTCAGGTGGGGGATGTTCGCGCGTCGGTAACCGCTCGAAATCGCCATGACGGAGGGGCGGCCACGGGGGGCCGCCCGTACGGAGTATTCCTATCTCACACCAGGGGGCTGAACCAGCGCACGTTCCATGGCGCGATATCCGCGCCTGCATCCTCCCCCGCTCAGGACGCACGCTGAAGACGTGCGCCTACCTTCGTACGGTTACCCTCGTGTGATTATGGGCGCGAGGCCAATGGCCGCGATGACGTTGAGGAAGGGGAGATCCGCTTCTCCCGCTCCGGCTGGTGCAGCACCTTCCGCACGGCGAAGGTCATCGCCGCGCCCGGCGCGGAGCATTCGTAGATCCGCCCCTCGCTTGCCCCGAGCAGCGCCACGCCGAGCGGCGAGAAGAGGGAGAGCCGTGTCCCCTTCGCCTCGGTCGGGTAGACGAGCGTGTAGGTCCGCGCCACGTGGTCGGCCAGGTCGACGATGCAGACGGTCGAGTCCATCGTGACCACGTCCGGCGACAGGCGCGCGACGTCCACCACGACCGACTCGGCGAGCTTCGCCTTGAGCTTCACCATCTGATCGAATTCGCTGCACATGTAGGGGCGGTACGTGCCGAGCACGTCGGTGATCCGGCGAAGATCATCGCCGGTAACGATATAGGTGTTCATGTCGATGTTCCCTCGTAATGAGCGTGACGGACAAGCCGGTGCCGCGCCGCGCGGAACACGCGCGCCACGATGCGCGACACCGTGCCGGCTGAGCATGCCGGCATCGACGGCGGAAATAGCGATCGATGGATCGAGGATGGTGATATATGGCCGGGATACGACGGACCGCGGCGCGTGGTTCGAAAACGAAATATTCTCGGAAAGAATACTCCGTTACCGAGGCCGCGAGCGTCCGAATATTCCCGGCCCGGCCGGGATCAAATCAGAAAGACGGAATGCCGCAGAAATGTTCCGCGAAGATAGGAGGCGAGAAATTCGGGGACGTGATCGGCGCGCGGCGGCGCGCCGACATCATGATAACCGAGCAGAATATCGAGCCGCGCCAGCACCATGATAGGCGCCTCGCACGTGGCAATGCGCACGCGGATCTCGGCGATGTTGGCTCCACTGGCGGCATTGACGCAGCGTTTCTTGCAGGAGTCCGTGTCGGAGATCGTCGCCGCGGAGGGCTCGGAGGCCGGAGCCGCCGTGCACGCGAACGACGTTACCGCCGTCAGGAACAGCTGACAGAAAATGAAGAGTATCGCTATGGAGCGTTTGAACATCACATCCTGAAGATAGCCCCTGGCCGTCGCGATGTCAAGCAATGGGGCTTCACGATGGTGACAGCAATTGTATCCGTCCGGCATGTCGGATCATCGGAACAATTTTTCTCCTGATGCTCGCGTTACGGCCGCACCATCCGCGACGGACATTCCCGTATCTGAGCGCGTCGTCATCATCATCCAAAAAATATTCCGGCAAAAAAAACGAAGCCGCGATCCCTTGCGGGACCGCGGCTTCTTCGGGTTCAGGAGGGGGGAAGTTACTTCACGATCGTCAGCGGACGGGTGAAGAGACGACCGTCGACTTCCATCGTCACGACGTACGTTCCCGGCGGGAGCGCGCGCGTGTCGATCGGCACCAGGTGCGCGCCGGCATTCAGCTGCTCGCCGTCGATCAGACGGAGAACTTCGTTGCCGCGCAGATCGCGCGCCAGTACCTTCCCGCGACCGGCGCCGCGCAGATCGAACTGCACGGTGGCCGAGTGCGACGTCGGATTCGGGTAGATCGGCAGCAGCTCGGAGCCGGTCTCGGCCGTCGGCAAATCCTCGACGCCGGCAACACGCAGCGGCGAGGAGATCTGCGCCGAGCCGCTGCTCAGCGCCGTGCCGTCTTCACCCATCGTCGTGTAGTCCACCGTCACATTGTTGACGCCGACGCCGGCGAAGGTGAGGTAGATCGGGTCGAGCGTGGTTCCCGCCGCGACGTCGTTCACGGTCCAGGTGTTCTTGTCCACCTGCACCACGGCGTTGCCGCCGTTATCCGATCCCGGCGTCAGCACGGCGTTGGAGCCGTCGCCGACCGGACCGACCGCGATGAGCGTGGCGCCACCGTTGACGCTGAGCCTGAGCCCGTGCACCGCCTCGTTCAGGCCGTTGGAGGCCACCAGATGGAGCGCGTAGGTGCGGACGTTCTGCAGGTTCGACTGCGTGGCCTCGACCACGTCACCGGCGCCGGCCGGCGTGACTCCGTAGAAGACCACCGTATCGGAGGTGAGCGTGTCGGGCGGGTTCGTGCTGTCGCTCAGATCGATATAGCGGAACACCGCCAGGTGACGCAGCCGCGCGTCGTTGTCCTGGTTGATGTAGCTCAGATTGAAGAGCCTGGTCTGCCCCTCATCGATCGTGGTCGCGATAACGCCGGCATTCCCCGCGATCGTCGCGCTGTTCGGCGTGTTCTGCTCGGTCATCGACAGGAGCGGCACCCCTTCCGGGCGGACCATCATGCCGACGATGCGGATCACCGGATCTCCCGGCTGGCCATTCGGCAGCGTCACCGAGAGCGTGCCGGTCGTCGAGGAGCTCATCGTCAGGTTGAGCAGTCCCGGATCCGGCTTCACGTAGGAGGTGGTCGTTCCCTCACCGGCGTGATCGATCACGTCGCCGCCGCCCCAGATGATCGGCCGGAAGCGGCGCGGCACCTGGTAGGTGATCACCGTGTCGCAGGTGCGGCACTGGCAGTCGGTCCAGCTGTAGCGGATCGAGAAGCGGAGCGAATCGTGGCAGAAGCTGCTGGCCGGCGGGTTCGGGAACATCATGTTCAGCGAGAACGGCACGCACGGATTGAACGGCACGCAGCGCCAGTAGTTGGTGCCGCCCCAGACGATCTCGCGGCTGTAGAGCATCGTCGGCACGAACGAAGGCGGACCGAGCGGCGAGCCGGAGAGTGCTCCTCCGACGATGTCGCCGAAGATGCGGGTCCACGCTCCGGCCGGGGCCACGCCGCACCGGCTGCGGGACTGCGCCGCGACGATGGTGGCCGAGAAGCGCTTGATCTGGTTGAGGCCGGCCATCGCGCACCCGCTCAGGGTAACGCTGCCGTTGTTGACGCTGATCTTCACCTGGCCGATCGCCTTCAGGAAGCCACTGCAGCAATCCTCCGGGCACTGCGGCAGATCGAAGCAGACCGTGTCGCGGCAGACGATGGAGTCCCGGTTCCTGAAGTAGGCATGATGCTCGAGGTAGATGCAGACGTGTCCATCCACCGGAGGGGTGTCGGTGAAGGTCAGGGGAATCGCCTGAGAGTAGGCGGGCACCCAGGTTCCCCATGACGAGAGGGTACCGTTCGGCGAGGAGAAGGTGACATAGCCGGGGACCGGATTGAGCACGTTCAGGAGCATCGTGAGGCTGTAGGTCCGGTTGCCGGCCGCGTTGGTCGGGCCGCAGAGGACGTTACGTATCTGGACATCCATGCAGGGTGTGGGCGGCTCCGGCTGGCAGTCGGTCCAGATGGTGTCGCGACAGAGCACCTCGAGGTTGGGGCCGAGGAACTCGATGATCTGCTTCTGCGGAGGCGGTCCCGGATTGAGGCAGTAGGTACCGACGTACTGTCCGGCCCCGATCGGGAACGGTCCTCCCATGCTCGGATGCCAGGTCGTGACGTATGGCAACGCGGGAGTCGAGCTCAGGCCGGGACCGTTGCTGGGCGGGCCGCTCAGAGTGCTCGGGGCCACGCTGGTCAGACGCACGAAGAAGACCTGCGTCATCCAGGTGGGCATGCTGTTGTTGATGAAGAGCTTCCAGCAGCATCCGCTTCCGCTCGGCAGCGGCTGGTACTCCGCGCGCGCCGAAACGTAATCGCACGGGTCCTTGGAGACGCCGGTTACGTCGACCGAGTCGACGAAGCAATACGCGCCCATGTTGTTCGCCGGATTGGCGTCGACCACCCCCTCGATCCGAAGCCGGTTGTACGACTGTCCGGCCGGCAGCGCGATGCTGACGCTCTGCGAGAAGAGGTTCCAGGCCGTGTTGGTCACCAGCATCGAGCCGACCACCAGCGGCGGGGCGGATGTGGTGGAGCTGATGAGCGAGAACTGGATCCGGCACGGGTTGCCCCGGGCCGATCCCATCGCGAGTTGCGCGCGCACCTGATAGGTGCCGTTGCTGATCGGCGTGGCCATCGAGCCGACCATCACTTCGCTGCCGAAGCCGCTGATGAAGGTTCCGGTGGAGATGCCGCCATATTTCTCTCCATGGTACGGCGTGCGCCCGGCCATCGTGGTCATGAAGTTGATCGGAACGTACGCGGTCGGCCAGAAGATGTCGATCGATCCGAGGTAGCTGTACCAGCTTCCCGTCGGCGCGCCCGGAAACGCGTACGGGTAGGTAATGCCGGTGCCCGCCCACCAGCCCGGCGTGGCTCCGGCTGCGATCGCCGTGCTAACGTTGAGTCCCTCGAAGCTGCCGTCGATGATGTTCTGAGCCCTGAGACTCGTGGCCGAGATCATCAGGATCGCCAGGACCTTCGCGAAGAGGATCAGGCGGTAGGATCTCCGCCGTCCGTTGCCTCCCGGTGGTGTCGGGATGCGGCGGCGTGGTGACTGGGGTGGGTGAACATGTGCGAATTGCTGCATGGTTTCGGCTCCATTCGGGTTGATTGGAGATTGGTGTGCCGACCCCGGACCGGAAGTCGGATGCTCTCACGCGAAAGCATGGAGCGAATCTATCCGGGGCTGGCCACGGGCTCCCGGAAAGCCACCACACTCGACCTCGGAAACGGCCACACTTTCGGCGCGCATGTCGCGACCCCGATTCCGGCCGGCATCGACGAGGCCGCCGGGCGCGTGAGGTTGGAGAGGCAATCCCACGAAATCGTCCGGAAATCGACGAGCCGGGATACGGAGGTCGGTGGAATCGAGCGTGGGGCCGGGGGTGATCGACGATCGTGGCCGGGGGTGAGATTTCGCTTCTCGCCGTCAGAACTGTACATTCGATCCCGGATTCGCGACCAGTTCGCAACGGCTCACGGCCGGGCGTCCGAGGAACGCCCGGCCGTGAGCCGAGGGCGCGCATCCACTCCGAGCGTGAGGTCCACGGCTTCGGCACAGAGGTAGCGCCGTCACGTCCAAGGGGATTCGATACTCCACCCAGTCCACCCCAGCGGGGTCGCCCGACAGAGGCGACGACGGCCGACAGGAGCGACATCCGTCATGAAAGAGCTCACCGATTTTCTCAACCACGGCCTGCTTCCCTTCACCGGCCGCGCCGCGGATGTAGAGCGCCTGCTGAATTTCTGGCGTGGCTCCTTCGACGCCCAGGAGCTGCGCACCGCGCTTCTGCTCGGCGAGGCCGGCATCGGCAAGAGCCGTCTGCTGGACGAGACGCTTCGGCGCATCATCGACTCCGGCGGCTGCGTGATTCACGCCAAGCTGGTCCCGGAATCGACCACCTCGCTCGTCCCGCTGATCACGCGGGGGCTTCTGTATTCGGACACCACGCGACGCTTTTTCCGCGACCGTCCCGGCCCGACCGTCGCCGACGCGATCGGCATGCTCAGGCGGGTCTCCCGGCTGTTCCCGACGCTCCTGGTGCTGGAGGATATCCACCTGATCGCCGGCGACACGCTCCGCGAGCTGGCCACGCTGCTCGACGCGGTGGCCGACGAAAAGCTCTCCCTCCTCTGCCTCTCGCGTCCGGTGGAGCTTGCCGCGCGCGCGGTGATCGAGCGCTCGATCGTCGAGGAGATCGAGCTGACCGGCTTCGACGGGGCGGAGATCTCCGATGTCTGGCTCCGTCTGTTCAACGCCGAGCCGGATGGAAGGCTGGCCGATCAGCTTCGGGAGATCACCGGCGGCAATCCGCTCGCGCTCCGGAGCATGCTCCGCGGCGCCATCGCCTCCAAGGCGATCGTGCGCGGCGCCGGCTCCAACCGGTGGCATCTGACGATCGAGCCGGAGACGTTTCTGCTGCTGCTGCGCCGGAACGTCGACCTGCTGGTGGAGGGAATGGCGGCCCATCTGACCGAGCGGGAGCGGCGGACCGCCACGCTCCTGGCCTCGCTCGGCGAGGTCTTCGCCGACGAGAGCGCCGAGCTTCTGAGCCACGAGGTGCGCGGCACCATCCGGAGCCTGACGTTCAAGGGGATCCTGGCGCCGGCCTCCACGGTATCGCCGCTGCTCGGCTCGGTGACGTCGCTGCCGCACACCTTCACCCACACGCTGCTGCATCAGCATCTGGTGGCCGTGGCCGAGCCGCCGGTCGACACGCTCATCGCGGTGATCGCCGAGGGGCGGCCCCTCTATTCGGCGCTCCCGTTCCGGCTGATCCTGGCCGAGCCGGTGCCGGAGGGCCTCGCCGCCGACACGCTGGCGCGCGCGGTGGAGCGGACCATCGACAGCGCGCTCCGGCTCGACCTCGGCCCGGACTGGAGGCTGGCGCTGGAGATCCTCAAGACCGCGTGGCACCTGTTCGACGCGGTGGCGCCACGTCTGGACGCGACCGAGCGGGATATCCTGGAGGCCTCGCTGCTGAGCTGCATGCTCTCGCTGGAGCGCCGCGCGCCGGAGAGCCGGGAATTCTCCGAGCATCTCGACCGGCTTCTTGAGCTCACCGACGCGCCGCGAGGTGAGCGGATGCTGCTGCTCCGTCTTCGCGCGCTCCGGCACCTGCACGTGGCCGTCTGCCAGCGGAGCTACGCCGACTGCGCCGCGATCTGGCGGCGGGTGGACGCGCTGATCGAGGAGCATCCGGAGCTGACGCGGAGCGAGCCCTATCTCCGGTTTCTGGAACAGGCCGCCCGCGCCGCCCAGGGGGTGGCCGACGAGGCCACGCTCCGCCGCGTGGATACGCGCCTGACCGCGCTGCTCGACGCGCCCGACCTTTCCCCGTCGCTACGATCGTATGCGCGGGAGCGCGTGGCCGCCAGCCTGCTGCAGCTGTTCGACACGCCGGAGGAGCTGGAGCGGAAGCTCGCGCTGGCGCGCGAGATGTCGAGCAACGTCGACGGACGGAACGCGATGCTGGCGATCCACCGCCTTTCGCTGCTCCACACGGTGGGGCGGATGACCGACGCGCTGGAGAGCGCCACGCAGACCGTCGGGCACTTCCGCGGCATGGGGCTGGCCTCGTGCGCGGCGCACTCCGAGCTGATAGCACTGGCCGCACGTGCCGCGCTCGAGCCGGATCTGGCCGCGATCGAGCGGGAGGCGGCCGCGCTCGGCTCCGGAGCCGGCTATCCCTCCTCGGCGCCGTTCCGCGCCATCATCGGCATCTACCTCGGCATGGTCGGGGTGCTGCGCGGCGCCCCGGACTGGACACGGAGAATCGACAAGGCATCCGACGGCGCGGCGCTCTCCTTCTGTCCGGAGGGGCGTCTGGTAATTACCGCCGACCGCGACGAGATGATCGCGGCGATCGAGGCGCTGCCGGCCGAGCCGGGAGCGCGCCTGGCGCTGCGCGAGCTCGGACTGTTCCTGGCCGCCGGCGATACCGGCGCGCGCGCGGCCTCGCTTGCCACCACGCTTCTCGGACGCCCTCTCCTCCGGCTGGAGGATCTGGTGATGCTTCGAGCGACGATCTCGCTGCTCGACGGACTGCTCGGCGAGGAGATGCTGCCGCTGCTGGCCGAGGAGCTCCGGCTGGCCACGCTCCGCGCGCTGGAATGGCTCCACGAGCGGCGCCTCCACCCGATCATGACCGCCCTCATGGACCGCCACCGCGACCTGTTGGCCAGGAAGGAGACGACGGCCTGGAGGTCTCGCATCCGCGCGCTGGCCGAGGAGCGCCGTGGCTCCGGACCGGTCGGGGAAGCGATGATGCGGGTGAGCATGATGGGAACGATCACGGTGGTCGGCCAGGAAGGGGAGGCGCGCGGGCTCCGCGGAGCACGCGACCGGACACCAACCCGGCCG
>JBEHWX010000166.1:0-7484 GCA_048498995.1 Bacteroidota bacterium
CCGGTATGCGCACTCCGGTATGCGCACTCCGGTATGCGCACTCCGGTATGCGCAACGGGGTAGGCGCACGTCTTCAGCGTGCGCTCTTTGGCCGACGGCGCCGCCGCTCATACGGCGCACGTCTTCGGCGTGCGCTCTTCGGCCGACCGTATCGCGGCCAACGCGGGGCGCATCGTGTTGGCATAATTCTTTAATCGGCTATCCGCATCCGCCGGCATCGAGCGTGGGCGGAGCGTGGCATGGTGCCAACTTTTAATCCCCAGGTACAGGAGAAGATAGAAATGGGCAGCAATGGTTGGATGAAGACCCTCGGTCTTGCGGGAGCGGCGCTGGCCGCGTGGTATTTCCTCGATCCCAACAAGGGAGCCGAGCGGCGTAACAAGATCGCCCGCGACGCGCGCGATCTCTACGATACCACGAAGGATGAGCTCACCCGCGTCAGCAAGGACCTGGCCAGCGGCGTCGGCGATACCGTCAAGTCGGTGTCCGATAGCGTCGGCGGGACCGTCAAGTCGATGACCGACAGCGTCGGCGGCACCGTCAAGTCGGTGTCCGACAGCGTCAGCGGACTGCTGCACCAGAATGGTGGACAGAATGGCGGCTCGCAGCGCGGCACCGTCGTCGACGGCAACGGCACGACCGGCCGCGCGGCGACCAGCGGCGTCTGAGCGTGCCCGGAACGCGTGTCGCGCCCTGGCGCGCACGAACGGCCCTGAATATGCACACACGAGAACGGGATGGCGAAGCTTCCTCGGAAGTGGCCGTCCCGTTCATCGTTCCGACTCCCACGTGAGGTGTTCCGTTCGCCGGGCCGGTCGGCCGGACCCCGGTCCTCCGGATCCCGTTTGGCACAATTCTTTTACTCTCATGTCGGGGAGGCCGCGCGCGGCGCTCCGATGGACATGAATGTGAAAACGATACTCTTTACACGCACGAAGATTACGAGTGAGGTATGTGATGAAGCAGAGTGATGTGGCAAAGACCATTGGATGGGCCGGAGCGGCCGCCGGAGCGGCGCTTGCCGTGGGATATTTCCTTCAGCCGGGAGCCGGCTCGAAGCGGTGGAAGAGCCTGTCGCGCGGCATGCGCGGCATGGTCGATTCGGCCTCGGAGGAGCTGACCAAGCTCGGCCGCGACATGGGCATTATCGACGCGAGCAGGGACTCGCACAGTACCAGCAGTCGCTCCCGCCGTTCCGGCGCCAAGGCCGACGCGCTGGTCGCCGACAGTGGATCCGGACGCAAGGGCTCGAAGAGCTCGTCCAAGGGCTCCTCGAAGAAATCCGGCTCGAAGCGGAGCCGGAAGTCCTCCTGAGCCACGCCCGTCTCCAGCCCTCGGAGCGGCCGCCGACCGGCGGCGAATCGCTCCCGGGAGTCTGTATGTGAAGGGACGTCGAGAACAGCTCGACGTCCCTTTTTCTTATCATCCCGCACATACGATCCCGGCGCCACGGCGTCGGGGCACTGAACAAACCAAACGCCCGAACTTGGTATGCTCGAACTCATTTCAGACCCGTCCACATGGGCGAGCCTGGCGACCCTCACGCTCATGGAGGTCGTGCTCGGCATCGACAACATCGTGTTCATCACGATCCTCGCCTCGAAGCTCCCGGAATCCGAGCGCAATCGCGCCAGGGTGGTCGGACTGAGCCTCGCCCTCGTCACCCGGTTCATCCTGCTGCTGATGATCACCTGGATCATCGGCCTGAAGGAGGAGCTCTTCCAGGTCGCCGGCCACGGCTTCTCCGGCCGCGATCTGATCCTGCTGGCCGGCGGCCTCTTCCTGATCTACAAGGCGACAACCGAGATCCACGAGAAGCTCGAGGGACCGGAGGAAGTCGAGGGGGAATCCGGCGGACGCCGGCAGGTCGGCTTCGTCGGCACCATCATTCAAATCGCGCTGCTGGATATCGTCTTCTCCCTCGATTCGGTGATCACCGCCGTCGGCATGACCGATCATCTGCCGGTGATGATGGCCGCGGTGGTCCTCTCGATCGGCTTCATGCTCTGGGCCGGACGTCCGATGGGGGATTTCGTGATGCGGCATCCGACCGTGAAGATGCTCGCCCTCTCCTTCCTTCTGCTGATCGGCATGAGCCTGCTGGCCGAGGCGTTCCACAAGGAGATCTCCAAGGGATACATCTACTCGGCGATGGCCTTCAGCATCGTGGTGGAATCGCTCAACCTCTGGGCGAGCAAGCGCCAGAAGCGTCGGGGCAAGTCCCCCGCGGAGCCGGTGCATCTCCGCAGGAACGTCGTCGGCGTTCAGATCAATCGGGAGGGATAGCCGGGCCGGGGAGCTATTGGAGCTATTCCGGCGGGGAGATATTCCGGCGGGGAGGATGAGCGTGGGAGGGGGAACAACGAAACGGGCCGGGATCGCGATGATCCCGGCCCGTTCATGTTGCATGGTGCCGTTGTGTCGTGCGTCGCAATCGCGATAGCGGCTCAGCGGCGTCCGCGCCTGGCCTCGATCTTCGGAACGACCTTGGTCGGAGCGCTCCGCTTCTTCGACGGGGCGGCGTTGATCGGCTCCGGCTTCGGCACGTCGGCCGCGGTGGCCTCGTGTCCGTTGCCGTTGAGCTTCGGCAGGTCGTCTCGCACCGGGCGCTTCTTGGCGGCGATCCGCGTGGTCGCCACCTTCTTGGTGGCGGCGCGCTTGGCCGTGGCCGGCGCACCCTTCTGGGCGCCCTTCTCGGCGGACTTGCCGGCCGTCGACTTGCCGGTTCCCTTGCCGCCGTCGCGGTGGGCGATCGCCGCCTTGACGAACGCCTTGAACAGCGGATGCGGCGCCACCAGGCGGGACTTCAGCTCCGGGTGGAACTGGCAGCCGACGAACCACGGATGGTTCGGGATCTCGACCATCTCCACCAGCTTGCCGTCAGGCGAAACGCCGCAGAGCACCAGGCCGTGGGCGGCCAGCACGTCGCGGAAGGTGTTGTTCACCTCGTAGCGATGGCGATGCCGCTCGGTGATGAACTGCTCCCGGTAGGCGGCCAGCGCCTTGGTCTTCTTGCCGAGGATGCAGGGATAGCTCCCGAGGCGCATCGTCCCCCCCTTCTGCTTCACATCCTTCTGATCGGCCATCAGGTCGATCACGGTGTTCGGCGTGCGGGCGAACTCGGCGGAGTTGGCGTCGGCGATGCCGCAGACGTTCCGCGCGAACTCGATCACGGCGCACTGCATGCCGAGGCAGATCCCGAAGAAGGGAATCCTGTTCTCCCTGACGAACTGGATCGCCTTGATCTTCCCCTCGACGCCGCGCGAGCCGAATCCCGGCGCCACCAGCAGGCCGTGCAGCCCGGAGAGCGCGCGCTTCACGTCGGCGGCGGTGTGGAGCTCCTCGCTGTCGATCCACTCGAGGTCGACATGGACGTTGTTGGCCGCGCCGGCGTGGACGAACGCCTCGATGATCGACTTGTAGGCATCCTGATACTGCGTGTACTTGCCGCAGATGCCGATCCTGACGGTGCCCGCGGCCGGGCTCTTGATCTTCCTGACGACGCTCGACCAGAGCTTCAGATCCGGCGCCTGGGCCGCGATGTTCAGCTTTCGGAGGACGATGTCATCGAATCCCTGCTGGGCGTAGATCAGCGGCACCTCGTAGATCGTGGAGGCGTCGCGCGCCTCGATCACCGAGTCCCGCTCGACGTTGCAGAACAGGGCGATCTTCTCGCGGATATCGCGCGAGAGGCGGTGCTCCGAGCGGCAGACCAGAATATCCGGCTGGATGCCGATCTCCAGGAGGGTCTTGACCGAGTGCTGGGTCGGCTTGGTCTTCAGCTCGCCGGCCGCCTTGATGTAGGGGACGTAGGTCAGGTGGATGTGGAGCACGTTGCCGCGCCCCAGCTTCTGATCGAGCTGACGGGTCGCCTCCAGGAACGGGAGCGACTCGATGTCGCCGACGGTGCCGCCGATCTCGATCAGGATGATGTCGTAGGCGCCGGAGCTTCCGAGCGCGGTCATCCGCCGCGTGATCTCGTCGGTGATGTGCGGAATCACCTGCACGGTCTTGCCCAGGTAGTCACCGCGGCGCTCCTTGGTGATCACCTCGTAGTAGACCTGGCCGGTGGTCGTGTTGTTCTGCTGGGTCATCGACTGATTCAGGAATCGCTCGTAATGGCCCAGGTCGAGGTCGGTCTCCGCGCCGTCCTCCGTCACGTACACCTCGCCGTGCTGATAGGGGGACATCGTCCCCGGATCGACATTGATGTACGGGTCGAACTTCTGGATCGTCACACGAAGTCCGCGAGACTTCAACAGGAGCGCGAGCGACGCGGAGGTGATCCCCTTGCCGAGCGAGGAGAGTACGCCGCCGGTGATGAAGAGGTACTTCGCGGAAGGCTTCGAGGTCGAATCGGAGGTATGAGATTGAGGCGCCACGGTTCGGGAAGGTCCTGCTATTCGGATGAACGGAACTGACATGATCCCGCCATGCTCTGAGACCGCCTTCCTGGCAGGCGCGATCTGACGTCAGAACGGTCGAACGGGATACGGAAAGTGCTGAGCTGTTGTAGGGATTCAAATCTACTGAAATCGAATCAATAAGCTCACGCAAAGAGTCCTTCCTTCAAGAAGAGTTACGATGCTCCCTCCCGGCCGGCTCCGCGCCACTCCCCCGGCTCCCTCGGCTCGGCCGCCGGACCTCGGCCGGCTCTCCGTGGTCCGCCGGCCGGAGGGGGGGAATCCCCCGAACCGGGCCGTCAGAGGGGATCCCGGAGGTGATCGGCGGAACGGTACGCCCTTTGCGGGAAAGCTCCCTGGTGTGATGTGTCGCGATTCGAGCGATGCCGGAAGAAGGTAGAAGGAGATGTGGGAATGGCTATCAACGTGAAGACAATCTGGAAACTCATCGGGGAGACGTTCACCCGATGGAATGACGACAAGGCGCCCAGGCTCGGCGCCGCGCTCTCGTACTACACCCTCTTTTCCCTCGCTCCGATCCTGATCATCGTGATCTCGCTGGCCGGCATCATCTTCGGCCGGGAGGCGGTGCAGGGGCAGCTCATCCATCAGCTCTCCGGGCTGGTCGGGCAGACGAGCGCGGAGATGATCCAGGAGATCGTCAGGAACTCGAGCAAGCCGGCGGCCAGCGTCGTCGCCACGATCGTCGGCATCGCCACGCTCCTGGTCGGCGCCACCGGCGTGCTGGTGGAGCTGCAGGACGCGCTCAACACGATCTGGGGGGTGAAGCCGAAGCCGGGACGCGGCATCATGGGAATGCTCAAGGACCGCCTTCTCTCCTTCGCGCTGATTCTCGGCGTCGGGTTCCTGCTGCTGGTCTCGCTGGTGATCAGCGCCGGGCTGGCCGCGCTCAGCAACTTTCTGCACGGGCTCCCCGGCATCACCGCCCTCTGGAGCGCCCTCTCCTTCGTGATCTCCTTCGGCGTCATCACCGTCCTGTTCATGATGATCTACAAGGTGCTGCCGGACGTGAAGATCGCCTGGAGCGATGTCTGGGTGGGGGCGGCGGTGACCTCGCTGCTGTTCACGCTCGGCAAGTTCCTGATCGGGCTCTATCTGGGGCAGAGCGGCTTCTCCTCGACCTACGGCGCGGCCGGGTCGATCGTGATCCTGCTGGTGTGGGTCTATTACTCGTCGCAGCTGATCTTCTTCGGCGCCGAGTTCACGCAGGTCTACGCCAACTACTTCGGAACCCGGGTCGTGCCGGACAACAACGCCATCCCGGCGGTGGTCGCCTGCGCCGACGATCAGGCCAAGCAGGATCCGGCCAACGTCGATCTGGCCGAGCGGAAGGGGAGTATCGTGGCCCAGAAGGAGAAGGCCGAGAAAAAGTTCGAGCGCGACGTGGTCGGCGCGGCCGACAAGGAGGACGCGAAGGATGAGAAGGGGAGCGATGACGGCGCCGACGATGAGCGCCCGAGGAGCTCGAAGGATGACGGCGCGATGACGAATGCCTCGAAGGAGATCGCTTCGAACAATGATCGCCCGAAGGAGATCGCCTCGAAGGAAGAGGGTCCGAAGGAAGAGGGTCCGAAGGAAGAGGGTCCGAAGGAGTCCGGCGCGACCGCGGTCGCCCAGCCGGATGGAGATCGGACCGAAGCCGAGGAGCCTGCCGCGAAGCAGACGCAGGAGGAGGAGCAGGGGAGCGGCCGGCGGAGCGAGCGTGCCCCGGATCGGGACGCGGTTCCCCCGATGCGCATTCCCCCTGGCACCTTCGCGCAGAGGATCGCCGCCGGTGACGGCCTCTCCGCCGCGGAGCGCTCGCCGGCGACCGAGCCCCGCGACGGCTCGCTGACCCCGCCGCCACCGGTGGAGGAGGTGATCGTGATCGAGATCCGGCCGAAGGATCAGGGGAAAGGATGAATCGGGATGCGAGGTGAAGCTGGCCCGGCGAATGCCGGCCGATGAAGGGTGACGATGGAACGGGAAGGAGAGGAGTCAGATGAGGGGAAGGAGACAAGCGGCGAGGATCGTTCCGATCAACGATCCGATTGCCTCGGCAAAGGCCGCGGGGCTGCGCTACGTCGCCGATGAGGCGCCAGGCATCATCCGCCGGAGATCGGGCAAGGGATTCAGCTACGTGGCGCCGGATGGAAGCCGCGTGCGCGATCCGAGAGTGCTGGCGCGTATCCGCTCGCTGGTGATTCCGCCGGCCTGGACCGACGTCTGGATCTGCGCAAACCCGCAGGGACATCTGCAGGCCACCGGCCGCGACGCCCGGGGGCGGAAGCAGTACCGCTACCATCCGCGCTGGCGCGAGGTGCGCGACGAAACGAAGTACGGGCGGATGGCCGCCTTCGGCGCCGCGCTTCCGATGATCCGCGAACGGACCGAGCAGCATCTGAGGCTCCCCGGACTGCCGCGCGAGAAGGTGCTGGCCACCGTGGTCCGCCTTCTGGAGACCACCTGCATCCGCGTCGGCAACGAGGAATACGCCCGCTCCAACAAGTCGTTCGGCCTGACCACGCTCCGCACCAAACATGTCGAGGTGGAGGGATCGACCATCCACTTCCACTTCCGCGGCAAGTCCGGGATCTATCACGAAGTGAAGGTCACCGATCGTCGCCTGGCCAGGATCGTCAGGAACTGCCAGGAGATCCCCGGCTACGAGCTCTTCCAGTATATCGCCGAGGATGGCAGCCGGCAGTCGATCGACTCCTCTGACGTGAATGCCTATCTGAAGGAGATCACCGGAGAGGACTTCACCGCGAAGGACTTCCGTACCTGGAGCGGCACCCTCTTCGCCGCGCTGGCGCTCCGGGACTGCGGCCCCTGCGCGTCGGAGGCGCAGGCCAAGCGGAACATCACGCAGGCGGTGAAGAGCGTCGCCGGACGTCTGAGGAATACCGTCGCGGTCTGCCGGAAATGCTACGTGCATCCGTCGGTCTTCGCGGCCTATACCGGCGGCACCCTCGTCGACGCGATCGACCGGGGATTGCGGGAGGCCGATCCCGACAAGCACCCGTATCTGAAGCCGGAGGAGTGCGCGCTGCTCCGGTTCCTCCGCGCCGGCGCCGCGCG
>JBEHWX010000167.1:0-7200 GCA_048498995.1 Bacteroidota bacterium
CGTCCCCGTTTCCACGTCCCCGTTTCCACGTCCCCGTTTCCACGTCCCCGTTTCCACGTCCCCGTTTCCACGTCCCCGTTTCCACGTCCCCGTTTCCACGTCCCCGTTTCCACCGCATCGTCCACGCATCCGCATTCTGGCCTGTATTTGGAAGGAGATCCTCCATATGGTCGATTTTGACGAACATGCGGCCGACGTGAAAACGCCGGCGATCGATGTGATCCTGAACGGAACCTCCGGCACCGCCGAGGAGGGGAGCGACGACAAGCTGCGTGAGCTCTTCGATCGGCACGGCTGCCGTGTACGGCTGCACAGGGTCGAGCAAGGGGAGAAGATCCCCGAAGTTGCCGCCGCCGCGATTCGCGACGGCGCGCGCGTTATCGTTGCCGGCGGCGGCGACGGCACCATCAATGCCGTGGCGGCCGAGGTGGCCGGCACCGACGCGGTGCTCGGCGTGCTGCCGCTCGGCACGCTGAATCATTTCGCCAAGGACCTCGGCATCCCGCTCGAGATCGAGGAGGCGGTGGCGGTGATCGCCGCCGGACGGGAGGCCTCCGTGGATATCGCCGAGGTGAACGGCCACTGCTTCATCAACAATTCCAGCATCGGCATCTATCCGCGGATCGTTCACGCCCGCGAGCAATGGCAGCACCGGCATGGGCTCGGCAAGGGGCTGGCGCTCGCGCTGGCGGTGATCGACGTGCTCCGCGGCTATCGCCAGATCGGCGTCCGGCTGGAAGTGGAGGGGAAGGCGCGGCAGGTCAGCGGCCCGTTCGTCTTCGTGGGCAACAACGAGTACAACGTCGAGGGATTCGATCTCGGGAGCCGCGACAGCCTCTCCGGCGGACTGCTGAGCGTCTACGTGGCGCATCGGGTCGGGAGGCTCGGTCTGCTCGGGCTCCTGCTCCGGGCGCTGGTCGGACGCCTGCGCACCGCCGACGGCTTCGACGTCTACACGGCGCGGGAGATCTCCGTGGAGCCGCACGGCGCGCGGGTCGACGTCTCGACCGACGGCGAGATCATCGGGATGAAGTCGCCGCTGGAGTACCGGATCAGGCCGGGGGCGCTCCGGGTGATCGTTCCCGCACCGACCACCGCGTGAGGCCGCCATGCGCACTATCGTCCATATCTCCGACATCCATTTCGGCCGGGTCGATCAGCGGACCGTCGATCCGCTGGTTGCCGCGGTCAAGGAGATCTCCCCGGATCTGGTCGTGGTCTCCGGCGATCTGACGCAGCGTGCCCGCTCGGAGCAGTTCGAGGAGGCGGCGCGGTTTCTGGAGCGGCTGCCGGGGCCGCGGATCGTGGTGCCGGGCAACCACGACATCCCGTTCTACAACGTGGCCGCGCGCTTTTTCTCCCGGCTCAGGAAGTTCCATCGCTACATCACCACCGACATGCTCCCGACCCATGTGGACGAGGAGATCGCGGTGGTCGGCGCCAACACGGCGCGCTCGCTCGTCTTCAAGGGGGGGCGCATCAACCGGGAGCAGGTGATGGCGATCCGCGAGCGGCTCTGCCCGCTTCCCGACACGGTTACCAAGATCGTCGTGACGCATCACCCGTTCGATCTTCCCCCCACGTTCGATGAGAACGACCTGGTGGGGCGGGCCGACATGGCGATGAATCTCCTCTCCGAGTGCGGCGCCGACGTCTTTCTCGCCGGGCACATGCACATCGGGTATACCGGCAGCACCTCCACCCGCTACAATATTCAAGGCTACTCGGCGCTCGTCATTCAAGCGGGCACGGCCACGTCGACCCGGGGACGTGGGGAGCCGAACTCCTTCAACGTGATCCGGGTCGAGCATCCGACGATCACGGTGGACCGGCTCACCTGGCGCCCCGAGGAGGGCTCCTTCGGCGTGAGCCTGAGCGAGAGCTTCCACCATTCCGAGGAAGGGTGGAAGGCGATGGATGTATCCGATGCCGGCCGGCACAGTGCCGGGCACGATGCCGGGCGCGGCACCGGGCGTAACGTCGGAGGCGAGCGGGCGTAACAGATCCCGAGGCGCCCATCCGCCGGAGATCATTCGTCGGAGCCCATACGTGGCCGACGCGTCTCGATGCACCGTGACCGCTGCCGGAGCCGAAGAGGCTCCGATCATCCTTACTTCCCTTCGACGGAACGTCTCTCATGACATCACTCTTCCCGCTGATCGCCAGCGCGGTCGTCACGGTCGTCGCCTGGGTTCTCGTATTCCTCTGGATATGGGGGCTGCACCGGCAGTGGTGGCGTATCCGCGCGGTCCGGCGCGCGCTTCTTCTGGTGCCGGCGACGATTCTTCTCATCGACCTGATCGGCGTCGTTCTCGTCCGCTCGCACGTGGCGCTGCCGATCTGGACCGCCTATCTGCTGATCGCCCTCGTCGTTGCCTGGCTGGGCCTGGCCGTGACCCTGCCGATCAGCGGCCTGGTGCTGACCGGCGAGCGGATCGCCGGCTGGGCACGTCGCCGCCGGCGCGGAGCTCCGGCCACCGCGTCTCGATCGACATCCGGGTCCACGATTCCCACGGCCGATGCCGCGCGCGCGGTGCACGAGGGGGCGCGTGGCGGGGATCGGCGCGAGCACGTGGATCGGGGCAGGCGCTCGGTGCTGGTGAAGGTGGCCGCGGTGGTGCCGGCGGCCACGGTTCTTGCCACGACCACCGGCATCGCCGACTCCGGCGAGGACGCGCTGGTGCCGACCATCCCCTTCACCTTCAAGCGGCTGCCGCCGGAGCTGGACGGGCTTCGTATCCTCCATCTCTCCGACATCCACCTCGGCCCCTTCGTCGATCTCGACTACCTGGAGCGGACGCTGGAGCGTGGCGCGCGCGGGCGTCCCGATCTGGTGCTGGTGACCGGCGACGTGGCCGACGATCTGAAGGCGCTTCCTGACGCGCTCCGGATGATCGATCAGCTCCGGCCGCGGTATGGCACGTATGCGTCGATCGGCAACCACGAGTATTACCGGGGCATCCGCACGGTGCTCGAATCGTTCGACCGCGGCCCGATCCCGCTGCTGCGCGATTCCGGCATGGCGGTGCCGATCGGCGGCACCACGCTCTATCTCGGCGGCGCCGACGATCCGGCCCACTCCGGCGACGGCGGGCGCAAGCCGGACCCGGGCGATCTCTTTCTGCGGCGGACGGTGGAGCGTGCCTTCGACGGCGCTCCCTCCGAGGGCTTCCATCTGTTGATGAGCCATCGTCCGCGCGGGTTCGTTCCCGCCTCCGCGCTCGGCATTCCGATGACGATCTCCGGCCACACGCACGGGGGAATCCAGTTCGGCATCGCCGGCCGGAGCCCGCTCGAGCTCTTTCTGCCGGAACAGTATCTGTGGGGACACTACCGTCGCAATGATGCACAGCTGTATACCTCCGCCGGTGTCGGCCACTGGCTGCCGTTCCGGCTCGGCTGCCCGCGCGAGGCCCCGATCTACGTGCTCCGTCGCGGCTGAGCCGCCGCGATGAAGAGGATGGCGTGATTGTGACGCGGCCGTGCCCGGAGCTCGCTCCGGTGCGCGGCCGTTGCGTTTTCCGGCATGGCGTGGCGCATCGCGGCACGACGCATCGTGGGGAGACGCATCGCTGCGAGGCGGGGAAGAGGCGCGGTGAGAAGGGACGATGGATGAAACGACGAAGGGCCGCCGGCGGTGATGCCGGCGGCCCTTCGGATGATTTCCCGACGGAGCGGGGATCTTACATGTGCGCGATCAGGTTGTCGCCGAACTCGGAGGTCTTCACCTCCGTGGCTCCCTCCATCAGGCGGGCGAAGTCGTAGGTGACCTTCTTGGAGGTGATGGCGCCGTCCATTCCCTTGATGATCAGGTCGGCCGCCTCGGTCCAGCCGAGGTAGCGGAGCATCATCTCGCCGGAGAGGACCACCGATCCCGGGTTCACCTTGTCCAGGTTGGCGTACTTCGGCGCGGTGCCGTGGGTGGCCTCGAAGATCGCGGCGCCGGTGATGTAGTTGATGTTGGCGCCCGGCGCGATGCCGATGCCGCCGACCTGCGCGGCCAGAGCGTCGGAGAGATAGTCGCCGTTCAGGTTGAGCGTGGCGATCACGTCGAACTCGTCCGGACGGGTGAGCACCTGCTGGAGCGTGATGTCGGCGATGGCGTCCTTGATGACGAGGCCGGCGCCCGGCTTCCCTTCCGGGATGCGGCACCAGGGCCCGCCGTCGATCTCCTCGGCGCCGAAGTAGCGCTTGGCCACGTCGTAGCCCCAGTCGCGGAAGGCACCCTCGGTGAACTTCATGATGTTCCCCTTGTGCACCAGGGTAACGCTCTTCCGGTTGTTCTGGATGGCATAGGAGATGGCGCTGTGGATCAGGCGGACGCTGCCGGAGCGGCTGACCGGCTTGATGCCGAGGCCGACCTCGACCGCGTCGAACGACTCGGGGGCGCCGACCTTGCTCCAGAACTCATCGGCCTTCTGGCTGGTGCCGAAGCGGATCTTGTCGAACATCTTCGGGAACTCGGCCTGCAGGAAGTCGAGCATCTTCTGCGCTTCCGGGGTGCCGGCGGCCCACTCGATGCCGGCGTAGATATCCTCGGTGTTCTCGCGGAAGATCACCATGTCGGTCTTCTCCGGGTGCTTCACCGGCGAGGGAACTCCCTGGAACCAGCGAACCGGGCGGAGGCAGACGTAGAGGTCGAGGATCTGGCGGAGCGCCACGTTCAGGCTCCGGATGCCGCCGCCGACCGGCGTGGTCAGCGGTCCCTTGATGCCGACCAGGTAGCGCTCGAAGGCGTCCAGCGTCTCCTGCGGCAGCCAGATCTGCTCGCCGTAGACCTCATTGGCCTTCTCGCCGGCGTAGACCTCATACCAGGAGATCTTGCGCTGGCCGCCGTAGGCCTTCTCGACGGCGGCGTCGAGAACACGCACGGAAGCGCGCCAGATATCGGGGCCGGTGCCGTCCCCCTCGATGAACGGGATGATCGGGTTGTTCGGTACCTGGAGCTGCCCTCCCTGCATGGAGATGGGCTCTCCGGACGAAGGAGGCTGGAGAGTGAATGCCATTGTAGATCGTATGGTTGACGTTTGGATCGTTCTTTTTGCCGAGACAGCCTCAAAGATAGAGAGGGGGAAAGAAATGGCACACGGGGTCGCGCCGCGCGGCGTCCGGCGTCATGGTCCGCCCCGGAGCCCCGCGGATGCTCCGGATGGGGCGAATTGGAGGAGATGATCGGGGAATTTGCGCGATTTGGCGCTCGGCGACCGGAATCGCGATACGGCGGCATTCCGTCCGTCCGGTCCCGGAGCGCGACTGGCATACGAAATGTCACTCTCCGGAGCGCCCGAGCCACCGTTCGGGGAGGAGCCACGCGCCACCGCGGGCCCTCGTCGATGGCGGAGACCATCGTCAGGAGCCGGCCCGAATCTTCCGACGACCATCCAACAATCGTTCTCTTTCAGGAGGATCTCGCAATGCGAGTCAAGCAGATCGCACTGGCGGTAGCCATGTCGTCGATTCTTGCCACGGCCACCGCGCTGGCCGGCACCATGCAGTCGGGCACGTCGAACGGCTCCGGTGGAGCTTCCGGCACCAGCAGCACGCAGCGCTCGAGCGGGCAGAGCGGAACCACGAAGCACAAGCACGCCAAGCGGGCGCACAAGCACCGCAAGACCACGGCCACGAAGTCGGGCTCCGGAACCAGCGGCGGGACCGGAACCGGCACGTCGAAATAACGCGGTCGGAAGAGTCGAGGGAACGGGCCGGTCGGGGATGCCGCAACGCGCGGCGCCGGCCGGCCCGGTTCGTTCAGCGCGATCGGCTTCCCGGGATCGGCTTCCCGGGATCGGCTCCGGGGAGGAATGGTCGCCGCGCGGTACTTGCCGGACGAAGCGTCCGGCGTATGTTCGGCCAGTCAACTCCCGGCCAACTCATGTCCCGGTAAGCTCATGCAGCGACCCCCGCTTCCACGCGCCATTTACATCCTCGGCATCGTCTCGCTCCTGATGGATATCGCCAGCGAGATGCTCTATCCGATCGGCCCGATCTACCTGACCACCGTGCTCGCAGCCTCGGTCGCCTGGGTCGGCATCATCGAGGGGGTGGCCGAGGCGATCTCCGGGCTCTCGAAGGGATACTTCGGCTCCCTGTCGGACGCGGTCGGCCGCCGGCGTCCGTTCGTCAGCGCCGGCTATGCCCTCTCGGCGCTCAGCAAGCCGCTGCCGGCGCTCTTTCCCTCGGTCGGCGGCGTGCTCGGCTCACGGACGATCGACCGGGTCGGCAAGGGAATCCGGACCGCGCCGCGCGATGCGCTGCTGGCCAGCTACGTGACCGCGGAATCGCGCGGGGCGGCCTTCGGGCTCCATCGCGCCATGGATACCGTCGGCGCGGCGATCGGGCCGGTGCTGGCGCTGGTCTGGCTCTGGCTTCATCCGGGAGATTACCGGACGCTCTTCCTGCTGGCATTCATCCCGTCGATCCTGGCGGCGGTGGCCACCGCGGCGGTGCGTGAGAAAAGCTTCCAGCCGAGCGGCGAGCGTCCCGGCCCGCGGCAGTCGGTCGCCTTCTGGCGCCGCGCGCCGCGGAGCTACCGGAGCATCGTGGTCTGGCTTACCCTCTTCGCGCTCGTCAACTCGAGCGATGTGTTCCTGATCCTGCGGGCGCGGGAGATGGGATTCGATGATCGCCTGGCGATCGGCGGCTACATCCTCTACAACCTGGTGTTCGCGGCGGCGGCCTATCCCGGCGGCCGGCTCTCCGACCGCTTCGGACGGAAGCGGGTCACCGTCTGCGGGCTGGCGCTCTACGCGGTGGTCTACGCCGGGTTCGCGCTCGGGGGATCGCTGGCGCTGGCCTGGGGGATGTTCGCGCTCTACGGCATCTACGCGGCGCTGACCGAGGGAGTGTCGAAGGCGTGGATGAGCGATCTGGTGCCGAACGAGCATCGCGGCCTCGCGCTTGGGCTCTTCACGATGCTCTCGAGCCTGTCGGCGCTGGTGGCAAGCTCCTGGACCGGGACGCTCTGGAGCTCGATCGGGGCGCGGGTGCCGCTGCTGATTGCCGCGGGGATGGCGATCGTGGTGGCCGTGGGGCTGCTCAGGGTGCCGACGCGGGTGACCGCGCCGGCGGCCGAAAGTTGATCGCGACAGGGGAGGGGAAGCGGGTTACCCGAAGCCGCTCACCAGGAGCCGCTCACTCGGAGCCGCTCACTCGGAGCCGCTCACTCGGAGCCGCTCACTCGGAGCCGCTCACTCGGAGCCG
>JBEHWX010000168.1:0-7164 GCA_048498995.1 Bacteroidota bacterium
CTCCCCTCCCCCGGCATCATCATTCCTGTACGGGCGTTCAATTGAACGCCCCTACCCCTTCTCCCCTCCCCCGACATCATCATTCCACGCTCCCCTCCGGCAGCTTCGGCTCGACCATGATCACCTCCTCGCGCTCCATCACCACGGAGCCGGGGGCGGCCCCCTTCGGCTTGCGGACATACTTCTTCAGCGTGTAGGCCACCGGAACATTCCGGCCGTTGCGGGCGCCGGAGTAGTAGGCCGCCAGCGACGCGGCCCCGCGGATCGCCTCCTTCGGCGGCTTCGATTTCGCGTCGCTCCAGCGGAGCACCACGTGCGATCCGGAGATGCCCCGCGCGTGGAACCAGTAGTCGTTCGCCCGCGCGAATCGGACGGTCAACTCGTCGTTGTTCGCGGCGTTCTTCCCCACGTAGACCTCGTGCCCGCCGGGGAGGACGAACTTGCGGTAGCGCTCGGCGGTCCCCGGATCCTTCGGTTCGGACGACATCGTGAATAGCTCCTTGTTGTTCCTCTGAATCTCCTCCAGCTCCCCCACCTCCATCGCCCCCCGAATCGCGGCGATCGTCTCCTCCAGCGCGCGCAATGCCTGGGCCGTCCGCTCCCCGCGCCGCCGCGAGGTCTCGATCGCCTCGCGCGCTCCACGCGCCCGACGGAAGTACCGTTCCGCGTTCTCGACGATGGTCGAGGTGGCCTCCAGCGGGATCATCCTCTCGATCCCCTCGTAATCGGCGAGGGTCACGCCGGATGTTCCGGCCGGGATCTCGTGCAGATGCGCTAGGAGCAGCGAGCCGAACAGCTCCCACTCGGCGGCGCGATGCGCCTGCTCCTCCGGCGAGGATCGCCGCTCGGCCGACCGGATCAGATGCCCCCGCTCCCCCTCGGCCCGCTTCAGCATGCGGGTCTGCAGCTCGGAGAAGCGCCGCGCGCCGAACGCGCTCGAGCGGTAGACGCGGATGGCGCGCGCGATCTCCTCGAACGTCTCCACCTCCCTCGCCTCGCGATCGAGCGTTCCGAGACGCGTCAGCGTGAAGACCACCTCCGACGGAAGGTGATAGAGATAGTAGCTCTCGGAGAGCTCGCACTCCTGGTAGATGGCGTCGATCTGGTCGAGGACACGGTCGACTCCCGGCGCGGGGATCAGGCTGCCTCGCTCGACCGACGCCACCCCGGCGCGATCGAGCGCCTCGCGGATGATCCGTGGCCCGGCCGCCGGGATGGCGCGCGCCAGCACGCGTGCCGGAGCCTCCTCCGACGCGGCGAGCATCTCCCGGATCTCCCGTCGCCCGCGCAGGCTCTCCGGCGCCGAGCCTTCGAGCATCGCGTCGTATTCCCCCTCGTACTTCTGGAAGGAGGAGAGCACCCGCCCCCGATCGATCGCCAGCACGTTGCCGGAGCCGGGGCCGAAGAAGAAGATCGCCAGGCTCCGTCCCTCCTCGAGGGCGATCCGGATAGCGCGCTCGCCGTCGTCGATCGCCACGCCGGTCACGCGCGCGCCGAGCAGCTCGTCGAAGAAGTCGATCGTGTTCTTCCGGGCGCGGTGGATATCACGGGCCAGCAGGGCATAGCCGAGCCGGAGATCGACGGCCACCTCGACGAAGAGGGAATCGCGGCCGCGGATCAGGTGAAGCGCCAGCCGGTTCTTCTCCTGCGACCAGCAGGCCGCGAGGGTCCAGCCGACGAGCGCCTCGTCCAGGACCGCCGCCTGATGGGCGAATGTGAGGTAGTGTCGGATCATCGTGCCATCGGCTCCATCGTCTCGTTCATGCTTCCGGTCCCGCTCGCGTCGCGGCCGATTATATCCTCGGCGCGTGAGGGACGGGGAGAGAAACGCTAAATTACGCTCCCCTACCCTGTGCACATTCGATTTTCCCCCGGGGCCCACCGGTTGTAACTTGTGCCGCACGTGAATCACACCTGATGCAGCTCCGACGACGACAATCGCAAGGCCGCCGCTCTCTCCTGAGCCTCCCGAAGAGGAATCCGGAGAAGGAGACCCCGTTCTGGAAGGGGCTTCTCATCGCCGCCGGAATCGCGCTGGTGATTTCCGTCGGCGTGGCGCTGGTGACCGGCAGCAACTCCGACATCCGGGTGGCGATGATCAGCGTCGGCGTGGGGATGCTCTTCGCGATGGTGATCTGGGCGTTGGTCACCCTGGCCGACAAGCTCGCGCGCCATTACAAGGAGCGCCTCGGACCGCGGATGATCTGGGCCGCGCGCGGCACCGCCTGGCTGGTGGGGGGCATCCTGGGATGGATGGTCGCCTACGAGGCGATGGCGCTGATCATGACCGGGGAGCTGGCCCCGTTCAACGACGTGATCCTCCGTCTGCTGCTGACCAGCATCATCATCGCCTTCGCCATCGGCGGGCTGATCACGCTGGTGAAGGCCGGCGCCCGACGGGTCCGACGCGAGACGCAGTTCCTCCAGCAGCGCGATCTGCTCACCTCCGAGCTGGAGACCGCGCGGAACGTGCAGCGGACGCTCCTCCCCACCGAGGACGCGCGGCTCTACGGCTTCGATATCAGCGGCGCCACCGCCCCGGCCGTCGAGATCGGCGGCGATTACTACGACTACCTCTCCTTCGCCGACGGCACCAAGGGGATCCTCGTGGCCGATGCCGCCGGCAAGGGCATTCCGGCCGCGCTGGTGATGGCCAAGTTCCAGGGGATGGCCCAGGCGCTCTCGATCCACGTCGCCGACCCGCACGAGTTCTTCATCGGCCTGAACGATACGCTCCGCATCCGGCTCGACCGCCGCAGCTTCATCACCGCCGGCATGATGACGGTGGACTTCGAGGACAACTGCGCGTTCTACCGGGCCGGACACAACCCGCTCTACTGCTACCGCGCCGAGACCGGCACCATCGAGCAGCTGAAGCCGACCGGACTCGCGCTCGGACTGACGCACGGAAGCGCCCTCGGCGCCTCGATCGTCCCGTCGCGCTTCGCGATGAAGCCGGGAGATGTGGCGCTCCTCTACTCCGACGGCCTGAACGAGGCCACCGACACCGACGGCAACGCCTACGGCGATGAGCGCGTGGCCGAATCCCTCTGCCGCGCCGCCTCCGGCCGCTCCGGCGCCCTCGAGGTGAAGAACCAGATCCTGAAGGACCTCACCACGTTCGTCGGCGACGCCGAGCCGCACGACGACGTGACCGTGGTGGTGGTCAAGAAGCTGTGACCGAGGCGATCCGCCCTCCGAGCATCGGACATCCGATGCTCGGCCGTCAGGCGATCCGCGGCGGCGCCCAGGTTTCCTCTCACACGAGGTGATGCCGCATGCCCACTCCCCGACGAGCGGCGAGCGAGGCCCGGACCGACGCGGGATGCTGGTCCGCCGGACTCTTCGCCATCGCGATCTTCTTTGCGCTCGGCGCGCTGATCTCGCTGATGAACGGCGACCTGTCGACGGCGCTCGAGGCATCGGTGGTGGCCGGCGTTGCCGGAGCCGGCGCGGCATTGCTCCGTCGACGCGCCCGCTCGCTATGAGGCTCGCCATGAGGCTCGCCGTGAGTCACGACCGAATCGCGGGGTCCGACCGACGATGAAGAGCTCCCCAGGCACGTTCCCCTCCGCCCCGCGATGGGCGCTCCCGGCCGCGCGCGCCGCGGTCCTCCTCACGGCCGGCGCCATGCTCGCGCGCACCATCCATCACGTCGCCACCGGCTCCGACGGCTACCTCGCGCTCCAGCAGGACGATTTCTACTACTACGCGGTCACCGCGCGCAACGTCGCGCTCCACGGCTTCTCCTCCTTCGACGGCTTCACCCACACCAACGGCTACCAGCCTCTCTGGATGGCGATCCTGAGCGCGCTGGCCTGGCTGACCGGCGGGCTCACCCCGGCGTTCTTCGTCGCCGTGGGGGTGATCGGGCTGGCGGCCACGCTCCTGGCCTTCGAGGGGATGCGCCGCTGCGCCGGACGCTTCTTCGGCGACGCGTGGTTCGTGATCCCCGCGACGCTCCTGCTGCTGCCGCAACTGGTGAGGATGATCTTCTGGGGGATGGAGACCGTCGTGATCCTCCCGCTCTATCCGCTCCTGGTGGCGCGGATGGCGCCGATCGCCGCCGGCCGCGAGCCGGACCGGCGGGAGGCGCTCCTGCTCGGGCTTCTCTCCGCGCTCGTGATCCTGGCGCGGCTCGACACGGCGATCTTCGTCGGCCTGGCGCTGGCCGCGTGGCTTCTTGCCGGGCGCGGCGCGCCGGGGATGAAGCTCGACCGGCTGCTCCGGTTCGCCATCGGCGGGCTTCCGCTGATCATCTACCTCGTCTGGAACCTCGCGACCTTCGGCGCGCTCTCGCCGATCTCCGCGCAGGCAAAGCATCTGAAGGTGGATGCCGGGTTCAGCACCTACTTCCTCCAGGGGCTCACCTGGACGTGGGACGGGCTGGCCACGATCGTCGCGGTGCCGCTGGCGCTGATCCTGCCGATGCTCCCCTGGAGCGGCATCAGAAGCCGCGGCGAGCGGGTGCTGCTGCTGCTGGTGCCGATCTTCCCGATCCTCTTCTACGCGCTGCTCGGCTTCGTCAGCGACTGGCAGCTCTTCGGCTGGTATCTCTATCCGATTCCGCTGGTGATGGCGCTGGCCCTCTGCCAGCTTGCCGCGGTCGCCGGCCGTCTGCTGCCGTGGCCGCACCGGCTCCTGAGGCCGGTCGCGACGCCGCTGGCCGCCCTCCCGGCGCTCGCGATCGTGCTGCCGCTGGCGTGGCGGCAGACCGTGGCCTGGCGTCCCGATCCGAACTCGATCTACGCGCACGGCGGGGAGCTGGCCCGTTTCGCCCGCTCGCATCCGGGACGCTACGCCATGGGAGATCGCGCGGGGCTGACGGCGCTGATGATCGGCCGTCCGGTGCTCCATCTGGAGGGGCTGATCGCCGACCGCCGGATGGTGGAGCATATCGCGCACGACGACCGGCTCAACGACGTGCTGGCCGAGTACGGGATCGACTACATGATCGTCTCGATCTACTATCCGATCGAGCGCGAGGGGGGGGCGTGGCTGGTGTCGCAGCCGGATCCGCTCGGCGCCGGCCGGCGCTCGCACATCATGCGGGGCGCGTTCGCGCGGCCGCCGGTGTTCACCTACATCAGCGAGCGCGACGCCGCCCTGGCCTCCCCGAATCAGGTCCCGAACGACCGGAGCGGACGCTGCTATACGTATGTATTCGCCGTGAAGGGGGACTCGGCCGCGCGCTGAGACGGCGCCGAGAGGCTGAGACGGCGCCGAGAGACGGTCCGCGCGCGCGATACCGTCACCTGAAGCAGCACCCGAACACATGAACGGGCCCGGAATCCTTCGCGCGATTCCGGGCCCGTGTCCGTTGTTCCATCGATGTTCGTCGGGAGCGGCGCGCCTCAGCGGACGAGCCGCATCGCGCGAACCTCCGTCCGGCCGCCGGCGCGGAGGCGGTAGAAGTAGCTGCCGGCCGGAGCGTCCGGCAGGCGCACCTCGGCAACGTAGCTCCCCGGCTCGCGCATCTCGTCCACCGGCGTGTCGACCACGCGGCCGAGCGCGTCGATCACCTGGAGCGTAACGCGGGTCCGGGCCGGAACGGCGTAGCGGATGGTGGTGCCGTCGCGGAACGGATTCGGGTAGTTCTGCGCCAGCGTGAGCGCGGCGTCGCCGGCATCGGCGTCGGCAACGGAGGCCACGGCGCGGTAGACCTCGGTCAGCAGCGCGTTGGTGGCGGTTGTGGTGCCGGCGTCGTAGGAGGTGTGGAAGGAGTTGGCCACCACGGCCACGGTAACGCTGTCGGCCGGGATCGTCATCACGATCGAGCTGTAGCCGAGCACGCCGCCGGTGTGGAAGTACGCGGTCTTCCCCTTGTAGTCGGTGCGGAACACCGCCAGCCCCACATCCCCCAGATCATCGTTCGGATCATGGACCGTGGTGAACGCCTTCTCCATCGTCTCGGCCGAAAGGAGGTGTCCACCCCAGAGCGCGTTCCCCCAGCGGGCAAGGTCGGCAGCGGTGGAGACCATGCCGCCGGCGGTCCAGGCGCTGCTGAGCGCGGCCGTGGTCGGGATGTCGGAGATATCCTTCTGCACGGTCGGGTCGGTGGCATCGAAGCCGATGGACCATCCGTGCGCCAGCTCTCCCTTCACCTCGTCATCCCAGGCGGCGTAGGTGGCGTCGAGTCCGAGCGGCGTGAGGAATCGGCGATGGAGCTCCTCGCCGATGCTCTTGCCGGTCAGCTTCTCGGCGATCATCCCGAGCAGCACGTAGTTGGTGTTCGAGTACTGGATGTCGGTCCCCGGCGCGAAGATCGGCGCATGGACCAGGGTGAGGATCTCCTCCGGCGTCCACTTGTGGGTCGGCTGGTAGAAGTAGGCGTCGAGCAGGAGCGTCTGGGCCGTGTCGTTGTTGAGATAGTCGAACAGCCCGCTGGCATGCGTCATCAGCTCGCGGATCGTGATGCTGTCGGCGATGTTGGCGTTGCCGGGGAGGAACTTGCCGACGGTATCGTCCAGCGAGATCTTCCCCTCGTCGATCAGCTGCAGGATCACCGCGCCGGTGAAGGTCTTGGAGACGCTGCCGATCTCGAAGCGCATGGCCGGCGTGATCGGGTGGCCGCTGTCGGAGGTGCCGGTAACGCCGACCCACTGTCCGAGTCCGGGAGCGATCACGCTGGCCTGGAGGCCGCGCCGCGCCTTGACCCTGACGGCGGTGAGCGCCTTGTCGAGCGCCTTCTGCAGCCGCGTGGGGAGCGTGGTATCGACGGCGCCAACGCGGCCGGCCGGAAGCGATCCCGGCTCCCCCTGGAACCGTCCCGGAGGATCGGCGATCGGGGAGAGCGCGTGGAAGGTCGCCGGCACCCGGGCGCTCTGCGCGCCGGCCGACGATGGGAAGAGGCATATCGAGGCGGCCAGGAAGGCGATGGCCGCGAATCCGTAGCGAGTTGACATGAGCAAGGGGCTCCGGTTGTAGGTCAGGGGAGAACGACCGTGGGGAACGATCCGCCGGGAGGCGGTTCCGGCTGAAACGGGGGCGGCACCGGAAAGTTCCGGCACGCGCCGATCGGCAGGCTCATCGAGCCGTGTGGATCTGAAGACACGGGACCGGCCGGGAAGGTTTCCCCGGGAAGGTTTCCCGAACGGCTTCCGGGGTGGGAGAGCGTGGGGATACGCGCCTCGCGAGCGCCGCCCCGATCCGAAACGGGCCGCG
>JBEHWX010000169.1:0-7076 GCA_048498995.1 Bacteroidota bacterium
CTCCGCGGCGGCGGCCGGAGCATCCGACGGAGTGGACGTGGCGGGGAGGGCTGGCTGGTCGACGCGCGGGGCCACCACCGCCGGCGGCGCGCCGCCCGGCTGGCCGGTCACGGCCTGGTCGCCACCGTGCATCAGGGCCGGTACCGCGACGTAGGTGCCGACGGCGAGTCCGACCAGGACGACGGCACCGGCCACCACCTTGGCGATTCCACCGGCCAGCAGCGCTCCGAGGAAGGTTCCCTTGGCCGCGCCGGCGGCGACACCCGCGGCCACGCCGGTCGCGGTTCCGGCTACGCCGGAGGCGGCACCGGAAGCGGCACCGGAGCCCGACATCGCGGCCGGGATTCCGCTTCCTCCGGATCCCGCGGCCGAGCCGGCCGTCGAGCCGGCGGTGGAGCCGGCACCGGCGGAGTTGCCGGCGGCCTGCTGCGCGATCTGCGCGGCCGGGACGCTGGTGGCAAGCAGGCCGAGGAAGTGCGCGTAGGCCTCGGGACGCTCGGCCGGAAGCGTCTCCCGATCGCGGGTGAGCACCCGGTCGAGAACCATCTCGGCGGTGAACATCCGCTTCAACTCGGGATCGGTCTTCATGAGCTCCTGGAACCGTCGCTCCTCATCAGCCCCCATCTGTCCGGAGACATACCGATCGATAATGCTATCGTAGGTTTCGTGATTCATTTGTCTTCTCCATCGTT
Organism: Bacteroidota bacterium; assembly: GCA_048498995.1. Classification (GTDB taxonomy): domain Bacteria; phylum Bacteroidota; class Ignavibacteria; order OLB7; family OLB7; genus JBEHWX01. The sequence goes on from JBEHWX010000169.1 coordinate 693, forward strand.
GGATGCGCTGCGAGCGGTTCCCTTTCGTATCGTGCCCTCGGAGGGCTCCATCGAACCGGCCACGATCTTCCTCAGCTGCGCACGTGCGCGTGAGGCACGCATCCAGATCGCGTCCGGCGTCTTGCCGAGCATTTCGGCAATCTCATCGAAACGGTAACCGCAGTAGAAATTCAACACGAGCACTTCCCGATAATCAAATGAGAGCTTATCGAGAGAGGAGACCACAAGGTCCTCCATGTCGGAGAGCTCCGGCGTGGTATAGACCGGGAGGGCCGCCTCTTCCAGGGCGCCGAGCGGAACGAAATTCTTCCGCGACCGAAGGTGATTCAGGCAGAGATTCCTGGCGATCCGGATGAGAAACCCGAGCGGGGTATGAACTTCGACCGGACGCTCCCGAAGCCTGACGACACGCTCCCAAATCTCCTGTGTGACATCCTGTGCCTGCTCGACCGAGCCGAGCATCTTCAGACAGTAGACGTTCAGGGGCCTGTTGTACTTCCGGAACACCTTGATCGCAGCCACGTCATCCCCCGCCAGAAACTTCCGGAAGAGGATCGCATCCTCGCTTGGCGGGTTCGGAGCCGTCCGGGATTCCTCCATCTCCGGCTCCGGTGCCATCGGCGCTGCCTCGATTAACTGTGATTGACTCATGAACTCACGTTCCCTTTGCTGTACACCCTCAATGACAGAGGGGGCATCCGAGACCTAACACCCCCCGACAAAAGAAGTATCTTCTCGGTCGGAGTCAGGGCCGAACGGCGATTCCTGTCTTCATAATGATTCCAAGATACCTGCTCCCGGCGGCGATTGCACTCCAGCCGGCGAGCCCCGATCGGGCGCCCCCGATCGCGCAACGGCCCCCCTCGGCGGGCGGGTCCGATCCCGGATTACGACCGAAGCTCCAGATGATTCGCCCAACCACGCCCCATCGCGGCCCGGGAACGGCCCCCGGCTCCCGCCCCGGCCTCCGGCCCGTCTCCCGGCCCGGCCTCCGGCCCGTCTCCCGACTCGGCTCCCGGATCGGCCACGGACTCTCCCTGCTCGGCGCCATCGCGCTGACGGCGCTGGCCGGCGCCTGCGGCGACAAGCTCCCCCCGCCGGTCGGCCCCGGTCCCGTCCCAGGCGGCACCATTCCCGACGATACACTCCTGGTCGGCTATTATGATTCGACCAATACGGTCTTCACGGTCTCCCGGCTCCTGATCCCGAGCGGACGTCGGGAGTCGCTCGGCGTCGGTGTCCCGATCACCTACGTCCGCGGCAACGGCCTCGGCCGGCTGGTGACCATCGCCGGCCTGACCTTCCCGGACCTGAGCTCGGCGATCATCGATCTCCCCACCGGCCGGGAGATCGTTCTGCCGCTCGGCCCCTCCGAGGAGATCGATCACGGCACCGAGGCCATCTCGCCGGACGGAACGAAGGTGGCCGTGTTCGTGCGGCGCAATCCGCAGAAACGGGTCTCGCTCAAGCTGTTCGATATCAGCGGAAGCACCCCGCGCCTCATCTCCCCATCGGTCCAGATTACCCCGAACGGAACCAACGACGTCAGCTATACCTGGCCGGCATTCTCTCCGGACGGACAGTCGATCGCCTGGGCGCAGCGGACCGAGTTCGACTCCGGCCTGACCAATTGCGGGCTGATGGTCTTGAAGCTCGCCACCTCCCCGGCGACCATCGAACAGATCGTGGACATGACCGGCACCTGGATTCCCTCCGAGTATGGCCAGTGCGAGTGGTCGCACGACGGCCAGATGATCGCCGCGCATGTCCAGCCGGCCTACACGAGCGGTCAGAACCTGATCATCGTCGACACCAGCAGACGGGACATCATCTGGAATACCAGCGCGCTGCTCGGCACCTCCGACGCCGACATCACCTTCTCCTGGTCGCCGACCGGCAGGACCATCGCGTTCAATGCCGCCGGGACCGTCGGCGGCACCGATATCTACCTGTGGGATCTGGACAACGCGGTGATGACGCCCCTGACCGCCACGACCGGGATCAATCAACTGCCGCACTGGTCGCCGGACGGCAAGAAGCTGATCTACGTCTCCGGCGTGTCCGCCGCGCTTCCGTTCCTGCCCCCCGCCCGGCTCTGCCTGATCGACCTCGCTTCGTCGCGTCGCACCCCGGACACGATTGCCACGATGGTGACCAACGCGTTCTGGAAGTAATCGAAACCGCTCTGAATTGCCCCTGGCGTCATATCTTTAGCCTGATTCTGAGAGCCAGGAAGAAGAAATTCAGAGACTCCGCGTGCCAGTATCGAGCATACGGCGGCGCCCTGCCCGCACGGGACTCGGCCCATTCATCATTCTGTTCCTATCCACGGCCGGCCTGTCGGCGCAGGAGAGCATGCTCGTCGGCGTCGGTGCCGGCTATGAGTTCGGCGTTCCGCTCGCGATACGGCACGATCCGGGGGGAATCAACGCGGCCGTCGGATTCGACGGCGACGGCATCTCGCGCAACCACAGCGGGTGGATCGCCGGCACCGCGATCTTCCCCCATCTGTTCGGCGCAAACCTCGGACTCAGCACCCGGCTCGGGCTCTTCTTCGCCTCCGGCGAGTTCACCTCCGACGAGTATCGGGTCTTCACCCCGATCGATTCGGCCACGCGCACATCCTACGTCACGACCCATCGGCTTGATGTCTCCTCCGTGACCGGCGATCTCCGGCTGGAGCTGATGGCCCGCTACCGCCTCTCCTGGCTCGACATCTCCCTCGGCCCCTGGCTCGGCTATCGCGCCGCCGGCACCGTCGTGGCCACCGACCGGCTGATCGACAGCGGCGGCGCTCCCCCATCGTTCGCCGGCTCCGGATCGATCCTCCTCGGCGACACGATCGCGACCGGGCGCCTGCGCGGCGGCTTCCTCCTCTCCCTTTCGGTCCCGATCTCCTTCGGCAACGCGAGCCTCCAGTGGGAGCTCTTCACCCGCGCCGATGCCGGAGCCCTGGCCGACAACCTCGGGCTGCGCGCCTTCAGCGCCGGCGCCGGAGTCTCCCTTTTGCTGCCGAGCGCTCCGCCCCCCATCCCGATTCCCCCGCCGGCCGAGACGCCCCCGCCCCCCGCGCGCGAGCAGCGCCTGGCGGCGACCGTGGATCTCTACGCCGAGGAGGGTGATTCCGTGGCGGTGGTCACGATGCGGGATATCCTCAACCGACGCGAGGCCCCCTTCCTCCCGATCCTCTTCTTCGATCGCGGCGCCGGCAACATCCCGGAGCGCTACGCCCGGATCGACCGCGCCGCCGCGACCACCTTCACGATCGATTCGCTCGCCGGGCTCGATCGCGCCGGCATCTACCGGAGCATGCTCAACGTGCTCGGCTGGCGGCTTCGCCAGGAGCCTTCCGCCCGGATATCGCTGCTCGGCGCCATCGGCGCCGACGAGGCCGGGACGCTCGCCTCGGCGCGCGCCGAGGAGGTGCGCCGCTATCTGGTCGACGTCTGGGGCATCGAGGAGCGCCGGATCGAGGTCGGCACCGAGCGGCTCGATCCGTCGCTCGCGATTCCCCCCGATGGCGGCGGCACCGTCCGGGTGGCGACCACCGCCGAGAAGATCCTCGCGCCGGTGCTCGTGGAATGGCTGGCGCGCGACCTGAGCGCGCCGCCGATCGGCGTGGATCAGGAGATCAGCGCCGAGGCGGGGGTGAAGGGATGGACGATGACGATCACGCAGGGGAGCCGACTGGTGGGACGGTACGTGAGCACCGATCCGCACCGGATGGAGGAGCTGAGCCTGTCGTTCCTTCTCGATCAGAACGAGCAGGACGCCGCGCTCGCGCCGCTTGTGGCCGAGCTGGTGGTGGAGGATTCCACCGGCCGGAGCACCGTGGCGCGCGACCGGCTGCCGATCGTCTGGGAGCGTGACACGCTGGCGGTGGGAGAAGAGCTGGTCGGCACCGGCTACGAGCACCTGGAGCGCCTGTTTCTCTACCCGGGCGCGGAGGGAGCCGCGCATGGAGGGGAGGAGATCGCCCGCGAGGTGGCCGGACTGCTCAGAAGCGGCGCCACCGTCCACGCGCTCGTGCCGGCCTCGGAGGCCAGTGAGGCGGCCGAGCGTCGATGGGGAGCGGCCACCGCCGCCGAGCTGATCGCCGCCGCGCAGCAGCGGGGGGCGACCATCGACCACTTCGAGCTTGCCCCCGCTCCCGTTTCCCCGGCGAAATACCCGGAGGACCGGATCTTCGCCCGCGAGCTCCGCTTCGTGATCGATCAGGCCGGGGCGAAGAAATCGAAGAAGTGAGCGCGCGCACCCGAAGCGCACGTGGAGCGGACGTGGAATGAGGGGATGGCGATGACGCGGTGATGATGAGAGGAGCGCGCGCAGCGCGGGAACGGAGCGCGTTGATCGGCGGGCATGGAATGAAACGACATCGCGCCGGGCGACGGAGGATCTCCGTTTCCCGGCGCGATGCGCATTTCGGGCGTGATCGATGTCGATCGTCGGCCGCGGCGTCAGTTGCCGCCGGCGGTCGGCTTCTCGGCGGTCGGAGCGGCCGGCGGCTGGTAGTCCGGCACCTTGTTGTTCACCGCCGGGACCGTCCGGAGGTAGGCGTAGACCGACTTCAGATCCTCGTCGGTCATGTTCGAATACCACTGCCACGGCATCGGCGGCATGATCGGGCGCGAGGTTCCCCAGTGCTTCCCGGTCCGGATCGTCTTGACGAACATATCCTCGGTCCAGGTTCCGATGCCGGTCAGCGAGTCCGGCGTGAGGTTCATCGCGTAGGTGATGCCCCAGGGTCCGGCAAAGGCGGTATTGGTGGCCGCTCCCTGCCACATCCATCCTCCCTCCAGCTTTGCCGGAGCCGCCAGCTTCATCTCGGATGGATGTCCCGAGAGCATGCGGGACATATCCGGCTCGGGACCGTTGGCGCCCATCTTGAACGGCGTGTGGCAGTCGTTGCACGCGCCGATGGTGACGATGTACTTGCCGCGCTCGGCCGACACCGCCGGCGTGGCCGCGGCCGTGGCCGGCGTGGAGGTGGAATCGGCGGCACCGTTCCTGTCGGCGACCGCGTCCGAGCCTCCTTTTGCGCAACCGATGATCGTTCCGCTCGCGACCAGGATCACCCCCGCACCGTACAGTCCGGTCAGCAAGCTCCGATACCCGCGCGCACGACGCGCGCTCCGTCGAGATCCCATCTCGATGGACATGTTCTTCTCCAAATTGATTGTTGGTATGATCAATCCGGGGGGGCGAGATCCGTTGCCGAGGTTCCGGCGCCGGACAACTCCGCGCTACGGCGGAAATCCCCTGGGGTGGAGCGCAAACCTAGCCACGCCGCCGCGAACGGACAACGAATCACACGTAACGATCTGGAAGCGTTGGCGATGGTGGTCACGATGCCGCATCGTCGGCAAGCACGGACGCCGGAAGAGCGGCCCGGACGCCGGAAAGCCCTCGCGGCGGAGAACGAGGGCTTCCGGAGCGGGCCTTCCCGGCGCGCTCCCGCGAACGGGCTCGCCGGCAGGTCGTCCGGACGAGAACGCGGGAAGGGAGTCGAAGCGGCATCGGTCGGCGATACGAGGAATGGCGGCCGGAGGGGGTTGGGAGAGATCCTCTCCGGCCGCATTCCCGTGGAAGGGGCGTCGGGGGCCGAGCTACGGCCGTAAGGCCCAGTTGACGGTCATCAGTAGATCCCGATCATCCCCGAGCGCACCCTCCTTCCCCCTTGCTCGATGCGATAGAAATAGCGTCCGGCCGGGAGATCTCCCCGCTCCAGGAGGACCGGTGCCCTTTGCGTCGCGGCGCGACGCGCGACCTCCCGCCCCAGCAGATCGGTCAGAACGATCTGGTAGCTTCCGGCCGGAAGCCGGTCGACGTGCACGACCGCCGACGTCGTGAACGGATTCGGCGTCACCAGCTCCGCCCCCGCCTCGCCAGCCGCATCCGGCGCCGGCGCGGCCGCGAGGGTCGCCGCGCGCCGGAGCATGGTTCCTCCGGCTCCCACCGCGACCGCCGAGCCGTCCGGAGCGGCGCCGATCGCCAGCAGATCGGCGGCGACCGGGGAGGTCTCCACCTTCCAGGAGACCCCGGCGTTGGTGGTCCGCAGCAGCAGCCCGGCCGATCCGATCGCGTAGCCGTCCAGCGAATCGAAGAAGGTGACGGCGTAGATCATCGACTGCTGCTTGCCGCCGAACACCTTTCTCCAGGTGAGCCCTCCGTCGGTGGTCCGGCCGATATAGGCGTGTCCGTCGTTGCCGGCGAGGAAGCCGGTCGAGGCGTCGAGAAAGGTGAGCGCGGCGATGCTCATCGTCCCCTGAAAATCGCGGAGCGTCTGCCAGGTTTCCCCGCCATCGATAGTCTTTATCAGGTGATCCATCTGCAGGAAGCTGCCGCCGGAGGCGGCGTATCCCACCTGTCGATCCGCCATCGTGA
>JBEHWX010000170.1:0-7003 GCA_048498995.1 Bacteroidota bacterium
CGACGAGGCCGACAACATCACGATCTCGGTGCCGGCCACGGCCACCATCTCGACCACCTCCGGCGCCGGCGCCAGCATGACGGTGACCCTGAACCGCGCGGCGCTGCGCGTGGGAACCACGAGCGCGCAGGCCTCCTCCTCGGCGCTCGATGCCTCGAGCGGCTCAGCGACGACGGCTCTGTCGGCTGACGGCTCGGGCGACGGTGTTGCCAACGACGGCATGGGACAGTCGTACCTCTGGATCGGCGGGTCGGTGACGCCGACGGCCACGCAGCAGCGCGGCAGCTACAGCGGCACCTTCACCGTCTCGGCCGCCTACTCCAACTGAGCAGGCGCAACGAGCACGGATAACGAACATTTCCCTTCCTGACCCACGGCCGGCAAGCTCCGGAGCGATCCGGAGTTTGCCGGCCGTAATCCTTCAAGAAGACACAGATTCAGCAACGATGATCAAGCTCTCCAAACTCTCGATCCCGTTCTTTCTGATCATGCTCGTCGGACTCGTCTCGAACGCGTCCGCTCAGCTCGAACTGGCGCCGACTCGGGTTCTCCTCTCCTCGCGTCAGCGGACGCAGGAGGTGACCGTCCGCAATACCACCGGCAAGCCGATGGAAGTGTCGACCGACCTCAGCTTCAAGCTGATCCGCGCCGATGAGGATGGATCGCTCTCGCTGGATTCGGCAAAGACCGACCTCGAACGCGCCCGCTCCGGACGGGACTGGGTGAAGATCTTCCCGCGTCGGTTCACGCTGGCGCCCGGCGCCTCTCGGCTGATCCGGGTGATGGTCACGATTCCGGATTCGGTGGCCGATGGCGAGTACTGGGCGCGGATGATCGTCGCCGGCATGCCGCTCGGCTCCTCGGTGCCGGTCACGTCGGATTCCACCGAGGGATTCGCCACCGACCTTACGATGCGCCTGGAGATGGATATTCCGGTCATGATCCGGAAGGGGCCGGTCAGCACCGGCATCGAGGTGGTCAACGCCGAGGCGCGCGCCACGCCGGGTGGAAGCCTCTTCCTGCTCGATCTGCGCCGCAGCGGCAACAGCGCCTACCGCGGCACGCTCACCCTGACGGTGCAGCGCGCCGACGGAACGGTCGCCGCCACGCGGGAAGCGCAGTATACCACCGAGTTCGACCTTCGCACGGCGATCCGCCTGCCGAAGCTGACCGATGGCGTCTACGACGTGTCGGTGACCTCGAAGAGCGTGAAGAAAGGGAGCGCGAACGACGCGGTGATTCCCGCGCCGGACATGTCGCGGAGCTATCATCTGGCGGTCGCCGGAGAGCATCTCACGCTCACCCCTTGAGTCCACGCCGACCGGATCATCCAACCGGCCGTGACGCCGGCGACCGGCCGGACGTGATTCAGAAGAGCCTTTTATTCGTGACCACGCCGACGTAATCATCGGTGAATGCCCAAACAATGGGCCTGGATAGTCGTCTTCCCGGAAGCATGAGATTTACCGGTCGCGACGCGACCGATTTCAGGAGGGTTTGGCAGCATGAGGATGACACTTCCCGTTTCAGGGGCCACGGCGCGGCAGGCCGTCGATGCCACGGTTTCGTTCGCGACCTCGGTCTCGATGTCTGATAGACGCCTCCTCGAAGGCACCGACGCGCGCGGCGGCACCAGCAGTTACCGATACGACGTGGCGATGTTCCGCTCCACGGCGGCATGTCCGGGAGGAACCCGGTCCGCGCACATCATCTCCCTGCGCGGCAACGATGGCGATCACGTGGTGATCGCCGTCTACTGAGAACCGCGAACGAATTCGAAGATTTGCACTCGAAGATTTGCAGTAGTTGTAGTGCCGTGACAAAGTCCCGTTGTTCATGGCAGGCGGGCCGCCCGGGCGAAAGCTCGGACGGCCCGTGTCCTTTTCGGGATGCCGGTTTCCCCCACCAGATCCTCCCTCGATGCATCCTCGAGGCACCCTCCATCCTTCCCACGCTCCCGAGACCGGGCAGTCCCGAGACCGGGCAGTGTCCGGAATCCGGATCGCGTTCGGATCCCGTACAGCCTCATCATCACCAAATCCTGGTTTTCTTCAAAATTTACCAGATTTCGGTAGTGGCATGAATTTCCACGAGACCATTTCCAACCAACAATTGTCTCTCGCCTCCTCCCCCTCGGAGTCTTGCAGATGCCTCTTTCGACAACATACGCGACACGGCTCTCCTCGATCTGGATCTGGCTGGCCCTGCTGTTCGTGATACTGACCGGAGTGGCCTCGGCCCAGAGCGCGGACGTGTCGATCACCGTCAGCGGCGTTCGCAACGCCTCCTACGGCACGCTCTTCCGCTCCTCTACCTCGTCGGTGGCCTACACGTCGACAAACGCGGCGGAGTTCGCCATCGTCGGCAAGCAGAACAAGGCCGTCCGGATCACGGTGAGCGCGTCGACGCCGACGCGCGGCTCGATCACGCTGCCGCTGTCGATCCAGCAGACCGAATGCGCCTACAGTCTCGACGACGGCGCGACCTGGACACGATTCACGACCGGGACGCACTTTCAGGACGCATACTTCCCGACCGGCACGCAGAATGGTTACGTCAGCGGCACGATCCGGATACGTGTCGGCGGGACGGTCACCAGCGGCGCGACGCAGCAGCAAGGCACGTATGGCGGCACCATCACGGTGTCGGCGGCATATCGATGATGCGTGAGCGCCGACGCGTCGGATTCTCTCCAACCGACATCAAATGTTCAACATGCGGACTATCACGAAGAACGCGGCAACAACCTTCTCCGGCCAACCCGAATCGTCGACGATCGAGGCAACGCGCCGCGCGGGCGCAGGACGCTGGCTCGCCATGCTGAGCTTCCTGCTGCTCATGGCGGCTCCGGCATCCGCGCAGTCGCTGATCGAGCAGTACTTCTCGATCAACGTCAGCGGCAATCACAACCTCGCGTTCGGCAACGTGTACCGCTCTTCGACCTCCTCGGTCAACTACGCCTCGGTGAACGCGGCCGAGTTCACGCTGATCGGCATGCAGACGAAGGCGGTCCGAATAACGGTCACGACCGGAACGATGGTGCGCGGCACGGCGCCTCTTCCGATGAGCGTGGCGCAGGCCGATTGCGCCTACAGCCTGAACAACGGCACCACCTGGACGCGATTCAGCACCGGCACCCTGTTCCAGGATACCTCCTTCCCGGTCGACAACATCAGCGGGATCTTCCGGGGGACGATCAGGATCCGCGTCGGAGGGCTGGTAACGGCAACCGGGCGACAACAGCAGGGACTCTACACCGGATCGATCACCGTCAGCGCGGTGTACAAGTAGCGGCGTTGAACCGTGCGGCGTGGGATCGGCCATGGGACCGGCTGATTCCACGCCGCCGTATCTCCGATTCCCCGGACGGCATCGACGATGCCCATCTCCCCTCCCACTCACCACATCCCCCTCTCCTCAGCCCGGGCCGACCCCGGCGTGACCAGGCATCGTCGGTCGACCTCATCCTCCAGGCGGGTCGCGTAACGAGCACATCTCCCCGTCCGAGTCTTTCTCGCCGCGCCGGACGGAAAGTGTCCGATTCCCGGATTCCGTACGGTTGCCGGACAGAGCGACCAACGCATTGTGGGCGATTTTGACGTGGAATCGCGGATTTTTCCGGCGGCATGATTCTGATCGACAGAGGAAGAACGCTTGACGGATTCCCTACTATGAACATGACCTTCTCCTCTACGATCGACCTCGCCTCCGGCCTCCGCGACAACGGACGGGCCCTCGGCCTCCGGAGCTGGATGGTGGCGCTTCTGCTGACGCTGGCCCCGGCCATCGCCTCGGCCACCGGCGGACTGCCGACCGATCTGAACAAGGAGACGGAGGTTCTCGATATCGAAGCGCTCTTCCCGTCGGAGGAAGGTCTGGTGAAGGTCGAGGTCAGCGGCATCGACAGCCACGACTTCCTCGCCCGCTACATGGGTGACTCCCTCTTCATCCCGTATCAGGGCATCTGCGACTTCATCCGCATGACCAACAGCATCTCCCCGGACCTGATGACGATGACCGGCGAGATCGACCGCAAGGGCGCCTTCACGATCTCCCGCGCCTCCGGCACGGTGACCTACGCCGGCGGCGAGAGCTTCTCCTTCCCGATGACCGAGATCCGGATCGTCCGCGGCGAAGTCTACATCGAGTACACCCTGCTGTCGAAGGTGCTCGGCGTGACGATGAACTTCGACGCCTCGAATCTGAAGCTCCTGATCTCCTCCGACGATCGCCTTCCGATCGTGCAGTGGACGCGCAACCAGAGCCGCTACCAGTCGCTGATGTTCGATCGCGCCGACGCCCGCCAGGACGAGACCGGCGAGATGCACCGCGGCCTGTTCAGCGCCCCGATCATCAACTGGGGCATCAACTCGAGCCTGGACCGCTCGCTGACCCGCAACGTCGGCGCGCAGCTCCGGTTCGGCAGCCAGTTTCTCTACGGCGTGCTCGAAGGGGGCATCATCGGCGGTTACGCCAGCAACGCCGCCAACTACAGCGTCGACGGCATCACCTGGCGCTTCCAGACGCCGGAGTTCGCACCGCTGCGCCAGGTCACCGTCGGCACGCTGCTGATCGACGGCAACCGCCGCAACGGCGTCGAGGTTTCCAACGCGCCGCTCGCCCCGTACAAGAACGCCCGCATCTACGAGCTGACCGGCCAGACCCAGCCGGGCTGGAACGTGGAGCTCTACGACGGCGCCCGCCTGATCGACGTGACCCAGGGTGACTCGGTGGGACGCTACGGCTTCAAGATCCCGATGAACTACGGCACGATCGACCGCACGATCCGTCAGATGGGACCGCACGGCGAGGTGATCGTCGAGGACCGTCGGATCCAGCTCGGCCAGGAGATGCTTCCGGCCGGCGTGGTCGAGTACACGGCCGCCGCGGCCGTCGACAGCCTGAGCACCTCGGCCAACCTGAGCGGCAAGGGCCGCCTCTCGGTCGGCCTCGGCGATCGGATCACCGTCGGCGGCGAGGTTCGCTACCAGTCGCCGCTGGCCAGCCGGTTCTCGGCCGACAGCCTCCGCCCGACGGCGCTGGCTTCCCTCTGGCTCGGACAGACCACGTCGCTCGGCCTTCGCTACGATGTGCTGGCCAGCCTCCTGGCCGGCGATCTCTACACGATCACCTCCGACAACGGCTCCTACCGCCTGCTGGTCGACTCGCTCTCGCCGACGGCGCTGACCGGCCACATGGTCGGCACGATGAGCAAGACGTTCGACCGGATCTCGGTCGGCGGCGAGGCTCAGGTGCGCCGCCTGAACGACGGGCTGACGTACTCGATCGAGCCGCAGATCTCCGGCAACATCGGCGGCTACACCTTCGTCGGCGGCACGCGCTACGCCTCCAGCACCATCCCCTCCGAGAGCGTGATGGCCACCCGCTTCGGCAGCGGCCAGCAGCTGACCAGCTCGCTCCGTGTGATCGGCTCCCCGTTCGCGGCGATGCTCCTGTCGGCGCAGGGCACCTACAGCTTCACCGAGCGGACGCTGGCCGGCCTGGACGTGACCGCCTACTTCCGGCTCGGCGGCACCTTCGGCCTGAACCTCGGCTATCACGTCAGCAACCTGAACTGGAGCAACGCCACGGTGCAGGCGCAGCTGAATATCGATCTGGCCTCGCTCCGCGCCACGGTCAACTCCACCTTCGTCGACGGCAACCTGATGGGCTCGACGCAGCTGCAGGGAAGCGCCATCCTCTCCTCGCACGGCATTCAGACCTTCGCCGATCCGTCGGTCGGACAGGCCTCGGTGCTGATCGTCGCCTACAACGACGCCAACGGCAACGGCGTGCGCGACAACGGCGAGGAGACGATCGACGCCCCGCCGGCCCGCCTCTCGCTCGACGGCGCCGACCGCTCGACCGACGACGGCATCTTCCGCGCCGTGCCGGCCAACCGCGAGTGCATGGTCGAGGTCGACCGCTGGTTCCACGCCACGAACAACCTTTTCCCGGGCCGCTCCCGCTTCCCCCTCTACACGATCCCGGACGAGCTTCAGGTGCTGGAGATTCCCTTCTCCGAGGGCTTCGACGTGACCGCGCTCTGCACGACGGTCGATGCCGACGGCAGCCGCGAGCGCGCCAACCGCGGCCAGACCGACGGGCTCCGCGTCCGCCTGGTGTCGACCACCGGCCAGTCGTTCGACGGCGAGGTCTTCGTCGATGGAACGATGCTGGTGACCGGCGTCACCGCCGGCGAGTACATGATCGAGTTCGACGCCGCGCAGCTTGCCTCGCGCCGCCTGAGCACCGGCGACGGCCTTCCGACGGTGAAGCTCTCGAGCGCCGATCACCACATGCCGGCGATCATCCTCCAGATGGTCGAGTCGGCGCGGTAAACGACGAACGGAATCGTCCCGATGAACGATGAAGACCGAGGCCCCGAGATGATGAACGGATGGCGATAAACCACGACATGATGCGCGGAGGATGGCGACGTTCTTCGCGCATCGGCGTTACGGAGTATCGGAACGCGAGGTGATGATGCGGGTGAGGGGGATGGAGAACGATGGTGATGAAGCGACCGAACCTGAACGGCGCGAACGGCCTCGAAGTCGCCGCGCCCCGATTCACGCGATGGGAGCGCGCAACCACGAAGGAGCATCCACGAATGGAGCATCCATGAACGGAGCATCCATGAACGGAGCATCCATGAACGGAGCATCCATGAACGAAGCATCCATGAACGGAGCATCCATGAACGGAGCATCCATGAACGGAGCATCCATGAACGGAGCATCCATGAACGGAGCAACCACCTCCCGACCGCGGCTGCATGCCGGCGGGCCGCTGATCCTCGCCGCGATACTTCTGCTGGTGGGGGCGATGCTGATGAGCCTGCTCCCGGGCTCTTCCCCAGTCACGAGACACGGACGGCGTCCGATGGAGCCGGAAACGGCACGGGCGGGGATGCCGGCGCCGGTCGACGCCGTGCCCGGGCATGCCGTCGGACCATGAGGCGGGGCGGCAGGGGGGCTTTCGGGGCGACAAGGTTTCTTCC
>JBEHWX010000171.1:0-6744 GCA_048498995.1 Bacteroidota bacterium
GCTGCGCCGGAATCGGCACCGCGCACGCTGAAGACGTGCGCCTACCCCCGAGCCTCGGACGCACCGCACTGGTAGGCGCAGCTCTTCAGGCTGCGCCGGAATCGGCACCGCGCACGCTGAAGACGTGCGCCTACCCCCGAGCCTCGGACGCACCGCACTGGTAGGCGCAGCTCTTCAGGCTGCGCCGGCGCGACGAAGCCTGATACCACATGGCTCACCTCAAACGCGAAAGGCCCGCACGCCACCGTGGCGCAGGCCTTCTTCATTTCTCCTCCGAAGGACCGGATCACCACTCCTTGAACGCGAAGAACACGGCGCCGAGCACGAAGAGGAACGACACCAGATAATTCCACTTGATCTCCTCGCCGAGATACCAGACGGAAAAGAAGCCGAACACCACCAGGGTAATCACCTCCTGCATGATTTTCAGCTGCGCGGCGGAGAATTCCCTGCTGCCGATCCGGTTTGCCGGCACCTGCAGGCAATATTCGAAAAATGCGATCCCCCAGCTCACGAGAATCACCTTCCACAACGCGACATCGCGATGCTTCAGGTGACCGTACCACGCGAAGGTCATGAAGATATTCGACAGCAGCAGCAGAACGATCGTGAGCATGATCTCCCTTATTTCCGTGACATGAACATGTAAAAACACCATCCCGATGAAGCGGCGGACAAGGTCGCGAGCGTATCCGGCGCGAGCGCCGGGGCCGGGCTAGCCGCGCCGCGCCATCGGCCGCATGAGGATCGCGCCGGGGCCGACACCGCCGGCGTCGGGAGCCGCATGGGTACTGGCTCCGAGCGCGCGCCGTATCATGCCCGCGGCCCGGACGCCCTCGGTTCCGAGCCGCGCGGAGCCGTCCGCGGAGCCGCATGCGTCCGGCTCCGACACCCCGCCGAACGGGGGAAAAGCCTGTAAAGATCCGGTAACACAGGCCCATTTTCGGCATCTGAAGTTACCATCCCATAACACGCGCCCCCGCCCATTGCCCCCACGCATGACCTCGCGATAAACTTGCATCGCTCTAGCAAAAATCCGGTCGAGTACATCGAGGAAAGAGCGCCCGCCGGACAACCCTTCCGGCAGTCGGAGTAGCGGTCGATATGCCGGCTCCGGCTGCATCGAATACAGCATACGAGCTTTACAACATACAATCGCATTTGTTCCATCATTGGCTCTTGCCCCGAAAGCAATCACGGGGAACAGCCCGAAGAGCCGGAGTACGAATGAGAACCAGAACCTTCTTCCCCGCGTTGGGCGCGTGCGCCCTGTTCGCCCTTCTCCCGCAGCTTCTTCATGCTCAGCAGACCGGCACGATCACCGGCAAGGTGGTCGACGCCTCCACCGGCGAACCGGTGATCCGCGCCACGGTGCAGATCACCGGCACGAAGCTCGGAGCATTCTCCAACACCAGCGGCATCTACACCCTGAAGAACGTCCCCGCCGGCACCCACACCCTCCGGATCTCCTCGATCGGCTACACGGTCAAGACCGTCGAGGGAGTGAAGGTCGACGGCGGACGCGCCATCTCGCAGGACGTCACCCTGAGCTGGCAGACGGTCACCTCCAAGGAGGTCACCGTCACGGCAAAGGCAAGCCGGCAGTCGGATAACGCGCTGCTGACCGAGCGGAAGCGCTCCTCGCAGGTGAGCGACGGCATCTCGGCCGATCAGATCGCGCGCGCCCCGGCCTCCGACGCCGGCGACGCGATGAAGCGGGTGACCGGCGTCTCGGTGGTCGGCGGCAAGTACGTCGTGGTCCGCGGCCTCACCGAGCGCTACAGCGCCACGCAGCTCAACGGCGTGAACCTTCCGAGCCCGGAGCCGGAGAAGAAGGTGGTGCCGTTCGACATGTTCCCGACCAACACGGTCAGCCAGATCACGACGGTGAAGACCTTCACCCCGGACAATCCCGGCGACTTCGCCGGCGGCCTGGTGAAGATCACCACGAAGGATTTCCCCGAGTCGTTCCTCCTCAGCTTCAGCGCCGGCTCCGGCTTCAACACTCAGGCCACCGGCAACAAGGGGCTTTCCTACCCGGGGGAGAGCGGATTCCTCGGCACCGACAACGGCAGCCGCGCGCTTCCGGCGAACCTTCCGTACGGACGCCTCCGGACCTCGGGGGAGCAGGCCGATCTGCTGGCCCGCTTCGGCAGCGATGCCTGGCAGCCGCGCACCTCGCAGTTCCCGATCAACCAGTCCTACAGCGCCTCGATCGGCAACCAGTACGACATCGGCTTCCCGATCGGCTTCCTGCTCAGCGGCTCCTACGCCGGCTCCAGCTCCTACCGCGAGTCGCGCGAGCAGTATCCGCTGCTGGAGATCAACGACAACTCCGGCCGCCACGAGCTCCGCTACGATTACGATACCCGCGACGCCGACCGCTCGGTGCTCTGGGGAGGCCTGCTCAACGTGAGCGCGCAGCCGGCGCCGGAGCACAAGGTGAGCTTCCGCGGCATCTTCAATCACTCGGCCGACGACGAGACGAACCTGGTGACCGGCCAGATCAACCAGAGCACCCGCGAGGATATCCGCTACAGCCGCCTCCGCTTCGTGGAGCGCTCCCTCTGGAGCATGCAGCTCTCCGGCGAGCATCAGATCGAGGGGCTGCTCAACTCCAAGATCGAGTGGCGCGGCGCCCTCTCCGGCGCCGACCGCTCCGAGCCGGACAACCGCTCGACCACCTACCTGCTCGGCGATGACGGCGTCTACTCCTTCGCCAACAACTTCGGCAGCAACAACGGCCGCTTCTTCAGCGACCTGGCCGACCGCGAGTCGAACCTGGCGCTGGACTGGAGCATTCCCTTCTCCGGCATCGCCGACGGCGCCTCCCGCGTGAAGGTCGGCGGCCTGGGACGCTTCCGGAGCCGCGACTTCTCGGTGCGCCGCTTCCTGCTCAACAGCGGCACCTCCGACGAGGCGATCCTCTCGCTGTCGCCGGAGGAGCTGTTCACCCCGGCCAACGTCGCCAGCGGCGCGGTGATCTTCAACGACGAGACCCAGCCGAACGACAACTACTCGGCCGACGAGCGGATCTCCGCCGGCTACGCCATGGTGGACATGCCGGTGACCTCCGCGCTCCGCCTGGTGGCCGGCGTCCGCCTGGAGGGATGGAACCTGACGCTGAAGCCGATCAACCCGATGACCGGCTACAGCGACCCGACCCTGTCGGTGACGCAGGACAAGCTGGACCTGCTCCCGTCGATCAACCTGATCTACTCGATCGGCGACGAGATGAACGTCCGCGGCTCGTTCAGCCGGACGCTGGCGCGACCGGAGTTCCGCGAGCTGGCGCCGTTCCGCTTCGACGACTACCGCCAGAGCACCTACGGCAACCCGGCGCTGGAGCGGACGAACATCTCCAACGCCGACCTCCGCTGGGAGTGGTTCCCGCGCGGCGGCGAGGTGATCGCCGTCAGCGGCTTCTACAAGCGATTCCAGAACCCGATCGAGCAGGTCTATCTGCTCGGCGGCTCCGGCATCTCGGTCGAGCCGGCCAACGCCAGCCACGCCACCTCCATCGGCGCGGAGTTCGAGCTCCGGAAGGCGCTCGACTTCATCACCCCGGCCCTCGAGGATTTCTCGCTCGGCACCAACCTGACGCTGGTCAAGTCGGAGGTGCAGTTCTCCCCCGGCGACACCCTCACGGTGTTCGACGGCGTGGGACTGATCCCGTATTCGGCCGCCTCGCTCACCGACTCGACCAGCCCCCGTCCGCTGCAGGGACAGTCTCCGTTCGTGATCAACGCCGCCCTCGGCTACAACAACCGCTCCTGGGGAACCACGGTGAATCTCCTCTACAACGTCTTCGGACGCCGCCTGGCCACGGTCGGCTCGGCCGGCATCCCGGACACCTACGAGGAGGCCCGCCACTCGCTGGATCTGTCCGTCTCTCAGCGCCTTCCGGCCGGCCTGCTGCTGAAGCTGACCGCGCGCAATCTCCTGGACGCCGAGACGATCCTCCGGCAGGAGTTCACCGGCGGGGAGACCGTCGACGTGGAGCGCTACACGACCGGACGCTCCCTCTCGATCGGGCTTTCCTTCAGCCTCGACCAGCTCGAGCTCCAGCAGGCGGAGTAACCCCGACCGGCGGAACGACTCCGGGCAGAACGACTCCGGGCGGAACGACTCCGACGGGCGGAACGGCTCCGGCATGCGGAGCGGCTCCGACACGCGGAGCGGCCGCCATCGCGCGGGGAAAGATCGCTCCCGGGCCGGCCGGTGAGGCCACCGGCCGGCCCGACATCCGACGCATGATCGCACTCACTCATTATCTCTTTCACATCCGGACTCATCAACGTATGCAGAACCTCAAGACTACCTTCCTGGCTCTCGGCCTGGGCGCGGCCCTCATCCTCGGCGGCTGCTCGAAGGACGAGGACACCACGGTCAACCCGCCGGCCTCCACCGGCAAGTCGGCCACCCTTCAGGGAAGCCTCGTCACCGGCGTCAAGACCCTGAGCAAGGACACCGTCTACACGGTGGTCGGATTCTACTTCATCCAGCCGGGAGCGAAGCTGGTGATCCCGGCCGGCACCCGCATCCAGGGTGACTACGCCACCAAGGGAGCGCTCATCACCGTGCGCGGCACCGCGACCCGCCCGAGCGGCCAGCTCGTGGCCCAGGGAACGGCGACCGAGCCGGTGCTGTTCACCTCCAGCCAGGCCGAGGGAACGCGCAAGCGCGCCGACTGGGGCGGCGTGGTCCTCTGCGGCCTCGCCGAGGTGAACTACCCGGGGCATATCGGCGTGGGCGAGGGAGGCACCGGCGCCTACGGCTGGGGCAACGTCCTCTCCTCGGCTCGTAACGACGACTCCTCCGGCAGCCTCCAGTACGTCCGCATCGAGTACGGCGGAACCAAGGTCACCCCGGACAACGAGGTCAACGGCCTCACCTTCAACGGCGTCGGCACCGGCACCACGATCGATCACGTCCAGGCGCACTTCATCGCCGACGACGGCTTCGAGTGGTTCGGCGGCACCGTCAACTGCAAGTACCTCGTCTCCTCCGGCAACGACGACGACGCGTTCGACATGGACAACGGCTTCAGCGGACACCTCCAGTATCTGTTCGCCATCCAGGATCCGGATCTGGCCAACCGCGGCTTCGAGGTGGACAACGATGCCAACGGCTCGAGCAACACGCCGTTCACCAGCGCCACGATCTCCAACGTCACCCTGGTCGGCACCGGTAAGGAGAAGGCCAACGACGACAACAACGACGGCATCTACCTCCGCCGGAACAACAAGCTGAAGGTCTACAACGCGATCGTCACCAACTTCCGGTACGGTCTGATCATCGACGGCTCCTCGACGAAGGCCAACGCCGTGGCCGGCGAGCTGGTGGTGAAGAACTCGATCCTCCACGGCACCAAGGGCGCCTACGCCTATGTGTTCAAGGATGCCGGCGGCACCACGCAGACGGTGGCCGACAGCCTCACCGACATCGTCGCCGGCTGGAACCTGCAGACGATCGATCCGGCCCTGGCCAGCATCACCTTCGAGAGCCCGAATCCGATGCCGAGCGCGAACGTGACCAACGGCGCCATGGACCCGACGACGCTCGACTCCTGGTTCACCTCCGCCTCCTACATGGGTGCCTTCCAGCCGGGCGGCTCCAACTGGATGGCCGGCTGGACGAACTTCAAGAAGAGCTGACGGACCGACGCGACGTGATTTCTCGGGGAGGGCCCGCCGGGCCCTCCCCGATGCTTCCGGGGAGCTCCGGAGGCCATCAACGAGAACCGTAGAACAGAGACGGACCGATATCATGACCAGGCTTTCGATTCCCTCCCTCGCGACGCTCGCGCTGGCCGGCGCCGCCATCCTCGCCTCGACCGGCGCCGCCTCCTGCGGCCGCGCCCGCACCAATGCTCCGGGGACCGATGTCCCGGGGGCCGATGCTCCGCGCGCCGCGGCCCCCGCCGCCGGGACGTCCGAGACGCCGGTGCGCGAGGCCACCCTCACCATCGATGAAGTGACGCCCGGCGTCGGCGAGCTGAAGGGGGGAGCATCCTCCCCGGAGGCGCTCGTCCGCTCGGCGCTCCGCGCGTTCGCCGCCAAGGACACGCTCGCGCTCCAGAGCCTGCTGATCACGCGCGATGAATGGCGCGACCAGCTCTACCCGGAGTTCCCCGTGTACTACCCGGCCGCGCGCGATACCCGCGAGGAGACCAAGACGTTCCTCTGGGAGAATCACTCCCTCAGCTCCTCCAACGCGCTGATGCGCGCGCTCCGGAAGGTGGGGGGAAAGAAGATGACCCTCGTGAAGCTCGAGTACCGGGATCAGACGCAGGCGTTCAAGACCTACACGATCCATCAGGGAACGACCCCGAGCGTGAAGATGCCGGACGGCTCCGAGCGGGAGATCACCCAGCTCGGATCGATCGTCGAGAAGAACGGCGTCTACAAGCTGCTCAGCTTCCGCGACCGGGACTGAGACACCGAAGATTGCGCACTTCGACCGGGCGGCGGGCACCGCGCGGTCGTCCTCGGACCCGCCCCTCCGCCGCTGACACGACGGCCGAGCGCTTCCGAGAAGGACAGGCCTCCTGGAGCACGCTGATTGCACACGTTCCGTGCGAGCTCCGGAGGCCTGTTTTCGTTTTCCGTTATGGGAAAATGGTGGGGACGTTCATGTCGTTGGGGCAATCGGCAATCGGCAATCGGCAATCGGCAATCGGCAATCGGCAATCGGCAATCGGCAATCGGCAATCGGCAATCGGCAATCGGCAATCGGCAATCG
>JBEHWX010000172.1:0-6212 GCA_048498995.1 Bacteroidota bacterium
GAGAGGATCGCATCCGAGAGGATCGCATCCGAGAGGATCGCATCCGAGAGGATCGCATCCGAGAGGATCGCATCCGAGAGGATCGCATCCGAGAGGATCGCATCCGAGAGGATCGCATCCCGATGGAAGAGCCTCGGGAGAATCGCGATCGAGAGATGGTGGGGTGCATGTGATGGCGCCTCATTCCCGTAACTTCGCGCGGGCCGACCGCGCCGGACAGATGAGCCGGCCGGGACGGCCCGCCGTCGCATGGAGCCCCGCCCGAGGTATCCTCATCGAATCCCTTCACCAATCCCGCCAGGGAGAGCAGGCATCGGAGCCTATGTCAGTCACGATCTCGCCCGTCCGCTCGCGGAGCGATCTCCGCTCCTTCATCACCATGGTCTGGTCCATATATAATGGAGATCCCCACTGGGCCCCTCCGGTGATCGCCGATCGTCAGAAGCTGCTGAACCGGGAGAAGAACCCCTTCTACCGTCACGCGGAGATGGAGCTGTTCCTGGCGCGTCGCGAGGGGAAGATCGTCGGACGGATCGCCGCGATCGTCAACCACCTGCACAACAGCACGCACAACGACAAGGTCGGGTTCTTCGGGTTCTTCGAGACCATCGACGATCAGGAGGTGGCCGACGCGCTGCTCGGGGCGGCCGAGCGCTGGCTGGCCGGGCATGGCATGGCCGCGATGCGCGGTCCGGTGAACCCGTCGATGAACGACGAGGCCGGCCTGCTGGTGGATGGATTCGACGATCCGCCCCAGGTTCTGATGACCTACAACCCGAAGTATTACAGCCGTGTAATCGAAACGTATGGATTAACGAAAGTTAAAGATCTCTACGCCTATCGTCTCCGCGCCGAGACCTTCATCACCCCGAAGCTGGAGAGGGTGGTCGAGCGGGTACGCCAGAGGTCTGGGGCGACCATCAGAACGGTGAATTTCAGCCCAAAATCGGCATTTCTGAAGGACGTGGAGATTCTCAAGCGGGTGTACAATGCCGCCTGGGAGCTCAACTGGGGGTTCGTGAAGATGACCGACGAGGAGTTCGACTTCCTGGCCAAGGACCTGAAACAGGTGGCCGAGCGGAAGCTGACGCTGATCGCGGAGATCAACGGAGAGCCGGTCGGGGTGGCGATCGCGCTGCCGGATATCAACCAGGCGCTGATGTACAATCGGAACGGCAGCCTGCTCGGCGCGGCCTACTCTCTCCTGTTCCGGAAGAAGAAGATCACGCGCGGCCGGATCCTGATACTTGGCGTGGTTCCTGGCTTCCAGGGGCATGGACTCGATGCTCTGCTCTACTATGAGATCGGTACGAGGATGGTGCGGGGGGAGGGATATACCGAGGGAGAAGCCTCCTGGGTGCTGGAGGACAACGTGATGATGAACCGGTCGGCGAAGCTGTTGAACGGGGAGCGCTACAAGACCTACCGGCTCTATGAGAAAACGATGAATAAGAATTAAGCCCCCCACGCTACGGCTCAGACTATCTTTGCCCGTCTCCAGAACGCTTTGCAGGGGCGCAGTACGGGGGCAAGGACAGTAAGTTGAACGTAACGCGGAGGGTTGTTTGAACTCACATAACGTTGCACCGAAGCGGAAGCGCAAGGCGACCCTGGTCGCTCTCGTTACCGCCGGGATGCTGAGCGCGGCCGGCACCGGATCGATTCTTCTCGGTCTGTCGGGCACGACCAGCGGCACGGAAGTCGGCACGGTGGCAAGCCACCGCCCGAGCGTGAACATCGACTCGCTCTACGACGCCAAGGCGAACGAGACGACCAAGGTCGACTCCAGCTACGCCCAGGCCATCACCCCGGATCAGACGCTCAACGGCCATGTCTCCTGGTACGGTCCCGGCTTTCACGGCCGGCGCACCGCCAGCGGCGAGCGCTTCGATAGCGACCGTCTGACCGCCGCCCACCGGACGCTTCCGTTCGGAACGATCCTTCGACTCGCCGATTCCAAGTCCGGACGCGCGATTCTGGTTCGGGTTACCGACCGGGGCCCGTTCTGCCGCGGACGCCTGCTCGACGTGTCGGAGGGAGCCGCCTCCCGCCTCGGCATCAAGGGACGTGGAACCGCGGATGTGCAGATCGAGGTGTTTTCCCACGATCAGGCCTCCTCGACGATGACCTTCGACAGAGATGGTCGCGCGGTCGCCCCGCACGGATTCTCCGTCCTGGTCAAGGAGACCCAGAACTTCGATGAGGCCTACGCCCTGCAGCAGAGCCTCAACAACGGCACCGAGGATCGCGCGTTCCTCACCGAGATCCGCAACGGCGGACAGGTCTACTACAAGGTCTGCCTCGGTCTCTTCAGCTCTCAACGGTTGTGCCAGAGCCTGGCGACCGACCTGGCCAGCGACTACGTCACCGAGGTGATCCGCTTCGACAAGGGATCCCTGGAGCGCTTCGATCTCGCGCAGTCCGATTTCGCCGGCAACTGAGCGAATTCGTCGAAAAAAACGATTTCATGGAAGGCCCGGTCACCGGTTGTGGTGGTCGGGCCTTTCTCGTTCACGTCCCGAACCATCCCCATTCGAGCCCCGTTCCGAAACGCGCCATTCCAGAACGCCGCGCGCCGGATCCTTCATTCCGCAACGCCATTCCCATCAACTCACGGTCCGGATATAGGGCGGAAACCAGCGCCCGTGGAACACCCCCCGATCGCTCGTGGTCGGACCGCTGGTGATGCCGCGGAGCGTCTGCGGATCGACCGTCAGATCGATCATCCCGGAGCCGAACACCTCCTCTCCCCCCACGAAGTGCAAAATCCAGTTCACCGACACGCCATTGGCCTGCCCGGTGGCCCTGGCCATCACCGTGGAGGAATCGGTGACCGTGAGCGTGGCGCGGACCGCCGAATCCACCGGCACCAGCACGGCGGTGAAGTAGCCGGATGGCTCTAGCGTCATCATCAGGTCCCCGTCCCACGTCCTGCCGGAATCGGGTCCAGCCGTCACCGTGACGTTGAATCCGAGACAGGCCGCGCGCTTCGGCGCCGAGGCGGCGGGGGTCGGGGAGGCCGGGGTATCGTCGTCCTTGTCGCAGCCGGCGAGGAACGTCGCCGTCAGGAGCGCGAGAAGGGATGCGGTCGCGGCGTGGCGGGCAGAGAATCGTCGCATGGGTTCTTCTCCGGTATCATCATGAGTGGATCGCCGCCGGAAGTGGTTTCGGGCGTGATCGGAGTCCGGCGCGTGAACCGGATACGAGCCGCTCCCTCCGACGGATTGCGCCGCCCAATCCGCCCCCTCCATCTCTCATCGCGCGCATCACTTCTCCGCGTACGATCCGATCCGCTCTCACCGGAAACGGCGGGGGCGGACACACCTTCCGGCACGTCCGCCCCCGTCACGATCCGCTCCCGGGAGTCCGACGCTCCCGGGCCTTCCGGAGATCCCGTGGAGGTTATTCCTCCATCTCGGCCAGCTCGGCGCCGGCGACGATCTTGGTCTCCACCTCCTTCGGAGCCTCCTCGTAATGGCTGAAGGCGCGCGTGTAGCTGCCGCGTCCCTGCGTGAGGGAACGGAGCCGGGCCGCGTAGCCGTAAAGCTCGGAAAGAGGAATCTGCGCCTTGATCACCTGCGCGGTCCCCTTCGTGTCCATTCCCATGATCCGCCCGCGACGGCTGGAGAGATCGCTCATGATATCTCCCATGAAGTCCACCGGGGCCACGATCTCGATATCCCAGATCGGCTCCATCAGCAGCGGCCGGCACTCCTTGATCCCCTGCCGCAGGCACATCCGGGCCGCCGTCTTGAAGGCGTTCTCGTTGGAATCGACCGCGTGCATCTTGCCGTCGAAGAGCACCACGCGCACGTTGGTCATCGGATAGCCGGCGAAGGCGCCCCGCTGCAGCATCTCGTGGATCCCCTTCTTCACAGCCGGAACGAACCGTGCGTCGATGCTTCCGCCGACGATCGAATTGACGAAGTGGAACTTCCCTCCCCACGGCAGCGTCTCCAGATCCTCGCCGCGCACCTGATACTGCGAGGGAACCGGACGATGCTCGTCCCACGGCTCGATGTAGAAGTGCACCTCGGCGAACTGGCCGGCGCCCCCCGTCTGCTTCCTGTGACGGTAGCTGGTGGTCGTCGAGCCCTTGATCGCCTCGCGATACGGGATGCGCGGCGGCTTCATCTCCACCTCCACCCCGTACTTCGACTGGAGCCGCTTCATGATCACGTCCAGATGGAGCTCGCCGAGTCCGCTGACCACCGTCTGGTGGGTATCGGAATCGATATAGACATTGAACGTCGGGTCCTCCTCGTGCATCATGTGGAGCCCCTCGCTCACCTTCGCCTCGTCCCCCTTGCCGCGGAGCACGACGGCCGCGTCGGTGATCGGCGACGGGAACCAGATGGTCGGGATCGAGATGCCCCGTCCCTTGGAGGTGAGCGTGTTGTTCGTGTGGGTGTTCTTCAGCTTCACCACCGCGCCCAGATCGCCGAAGTAGAGGGCCGGGACGTCAGCGCGGTTCTTGCCGTTGGTGATGTAGAGCTGATTGAGCCGCTCGGTGGAGCCGTTGGAGGCGTTGACCAGGTCCATGCCGGGGGAGACCTTCCCGTTGAAGACGCGGAAGAAGGAGAGCTCCCCGAGATGCGGCTCGCTGACGGTCTTGAAGACGAAGAGGACCGGATCACCCTCGACATTCTTCGGCAGGTTGATCGGCTCCTGATGCCCGGCCATCGCCGCCACCGGCTCCGGCATGTCGATCGGGCTCGGGCAGAAGTCGACGATGAAATCCATCAGCGGCGTCACCCCGATGTTCCGGGCGGCCGAGACGGCGAAGAGCGGGAAGATCCTCCGGCGGAGGACGGCGGTCTTCAGGCCGCGGCGCATCTCCTCCTCGGTCAGCACCCCGTTCTCGAAGAAGGCGTTCAGCAGGCTCTCGTCGGATTCGGCGAGGGTCTCCATCAGCGTGCTCCGGAGCTCGGTGCAGCGCGCCTCCACCTCGGCCGGGATATCCTGGCTGTCCTGATGGGTGCCGGTGCCGTCGGCCGAGAAGCGCATGCAGCGCATCGAGAGGATGTCCACCGTCGCGGCCAGCTGCTTGTTCTCGTAGACCGGGTATTCCAGCGGAACGACGTCGCGCGAGAAATGCTCACGGAGGTATTCGAGCGTCTCCTCGTAGTGCGCCTGCTCCACCTCGACCTTGGTCAGCGCGAAGAGCACCGGGATGTTGGCTTCCTGGGCGAACTCCCAGGCCGAATCGGCGCCGAAGCCGACGCCGGTGGAGGCGTCGATGGCCATCAGCATCGTGTCGGCCACGCGCACGGCGGACTTGGTTTCGCCGATGAAATCCGGAAAGCCCGGCGTATCCAGCAGATTGATCTTGTGCCCTCTCCAACCGACATGCAGAAGCGACAGCGTGATCGAGATTCCTCGCTCGATCTCATCCGGATGGTAATCGCTCACGGTCGTGCCGTCCTCGATCCGCCCCATCCGACTGGTCTCTTTCGCCGCAAACAACATCGCTTCGGACAGGGTGGTCTTTCCCGCTCCGCCATGTCCGGCAAGGACAATGTTGCGGATACTCTCTGATCTGATCTCTGCAGCCACAGCGTACCTCCGTCAATCGATGATAATTGATCGCTTCCGTGGATTGATCTCAGAGCCGCGGCGGGACCGCGGTTGGACCGCGGTTGGAACCGGGCCGCGGCTGGGAGAAGAGGGCCGCGGTCAGTATACGCAGCCGTGCGAATGATATCAATAGGCTACACGCCGCTATTTCGAGCGTTCATGCGCCCTCGCGGAGGCTTCACGATCGGATCCGCCGCGGGAGATGGGCGACGAGATATGGAGACGGAATGAGAAGATGAGATGAAGCGTCTGGATGGCGTGTCGATGAGACGAGGATGCATCGACGAGGGACGATGGGGTGATGCCCCGGCGAAGTCCCGGAATCCGGGAGCCTCGCCGGGGCCTGAAACGCCCGCCATGAGAGATACGGATGTATCCGACGCATGGAAAGCGGATGCGGAAGCGCGCCTCCCCGGCGCGCCCGCCGGGGAGGCGCGCATCGGTAGCCGCACGCCGGTAGCCGCGCGTCTTTAGCGCGCGCCATTGATGCCGCGGCAAGCCCCTGGTCGGCACATCGGTACCCGCGCGTCGGTAGCCGCACGTCGGTAGCCGCACGTCGGTAGCCGCACGTCGGTAGCCGCGCGTCGGTAGCCGCGCGTCGGTAGCCGCGCGTCGGTAGCCGCGCGTCGGTAGCC
>JBEHWX010000173.1:0-6180 GCA_048498995.1 Bacteroidota bacterium
GGTAGCCGCGCGTCTTTAGCGCGCGCCATTGATGCCGCGGCAAGCCCCTGGTCGACACATCGGTAACCGCACGTCGGTAGCCGCACGTCTTTAGCGTGCGCCGTCATCAGCGTGCACTCCACTTCTCCTGCCGCCGCAGGGCGGCCACGGAGGGCCGCCCGTACGTTCCACGCCGTCTTCAGCGAGCGCTCTTGCCGCGGATCGGCCGGGGCATCGCCGGGGGATTCCCCTTACGGCTCCTCGACCACCTGTGCGCGGAGCGCGTAATCGCCGCTCGGCACCAGGCGGCTGCCGAACAGGACCACGGTGTAGAGCTTCCCCGCCGTCGGAACGATCGGGACCGTCAGTAGCTGCGAGCCGCCGTCGGAGGCGGTCACCACCAGCTGGCGAAGCGTCGTGTCGACCGAGGTGAATTCGCCGGTCTGTTTGAACGCCTGGGAGGTGCCGACGCGGGCGCCGGCCACATCCCCCAGCCGGAGATCGACCGCGCCGACATTCGGCGAGGCGTTGATCATCCGGATCAGGGCGCGTCCGGCCGGAATGCTCGGGCGGCCGGTGGTCACGCTGATCAGCTCCCGGGCCGGGTCGCCGAAGGTGAGGCCGGTGAAGATCACCCAGGTGATCTTGGCCGCGTCGACCGGCGTGTGGGTGCTCCCCACGCTCTGCCCGGCCGTCGACCTCACCGTCAGCGCCACGTCGGAGCCGATCTGCGCCTGCACGCGTCTGGGGACGCCGTACGGCAGGGTGTCGGCGATCACGGTGCTGTCGCCGACGGTGAACGAAACCGGTCCGGGGGCATCGGAAAGGGCGTGCAGCACGGTAATCGCGGAGGTTTTCCCCACGTTCTGCGACGTGCCTGGATTGGTCGGCGAGTTGTCGCTGCAGGCGCCGAGCAGCGGCGCCAGGGCCATCAGAAGAGCCGTCAGTGGCGCGGCCAGGCCGCGCGATCGCTTCGTCATCGTCATCAACTCCGGAGATTGCAACGATCTGCGCCCGCGACACATTCGAGATACTTCACGGGCGACCCGATCGTCGATAGATCGGACATTCTGCGCCCTTGCCGAACACGCACCGGGCGCCGTAATTTGGCGGGTTCGAAGAATTTCCCTCCCCCCTTCATCTCCCGGCCCGCGCTCCGGCCAACGGACGCGGCGGAACGATCCGGCGGTGGGAATCCCCGCACGATGAATCAGGATCAAGAACGCTGCCAGGCTGAACGATTGAAAACGAAGACTACCGAAACGAAGAGCGAAATCGGCCACGCCCACGCCCCCCTGCCCGGGGTGCATGACGAGGGAGTGGTCGTCCGAGGCGCGCGCGAGCACAATCTGAAGGGGGTCGATGTGCTGATCCCCCGCGATTCCCTCACGGTGATCACCGGTCTGTCGGGCTCCGGGAAATCCTCCCTGGCCTTCGACACGATCTACGCCGAGGGACAGCGCCGCTACGTCGAGAGCCTTTCCCCCTACGCCCGCCAGTTCCTCGGACTGATGGAGCGTCCGGAGGTCGATCTGATCGAGGGTCTCTCCCCGGCCATCTCCATCGAGCAGAAAACGGTCTCGACCAACCCGCGCTCGACCGTCGGCACGGTGACCGAGATCTACGACTTCCTCCGCCTCCTCTTTGCCCGCGTCGGCACGCAGCACTGCGTCGGCTGCGGCACCCCGGTGGTGAAGCAGACGCTCGATCAGATCGTCGACGCCATCGAGCGCCGGTTCGACGGCAAGCGGGTGGCCGTGCTGGCCCCGGTGGTCCGGCGCCGGAAGGGACATTACCAGGAGCTCTTCGAGAAGATCCTCCGCGACGGCTTCACCCGCGTGCGGATCGACGGCTCGTATCAGGAGATCATCTCCGGGATGAAGGTCGACCGCTACAAGATCCACGATATCGAGATCGTGGTCGACCGGCTCGAGGTGAGCGCCGCCGGGCATTCCCGCCTCTTCGGCTCGATCGAAACCGCCCTCCGCTTCGGCGAGGGGACGCTCGTGGTGGCCGAATGGGAGAAGCCGGACTCCGACGCGCTCTACTCCGAGAAGCTCGCCTGCCCGACCTGCATGATCAGCTACGAGGAGCCGGAGCCGAACTCCTTCTCCTTCAACTCCCCCTACGGCGCCTGCCCGAAGTGCGACGGCCTGGGAGAGTCGTACGAGTTCGCGATGGACCTGATCATCCCGGACCGGAGCCTGTCGCTGGCCGAGGAGGCGATCCGCCCGCTCGGCAAGCCCCGCCGGAACTGGCAGTGGGCGCAGGTGCTCGCCGTGGTGGAGCACTTCGGCTACACCTCGGAGACTCCCCTTTCCGAGTACAGCAAGGAGGCGCTCACCACCCTGATGGAGGGAGGGGGCAAGCAGAAGTTCGAGATCATCTATACCTACCCGAACGGACGGAGGGTGACCTACAACCACCGCTTCGACGGGATCATCAAGAACCTCGAGCACTATCTCAACGGCGGCGGCAGCGCCAACTCCCGCGAGTGGGCCGAGGCGTACATGACCACGACCGAGTGCCCCGCCTGCCATGGCGGCCGGCTGAAGCCGGAGAGCCTCGCCGTGCTCATCGACGGCAAGAACATCCACGACACGGTCACCCTGCCGATCAACGACGCGATCCAGCTCCTGGAATCGCTCCAGCTCAACGATCGCCAGCACGAGATCGCGCACCTGGTCATCAAGGAGATCGTCGACCGCCTCTCCTTCCTCCTGGAAGTGGGACTCCATTACCTGACGCTCAACCGCTCGGCCCGGACCCTCTCCGGCGGCGAGGCGCAGCGGATCAGGCTGGCCACGCAGATCGGCTCCCAGCTCAGCGGCGTGCTCTACGTTCTGGACGAGCCCTCGATCGGCCTGCATCAGCACGACAACTTCAAGCTGATCAGCTCGCTCAAGCGGCTGCGCGATCTCGGCAACACCGTGATCGTGGTCGAGCACGACCGGGAGATGATCGAGTCGGCCGATTACGTGATCGACCTCGGCCCCGGCGCCGGCGAGCATGGCGGCGAGCTGGTGGGAGCCGCTCCTCCCCAATTGTTCCTGGAGCGCCGCGCCGAGCTGAGCGCCAAGGGGAAGAAGAGCGCCGGCAGCGGCAGCGGCAACGGCAGCCGCACCGCCGACGCGAAGGCCATGGCAAAGGCAACCGTGAAGGCGGCCGACAAGGCGACCGCCAACGGCAAGGGAAGCAAAAAGAACGGGAAGGCGGAGCCGGTTCCGGCCGGCTTCACCGATCACGTCGACACGACCCGCAGCCTCACCTTCCAGTACCTGACCGGCGAGCGGACCATCACGATCCCGGAGGAGCGGCGCGCCGGCAACGGCCTGTCGATCACCCTCCGCGGCGCGCGCGGGCACAACCTGAAGGGAGTCGATCTGTCGCTCCCGCTCGGCACGTTCGTCTGCGTCACCGGCCTCTCCGGCTCCGGCAAGTCGTCGCTGATCAACCAGACCCTCTTCCCGATCCTCTCGCGGCATTTCTACCGGAGCCACACCCCTCCGCTCCCCTATGCCGCCATCGAGGGGCTCGAGCATATCGACAAGGTGATCGACATCGACCAGTCGCCGATCGGCCGGACCCCCCGCTCGAATCCGGCCACGTACACCGGGCTGTTCACCTATATCCGCGATCTGTTCACGCAGCTTCCGGAGTCGAAGATCCGCGGCTATACCGCCGGACGCTTCAGCTTCAACGTCTCCGGCGGCCGCTGCGAGGAGTGCCAGGGAGATGGCCTGAAGAAGATCGAGATGAACTTCCTGCCGGATGTCTACGTGACCTGCGAGGTCTGCGGCGGCAAGCGCTACAACCGCGAGACGCTGGAGGTCCGCTACAAGGGGAAATCGATCGCCGACGTGCTCGACATGACGGTGGCCGAATCGCTCGAGTTCTTCGAGGATATCCCCCGCATCAAGCGGAAACTCCAGACGCTCTTCGACGTCGGCCTCGGCTACATCAGGCTCGGCCAGCAGGCCACGACGATCTCCGGCGGCGAGGCGCAGCGGGTGAAGCTGGCCACCGAGCTCTCCAAGGTCGGCACCGGGCGGACCCTCTATCTGCTGGACGAGCCGACCACCGGACTTCACTTCGAGGATGTGCGCCTGCTGCTGAAGGTGCTGCAGTCGCTGGTGGACAAGGGGAACACGGTGATGGTGATCGAGCACAACCTGGACGTGGTCAAATCCGCCGACTGGATCATCGATCTGGGGCCCGAGGGTGGGCGCTTCGGCGGCGAGGTGGTGGCCGAGGGAACGCCGGAGGACGTGATGACCAACGAGCGGAGCTATACCGGCCGCTACCTGAAGATGGAGGTGGAAGCCTTCTGATACGCGGATTTCGGCACGATTTCGGATACCTGGTCTAGCCGACGAGAAAGATTATTTTCGTGCGAAAATCGCGGCGTTTGTATATTGAGGCCGCGATTCCTTCGGAATTTTAGCGATCGCTCACTGCCGGTCTCCGACGCGACGCGGCGATTCGGTCACCTCGACTCCCTCGGGTCTCGACGATCGAACGGCTGGACACGGACCGAAAGGGCATCAGCCCCGGCACGGATGCAATCGGTTATCCTACTATCCACAGGAGGCACACAATGGACCGTTTCAACCAGTTGAAAAGCATGGTTGAGAGCTTCGAAAAGGACTTCGAGAAGTTCTACGTCAAGGGGAACAAGGCCGCCGGCGTCCGGGTTCGCAAGCACATGCAGGAGCTGCGTCAGCTCGCCCAGGACATCCGTGCCGAAGTTCAGACGCTGAAGAAAGACGAAGAGACCGAATCCGAGGCCTGAGGCTCCCGCGCTTCCGGCTCCCATGCGTCAGCCAATTCGTCCGCTCGGGCGGTCGGGTACGTCGCGACCTCGCGTCGCGATCTGCTCCGGCGGCCCGAGTCTGTTTCTATCCACTGCTCGAGGATCGCGCGATGAATCATCCCGGGATGCGCCGGCGCCCGATACGCCGGCGCCCGATGCGTCGGCTCCGGATGCCTCCGCCGTTCGGCGCGCCGCGTACCGACGCGCGCG
The DNA here is from genome assembly GCA_048498995.1 of Bacteroidota bacterium. Lineage (GTDB taxonomy): Bacteria > Bacteroidota > Ignavibacteria > OLB7 > OLB7 > JBEHWX01. Next base: position 5,003 of record JBEHWX010000173.1, read on the forward strand.
CCGGCCATGGGCGCTCCTTACCGCCACGCTCCGCGCTGGCGACGGCGGCGATCGTCGCGCTCGCGGCCGCGCTGATGGCCGGCTGCGCCGACCAGCGCCATCCGGAGGAGCCGCGCCGCGATATCCCGCAGGTCTATGATCTGAGCTTCACCACGCCGAAGTTCGAGCCCCCCCGCCGGCTCGATACCCTGATGGCGGTGGACCTCGACGGCAGTGGACGGGTCGAGTACATCGTCACCAGCATCCTCGACACCGGCATGGTGATCCCGGGGACGCGCGCCGACATGATCCAGATCTACCGGTTCGACACCGCCGCGCGCGGCTACCGGCCGGTGGTGCAGGACGAGATCCTCGGCGCGACCGAGCTGAAGCTCCGTGACCTGACCGGGGATCGCGTCCCGGAGCTGATCGTTCCCCTCAACTCCGGCGGCAACGATCCGATCGCCAGCAACGGCGTCAACATCTACTCCGGCGCCGGCGGGGCCATCCGCCCGATCTTCCAGGCGACGCACGGCGACCCGACGTTCACCGAGATTCCGGGCATCGGCAGCGCGATACTTCTGCAGGATGAGCTCTGGCCCTCGTTTGCCTCCCACGCCGAGGCCGAGCCCTATCCGAGCGATATCTTCGCCGTCAGGAACGGACGCTACATCTCGGTACGCCACGAGGCGCGGGGGTTCCTGATGAAGAAGGCGGACGAGCAACTGGCCCGCTACCGATCGGCGCGCGATTCGGTGGCGGCCGACACGACCGTCAGCTACGAGTCCGGCATGGCGCTCTTCTCGCCGGCGGCGCTGACGATCCTGCTGCTGCAGGAGGCGGAGGCGCGCGCCTCCCTTCGCTCCTTCTGGTCGTCGGAGCGGGACTTTCTCCGGAGCCGGATGCTCGACTATCAGTACGACGAGCTCGAATCGATCTACGGCCGCGCGGTCAACGCCTGATCGCCGGGGCCGGAAACGGCCGGCATCAGAACACACGGGACCACGCATGGGCGGCTCCCCCGGGAACCGCGGCAGATTGAAGAGCGCGCGCCGAAACGCCTGACGGGAAGGCCGTCGGTATGGGAGAGAAAGCCTGTAATCGCGCCTCGGTAGCCGCACGTCTTCAGCGTGCGCCATGAGGCCCATCATCGCGCCTCGGTAGCCGCACGTCCTCAGCGTGCGCCATGAGGCCCATCA
>JBEHWX010000174.1:0-5945 GCA_048498995.1 Bacteroidota bacterium
GCGGCAGCTCGGCGGCCACGCGCGGCCCGGCGGTTTCCCGAGAGTCCCCGCCCGGCGCGACTGTCGCGTCCGGGACGCGCAACGATATCGACAGCATCATCGGAGAGCCGATACCATGAGGTGGATCTACCTGTTTATCTCGCTCTTTCTCATCACGCTCAATGCCGCGCGCGCCGTGGTCAAAACCAGTCAGGAGAACGGGGCGTGGGAGGCGATCGCATGGCTCCCCGCCGGCACTCCCGACGCCGGGGACACCGTGGTGATCAACAGCAACGTGACCGGCATGTACGGCGGCAACTTCGCGCAACTGGTGGTGGCCCCGGGGAAGCGTCTGGAGATCGCGCTCCACTCCCCGCAGGTCGAGGAGCTCCTCAACTACGGCACCATCGAGATCGCGCAGGGGCGCGCCCTGGTGGTGATGGGGAGCGTGCTCAACAATGGCATCCTGGCGGGAGATGGACGTATCGAGATGATCGGCTCCGGCACCATCCTCCGGGGCACCGGCACGTTCGAATCGCTCGCGGTCAACATCCCCGGCGGAGGGCGTATCCAGCTCGGTGATTCCCTGTCGCTCGCCTCCCTCTCCATCGGCGACCGGGATACGCTCGATATCGGCTCGTATAACCTCGCCGTGCGAGGAGGCTATCTGTCGGCCTCGGCGGAGGGAAGGGGAGGCGTGGTGGGCACCACCGGCATCACGACGCTGATGGGCCCGGTCTTCGGCGTGGTGGCGACCGGCGTGGTGGTGGCCGATCCTCCCACGGGGCCCGCGTCGAGGCGGACGCTCGCGGAGATCTCCGGATCGCTCGGGATGGCGGGAGGCGAGGTCCGCTTCCGCTCCTCGCGGCGCATCGACTTCACCCGCCTGATGGGCCGCGCGCTCGTCGACTCCGGCGCCACGCTCGTCACCGCCGGCATCGGCGGCAACGGGTGGGTGCGCGCCGACGGCCCGGTGCTGGTCCACGGAACGATAACCGCCGACGATCCCGCGCTGCGCTGGGAGGTGGCCGATACCATCGTCAACCGCGGATTGCTCGAGGGATTCACGTTGATGATGACCGGCGCTCGCGGGCTGATCGCCAGCGATTCCGGCTCGTGGGACGAGGGGATGAGCGTCCTCTATCGCGCCTCTTCCGGCGGACGTCTCACGCTTCGCGGAGGGCTCACCCTCTCCTCGCTCGTCATCGCCGGGGCGGGGAGCGCGGACTCGAACATCGTGGTCGACGCCGGCTCCTGGCCGCTCACGGTGCGGCATCTGTTCCAGAGCGACGCGGCGCGCGGCAACGGCATCCGGAGCGATTCGGTGGTCCGCCTCCGCTCCGAGGCGCGCGGGATGGTTTCCGGCTCGACGGTGTTCGACGGATTCTGGGACGCGCGAATCTCCGGTCGCTACGGACGCGCCGGCGGCTACGCTCGCATCGCCGCGCCGAAGAGCGCGGTCGGCTCCTTCGACGTGCTCGGCGACCTGATCGTCGACAAGCCGTATCTGCTCGCGCTCGATACCGGCGCCACTGCCATCGTGGCCGGTGGCGGCTCGATCGCCGGACGGCTCGACCTCGGCGTGGGCGGGCGGCTCGACGTGGCGGGGGATCTGGTGGCCGAGCGTGGGATCGAGGGGGCCGGACGGCTTCGTCTGCTCGGCATGTCGCGACGGCTGTCGGTGACCGGCAACATCGGCCAGAGCGTGGTGATGGAGATCGGCGACGGCGAGCGCGCGGCCTCCGCGGTGCTCGACGGTCATGGGCTGTCGGTGCCGCGCCTGGTGGTGCGCGCCGGCTCGGCGATCGACGCGGCCGACGGCGAGCCGATCGTCGTGACTCGGGAGTATCGCCACGAGGTTGCCTACAACGCCGGAACGGTGCCGGCCTCGAGCCCCTGCCGCGCGGACGGAACGGCGGACGGAACGGAGGCCATGATGCCGGGGAGCGGCTACTGGCGGAGCTTCGAGCGGCCGACGACGGTCGCTGGCCGGGGCGGATTCGTCGGGCTGCCGCTGAGCATTCCGGTGCGCGCCGGATGGAATCTGATCGGCGGCGCGAGCATGCCGGCGCCCGCCTACGCGGTGACGGCCGAGGGAACCCGCATCGCATCCGGATTCTTCCTCTACGACGCCGACGGCCGCGCCGCGCGCGCCGAGACGATCGAGCCGGGGAGTGCCTACTGGGTGCGGGTGGAGAGCGATGGCGTCCTGGTGCTCCACGCGGGGCGCTGAGCGGTGCGTGAAGGGGTGAACCGGGCGTATTCGGACGATAGCGGGTGGCGACATGCCATGCGGACGCCGGCGGGTTTCGAGGATGATAAATCGATGCGGTCCTGTGTATCTTCCGGCGTTCGAGGGAGACTAACCAGGTAACAGAATCGTCACTGTAGAGTGAGTGATTCACATGTGTCGCCGGGGCCGGACGGTTCCATGGCGACGACTTCATCGAGAACGAAAGAGCATTGCAAGAGACACGACTACACACCATCAACCAGGTCGAGCGTGAGCGCGCGATTCTGGTTGGACTGGCCCTCTGGCCGGTGACTCGCGAAGAGACGGTCGATCACCTCAATGAGCTCGAGCTTCTTGCCGACACCGCCGGCGCCGATAGCATCCACAAGGTTATCCAGTCACTCCCGCGCAAGGACTCGGCCTTCTTCATCGGAAAGGGGAAGGCGGAGGAGATCGCGCAGATCGTGCAGGACGAGGATATCACGCTTGTGATCATCGACGACGACCTTTCCCCGGTGCAGGCACGAAATCTCGAGAAGATGATCAACCGGAAGGTGATCGACCGGAGCGGTCTGATCCTGGACATCTTCGCCAAGCGCGCCCGCTCCAGCGAGGCGCGTACGCAGGTGGAGCTTGCGCAGCTTCAGTACATGATGACCCGTCTGACGCGCCAGTGGACCCACCTTTCGAAACAGTACGGTGGTATCGGCACGAAGGGACCGGGTGAGACGCAGATCGAGACCGACCGCCGGATGATCCGCACGCGCATCGCGCACCTGCGCGAGAAGCTGGAGCGGATCGACACGCAACGCGAAACGCAGCGGAAGGGACGCGAGGAGCGCTTCCGCTTTGCCCTGGTCGGCTATACCAACGCCGGCAAGTCGACGCTGATGAACGAGCTGACCGGCGCGGGAGTCCACGCCGAGAACCGCCTGTTCGCCACGCTCGACTCCACCGTGCGCGCCGTGGAGCTGACGCCCGGACGCACCGTGCTCGTCTCCGACACGGTCGGGTTCATCCGGAAGCTTCCGTCGCATCTGGTGGCCAGCTTCCGTTCCACTCTCTCCGAGGTGAAGGAAGCCGACGCGCTGCTGCACGTGGTGGATGCCTCGGCGCCGACGGTCTACGAACAGATCAAGGTGGTGGAGGAGACCCTCCAGTCGATCGGCGCCGCCGAGATCCCGGTGATCATGGTCTTCAACAAGATCGACCAGCTCGACACGCAGGACGAACGGTTCCTCGACCTGAGGGCCCGCTATCCGGAGTCGATCGCCATCTCGGCGCAGCGCGGACTCAACGTCGGATCGCTGCGCGAGCGGATGATCCGACTGGTGGAGGATACGTACGTGGAGCGGGTGGTGCAGGTGCCGCTGGATCGGTTCAACGCCCTCTCGAAGATCTACGACGTGGCCGACGTGATCGACCGTCAGTTCGACGAGACGAGCGCCTTCGTGACGCTCCGTTACTCGCCGAAGATGACCGACCACGTGGAGCATATCCTCGCGGTGGCACGGGCACGGACGGTGGAAGGGCAGGAGCCGACGCCGCTCCGAACCGCGATCTGATCGATCTGATCGAGCGACGCAAGCGGGCATGATCCGATGATCGTGCTCCGAAGAACGCGAGGCCCGGCGGGATGATTCCCGCCGGGCCTCGTTGCATTCGCGCCGGAGCATCCCATGGCATTGCACGTGCGAGCGTCACATTGCACGAAGAACTCACATTGCACGAAGGACATCACTCGCCGATCAACCGTGAGTATCGCAGCGTAGACTCAGGGGGGAAGGCGGTGATCGTTGTGGTGGGGAGTAACAACGAACGGGGAGCCGTTGTCGGCTCCCCGTTTGTAGGCGTCGGACAAATTTCCGACGTGGACCTCCCACACTACCTCAGCACCATCATCCTTCTCACGCATCCTCCGCACACATCACCGGTCCACGATCCTCTCTCACTCTCGTGCTCCTCAGTGGAGCGGCATCCCTTCCCGATCATGCACCCTAACCTTGTACATCGTCACCCATGTTCCTCAATCACATCATGTCCCTCAATCACACAGTTTCCTCTCTCTTCTCTCTCGACTCCTCTCAATCCTGACATCCGTACCACCAATCATCCATCACCCAAAGCATCCGTTCACACTTCCACCATTCATGCTCAACCCCAACAATCACTCTCATCCACACCCACACTCATCACCCGATCGTTCACATCATCAGTCCCTGTCACATCCATGCCGTCCCTGTCACCCATCCGTTACCCAATCGCATCGCATTCTTCATCTCTCTGCTCTCTCTCGTCACATCCTCTGTCCAAACTCTTACAGAAACCCTGCCAAACCTTTTCGTCATTCCATCTCACCATCACCTCACCACCTGATCCTTGCGCATCGAAACGCCCGACGTCCCTTCCACTGATCTCGCCGATCGGAAGCCGATCAGGAGAACTCTTCCTCCACGCTGCCGTCAGGGTTATGTATGACTATCTGGCCCGAGCCGGCGGTCTTGATGATCGCCCGCGCCGCCATCACTGCCTGTTGGATATCCGGGTGCGTCGTCCTCGAGCTCTCGGTTTGTTCTCCGATCAGCTCCCATCCCTTCGGCCCCGGCATTACATGAAATACTCTTCGTTCCATCACCCACACTCCCCGATTCATAATCACATTAATGAATGCTAGTAGAATCGTGCCAATTGCATCATGAGCTCCTTGGGCGTATCGATCGAGGGGTGAGAGGCCGTTTTTCGATGGCGTCTATCGAGAAACCTGCAATTCGGGGTAGAATATGACCAAGTGTGAAATGCCGAGCTGGATATTCGATTTCAAAATGGTTGGCAAAGTGCGCCTTGGGGTGATCGGGATGTGCGATCATGGGAGCGGAAGGGTGATGAAGGTGCACGGGGCGGGGATGAATGCCACGGGATTCGACCGGCGCCGCGTGGGATGCGGAATGGGGGTAGGAGGTCGATGGGCGGGTTCGGCGGTGCCGGGAGGGGACGGCCATTGGAGGGGGCCGGACGAGCCTCCATGGCATCGAGGGCATCACGCATCATTCCGCGGGGGCTTCGTAGGAGAGGCGGCCGTCGATGATCCGCGCGGCGGAGGTGTAGGGATGCTCCTTGATCTGGCGCGCGTCCATGATGTGGAGCACTCTGGCGCCACGGACCATTACGTAGTCCGCGATCAGCGAGCGGTGGCAGCGCCACCAGAGGAGCTCGGCGCACATCACCGCCGTGGCGCGGCTCCGCGCCCCCTCCATCAGACGCTCGATCTCCCCGGCGAATTCGGGCGTCTCCATATAGTCGGCGTAGCCCTGGAACTGCGAGCTGCGCCACGCCGTGTTGACCGAGTCGGGACGTGGACGGCGACGTCCGCCGAGCTCGGGGAAGGGGAGATAGGAGATGCCGGCCCGCTCGAGCGCCGGACCGAGCTCCTCCGGATTGAACTGCGGATGCCGTCGCGAGCCGGCGTACCGGCGCACGTCGGCCAGCGCCGTGACGCCATGCGCGAGGAGTGCCTCGACGAGCTCCTCGACCGGTCTGGTCGAGTGCCCGATCGTCCAGAGCGTGATCTCCCGATACTCTTGGCCGTTCTCCTTCATCGGACCCTCCGTTCCCTGCGTCCCCCTCGCCGTTATGCCCCGCCGGACCGTTCGGCGCCGGATTGCTCCGCGGCGGATTGCTCCGCGGCGGATTGCTCCGCGGCGGATTGCTCCGCGGCGGATTGCTCCGCGGCGGA
>JBEHWX010000175.1:0-5915 GCA_048498995.1 Bacteroidota bacterium
TCCCTGGTCGACGCCATCGTCGATATCCGTCCAGGGCCGATCTACACAGGATACGCCGTGCTGGGAGATATCGACGGATCCGGACACACCGCCATGGCCGTCGGCAACGCTCGCGAGGTGATCTACCTCCGGCAGGGGGAGGATGTGCCGCACGATGCCGATCAGGCTCGCTACCCTCCTCCCGGAACCGAGACGCCCTGCGCCTCCACGAGCGGTATCGTAGAACCTCACGCAACACGGCGACGCCCCCTCTCGCTCCTGGTGGCCCCGAATCCGGCCGGCGACGAGCTTCGCCTCTCCTGGAGCCCGACCGATGATCCGCGCGCGCCGGAGATCTCGATCGCCGATGAGAGCGGAAGGGTGCTGCTGCGGACGGTGCTTCGCCCCGGCGAGGGGGGATACGTGATTCCGGCAACGGACCTTCCCCCCGGTGCCTGCTTCGTCACGCTTCGCATCGGAAACGAAACCACGACGGTGCCCGCTCGGCGCCGAAACTGACGCCCAATCAACCTTCAGCGGAGGTCGAACATGCATCATCCGCTTCCGCGATTCGCCGGCATCCTGCTGGCGATCTGCTGGGCCATCGCGCTCACCCCGGACTCCCGCGCTCAAAGCCCCGCACCGTATCACGGGTTCCAGCGCTTCGATCCCGGTTCCGACAACGAGTTCCCCATCGGCGTACACGGCGGGCGCTCGCGGGTCAAGTTTCTCAAGGACACGCTCCACATCGATTTCACTCAACTCTACGGCCAGGAATGCAACCTTTCCCATCTGGACAGCGCCACCTGGCACGGGCTGGCTTTCCCGGATAGCGTTACCCATGCTCAGGACCGGGACTTCTATCGCGCCGCGTATCAGGAGACGCTCAAGGTCGTGACATCCCCCTGCTCGATCGCGGAGCTGTTCGATGACTGCGTCGCGATCGAGAACTATTATGGATGGAATGTCGACACGGTCGACGCCGTCGGCTTCACGGATCCGGGGTATATCTTCCCGGGCGGCGTCTGGCGCTATAGCAAAGAATTCAGGGACAGCGTCGTAAAGTACGACACCATCCAAAACAATCGATTCTTCGGCGCATTATTTCGAACGAGCAATTATCACGGTGACACATTGATGGCTGGTGGGAACAAGCAATCGTCCACGGGCCTACATGCTGCCCAAAATTGGTTTGGGCGCATGGGCAAACCCGACTCTTCCACATATTTCGATGTGGCAATGATGTTGAAGGCAGACCTCGACAGTTTGAACAGACCAACCCCGACGATCCCCGATACGGCTATTATCGCGTACGCGCTCCTCTATCGGCGCGACACCTCGGGACAGTGGCGGAACGACACCATCAGCGACTGCGGATGCAATTTCTACTACCCCATGCGGAAATATGCCATCACGAAGGGCCTCTATACCGACCCTTTGAATGTGGGCGACACCGTCTCGGGCTACAAGGAGTTCACGTACACATTCCGGTTCCTCGATACGGTGCGCGGGTTCGGAACTCCGCTGGTCGTTCAGCACTGGAGCTCATCGGCCATGGACACCATCTACGGAGCCGGCGCCGGCACGGGCAGATACAACCCCGTTGGAAAAACGCCGCTCCCGAATGGATCCGGGAGTGATACGCTCACGAAATGCGGCATCTATTGCCAGCGCCTGCTGGCCGCCCTCAAGGCCCAGCTGATTCTTCCCTCCGACGCGATCAACCGTGACGCCGCGGTCGAGGGATCGGATTTCTATGTCGATATCCATACCACCAGGGTCGTCCCGGTCACGTTCCTGAAGGCCACCGTCGGCAACCATGTCGTCTCAGCCGTCAGGAACGGCGTGCTCGACGGGGTCGTTCAGGCGGCGGTCGATTCGGTCTTCAACGACAACACCGTCAGCGGAAGCCGGCAGATGGCGCTCAACCCGATCCTGTGGCGCTTCGGCATCCGCGACGAGCCGAACCTCGAGCGGTTTCTGAGCTACCGTCTGCTCGCCTCGAAAGTCCAGCGCGCCATTCTCGCGCGGGACACCAGCGACAGGCGCGGCATCTGGTGCAATCCGATCGGGCATACTTCCTCCCTCCGCGCCTATTCCGGCGACCTCGATTCGACCGACATCAAGATGGTGCACATGGTCGCCAGCCAGGAATACAACATCGGCGGAGCAATTCCCATCTTGTACGCCAATCTCGACTCGATGTCCCCCTCGGTCAGCAGCTCGTTCTATCTGGCGAGCCGGCGGGATACCGTCATCGGCGCGGACACGCTGCGAGCCCGGTACACGATGGGGAACAGTGGTCCTGATTACAATTTCTACACGAAGAAGACCCAGGCTTCCCTGACCACGAAACTGACGCAGACCCTGGAGGCGATCGACGTCGCGCGCGTCCGGTTCAGCCGGCTCGGCGCCGCTCCATATCCCGTGTATTATGTCGCGCAGGTACAGGGTAAGTTTGCCGATTCGACCCATTTCGATGTCGACTGGCGTCCGACGACACCAGAGGAGATCTCCGTCCAGCCGTGGCTGGCCCTCTCCTGCGGCGTGGATGGTCTCGTCTTTTCGGATTTTCAATATTCCTTTCCGGAATTCGGAGTCATGCATGGTGGGTTCGATTCAGCGACCCTGAGCCGCTATCACGATAAGGAATACGACTCACTCCTTTCCGGAGACCCCCGCGATGCCGGACTCCCCGGGCTTCCGAGGATGTGGCTCGGCTTCAGGTCGCGGCTGGCCGCGGTCCGCGGCATCACCGACGCGTTCCACGACCGGATACTCCCCGTCTACAAACTTCTCAAACGAACCCCGAGCCGGGTCAGCCTGGCCGATACCACCCGCTCGCTGACGGCAATTCCACTCATCGATTCGGTGCTGGCGCGGCAGGCACAACGATATACGTGGCCGTTCGCGGATTCCACGGCATATGATGCGCGCGCCCAGACGCACATCGATATCGCGGTCTTCGAGCCCGGGGACCACTTACCGGCGGATACGGCGGCCGGAGCACGCTATCTTCTGGTCGTGAACCGTCGGTGCTGGCCCGTGGACAGCATGACCTACAGCTCATCGAGCGCGTCGCAGCTCGATCAGGTCTCCAGATGGGATACCCTGGCCGGTATTCACCATGGCACCCATGGCTTCGGCAACATCGACGTGCGGCGTCCGGTAATCGTTCTGAAGCAGAACACGGGGACTCTCGTCGACAGCTTCCGCGTGACCAAAGTGGGAGACACGAGCTGGAGCATGACGGTCGTTCCGGGAGCCAGGCTACAGCTCGACTGGCTTGGCCCCGGTAGTGGCGAAATGTACAAGATCACGCCGATCCGCTCCGGCCTTTCCCCGCTCGGTACCGCCTACAACAATGCCGTCCGTTCGGTAAGCCTGTCCGACGCCGCGCGAAAGCAGCAGGTCGTGGTATACGAGCGCGACTCGATCATTTACGCGATGACGATGGATTCCTCGGGAAGGTGGTCGAAGGAGCTCAGGATCTCCGACACGAGCGACGCGACCGACTCCACGCGCGCGGCCTGGAACATGTTCCCATCCGTCTCGCCGGTACGCAATGGCACGGCGTGGCTTTTCGTCTGGGAACGGCAGAATCCCGCAACCGGCAAGACATCCGTGGAGGGACGCTATTGGCCGCGCCTTCCACATCCGGACTCGCTCACGATCTCGCGACGGCTGATCGCCATCGCGGCGCCCAGAACGATCTCGGGAGGCTACCGGATGACCCCTTCCGTCACCGGCATCGACTCCGGATTCGTTATTGCCTGGGCCACGCCGGCACAGGGGATCGAGGCAGTGGCGGTGCCCGATATTCCGTTGGTCGGCACTTCTGATATCTCGACACCCATACAGCTCAAGGCGACGCAGGACTTCAATCGCCATCTTCTCGACTCGCTCTGCCAGTATCCGACGCTCGCCTATGTCAGGAACTATGATGGTATAGGACATGTGACGCACTGTGCCTGGCAACAGCAATTCAGTGTTGGCGAGGATATCTTCTATCAACGTATTCGGGCTCGATTCCCGGCCGGCTCGGCCGCGGTGATAACGACTCTTGGCATGCAGGAGGAAGTCAGCAGAAGCCTTCCCGGTTGCCATTTCCGCCACCCGTCGATCGCGTCCGACTCGGTCCGAACCGGCGTGGCATTCGAGGCACTCCTTCCGTATTACCGCGGCAAGAGCACGCGCGCTCTTGCCGGCGGCATCTCCGTCATTTATCTGAGATTCCGCGACACCACCACGGCCAAGGCCGCCTGGAACACGCCAAGCTACTCCTGGGGAGACGACAGCTCGCTGTATGAACGACCAAGCCTGATCGAGTTCCCCATGGCACCGAGGGCCTCACTTATCGGAACCGGAGGGAAGCCCGAGGGAGGTCTTGCATGGTTCCGCTCCAAGGGGAGCGCGTCCGTGGCATCCTCCGATCAGGTGTATCTCTACCGTTTCGGAGGCGCGGCCACCAGTCGTGCCGCTCAAGGACGCCATCCATCGATGACACTTGTGCCGTTCCGCGCCACGGCTCCTTATATGGACCGATCGAGCCTCTTCTATCGGGATGCGGAAGCTCGATCATTCATCCATACTCCCGCATACACGAGCGGGAATGGATCGTATATGGACGGACTTCTATTGAACCATCCATCGCGTCCGGACACGAACTTCACGGCAATTGCCGGCAACTCGCTTCGTGTCTTCATGTCGAAGTCACTCAGGCTCACTCTAATCGCCCGCTTTCCCGCCATAGGCGCGTGCGGACTGCCGACCTTCAGTGGAGCTCTCATACCTATCGCTTCCCTCAATCCCGACAGGATCTACCCGGATACCGGTATCACCCTCGATCCAACACTTCCCCCGACGTTCTTCGCGCCTCCGGACAGCGGCCGAACGTTGATGGAGACGCTGGACGACGGGAGCGACATCTCCCGGACAAGTATTTTTTCAACATCCGGAGCTCCGGTACTGATCCGTCGACTGGTGATCGGATCAGAGTTTCTGGTCGACTGGCTCGATGGCCAACCCTATGATTCGGCCGGCGGCTCCCCCGCGAATCTGCGAAGCTATCTGGAACTGGTGCGTAACAGTGACGGTGTCGTGCTCTGGAGAGGCGATACGATCACTGCCCGTTCAGTCGCCGATTCTTCGTTCGATGACAAGGTCGAGATCCCGTCTCACATGGTGGCTCCACCGGGAACCGCCGTGTACATCCGACTACGAGTACAACCGACAACGGGCATTATCGACACCACGTACGATATCTCGGCCGGCTTCTACAACGAGCTCGATTCGACTGACCCGGGCTTTCTGAAGTTGATACGGTCCCGGCGCGCGCCCGCATCGACTGAGTCCGGCGCGCGCGTTGAAATCTCGGTTGCCCCAAACCCAACAGTGGGCCCCATGGAAGTCAAACTGAATATCCCATCTTCCGGCTTCGTGAGGATCAACATCTACGACATGCTCGGCACGAAGATCAAAGAACTCCCCCGTCGGTCGATTCCAACAGCCGGCGAATATGTCGTTCCACTCGATGTGTCAGGGATCCCGAACGGAATCTATACTCTCCAGGTCGAGATCGGGGGGCTTCGCAACAGCGCGAGGATCTCCGTATCACGGTAATCGGCTCTCTCCCCTTAGTGGTTTTTTAGTAGTCGCTCACCTCGATGGCCGGCGCATGTTGGGCCCGCCGCGGACCATGCGTGGATGCGGTCACGGGTGCGAGATGGAGGGTCCGGACATTCGAGGGACAATCCCCAGGGATGATCCCGAGGGACACACCGGGCTCACGCGCGCGAGGGCCGGACGCGGCATGTGGGGGCGCCGTCACCGGAAGGGGAAGGCGCCCCGCTCGTTCATCTCCTCCCGGCTCACGCCCCGGATTGCCGGCTCGCGACAATCCCGCCGGAAACGACGAGGCAGGGGGGGGGGGGGGG
>JBEHWX010000176.1:0-5847 GCA_048498995.1 Bacteroidota bacterium
TGCTAACAACATCCATATGTTGAAATGGTTGGTACAGAAATTTCCTCTTCGGCGCCGACACCACCTGGGCCTGGGGAGCCGACGCGCGATGGATCGCCCCGTACACCCAGGCCGGCACCGGCCTGGCCCGGAGCGCCCCGCTGCCGCTCGACCCGCAGATCGCCTCGGCCGGCGGCATCGCCGGCCTGATGATGAGCGACGTGACCGGCGTCGATTCGATCTCCTTCGGCGTGATCGGCCACGCCCCGGATCGGGTGGCGATCTTCGAGCTGAAGGGATTGCAGGTGGATTCCGCGCTCTACGACACGGCCGCGCGCGCCGGGCTCGCCTCCTATCGGCGTCAGGTACGGCTGCACGAGAAGGATGGAGCGATCGGCCTCCACTACGAGCGCCCCTTCGAGCTTCGGCCGGACTCCCCGGCCGCCGCCGAGCGGGGAGCGCTGCAGGTCGGCGTCAGAGTCGCCGGCGAGACGATCTTCCCCTTCGGTCCGGACGAGCTCCGGCGCGTCCCGGCCGGCGGCGTCACGATCACGCCACGCGCCTACACGCCGCCGGAGACGCCGGTCCGCTCCGCCGTGATCTCGACCGATCCCCGCGCCACCTACGGCTACGATATCCACCGGGTGACCTCGGTGACCAATCTGCCGGAAGGGCTCGCGTTCCTGCGCGCCAGCAGCGACATGGGGGCCACCTGGTGGACGCTGGCGCAGACGCCGGCGGTCGACGGCTCGTTCACGGCGCTGATCCCGCCACGCTTCGCCGGCACGCTCCTCCTGGCGCTGGCCGGCAGCCTCGATCTCGGCTGGCGCGACACGCTCACGGTGACCGATCACGGCTATACGATCGAATCGCTTCCGGAGCATCCGTCGGCGATCGCCGATGATCCGCGCGCGAGCCGGCTGGTGTTCGCGCCCGACGGCACCGCGGAGATCCCGCTGCTGGAGCCGGTCCCCTACTTCGGCCGGATGATCCTCCGGCTCAGGGTCCACCGCTCCGGACGTGTCGAGCCGCTGTTCGAGGAGGGGGCGCCGGAAGTCTACGCCATGATCAAGGCCTCGCCGCGTCCGGTCGGGACCGATCCGGACTCGATGGCCACGGCGCGGCTCCTCTACCTGGACCAGGGAGGGCGCGCGGCCACCATCGTGGAATGGGACAGCCTTGCCCGCTACGCGCCGGTCCCGGAGGAGCGCGGCCCCTGGAGCGCGCAGCTCCGGCTCTGGTCCGACGGCGTGATCGACGTGAGCTACCGGACGCCGGCCAGCGGCACGGTCCCCTACTACTTCTTCCCCTCGGTGGCCTTCGGGGAGTTCATCCTGATCTCCCCGGACTTCACCCTCCGTCCGGACTTCACCGCGCCGCTTCCCCTTCCGCTCGGCGGCTATCGCTATATCCCCCACACCCCGCTCGCCCTGGTCCCCGCGTCGACGGCCGGCTCCGTCGCGGAGGACGCGCCCCGTGTCCTTCCGAACCCGTCGTCGGGACGGCTGACGATCCTCGGTCCGCGTGACGGCGGGCCATGGAGCGTCGAGATCATCTCCTCGCGCGGCCAGATCGCCCTCGCGCGCCGAGGCGACGGACCGACCATCGAGATCGGGGCCGGAGAGCTCCCGCCGGGCGTCTGGTTCGTCCGCCGGTCGGGGAGCCGCCACGCGACGGCGGTGACCATTCTCCGCTGATCCCCTGGAGGCCTCCCGAAACCGGTCCATCCATGCGAGCCCGGAGAGCCGCGGGCGCGCCGGCCTCGATTCGAGGCGAAAAAACGACATGATCGGCCGCGACAGGGGGGCGAATTCATACTTTTCGACACATTCAAACGTCTTCTGTTGAGTGCTTGCAGTGGGATAATCCTCGACGTGGTGGTAATTTTGTCAGGTTTGCAAGCGCAACATCTACCGAGGAGATAACAAACAGCTCATGAGCCAGACAAAAATTCTCATCATCGATGATGACACCGAGCTCACCGATCTTCTCAGCGAGTTTTTCGAGTCGCAGGAGGCGAAGGTCACCACGGCCGATCGTCCCTCGGCGGGACTGAAGAAGCTGAAGGATGTGAATCCGGACGTCGTCGTACTGGATGTCATGCTCCCTGAGATGGACGGCTTCGAGGTGGCCAAGAAGATCCGTGAGACCTCGAATGTTCCGATCGTGATGTTGACGGCGCGTGGGGATGTCAATGACCGAATCACTGGTCTGGAGATGGGGGCTGACGATTATCTGCCGAAGCCGTTCGATGTGCGCGAGCTCTGGACGCGCATCCAGACCGTGCTCCGCCGCAGCGCCAAGTTCGGCACCGGCGGCATCTACAGGTTCGACGGCCTGGAGGTGGACGTCAACACGCAGGCGGCCCGGCTCGACGGCAAGCAGCTCGATCTGACGACGGCCGAGTTCGAAATGCTCAGGCTCTTCGCCGAGAACCCGCAGAAGGCGCTGGACCGCGATTTCATGATGGAGCAGACCCGCGGCATCCCCTGGGAGTCGTTCAACCGCTCGGTGGACGTGGTGGTCAGCCGCCTGCGTCAGAAGCTCGGCGACGATCCCCGCAGCCCGCGATTCCTGAAGACCATCTGGGGCACCGGCTACATGTTCGTCGGCAAGCCGATGGTGGAGCAGGACTGAGCCAGCGATCCAGGCCGGAGCTCTCGCCGTTCCCCCGCGCGATGTCCCGGGGCACGCGGCTTCCGGCACGATGAAGCCATAGATGACGCGCCCCGCCGGCCGGCGGCACCGCCGATGAGCCCCGGGCGCGATGATGAATGCAAGTGCGACGTTGCCCCGGAAGGCTCCGAGGCGCGTCGCACCTTGCATATAGAACCTTTCCCGTACCGTCGTTGACAGATCGGAGACGATCAGACCATGTCGTCACAGCAGGCACAGCCACCATATCCGTTCGATTCGGCCCCGCAGGGACGCTCCCTGTTCTGGAAGGTGCTGGCGCTGGTTCTGATGACGGCGGTGATAGCGACCACCGCGATCGGCATCTACTTCCAGTACGTTCTGCGCGATACCTACAACGAGTTCATCCGCGAGCAGCTCGGCAGCTACGTGATGATGGTGACCGACCGCGTAGGACGCCCCCCGAGCGCCGACGCGGCCCGGAGGATCGCCGACCACTTCCCGATCGACGTGCGCGTCGAGCAGCCGGGCGTGGCCTGGTCCACGGCGCCGGACATGGCCTCCACGCGGGAGGTCCTGACCGAGACGCAGCCGACGCCGGCCGAGTTCGAGGATTCGCTGGTGGTCAGGAGCTATCGCGGCCGATTCTACGCGGTGGTGCAGGAGCCGAACTGGACCTACGTTATCCGCCTCCGCTCCACGCCGGAGCAGGGGGCGCTCCTTCCGGCCACCCTTCTGCTCTGCATCGTGCTGGTGCTCCTGTTCGTGGCCGCGTATCGCTATGTACAGTTCTTCCTCCGCCCGATCACCGAGCTGATGGAGGGAGTGAAGGCGGTCGGCTCGGGTGATTTCGAGCACCGCGTGGCGCTCTGCTCCAACGACGAGCTCGGCGAGCTGACGCGCGCCTTCAACGCGATGTCGCAGCAGGTGGCCGCGATCATCGCCTCCAAGCGCCGGCTCCTGTTCGACGTGAGCCACGAGCTCCGCTCCCCCCTCACCCGGATGAACGTCGCCCTGGCGATGCTCCCGGAGGGGAAGGCCAAGCTCACCATCGAGCGGAACGTCAGGGAGCTGAACACGATGATCACCGAGCTGCTCGAGAACGAGCGTCTCGCCGTGCTCGGCAGCGCCCTGATCGTCGAGGAGGTGGATGTGGTGGAGCTGGTCAAGGGGGTGATAGAATCGTTCGGCCACGACGAGAACCGGATCGTCTTCGACACGCTCACCGAGCGGATGGAGATCACCGCCGACAGCCAGCGGCTGAAGGTGGCCGTGCGCAACGTGATCTCCAACGCGCTGAAGTATTCCTCCGACGAGCCGGTGGCCGTCACCGTCTTCCCGGATGATGACGGCGGACGCGTGGTGGTGGCCGACAAGGGAATCGGCATTCCCCCGGAGGCGCAGGCGAAGGTCTTCGAGCCCTTCTACCGGACCGACGATTCCCGCTCGCGGGAGACCGGCGGCTACGGGCTCGGGCTGGCGCTCACCAAGGCGATCGTCGAGGCGCATGGGGGCACCATTCAGCTCAACAGCGCCCCCGGCTCCGGCACCACGGTCGCGATGTGGCTGCCGAAGACCCCGGCGCCGGGCGCGGTGATCCGGCGCGTCGCCTCGGGGCCGCAGCCGGAGCATACCCGTGCCGACAAGCAGTGAGCCGGCCACGGGCGTGAGCCGACGCAATCAGAGCATGCACGATGGCGCGAGGCCGCGGAGGCCGGGCGCGCCCGATGAGATGGAGAGGAATCGATGATCGAACATCTGCAGGGAACACTGATCGAGAAATCCCCGACCAAGGCGGTCCTCTCGGCCGCCGGCGTCGGCTACGGCGTGAACATCTCGCTGGCCACCTACGAGCGCCTTCCCGGCATCGGGGAAACCGCGTCTCTGTTCGTACACCTGGTGGTGCGCGAGGATGCGCTCACCCTCTTCGGCTTCGCCGACCCGGCCGAGCGTGAGATGTTCCTGCTGCTGATCAGCGTCACCGGCGTCGGCCCGAAGATCGCGCTCGGCGTGCTCAGCGGGGTCGGGCTGGAGACGCTCAAGGCGAACATCGCGCAGGGGAACGCCGCGGCGCTCACCGCCTTCCCCGGCATCGGCAGGAAGATCGCCGAGCGCCTCGCGCTCGAGCTGAAGGACAAGATGGGAGCGATCGACGGCGCGGCCGCCGCGGCCGTCGGCGGAAGTATCGCGGTGAGGGAGGAGGCGCTGGCGGCGCTGATCGCCCTCGGCTACAATCGTCCCGCGGCCGAGCGCGCCATCCGGAGCGCCCTCAAGGGGGGCCCCGATGCGGAACGGAACGTGGAGACACTCATCAAGGGCGCGCTGAAGCATATCGCCTCATGAGCGGGCTGCCGCGATGATCCCCGCCGAGCGCCCCGCTCCCGCGCCGGCCGGCACCGGCTCCCCGCCGGCCACCGACGTTGCTCCGGAAGCCGCTTCGGAGCAGGCTCCGGCGATCGCGGAGACGATCGCCCCCGCGATGTCGGACACCGACCGGCGCCGGTCGATCGATCTGCTGCGGGGCATCGCGGTGCTGGTGATGATCGGCGCGCACGCCTCCAGCGCGCTCCTGGCCGGAAGCTACCGCCAGGGCCCGGTCTGGGACCCGGTCAACATCCTCTTCGGCTTCGTCGCCCCCGCCTACCTCTTCCTCGCCGGCATCACGCTCCAGCTCGCCAGCCTTCGTCGCAACGAGGCCTCCGCGGGCGCGCGACGCTGGGCGGGACCACGCCACGCGCTCCGGCTCGTCTTCCTCGGATACTGGCTGCAGATCCCGATCCTCTCGCTTCGTCAGCTCATCTGGTGCCATCGCCCGTCGGAGCTGGCGCGGCTCTTCGACGTGAACATCCTCCAGGCGATCGGCCTCTCCTCGCTGATCCCGCTCGGGCTGCTGGCCCTGTTCCACCGGCCGCGCGCGGCGCGCGCCGTCGCGCTCCTGATCGCGCTCGGCCTCGCGCTCGCCACCCCCTGGATCTGGCGCGGCGGCCTCGACACGCTTCTTCCCGGACCCCTCGCCCCGCTCGTGGCGCCGCAGCCGCGCGCCACCTTCCCCCTCGCTCCCTACGCGGCCTATCTTCTTGCCGGCTTCGGCCTGGCCGTGTGGCTGGCGCGCGCCGAGCGCCGCGCCACGGGCCCCGTCGCGATCGCGATCATCGGAGCGGCGATGCTGGCCGCGGGACGCCTTCTCCCGCCAGTGCCGCCGCACGACGATCTCTGGGGATCGAGCATCCATCA
>JBEHWX010000177.1:0-5617 GCA_048498995.1 Bacteroidota bacterium
CGCGCGCGGAACGATCACGAGGCATCCGAGGAAGGTGGCGAGGTGAAGAGCCAGGGAAGGTCGAGCACCGAAGGGAATTTTGAATTCAGAATGATGAACGATGAAATCACTACGGTCCAGGCAGGGGGCTGCGCGACGCCCTCGCGCGCGGAGCGATCATCAGGCATCCGAGGAAGGTGGCGAGGTGAAGAGCCAGGGAAGGTCGAGCACCGAAGAGAATTTTGAATTCAGAATGATGAATGATGAATGATGAATGATGAAATCACTGCCGACCAGGTGGTGGGCTGCGCGACGCCCTCGCGCGCGGAACGATCATGAGGCATCCGAGGAAGGGGGAGAGGTGAAGAGCCAGGGAAGGTCGAGCACCATCATCAGATCGAGCACGGTATCGAACGCGGCCGGCTTGATCAGATAGAAATCGATGCCGAGATCGAACGCGCGGGCCAGATCCTCCTCATCCTTGGAGGAGGTGAGCACCGCCACCGACAGCTCTCGCAGGTGGTCGTCCGCTCTGATCCACGACAGGAGCTCGAGCCCGGAGAGGCGCGGGAGCTTCAGATCGAGCAGGACCAGCATCGGCAGCGGATGGCGCTCGCGATCGGCATAGACGCCACGTCCGGCCAGGTAATCGCGTGCTTCCTCCCCATCGGTCACCGTCAGGACCGGGTTGGCCAGACGGGCCTTGGCAAGGGCCCGCTCGACGAGAAAGAGGTGGTCGGGATCATCCTCGACCAGGAGTATCAGATGTTGCCGCACGTCGATTGAAAGTGTATCAGCCAGCCATGGGGAGCTCGACCCAGAATCTGCTCCCCTCCCCCGGCGTCGACTCCACGTCGGTCGATCCTCCCATCCGCTCGGCTCCCCGGCGCACGATCGCCAGGCCGATGCCGGTGCCGGAGTATCCACCTCCGGCGTGCAGCCGCTCGAAGACGCCGAAGATCCGCTCCCGATGCTCCGGGGCAATGCCGATTCCGTTATCCTCCACCCAGAGACGCAGCATCCGGCCACGAGGCTCCGCGCGGATCACGATCCGCGGAACGGCGCCCGAAGGTACGAACTTGATCGCGTTGGAGAGGAGGTTGGCGATGATCTGCTGCAGCGTGGCGGCGTGGGCGATCACCGCCGGCATCGGGCGCTCCACGCGAGTCTCCGCGCCGGTTGCCGCCATCTGCGCCGAGGCCTGCGCCAGCGCCTCGTCGACCACCTTCTCCAGCTCGACCGGCTCGAGCACCAGCTCGGTCCGATGGACCTGGCTGTAGCCGAGCAGATCCTGCGTCATCCGATCCATCCGCGCCGAGGCGGCCGAGATGCGCGAGGCATATTCCCGCGCCTCCGGGGTCATGGTCTCCCCGCAATCGTCCAGCAACGCCTGGGCAAGCCCCTGCAGCGAGGTGAGCGGCGCGCGCAGATCGTGGGCGATCGAATAGGTGAACGCCCTCAGCTCCCCGTTGGCCTCCTCGAGCTCCCGCGTTCTCTCCTCCACCCGCGCCTCCAGCCGCTCGTTGAGCCGCAGGATCTCCTCCTCGGCCCGCTTCCGCTTGGTGATATCCTCGATCACCGAGATGAAATAGTCCGAACAGGTTGCCGTGGAGCGGACGATCGAGACGGTGAGATTGATCCAGATGATCGAGCCATCGGCGCGGAAGTAGCGCTTCTCGATGCTGTAGGTGTCGGTATCTCCGGCCAGCAGTTTCCGCAGCCTCTGAAGGTCCGCCGCCAGATCGTCGGGATGGGTGATCTCCTGGAAGGAGCGGCGGAGCAGCTCCTCGCGCGTATAGCCGAGCATGTCGCACAGCGGCTGGTTCACGCGAAGGAAGCGTCCGTCGGTGCCGACATGCGCCAGGCCGACCGCGGCGTGCTCGAAGGTGTTCTTGAACAGCTCGCGGCTTCGTCCCAGCTCGATCGCCTCGGCCTCGCTCCGGCGGCGCGCGCGATGGAGCGCCGAGATGAACAGGCTTACCGTGAGCGTCTCGGCGGCGAACGTGACCAGACGGAGCAGGCTCACGTGGTCGAGATGGAGCGAGTTCAGATTCGGAAGAAAGAAGTAGGCGGTGCCGAGCGAGGCCAGCGTGATGGCCAGGATCGCGGGGCCGAGCCCACCGTACAGCGCGGTGACGGTGACCGCGGCGAAGAGGAGGAGAAACGGCCGCTCGATGCCGAACCATCCGCCGACGATCAGTTTGGTCGTCAGCGCCAGCGATACCAGTATCACCGCGAGTCCGTAGCGAGCGAGGAACGATCGATTCGAAAGGTACATGAGGTATCGGAATTCTCTCCCCTTCCGGCGAGTCCGGCCGAAGGCCGCGCCGCGGCGTTACGCGCCGGGATCAGGGAGCGGCCCCGGTGCGTGGCATCCGGTCGAGGAGATTCATGATCCTGCCGAGACAGCGGGCCAGATCGGCATCCAGCTCGGCCGGAGAGAAACGAAGCACCATCCAGGCGTCGACGGCCGGCTCCTCCGGCGAGGCTCCGCCGCGCCCATCGCCGTCGCGCCCATCGCCGTCGCGCCCATCGCCGTCGGGCGCATCCCCGTCACGAGGCTCGGAGATCGAGGCATCGCCGCAGAGAACGCCGAGCGCGCACCCGTCGCGATAGATGGCGAAGTCGACTTCGACGACGGTGTCACGCACCGTCATCAGCACGCGGCGCTCGGCATCGAGCCCGCGGAGGGTTTCCCAGAGCTCTTCCTCGCGGGGGGAGCCGAGGAACAGATCGTCGATGCGGGTGGCCGAGAGGAGCCGCCGCCGGCTCGTCCGGAGGAACGTGATGCGTCGCGGGCGCGGCGCCACGACCGGCGCCGGAAGCCGTTCGACGCGGCCGATGCGGATCAGCCGGTACGGTTCGTCGGCCGCCGGATGCTCCGGCTCCTCCGGCAGGAGCTCGCGGCGGGTGAGCGTGGAGATATCCTCCACCTCTCCCCAGAGCTCGATGGCGCCGGGAAGGCCGGCCGAGATGCCGGCGGTCTGATACAGGGCGAGGGCGCTGATCTCCCGGAGCGACTCGCGACGAAGCGAGCGTCCGAGGGCCCGCTCGGGAATGCGGTACCAGCGGTCGCGCGTGAAGCGCTCGAGATCGAGGTCGTTGTTGACGACCGCCACCAGGCAGTCGCGGGGTGAGGGATCCGGTCCGATACGGTTCATGGTGGTACTCCGTACATCGGAAGGTCGGCGATCCGCGCTCTGGACCTCAGAAGCCGGCAATGGGATTCGCCGGCGGCGCGGGCCGCCACAGATTGTGGAATAGTGTGTGGCGCTTCCTCCGCAAGCAACGAAAGTGCCCGGAGATATGCAACGAGGGCGAAGCGCCGAGGCGCTTCGCCCTCCGGTACGTGCTCTCTGGTATCCTCCCGGACTTCGCCCGGCGGCGGCTCCGGTCAGTAGTACATCCGGACCGTGATCGGCGCGATGTCCACGTTGCGCGGCTGATCCGGCGGCAGCATCATGAACCTGGCGCCGCTGATCGTGGCCACCAGCGTCCGGTTCGGCAGATCGACCTTCTCGACCTTGAACGTCGCCTCGGCATGTCCGTGGCCGAATCCCGTTCCCTCGACCGAATCTCCCGTCGAAAGCCGGCGCATGTCGGCGCTGAAGGGGACGCGGTAGAGAATCGCCATGCCGGTCTGCTCGGTCGCCGGATCGTTCCGCAGCCGGAAGCTGGCCTTGCCTCCCACGAAGTTGAGCTGCTCGTTGATATACAGGTCGATACGGCGGACTTCCTTGGCGCCGGAGTAGAAATTGCCCGGCACCTCGAGCTGCACGTCGAGCGCGATCGACTTCGGGAACTTGTTCGGCAGCGTCGCGACCGAGTAGAGGCGCACCGGCTGGCGAACCGTCAGGTCGAGCGTGTCGTTGGTGGGGCCGGCCTTGACGACGAAGCCGAAGTAGGGGAAGATCTGGCGCGCGGTGGAATGTCCGCACTCGAGGCAATCGTCCTGCCCCGGAGTATTGTCGTGGCCGCCGCCACCCCCTCCGGTGGTATCGGTGCCGCCGATGATCGCGGTACTGGTACTGGGATCGATCGGAGCATCCTTGCACCCGGCCACCCCCAGCCCCACGAGGGCCAGAACGGTCAGTAGAAGGTATTTCATAGCAGTTGCTTTCATCGCACTGGCCTGGTAATCGAGCGTTGCCGGCGCGGCCGGGCATTGATCAGCTCATCCGTCGAAATGTCGTCTTCCGATACATTCCGTCGCCGATCCGGGAGAGATGAACCCGATATCAGGAACGGATGACCGGCCTCCGGCCTCACAGACCGAGCTCCACTCCCATCGTCACGCCGAAGCGGCCGGTCAGCTGACGCTGGCCGTTGGTCAGGTAGACCATCGAGGAGGCCTCGATGGCGAGGTTCCAGCTGAGCGGTCCGGCCAGATCCCACTGCGCGCCGAGCCTGGTGCGCAGCAGCGGTCCGACCGAGGTGAGCCCGCCGGTGGCCTGAAGGAACGGATGGAGATCGAGCTGCTCGAACATCCGCTCGCCGGTATACCGGAGGGCGAGCCCTCCCCAGAAGAATTTCGGCTGCTGCTCGATCCGGAGCGTGTCGCCGGCCGAGCGGTTGAGCGTCTGCGCGTAGCGATCCCATCCCATCTCGGCGCCCACCCGGAGGTTGCGCGCAAGGCTGACATAGCCGCCGAAGGCCACATCCTCGGTCAGGAACTTCTCGAAGGTCGGCACGCGCACCTCGCGCGCCCGGTTCTGCTGCAGCGACCAGGACTGATGCTTCCGCACCTCCAGGGCCACCACCGGCTCGCGCTCCTCGTCCAGATCGGCGAACATCTCGCCGCCGGCAAGCGGGGCGCGCATGCTCAGAAGATCCGTCCCGAGCGCCGTGGAGACCGCCGTCGATCCGGCGCGGAGATGCGCCGGCATGATCGCCGCGATCTCGGCCGGCGTGCTGTCCGGCGCGGCCACCTGCTCGACCGGCTGCCGCGCCGTCGGCTGCTGCTGCAATGCCGGCTGCTGCAGTGCCGGCTGCTGAACCGTCGACGGCTGCATCGCGGGCTGCTGGGCACTGGCCTGCTGGGCGCTGGGCTGCTGCGTGGCCGGGGGCTGAAGCTCGGAGCGATCGGCCAGGCTGGTCTGGCGCGGAGTGGCCGGCGGCGTCACGATCGAGCCGCGATTTCCTGAGACGCTCCGGCGGCTCCCCTCTCCGGCCGGGGGCGCCAGCCGCGGCGCGTCCGAGGAGGCGCCGGCATCGGCGACCGACGGTGCGGCCGACGGGGCGACCGACGGGGCGACCGACGGGGCGACCGACGGGGCGGTTGACGAGGCGGTTGACGAGGCGGCCTGCTCGGCCGGATTCCCCTGACTCGACGGACTCTGCCGCGACGTGGCAATCCCGTCACCCGACATGCGCCGCTCGACGCGGGTGGTCCCGGCATCGTTGGAGGAGTCCAGGGCGCGCGAGCCGAAGAAGACCGCGCCGCCGGCCAGAACGGCGCCGGCAACGAAAGCGGTGACGGTGGACCAGACCCCCTTGGTGGCGAGCGTGCGGGCCAGCCACCCTCCGGTGGCCACCCCTCCGCTCCCTCCGGCCGCGCCGGTGAGCACCTCGCCGGCCAGCCCGGCCAGGCCGAGGCCGCCGAGCAGGGAGCGCTCGAGGTGCGCCGGGGGGGCGAATG
>JBEHWX010000178.1:0-5599 GCA_048498995.1 Bacteroidota bacterium
CCTTCTGCGCGCAGTATCTGCGGGAGCAGGGAGCGCAGGAGCATATCGACTGGTACGCCGGCTACGTGGCGCATGCCCGCGCGCTGCTCCACGCCGTCGGCTCCTGGTACGCCCGTCCGGCGCGGGAGCGCGCCCGGCGCTTCCGCGAGGCGATCGTCGCCAGGACCGGTCCGGGCACGTCCGGAAGCCTGTCGGCGCTGGCGATCCGTCTGCTCCTCGGCGTCGATGGCGTGGATTCGGTGCTCGTCGGGATGCGGCGCGAGGAATACGTGGACGATGTGCTGACGGCGTTGCGGCAGGGAAAGCTCGGCGATGAGAAGATTCTTGCCGCGCTCGGCGGCGAGCTCGCGGGGATCATCCGGGAGATGGAAGCCGAGCCGGAGGAGGAGCCGTCCGGCGAAGAGCCGTCGGGCGAAGAGCCGTCAGGCGAGGATCACTCCGCCGGGGATCATGCGGGTGAAGGGGAATCGGCGGCGCGTTCCGAGGCGGAGCGCGACACGTAGAGCCCGGCCTTTCCGTGGCTCCGTCGCAGGACGCGCGCACGCTGACGACGCACGCCTGCCGCCGCGCGCCTGCCGCCGTGCGACTGCCGGCGTGCGATGTCCGGGACATCCCGCGGCATCGTGGCCGGCGCGGCCGGCCCTCGTGGAGGCTTCTGGATCACGCGTCGATGATGGACGCCGGACCCGTGCTTTCGTCGCCGTGAAAATTCGTTGAGCCAGCTCGTGACGCCCGCCACCGCGCTATTTTTACCGGATGATGTCGATGATCTCTCAGCCAGGGAGCCGCCGATGGCGGTGATGCGCTGTGTCTGCCGCGGAACGACCTTCGCCGATGCGCTGGAGGCCGCCCGCCGTAATGGCTCGACCACCGTGGCCGAGCTGCAGCGCCATGTCGATCTCGGCACCGGCTGCGGACTCTGCGTTCCCTACATGCAGCGCGTGCTGATCACCGGCGTGACCGATCAGCCGGTGCTCTCGATCGAGGAGATGGACGAGCTGCGCCGCGTGGCGCTCCCGTCCGGCAAGGAGGTGGAGAAATGAGCAGCGCGTTCGCCATGTGGTCCGGCGGGAAGGATTCCCACTACGCACTGTATCGTGCCCTCCAGGCCGGACTCGAGTGCCGGCTGCTGCTGACCTTCATCGACGCCGATACCGAGCTGGTGATGTCGCATCGGCTTCCGCCGGAGCTGATCGAGGAGCAGGCGCGCCTGGTGGGCATGCCGGTGATGAAGGTGCGCGCCACCACGCAGACCTACGAGCGCGAGCTGAAGAATCTTCTCTTCGATCTCCGGAGCGATGGGGTCACGCGCGGGATCTTTGGCGACATCTATCTGCGCGAGCACCGCGACTGGTTCGAGAACATCCTCTCCGATTTCGACATGCGCTGCGTCTTCCCGCTCTGGGGCATTCCGACGCATCACCTCGTGGAGCAGCAGCGGCGCGTGATGAAGTCCACGATCATCCAGGTGGATCGCTCGATCAGCGAATCCTACCTCGGGCGCGATCTGACCAACGACTTCATCGAATACCTGAACGAGAAGGGGATCGATCCCTGCGGGGAGAACGGGGAGTATCACACCTTCGTCCGCCGGAGTCCGCTGATGGATGGGGAGATCGTCCTGACGCACGCCGAGCGTCGCGCCACGACGCAGACGGTCGGCCTGGAGATCGATTACTGGAAGGTGGAGAAGGGCTCATGAGCGAGCCGGTCTCCGGGAGCCTCGCCGATGCTCCGGTGCTCCGCGAGCGTCCGGCCGGCGCGCTCGGCCGGCTTCTGAGAAGCGCATCGAAATACGCCGCCATCTTCCGCATCGAGCTCCGCCAGCTCACCGCCTATACCTGGGACTTCGTCCTGAGCAACGTCACCGTGCTCCTCTACTTCTACGTGCTGATCCAGGTCTGGATGGTGACGGTGAGCCCCTCCGGCGTGGCCTCGATTCCCGGAGAGGATTTCACCTGGAACCGTTTGATCTGGTTTCTGGCCGCCGGACAGATTCTCAACTTCGCGGTGCAGAGCGAGGCGCAGCTCGCCATCGAGCGGGATGTGATCAGCGGCAACATCGCCGTGACCCTCGCCCGTCCGTACGATTATCTGCTGGCGCGCTTCGCGTCGGTGACGGCCAACACCGTGCTCGCCTTCGCCGTGGTCTTCCCGGCGGCGTTCATCATCGCCTGGATCACCACCGGCACCATCGAGGTGACCGTGGCCGGACTTCTTCTCTTCCTCATCGCCTTCGTTCTTCGCACGCTTCTCTACTTCGCGCTGCAGGCGATCGCCGGCCTGGCGACCTTCTGGATCGAGAAGGCGACCGCCTTCGTCTGGATCACCGGGCTGCTGATCCTCACCTTCGGCGGCGGCGCGGTGCCGATCGGCTTCTGGCCGTCGTGGGCGCGCACCGCCGTGGAGCTCACCCCCTTCCCGACGATGATGTATTACCCGGCGAAGCTCTTCGTCGATCCCGATCCGTCGGTCGCGCTGGCCATGCTGCTGCGGTCGGTCATCTGGATCTGTATACTCGGCGGGATCGTGCTTGCCCTCTACCGCCGCGCCCTCCGTCGCCTCGACCTCAACGGAGGCTGAGGCGCGCTCGGCATGAAGCCCGCGCAACCGCGAGATCGCTGTCGGCCGTGGGATCGGGCATCGAGCTGCCGCCATTGAACGCCGCGACTCTCGCGGCCTCCCCACGGACGAGCTCCGGTGGTGATGAGATCTCGCGGCGTATGCGGATCACCACCCTCCCCGCGGATGCAGCATTCATGCGGGCTCGCGCCCTCCGGTCATCACGGATATGCGGTTGTATACCTCCATTCGCGCCACGCTTGCCGCCGCTCCGACATGGCTGTCCGCGGTGGCGGACTCGCCCCTCGCGACATGGGATGAAGCCGGCCGCCGCCGCGCGTGACGACCTGTATTCGAGAGTGGGGAACGCCTCGCGGAGCCGCTATCTTTGCCGGATCGGCCGAACGCGCCCTACGCCTTCGTTCGTCGATGCGAGACATGTATCGCGCCGCCGGGAATGCCCGGTGGCCCGCGGGTTGATCGTGCCCGCGATGGTTTTCGATTTCAATAACGAGTACTCGATGTCCGCTCGAAACAACACGGAAGGCGCATTGACCAAGAAAGGGGCGGCGCTCGCCTCGGTCGTCACCGGGCTCGTGCTCACCGGCTTCAAGCTCGTCGTGGCGCTGATGACCGGAAGCCTGGCCATTCTCTCGGAGGCGGCGCACTCCGCGCTCGACCTGCTTGCGGCCGGGATCACCTTCGGCGTGGTCTACGTCGCCGACATGCCACCGGACGAAAATCATCCCTACGGTCACGGCAAGGCGGAGAACCTCGGCGCGCTCGCGGAGGCCGCGCTGCTGGTGGCCACCGCCGTCTGGGTGCTCTGGCATGCCTACGAGCGGATCTTCGTCAGCGTGGAAATGCCGGAGATCACCATCTGGTCCTTTCTGGTGATGGCCGCCTCGGTGGTGCTCGATTTCACCCGCGCGCGATCGCTGAAGAAAGCCGCCAAGGCGCACAACAGCCAGGCGCTGGAGGCGGACGCGGCGCACTTCACCAACGACATGCTCGGCTCGCTCGTGGTGCTCATCGCGCTCGGCGTGCTGGAGCTTTCGCGGCAGACCGGGCTGATTCCGTACTGGCTCGCGGTCCGCACCGACGCCTTCGCAGCCTCCATCGTCGCGCTGATCGCGCTCAAGGTCTCCTGGGATCTCGGCGGCCAGAGCGTGCGCGCGTTGATGGAGGACGTGCCGGGGGAATTGAACCGGAAGCTCGCCGGCATGATCGAGGCGATCGTGCCGGTGCTGAAGGGCTCGGTGCGCGTGCGCACGCGCTTCATCGGCCAGCAGCCTTACGTGGACGCGCTCTTCCAGGTGCCGCGGAATCTCTCGCTCGAGGAGACCCACCTGATTGCCGAGGAGGCGCGCAAGCAGATCCTGGCCGAGCTTCCGGCCGCGGACATCGTCACCAACGTGGTGCCGGCGCGGACCGAGGGGGAGGAGTACACCACGGCGATCTACGCCACGGCGAACCGTCTCAGCCTGAGCATCCACAACCTCGACGTCTTCCAGTTGCAGAACAGTTATCTGGTCGATCTCGATCTGGAGCTGCCGAGCACGCTGAATCTGCAGGAGGCGCATTGGTATTCCGATCAGCTCGCCGACGCGATCCGCGAGGAGCTGCCGGGTGGCAGCGTGGTGCATATACATCTGGAGACTCGTCGCGACTCTCCGCGTCCGGCGGTCCGCTACGGGCCGCTGCAGGAGCAGATCGCGCGGATCATCGCGTCGATGCCGGAATCGTCGTCGGTCGCGGATATCGAGACCTATCTCGTCGATCAAGGAGCGCTGGTGAACATCATCTGCCGCTACTCGCCGGAGATGCCGCTGCATGAGGTTCACTCCTCGATGTCGGCGATCGAGCGGGGAATCCGTCAGCAGTTCCGTCAGACGCTGGTCCGGGTGCATATCGACCCGCATCCGGAGGAGCCGGCGAAGGAGAAGGAGGATCCCCCCGCGCTACCGCAATCCTGATGTCCGGGGGATTCAGGCCATGGTATGCCCCGATTCGCCAGATATCCCGACCGTCGCGGCTCCCCGCGCCGATCGTGGGGGAGAAGCGGGGCGACGAGTGGAATCGCTTGGCCGGCCGGCGGGAGAAAGGTGGGGAGATGGCGTCCGCCGCGACCGGAAATGCTCAGCCGCGTTCGAATGGCTGAAATCGTGGAAATTTGGCGGCTTTCCGCTCACACATAATTCGACGGAGCTCGACAATAGGGTCGAAGTGGGGTCGTCATAGAAGAACCTCGGGCCTCTTCCGACGGGGGCGATGGTCCCGGACTCGGTTCCGGAAGGGGATCCTTCGGCGGAATGGGGGCGGGAATCGGGGAGACATTCGGGATGACGGTGGTTCTTTGACGCTCGGTTACAGATTTGGATGATGTATCCGCCCCGAGATCACCTTATGTTTGTAGCCCATTCGTTCGCCACGGCCGGGAATGCCCGGCGCCCTCCGCGAGAACGTCACGATCGATACACGAAGCCTTCGGGTCACGCGTTAGTGAAGGACCGAATCGACGACCAGGGTCGGCGAGTTTGAAAGATGAATTTTTCGGTTGACCACGCACTGAGCGCCACGGCGCTCCGTCTGTGAGTCACCACCCAGCGCAACGACATCCGCAACAGGGTCGCGTCGACGTTGGTGGAGAAACCGCATCATCCGCTTCGGCGGGGTTCGCGAGCACTCTCTCACCTGCGGCGCCGTCCGCGGAAATGTCGACGCCGATGGGATGACCGAACACTAGGCGCGCAAGCGCTTCGTCTCTGAGTCACCCGCGGCAACGACAAAAAAGTTGAGGCTCGGTAAAGAAAACTTGACAACGGGCCTAAGAGTTCCGTATGTTTGTCTCCCCTTCGACGAGGCGCCGCGCAAACGGCGAGCCAAGGCGAAGGGGAGAAAAGAAGAAAAGTTCCTTGACAATCTGAGTGATCGAAGTCGATCGGTCGCCGCTTCGGCGGGATCGAGAAGGCTTCGAGGTTGAACAAAAGAGACAATTAGCACACAGCACATGACAGGTAGCTAAGGTTCTCGCTTG
>JBEHWX010000179.1:0-5135 GCA_048498995.1 Bacteroidota bacterium
AGAAACCCTGGGCTGGAAGACACCGGCGCAAGCGTTTGCTGAAGCATACGCCAAGATTATGGCCCAGCAGGCTGTTGCACTAGCTCCTTGAGTCTACCAACCATGAAATCTCAGCCGGGCCGGAGGAGCGCTCGGATTCCGCGATGAGCGATGTGGAGCGGAAAATGCTCCCCCACCTCCCCTGGCTTGGATACGGCTCCGTTACGCCCGCCAAGGAGGGCGCCGGGGGGCCGTCCGGGAGGACGAAGCTCGGACATCTCGGCGACTCGGGGAATGTCGAGGAGGAAGACTCTCCGGCCGCCGGAATCGTGTCGGCCTCGGAACGCCTCTTCTTACGTCTCTTCACAGGTCGCACGACCAAACTTCGTAAGTTTGAAGGTTCCCAGTTGTAGGAAATTCGTTCACGCCCTCTTCGGGCATCCTCGGAGGAGAACAGCAAAGGATATGGCAGTTCGCATCGCAATCAACGGATTCGGCCGCATCGGGCGCCTGGTGTTTCGTCACGCCATGGCCCGCAAGGGGGAGATCGATTTCGTCGGCATCAATGATCTGACCGACGCCAAGACGCTCGCCCACCTGCTGAAGTTCGACTCGGTCCACGGTCGCTATCAGGGCACGATCGACGTCGACGGGAACGATCTCATCGTTGACGGCGACCGCATCACGATCAGCGCGCAGAAGAAGATCGAGGATCTTCAGTGGGGGGAGATCGATGTCGTCATCGAATCGACCGGCGTCTTCACTTCGCGCGCCGATCTTCAGAAACATCTGGACAACGGCGCCAAGCGCGTGATCCTCACCGCCCCGGCCAAGGACCAGATGGATGCCACCGTGGTTCTCGGCGTCAACGACGAGATCCTGACCCCGGAGATGAAGATGATCTCCAATGCCAGTTGCACGACGAACTGCCTGGCTCCGATGGTGAAGGTCCTGATGGATAACTTCGGGATCAAGAACGGTTTCATGACGACCGTTCACTCCTACACGAACGATCAGAACATTCTCGATCTGCCGCACCGCGACCTGCGTCGGGCTCGCGCCGCGGCGGTCAACATCATCCCGACCTCCACCGGCGCGGCCAAGGCGCTCGGACTGGTGATCCCGGAGGTCAAGGGAAAGCTCGACGGCTTCGCGCTCCGCGTGCCGACGCCGGACGGCTCGATCACCGACTTCACCGCGGTCGTCGAGAAGACGGCCACGAAGCAGGAGATCAACGAGGCCTTCCGCGCCGCCGCCCAGTCGGGCCCGATGGCCGGCATCCTCGAGTACTCCGAGGATGAGCTCGTCTCCACCGATATCGTCGGCAACCCGCACTCCTGCATCTACGACTCGCTGTCGACGATGGTGACCGGCGATCTGGTGAAGATCGTCGGCTGGTACGACAACGAGTATGGCTACTCGCGCCGGATCGTCGATCTGGTCGAGCGGATCGCCAAGCTCGGATAACGCCGCATGCGCGCGGAAACGGGGAGCCACGAGCTCCCCGTTTCCGTTCGATGCCCGCCCCAGGTCGTTGGTCCGCTCCCTCTCTCTTCCGTCGCGTCTCTCTCCCTTCCGTCGCAACAACCACAGACACCGGACATACTTCGATGGCCCGTTCCATAGATGATCTCCAGCTTCAGCACAAGCGCGTCCTGATCCGCGTGGACTTCAACGTGCCGCTCGACGATTCGGGCGCCATCACCGACGACAAGCGGATCGTCGAGTCGCTGCCGACCATCCGGAAGGTGATCGGCGACGGCGGGCGCGCCATCCTGATGTCCCACCTCGGCCGTCCGAAGGGGGAGCGCAAACAGAAGTACTCCCTGGCTCCGGTCGCCGAGGCGCTCTCGAAGCTTCTCGGCGCCGAGGTGAAGCTCGCGCCGGACTGCGTGGGCCCGGAGACCCGCCGGATGGTCGACGAGCTGGCCGACGGGCAGGTGCTTCTGCTGGAGAACCTCCGGTTCCACAAGGAGGAGGAGGCCAACGACGAGGCGTTCGCCCGGGAACTGGCCGGGATGGGTGACGTCTACGTCAACGACGCCTTCGGCACCGCCCACCGCGCCCACGCCTCCACCGAGGGGATCACGCACTTCGTGGCCGAGAAGGCCGCCGGCTACCTGATGCTCAAGGAGCTGAAGTTCCTCGGCGAGGCGGTCGACAACCCGGTCCGCCCCTTCGTCGCGATCCTGGGAGGCTCGAAGATCTCCGGCAAGATCGACGTGATCGAGGCGCTGCTGGACAAGTGCGACACGATCGTGATCGGCGGCGGGATGATGTTCACCTTCTTCAAGGCGCGGGGAAAGGAGATCGGCACGTCGCTCGTCGAGGAGGATCGCCTGGCGATGGCGCGCGAGATCCTGGAGCGCGCCTCCACGAAGAACGTCACCATAGCGCTGCCGACCGACGTGGTGCTGGCCGACCGGTTCGCCGAGGACGCCGAGACGCGCGTGGCCTCGGTCGATGAGATCCCGGCCGGATGGATGGGGCTCGACATCGGCCCCGAGACCCGGACGGCGTTTTCGGAGGTCATCACGGCGGCGAAGACCGTGGTCTGGAACGGGCCGATGGGGGTGTTCGAGATGGAGAAGTTCGCGGCCGGAACCAAGGCGATCGCCGAGGCGTTGGTACAGGCAACGGAGTCCGGCGCGGTGACGGTGGTCGGCGGCGGCGATTCCGCGGCGGCGATCGCGCAACTCGGACTGGCCGAGCGCGTTACGCATGTATCGACCGGCGGCGGCGCCTCCCTCGAGTTCCTGGAAGGAAAGACCCTTCCCGGCGTGGCCGCCCTGGAGGGATGACCCGGCGAGGATGACCCGATGGGATGATCTCGCGGGATGATTCCCGGGGTGCGCGGGGATGATATCGGGACGATTCCCTCGCCGCGCCCGGTTGGCGGGCAAAATACCCGGTTCGGGGCCCCGTCTTCCCCCTCGACTCTTTCTCTCTCCTTCGTGCGCGCGTGACGCGAAGTGCGCGCGACGACACTCGACGAAACAGGACAACGAGCACAATGCCTCAGTACGGCAATCGCCTCCGCTTCGGCGGCCCGAGCATGTTCCCTCCGGGCGTCGGAGGTCTCATCCTGGTGAACGTGGCGATC
Source organism: Bacteroidota bacterium (assembly GCA_048498995.1). GTDB lineage: Bacteria > Bacteroidota > Ignavibacteria > OLB7 > OLB7 > JBEHWX01. The sequence goes on from JBEHWX010000179.1 coordinate 3,083, forward strand.
TTTCTTCTCGGAATGGTCAGCCTCGGCGGCGTGTCGCTGCAGCAGGCCTTCGTCCGCTACGGCGCGCTCTGGCCGTTCGCCTCCACCGAAATCGGCGTACTCTTCCGCCCCTGGCAGTACATCACCTACATGTTCCTGCACGGCGAGTTCTCCCATATCTTCCTGAACATGCTGGTTCTCTGGATGTTCGGGATGGAGCTGGAGAATATTTGGGGAACGCGGCGGTTTCTGATCTACTACTTCATCTGCGGTCTCGGCGCGGGGATTCTCCACTCCCTGGTCACGCTGGCCATGGGGGGCGAGGCGGTTCCGACCGTCGGCGCCTCCGGCGCGATCATGGGGGTGATGGTGGCCTTCGCAATGGCCTTTCCCGACCGGATCATCTTCGTCAGCTTCTTCCTTCCGCTGCGCGCCAAATACTTCGTGCTGCTGTACGCGGCCTTCGATCTGTACAATGGGATCAACGGCATCGACGGCATCGCGCACTTCGCCCACCTGGGGGGCGCCCTCACCGGATTCCTCCTGGTGAAGTTCGGCGGCGTGATGACCCTCGGCAAATTCTTCGACCGCCGAACGGGGCAACAGCGCGAGACCTTCCGTCCCGCCCCGCCCCCTCCCCAGCAGGGAGCGCGGATCATCGACGTCGATTACCGCGATCTCGGCGCGCGGCAGCAGCCGGCCCGCCGTGGCGGCCACCAGCCGCCGGTGATGGAGCTCGGCGGCGAGCAGGCCCGCGTCGACGCGATCCTGGACAAGATCTCCCATCAGGGCTACCAGAGCCTGACCGATGAGGAGAAGGCGATTCTGAACGAGGCCAGCCGACGGATGCGCTGAGCGAAGCCGGCCGCGGAGCCATCCCGCCGGGGAGCCATCCCCGCCGGCAACCCGCCCGCGATCCACTGGAGCGATATCAACGATAACGACGACTTCATGAACACGAACGAACTGAAACTCCCGATCATCGGCCAGAACGGCGAGGCCACCGGGGAAGCGCCGATCGCGACCGCCCCCTTCCGCCGGCGCTCCACGCGCCGCGTCATGGTCGGCTCCATTCCCGTCGGCGGCGGCGCTCCGGTCTCCGTGCAGACGATGACCAAGACCAAGACCGGCGACGCCACGGCGACGATCGCGCAGATCAAGCGCTGCCAGGAGGCGGGCGTGGATATCGTCCGCGTCACCGTCAACGACTGGGACGCCGCCGAGGCGATGAAGGAGATCGTGGCCGGCGTCGACGTGCCGATCGTGGCCGACATCCACTTCAACCACATCTTCGCCCTGAAGGCGATCGAGGCTGGAGTGGCCAAGGTCAGGATCAATCCGGGAAATATCGGCTCGCTCGAACGGATCCAGCAGGTGCTCCGCGCCGCCAAGGAGCGCGGCATCCCGATCCGCATCGGCGTCAACTCCGGATCGCTGGAGGAGGATATCCTCGAGCGTCATGGCTACCCGACCCCGGAGGCGCTCTTCGAAAGCGCGATGCGCCACGTCACCTACTGCCAGGATTTCGGCTTCGACGACGTGATCATCTCGGTGAAGTCCACCGACGTCCGCCTGATGATCGAGGCCTATCGCCTGATCGCCGAGCGGACCGACTACCCGCTCCACATCGGCGTGACCGAGGCGGGGACCACGCGCGTCGGCACCATCAAGTCGGCCGTCGGCATCGGCACGCTGCTGGCCGAGGGGATCGGCGACACCATCCGCGTCTCCCTGACCGACGAGCCGGAGCGTGAGGTGGAGGTCGGCAAGGAGATTCTCCGCTCGCTGGGGCTGGCCTCGCGAAGCGTCGAGATCATCGCCTGCCCCACCTGCGGACGTCTGGAGATCGATCTGTTCCGGGTGACGCGGGAGCTGGAGGAGGCGCTCAAGGGGGTGAAGAAGCCGGTGAAGATCGCGCTGCTCGGCTGTGTGGTCAACGGCCCGGGGGAGGCCTCGGAGGCGGATATCGGCATCGCCGCCGGCAAGGGGGTCGGCATCCTCTACCGCAAGGGAGAGGTTGTCCGCCGGATCAAGGAGGAGGAGATCGTCTCGGCGCTTCTGGAGGAGGTCGAGA
>JBEHWX010000180.1:0-5128 GCA_048498995.1 Bacteroidota bacterium
CGCCGGTCCCCTCCCTGGTTTCTGGGTCGCGGCGGAGAGGGCCTCCCCCCCGCGGACCTGGCCGGGCTCGAGGGGATCGTGGCCAAGCGCCTGGACAGCCCGTACCGGCCGGGTGCCCGGAGCGATGACTGGGTCAAGGTGAAGGTCCGGCGCCGGCAGGAGCTGGTGATCGCCGGCTACATGCCGGGCAAGGGATCGCTCCAGGGAAGCGTCGGGTCGCTCCTGCTCGGCTACTACGTCTCCTCCACCGTCGCCGGAAGGTCGAGCCGGGGACAGCGCCTCTTCCGCTTCGCCGGACATGTCGGCACCGGCATGTCGGACGCCGACCGACGCGCGCTGAAGCTCGAGCTGGACCGGCTCGGCGTGGAGCGCAGCCCGTTCGACATCGGACGTCCGGCGCCGGGAGCACGGTTCGCCGAGCCGAGGCTGATCGCCGAGGTCGCCTTTCACGAGTGGACGCCGGACGGCATGCTCCGGCATCCGGTGTTCCTCGGACTGCGCGACGACAAGCTTCCGACAGACGTCAGGCTCGAGGAGCCGCCGCTCAGGCGTCCCTCGCCGGGCGGCTCGCTCCGGGCCGGACGTTGAGCCGAGCAATGGAAAGCCAGAATGTGCGCACGGCGCGTGTCGTGGCCGTGATAAGAAAGATCTGATGCCCGTCGGCCTGAATCCGGCCCGCGGACGAACGAGGAGTGTTCAGTGTACGATCACGATGAGCAGTGACGAGGTGATGATATGGCACGCGCGATTTGGAGCGGCTCGATCAGTTTCGGGCTGGTGAATATTCCGGTGAAGCTCTTCGCGGCGCTCCGCGACAGGGACGTCCGCTTCCATCTGATGAGCGGCGACGGTGGATGCAGGCTCCACCGAAAGCTGGTCTGTCCGGAGACCGGACGAGAGTACGAGTTCAACGAGACGACGAAGGGATACGAGATCGCCCCGGACCAGTACGTGCTGGTGACCGACGAGGAGCTGGAGCAGCTTCGGCCGGAGCGGGGGCGCACGATCGAGATCTCCGACTTCGTCGAGATCGATCAGATAGATCCGGTGCTCTTCGATCGCCCCTACTACCTGACACCGGAGAAGAACGGCGCCAAGCCGTACCGGCTTCTGCTGGAGGCGCTGCGCGAATCGGGGAAGGTGGCGATCTGCCGCTTCATGATGCGGACCAAGGAGTACCTGGCCGCCCTCCGCCCGATCGGTGACGCGCTCTGCATCGAGACGATGCGCTTCGCCGACGAGGTGGTGCCGGTCGACGAGATCGGCGGCATTCCCGAGGAGATCCGCATCAGCGAGCGTGAGCTGGCGATGGCCGATCAGCTCATCGAAAGCCTCACCACGACCTTCGATCCCGAGAGCTATCGCGACGACTACCGCGAGCGGGTACTGGAGATGATCGAACGGAAAGCCGAGGGGAAGACGATCGCCGCGCCGAAAGCCGAGTCGCATTCCGGCAAGGTGATCGATCTGATGGAGGCGCTTCGAAAAAGCCTTGCCGACGTGGGCCAGGAGGATGCGCCGGCAACCAAGGCACGCCCAGCGGCTGCGACGCGCGGCAAGGGACACGGAGCGACATCGCGGGCGAAGAAACCGTCGGGAACGAAATCGCGTCGCCGCGGCGGCGCTTCCGGGAAACGGACCGCGACCGCAAGCGGGAGAACTCGAACGAAGAGGGCCGCATGAACGGAGCGACGCTGATTCAGGTGGAGGGGCGAAAGATCGCCCTCACCGATCTCTCGAAAGTGGTGTATCCGGAGACCGGAACCACGAAGTGGGACGTGATCGGCTACTATACGCGCATGGCGCCGGCGATCATCCCGCATCTCAGAGGAAAGCCGGTGGCGCTGCTCCGGCATCTCGAAGGGGCCTCCGAGCCGCCGCTGGTGGAGATGCGCCCTCCGGAGGAGCGGCCGGTCTGGATCAGGTCGTGCATGCTCGCCGAGGGGTCCAGCGAGATGATCCGGGAGTACTGCATGGTCGACGACGTATCGTCCCTCCTCTGGCTGGTGAATCTGGGAGTGATAGAGATTCAGACGCTGCAGACTCCCTGCGCCCGCCCCGAGCATCCGTCGATGCTCCTCTTCCGGCTGGAGCCATGGGCGCCCGCCTCGTTCTACGAATGCATCGAGGCCGCCCGCCTGCTGCGCGAGGTGCTCGCGGCGATCGACCTGACGAGCCACGTCAAGACCGATGGCCTCGGCGGACTCCATGTCTGCGCCCCGCTCGACGGCACCGCCCGCGCGGAGGACGCCGCCATGTTCGCGCATGCCGTGGCGATCCTGCTCCATCGGGAGCACCCCGCGCTCGTGACCACCACGCAGCGTCGCGACGTGCGCGAGGGACGCGTTCTGATCGACTGGACGCCGAACGGGCACCGTGTTGCCTGCGTCGCGCCCTATTCGCTTCGCGCCGGAGCGGTGCCCCGCGTGGCGACGCCACTCGCCTGGGAGGAGCTGGACGCCGTCAGGACGCGCAACGATCAGCGCCCGTTCGAGCTTGCTCCCGAGGCGGTGATCGGTCGCATCGCGGCGCTGGGCGATGTGCTCGAGGGGATCGAGCATCGGGGACAGCCTCTCCCGAGGATCTGAGGATGGGATGATTCCGCACGCGAAGGTCGGGGTGATCGATCGCGCGCCGTGCATGCCCATCGGTGGAGATAGAATGAACGGGGCCGTTCCATCGAGCGGCCCCGCTTGCATTGGCTTCAGATCATCGGCAAGCGCGACCTGGTACCGTCATCTCACGCCCGGCCTCGCATCGGCAAGTCGCTCCAGCTCCTCGATGGTGCCGCCGCGCGCAAGCCAGTCGGAGATGTCATCACCATCATGAAGCTGCCCGGGAAGATCCACCACGCGGAGATCGGCGACATATCCTCGCAGCGACGTGATCAGATCGCGCCGATGCCCGCGTCCCGCCTCGTCATTATCCGAGAGGATCACGACCATCGCCCCTTCCAGGCTCTGACGATACTCCTCGGCGTGATTGTTCCAGGTACCGGCGCCATGCGGATTGGTGGTGGCCACAAGCCCTCCTCGACGGAGATCCTCCACGTTCTTCTCCCCCTCCACCAGGTAGATGCGCCGTCCCTCGGCCGCGGCCGAAAGCACCTCCGGCAGCCGGTAGAGCACGCGCCGCACCCCCGCGACGTTGTGAATCCATCCGCCGCGCCCGTCGGGACGCCGCTGCCGGATGATCTTTCCTTCCGGTCGCTCCCAGCGCCGGACCTGCATCAGGGGATTGTCGAACTCGTCGACGTAGGTATACACGGCATCCGGCCTGCCGAGCCGGATCGCGCGCGGAGCGGTGGCGACCGGCGCCGCCGCGACCGACGAGGATGCGACCGGCGAGGATGCGACGGATGGCGCCGCATCGACCGAGACATCATCGTGCATCGGGCGCGAGGATGGGAATGTCCGCCGTGCGCCGATGGTGCTCGTGCCGCCGTGGCCGTCGATCAGGTCGCCGTAGGTAAGGCCGAGCGCGGCCAGGACATCCTCGGTGCAGCAGCCGGCGAAGCAATGGAGCAGCACGCCCCGGCCGCGTCGTGAGATGCCGATGGAAAGTGAGGGAACGCGGTCGTCGTGCGCGGGACATCGCGCCATGAAGCCGCTCGCCGTGGTATGCACGGCATCGAGTCGTTGAAGTACGCGCTGAAGCGCGGTGGTCTCGTAATACATGGCGAATCGTTCGGTTGTGTGGTGTTCCGACGCCCCAAAGTTGGGCCACCGAAGGATTCGACGCAAGAGCCCTATCGGGCGAATTTCGATGATTGGCATCGGGGAAGGGATCGAAATCGTTTCAACCCGATCGTCGCCACCCCGTGCCCCGGCGATGGCCCGTCGCATTGCCGTCCGCGCGCCTCGGATGGCCGCGAACATTGATGGCCCGATACGCAACCGCCCCGATCCATGATGGCCGGGGCGGTTTGCTTCAAGGGCTGACAACGTCCTATCGATGCGCGCTCTTCGCGGGCGTTCCTCCGGAGCAGGAGGCACATTTCGCAAGCATTCCCCTGAGCGACGCGCGCATCATGCCGACTGCGGGCGAAGCTCGGAGAACCGGCCGAGCGCCCGAAGATGGCTCGGCACGATCGCGTGCGCCTCCGAGGCGAGCATCCCGTCAACCCACCAAATCGCCGCTTCCTCGGCCATCAGTCGAAGAAATCCCTCCCGATCCAGTCCGTTCTCCCCCATCCACCCTTCCAGATCCGACGGCTCCAGCAGTCCGTGACGCTCGCGAAAACGGATCACGGCGTCGACCAGCGCCTGCTGGTCCGGCTGGTAATCGTGGCGGCGGGCCTCGTCGAGCTTGAGGAGCCGTGTTATCGCTCCCTGGCGAAGCTCCTCGAACTCCGGATCGAGCTCCAGCGTTTCGATCAGCTCATCGGTATGATACCCGGCCGGCGCCTCCTCCGACGTGATGTCGAGCTCGCCGGCGGTGCGCATCAGATCGGCCCAGAGCGCGGTCGGCTCGAAGTGAAAATCGACCGACTTGGGAGGAGGATCGGCGGCGATGAATTCCCCCATGGCGCGGAGCATCTCCAGGGCATCCTCCCGCTTTCTGTTGATCGCCCCTTCGGGAAGCCAGGCGCGAAGCGCCGCGATCTCGCCGTCGGCAACCCCGGCCTCCTCGGCACGCTCGAGTATCCGATCGTACGTCCGCTCCGGATAGAAGAGCTCACGCGCGAGATTCGCGATGCGGCCGGCGGCCACCTCCGTGATCACCCCGGCCTCCGCGGCGCTGGCGAGCGTGTGGCGGATATTGGCGAGCGGCTCGGAGAACCCGAGATAGCCATACTCGGCCGGCGCGTGGAGCAGCGCGACCTCGTCGTCATCCTCGATCACGCCGTCGCGATATTCCTCGAAGATCCGCCCGACCCCGACCATGCCGAACCGCCAGAGCTCGGCCGCGCGCAACGCCCCCATGCTCGAGCTGCCGAACACATGAATCCCCTGCGACATCGCCCAGAGAATCTCCTTGTGCCAGACCGAGGGGACCGCGTCGAAATATCCGTCGATAATGCCGATGGCCCGCGGGCGCTTGATCGCGGCGCGGTAGAGATCCCCCTGCGATACCGGCGGCAGGTAGATGGCGTCGAGCTCCTTGCGAGCGTCGGCCGGCGCGATGG
>JBEHWX010000181.1:0-5017 GCA_048498995.1 Bacteroidota bacterium
GCACCTTCCCCTGCTTGTCCAGGAACTCCACGATCTGCTGATGCGGGTTGACGCCGTTGTTGTTGATGCAGTAGCTGCCGACGTACTGGCCGCCGCCGATCGGAATCGGGGAGCCGGTCGGAATCTTCCCCCAGGTCACGGCCGTCGTCGTCACCGAGGTCATCTGCCAGTTGCCGCCGGTGTTCGCCGACGGGCCGGTGATCACCACCGGCGTGAGCGTGGTCACCCGCACGTAGTAGGGCTGCGTGAAGGTCGTCGGCGTGTTGTTGTCGATCCACAGGTCGAAGCAGCAGGTCTTCTGTCCGGTCGGACCGATCTTCTGCTTGACGTTGGCGGTCATGTAATCGCAGGGGTTGGCCTTGCAGATATCGACCGAGTCGATGAAGCAGAACGCCCGATAGTTCGTCGGGATCAGATCCACCGCCTCGATGATGATCCGGTCGAACGCCGGCGAGGCCGGCAGATTGATGATCTGCGAGAAGAGATTCCAGTTGGTGTTGTTGATCAGCTGCTGCCCCACCACGTACACGTTGCCGGTGGGGCCGGTCAGCGACACGCGGATATAGGAGGGACGGTTGAACGCCCCGCCCATCGCGAAACGGGCGCGCACCTCGTACGGGGAGCCGGTCGGCGAGCCGAGCAGACGGGCCGAGATGATCTCGCTCCGGAAGCTGCTGTTGACCCGCTCGCAGTAGATGCCCGCGTAATTCTTGCCGTCGAACGCCGTCCGGGGGGTGGTCGGCGTGGTCATGTAGTTGAGCGGCACGTAGGCCGAGGGCCAGAAGAGATCGGGAGATCCGCCGCCGATGTTGGTCGGATACTGCCGTCCGGAGAACCAGCTGGTCAGTCCCGGGATCGGCTGCATCGAGGTCGGGGCCCAGGAGTAGCCGGGCGTGTTGATCGAGGTGGTCACGAAGGTCTCGAAGCTCGGGTTCGGCACGAGACACTGGGCGCCGGCGGTCGCGAACGATCCTATCAGGACCGCAAGCAGCGACAGCAGCAGCGCCAGCCGCGGGGATCGGCTCCGGCGCGAGCTCGGGTGGGATGATGGTTCGGGGCTTCGCAGGTGCATGTTCCGCTCCGCTTCTTGATGATGATGATGGACGATGTTCGGCCATGCTCGGCCGCCGCCTCGGGGGCGAGGGAGGGCGAGACGTGCTCATCAAGGTAGAGGGAGCCTACCACAGACCCGGTCGATTCGTACCACACTTCGGAAATCCCCACCCCATCATCGAAAAATCATCGAAATGATGCCACCGCGGCGTCGATCCCCGGCCACGGCTCTCCGCGCGGACGGCCCTGGCCGAGAGGCCGCTCCCGGCGCGAACGACTCTCCGGTCGGACACGGCCGCGCGACCGGCCCCGTGTACGTCCGGAGCCTCCCCGAAACGGCCTCGGTGATGGCGCGGCGGCGAGTCCCGTTTCACTCCAGACGGACGGCCGGAGCCTCGCGGACTCCCCGCGAATACCGGAGCCGCCGCTCACCGGCGCGGGGAACGCCGGCGAGCGAGCCCCCGCATCTGGTGCAGAAGAAGGCGACGGGATGGCGGATTTCGGCGCCGCAGGAGCCGCAGAACCCGTCGGAGGGGGAGGGTCGGGAGTCGAGCTGATCGCCGCAGCCGGCGCAGTACCGATCGGCCGGATAGGCGGCCGCCCCGCAGCGGGAGCAGACCCGGGGGCCGAGCGTCATGCTCCCTCCGGTCAGGTCAGACGTGGAATGCATCTCTGGGCTCTCCTTCATGGAAGACGTATGGATGATCGTCGTCGGGGGGGATCCCCCGGTCGCCCGGGGCCATCCGTGGCGGGCTCCCGATCGCCCCGGACCGTGCGGTCCGGGGCGATGTCGACGACGGGTGCTTTCAGGTCTGGCGGACACGTCCTAACTTCCCGCGCATCGGATTTCGGTCCATTCCGTCGGCCGCCACGGCATCCTCTCGAACTATGGATGAAATATCGTGGCGACTGACCACGATTTATCTCGCTCCCGCCCACACTTTGCCGAAAGGCGGGTGATCGCGGCGAAAGCTCCCGCCATTGGCATGTAACAGAGGTACCGGGTATACCGTCCGAGGTCAGCATGTACCCGACAACCGACCGCAACCAGGCCGAAGGTTCCCATGGAACGGCTCATAGATTTTCTCAACCACGGCATTCTTCCGTTTACCGGACGCTCGCAGGATGTGGATCGCATCGTCTCGTTCTGGCGCGGAACCTTCGACGCGCAGGGGATGCGCGCGGCGCTGCTGGTGGGTGAGGCGGGCATCGGCAAGAGCAGGCTTCTGGACGAGACGCTGCCTGGCATCGCCGCGGCCGGCGGCGCGGTGATTCAGGCCAAGCTGGTTCCGGAATCGACCAGCTCACCGCTGTCGCTGATCGCGCGGGGGCTCTGGTACTCCGAGGCGGCGCGCCGGCTGGTGAAAGTGGAGCCGGAGCCGACGCACGCCGCGGTGGCCGCCGGACTCCGGCGCGTCGCGCGGCTGCGCCCCACCCTCCTGGTGCTCGAGGATATTCACCTGCTGGCCGGCGACGCGCTCCGCGAGCTCTCGGCGCTGCTGGAGGCGATATCATCGGAGACCTTCTCCCTCCTCTGCCTGGCCCGTCCGGTCGAGCTTCCGGCCCGCGCCATCCTGGAGCGCTTCCTCGTCGACGAGATCGAGCTCGGCGAGCTGACGGCCGCCGGTATCGAGGAGATCTGGCGCGGGCTGTTCGAGGATCCCCCCGCCGGGGAGGTGATCGAGCGGCTGCGGGAGGCCACCGGCGGCAACCCGCTTGCCCTCCGCAGCGCGCTCAGAAGCGCCGTCACCTCCAAGACCATCGCGCGCGATCCGGTCTCCGGCCGCTGGAGCACGAGCCTCGATCCGGAGGCGTTCGGCCGCTCGCTCCGCCGGAACGTGGACCTGCTGATCGCCGGCATGGCGGTGCATCTCGACCCGGAGGAAGAGCGGAGCGCGGCCAGGATCGCCACGCTCGGCGAGCTCTTCGCGCCGGAGAGCGCGGCCGCGCTGATCGAGGACGCCCCTCGGATGCTCGCCGCGCTCACCTTCAAGGGGATCGTCGCCCCGGCGCCGATGGCTCCCCCGCTGGTCGGCGCCCCGTCCGACGCTCCGTATACCTTCACCCACACGCTGCTGCATCAGTATCTGGTCGCCTCCGCCCCGCCGCCGGTCGGCGAGCTGATAGCGACCATCGCGGCCGGGCTGCCGGTCTACTCGGCGATACCCTTCCAGCTCATATCGCGTCACGACATTCCGGCGTCGATCCCCCACGCCACCCTCGTCGACGTGGTCCGCCGCTCGATCGACGTGGCGCGGCGGCTCGATCAGGGGCCCGACTGGACCCTCACCGACGGGATCGTGGCCACCTGCTGGCACCTGTTCCGGGCGCTCGAGCAGGGGCTCGCCGGCGACGAGCTCGACCCGCTGAAGGCGGAGCTTCTCTTCCGCACCCTCGTCTCGCTCCGACGCTCGATCGCCGGCGAGGAGTTCGAGCGCGTTCTGCGGATGATGCTCGAGTTCACCGAACCGCTGAGCGACGGTCCGCTGGCCCATTACCGGCTCCGCGCGCTCCATCAGCTTCACATGCGGACGGCGATCATCGATTACGCCGGATGCGCCGGCGTGTGGGATCGCGTCGAGGAGCTGCTGGAGCGGAGACCGGAGCTCTTCGGCGGCGTGGCGTATCTGCAGTATCTCCAGGAGGTGGCCCGCGCGGCGCAGCGGGGGCCGGACCCGGCGATGCTCCGGAACGTCGAGGCACGCCTGGAGATGATCCTCGCCTCGCGCGATCTGCCGGAGGAGCTCAGGGAGATGGCCCGCCAGCGCGTGGCCCCGGCCCTGCTGCTGCTGTTCGAAACGGCCGAGGAGCTGGAGCGGAGAAAGGCGCTGCTGCGGGATCTGCCGGCCGCGATCAACGGCACCAACGCCGCGCTCGAGCTCAACAGAATCGCGCTGCTGGAGACGACCGGGTGGATGGAGGAGGCGCTCGAGGCCGCCGGCCGCGCCGCCCCGCGATTTCTGCAGATCGGCATGGCGCACAACGCCGCCCACGTCGAGTTGATCATGCTCTGCGCGCGCGCCGCGCTCGGCGCCGATCTCGACCAGATCCTGCGCGAGGCGATCCGCATGGCCGGCGAACCGGGCTATTACTCCTCTCCGGCGTTCCGGCGGAACATCGGCATCTACCTGGCGGAGATCGGACTCTTCGCCGGCGAGCTTTCCTGGACGCGCCGCGTGGCGGCGGAGTTCGGACCGGAGGCCTCCGCCTTCTGGCCCGAGGGGGAGCTGCTGCTGGCCATCGACGATGGAGCGCTCGCCGAGGCGCTCGGCCGGATCGATCCGACCGAGGAGCCGATCGGCTCGCTGGCGACCATCGGCGCCGCTCTTGCCGGCGCCCAGCCAGCCGGCACCGAACCGGCCGGCGCCGAGCCAGCCGGCGCCGACGCGATCACCTCCCGCGTGGCGGCGCTCGTGGCCCGTCCGCTCCTCCGGCTCGACGATATCATCCTGCGCCGCGCGCTCCTGGCGATACTCGACGGCGCGGCGACGACGGAGGAGGCCGCAGCCAAGGCGACATCGAAACAGGTCCCGCGAAGAAGCGACCTGGCCGGAAGCGAGCTGCGTGGGCATCTGCGCGCCGCGCTGGAGCAGTCGCTGACATGGCTCGAGGAGCGCCGGCTGGCGCCCCCCGCCCTCACGCTCCTCGATCGCCACGGCGCGCTCCTCCCACGAAAGGAGGCAACGGCGTGGCGGACCCGGCTGCGCGCGCTCGGCGGCGCTGCTCCCTCCGACGATGCCGGCACGCGCAAGCTCAGGATCGGCATGCTCGGCACCATCTCGGTGACCACCACCGACGGCGACTCGCAGCAGCTCCGCGGCGCCCGCCTCAGGACGATGCTCGGCCTTCTGGTGGCCGCCCGCATGGTGCGCGAGCCGCTGACCAATCGCGAGTTCTCCCGTCTTGCCGCCGGCGGCGAAAACGATCCCAACCTGGCCAAAAAAAACGCGATCATGGCCGCCGC
>JBEHWX010000182.1:0-4352 GCA_048498995.1 Bacteroidota bacterium
AACGTGCGGGAGTGGACCACCTCCCTTTCCCACTCCCCCTCCCTCCACGACGCCACGGGCCGGAGCTACATCTACCAGATCAGCCGCCGCCGCACCGCCTTCGGCAAGGAATACGTCTGGTGGGTGCGCGACCGTCTGGATGTCGGCGCCATGCGCCGCGCGGCACTTGCCGCCATCGGCATGCACGACTTCACCTCCTTCGCCGAGCATGATCCGGCGGCGGCATCTCCGAAGGTGCTCGTCGAGGCGATCGACATCGCGGAGGTGGGGGAGATGATCCTGGTGCGGCTGCGGGCGAGCCACTTCCTCCGGAAGATGGTCCGGCGCATGGTCGGTACCCTCGTGGAGGTCGGCCGCGGCGGCCTTCCGCACGATGTGGTCGCCGAATCGCTCGACGCGCACACCGACCGCCTGGCCCGGCTCACCGCGCCGCCGTCGGGACTCTTTCTCGAGCAGGTGATCTACAAGGGGGAGAGCTTCCGTCCCGACCTTCTGCCGGCGATCGGACTGGAGCGGATTCCGAGGGTCTGAGGAGCACGCGCTCCGGCCGCGGCATCGCAATGCCCCGCCGCGATTGCCCGCGGCGGCGGCCCGGCGTGATAGCCATGCATGAGGCCGCGATCGGACGCCAGAGATACCGACGAGTGATTCAACGATACCATGATCCGCCGCCGCCCCGTCGCGGCATATCGAGCTCGACAACCCATGCCCGCATTCGTTAACGTGGCCCTTCCGGTGCCACTCTTCAAGACCTTCACCTACAGCGTCCCCGAGGAGCATCGCGAGCTTTCCCTCCGCGGCATGCGCGTCACGGTCCCGTTCGGCAAGCGGACGGTGACCGGCGTGGTGGTGGACGAGGCGGAGGAGACGGAGCTCGAGAAGGTGAGGCCGATCGCCGACCTGCTCGATCGCGAGCCCCTGTTCACGCCGGAGATGCTCCGGTTCGCGCAGTGGTTGAGCTCCTATTACGTCTCGCCGCTCGGCGAAACGCTCCGCGCCATGCTCCCGCAGGGGATGACGCCGGAGTCGACGCAGCGGGTGGCCCTGGCGCACTCCGACGTGATCGGCTATATCGCCGACCTCCGGCGTACCGCGCCGCGACAGGCCGCGATCCTTCGCGCGCTGGCCGACCATCCGAACGGGCTGACGATCAACTTCCTGCAGAAGAAGATCGGCGCCGACAACCTCCACACGCAGCTCGCATCGCTCGAAGCCCGCGGCCTCGTGGTTCGCTCCGTCAAGCATGGCAAGGGGAGCGGGCCGAAGTCGGTCAAGGGAGTGCGGATCGCGCCGGAGCTTCTGGTCGACGAGGACCGGCTGCGGGAGCTGTTCGACAAGCTGGATCGCTCCGCGCCGAAGCAGGCGGCGCTGATGTCGCTTCTCTACACCGAGGCGGAGCGCCACGGCAACCATTTCTTCTACGCGGCCGAGATGCTCACGCGCGCCAAGGCGCCATCCTCCGCGCTCAAGGCGCTCGAGGAGCGTGGCGCCATCGAGACGCGGGAGGTGGAGGTGTCGCGCGAGGAGGTGCTGGCCGAGGAAGACGCCGACGCTCCGCGCACCACCGAGATGCGTCCGCCGATCGTACCGAACCCGGATCAGCAGGCCGCGATCGACACCCTGATCGGTGCTGTCGATGCCGGCGCCTTCAGAACGTTTCTGCTCCACGGCGTCACCGGCTCCGGCAAGACGCAGGTGTATATCGAGGCGATCAGGCACGCGGTGGTCTCCGGCAAGAAGGCGATCATGCTGGTGCCGGAGATCGCGCTCACGCTGCAGCTGGTGGAGCGGTTCACCGACGCGTTCGGCGATCGCGTGGTGGTGCTCCACAGCCGGATGTCCGACGGCGAGCGTTACGACGGCTGGCGCCGCGCCGCCTCCGGCGGATGCGACGTGGTGATCGGCGCGCGCTCGGCGCTCTTCGCGCCGCTGAGGAACGTCGGGATCGTGGTGGTCGACGAGGAGCACGAGAGCAGCTACAAGCAGTACGACGCGCAGCCCCGCTACAATGCCCGCGACGCGGCGATCGTCCGCGCGCAGATCTCCGGCGCGGTGGCGGTGCTCGGCTCGGCGACCCCCTCGATCGAGTCCTACTACAACGCCGAGCGGGGGAAGTACTCGCTGCTTCGTCTGCCGGAGCGGGTGGACAACGCCAAGGAGCCGTCGATGCTCGTGGTGGATACCACCGAGGCGCGCAACAAGAAGCTGATGCGGGGCTCCCTCACCGTCAGGCTGATCACCGACATCCGGGACCGGCTGGCCAGAAACGAGGGGGTGATTCTCTTTCTGAACCGGCGCGGGTTCGCCACGCGGCTCGAGTGCACCACCTGCGCGCACTCGCCGATGTGTCCGAACTGCGCGGTGACCCTCACCTACCACAAGCGCCGGGACGAGCTCTGCTGCCATTACTGCGGCTACTCGCGTCGCGCCGAGAAGCAGTGCTCGGTCTGCGGAAGCTTCGAGCTGCGCCAGCCGGGCGTCGGCACCGAGAAGGTGGAGGAGGATCTGACCTCGCACATTCCCGAGGCGAAAGTGGTCCGGATGGATCTGGACACGACCGCGCGCAAGGGATCGCACAAGAAGATCCTCGCCTCGTTCGCCTCCGGTGAGGTCGATATCCTGCTCGGGACGCAGATGGTGGCCAAGGGGCTCGACTTCTCCCGTGTCTCGCTGGTCGGGGTGATCTCGGCCGACACGCAGCTGCTCCTGCCGGACTTCCGCGCCAGCGAGCGGACGTTCCAGCTTCTGACGCAGGTGGCCGGCCGCGCCGGGCGGCGCAACGCGGTGGAGGGGGAGGTGGTGATCCAGACGGCGCATCCGAACCATCCGGCGATCCAGGCGAGCTTCAGCAAGGATTACCTGATGATGTATCAGGACGAGCTGCGGATGCGCCAGGAGCTTCGCTATCCTCCGTTCGCCCGGTTCATCGTCATCGAGTTCCGCTCGGCCGATCAGGCCGAGGCGGAGAAGCACGCGAAGATCTTCCGCCACATGCTGCCGAACGAGCACGTGGCCATGGAGGTGCTCGGGCCGACCTCCGCGCTGATCTGGAAGCTGCGGAACCTCTACCGCTACCAGATCGTGATCAAGAACATCAGGGCCACCGACCCGGGAGGGAAGGTCTTCGGCAGGATCTTCTCCCGCGTCTACGAGACCTACCAGGAGAAGCACGCCCGCCCCACCGTTCAGATCATCGTCGACATCGACGCGCAGGGAATGGTGTGAAGAGAATTGAGAATTGAGAATGAAGAACCATGAAATCAGTGCCTGGCGGGGTGTTGTTCTCAGGTGTCTTGCCGTGGCGGGGGAGGGTGTCGGGCGATAGCGCGCGGTGTGTCCGGTGGGATGGATGGGAAGCGAATTGAGAATTGAGAATGATGAAGCATGAAATCTGTGGCGGGCGGGGTGTTGTCCTCAGGTGTCTTGCCGTGGCGCGCGCGGCCGGATCGCGCCTGACATCACCGCTCCGTGGCCGTCCGCGTTCATACGCCGTCGGACGACGTGGGACGCCTTCGGCCGGCATGCCCGATCGTCGCGAAGCGAGCATTCATGCGGGGTGGAGAACAAACTGACACGAAGGGTGAGCATCCAAATCGGCAACTTGCCGCACTCTCCGATTCGTGAACAGATCAAGGACGACATGAAGAACCTGAATCTCGAGGAGCTCCTCGAATTCTTCTGGAACGACTATTCGAGCATCACTCCCTCGGCCCCGAAGGTTCATGCGCTGCTCGAGGCGCGCGGCGAGAAGATCATCAACGATCATATCGCCTTCCGGACCTTCAACATCGATCCGATCGGCGTCGACTCCCTCGGCTCGGTCTTCACCGCGCTCGGCTACGAGCCGACCGGGGAGTACCGCTTCGAGGAGAAGAAGCTGCGCGCCATCTCCTACGCGCACCCGACGCCCGGCATGCCGCACATCTTCATCTCCGAGCTCCTCACCGAGGAGTTCAGCCCGGAGCTGCGACGGATCGTCCGTGAGCTCGCGGCCCGGATTCCGGCCGAGCTGAAGGGGAGCCAGAAGCTCTTCACGAACATTCCGACCTGGAGCCCGATCTCCTTCGAGAGCTATCGCGCCCTGATCGAGGAGTCCGAGTACGCCGGCTGGCTCGCCGCCTACGGCATCCGCGCCAACCACTTCACGATTCTCGTCAACGCCCTGGCCACGTTCGGCTCCCTGCAGGAGCTCAACGGCTGGCTCGAGGCCGAGGGCTTCCCGCTGAACGCATCGGGTGGGAAGGTGAAGGGGACGCCGGAAGTGCTGCTGGAGCAGTCGTCGATCATGGCCGACTGGATCGAGCACGGCTTCGCCGACCTGCGCGTCGAGCGGGGCCGCTCCTGTTACCCCG
>JBEHWX010000183.1:0-4113 GCA_048498995.1 Bacteroidota bacterium
TGGAGGATTTCCCGACCGCGCTCTCCAAAGAGCGGCTCGGGGCTCTGGCCATGATGCGATCCGCGGGCACGTCGGTTTTTCGGTATATCGGGAGCGGCATGCGAGCGCGCTCACCCTTGGAGCGTGCTCACCCCTGAAGCAGCGTCTCGCCGCCGTCGATCCAGATCTCGGTGCCGGTGATATGGCTCGAGCGGTCGGAGAGGAGGAAGAGCACGAGGTCGGCCACCTGCTCGGCGCTCCCCGGCTTGCCGTCGGTCAAGGGGATCTCCCCCTCCGGATACTCGGCCGGCTCCTTCTCCTTCTCGAGGTTCCGCTCCTCGGTGTTCTCCTGGATCTCGGTCTCGATCGAGCCGGGGCAGATCACGTTCACCCGCACGCGATGCTTGGCAAGCTCCAGCGCCATCATCTTCGTGAAGGCCACCTGTCCGGCCTTGGAGGCGGAGTAGGCGGAGGCGCCGGTGTTGCTGAACTTTCTGGTGCCGTTGACCGAGGCGGTGATCACCACCGCTCCCCCGCGCCGCTTCAGATGGGGCGCCGCGTACTTGAGCGAGAGGAACGTGCCGCGGAGGTTGATCGCCAGCGTGGCATCCCACTCCTCCGGCTTCAGCTCCTCGATCGGCGCCCAGACGCCGTTGACGCCGGCGTTGGCGAAGAGCATATCCAGCCGGCCGAACCGGTCCACCAGATCATTCACCGCCCGCTCCATCTCCTCCGGGCTCGAGACATCCGCGGTCAACACCGCGGCCTCGCCGCCGGCCTTCTCGATCTCCTCGGCCACGCTCCGGATCTCATCCTCGGTCCGGCTGAGCACGCCGACGCGCGCGCCCTCCCGCGCCAGCAGGAGCGCCGCCGCCCGGCCGATGCCGGACCCGGCGCCGGTCACCAGGGCAACCTTACCTTCGAGCTGCATGTAGTCTCCCCTCCTTTCACGTGACGAGTCCGGTGCCGCCCCTCGCGGGCGCGACGTGTCCGGACTCATGATGACGCGGTCGTCCACTCATGAACCGCGACGATTCCGTGCCACGATGTCGATCGCGGTAGGATATCGTGCCATGGATCACGCGGCGGAGTCGCTCGAAGGTCGGCCACAATTCCCGGACCGGAGCGGGAGCACTAGAGACGCCCCATGAACATCAGCACCGCCATCAGAAGCGTGAAGGTTCCGAGCGTGCCGCTCGGGAAGTAGTTCCACGACTTGCTGTATTCCCAGCGCGGAAGCGCGGCGACGGTCAGCACGAGCATCAGGACGAGCATCAGAAACAGCATGGCATCCCTCTCACGATGTTGTTCCACCCGGTCGACCGCGGTGACCGGCGTTTCCGGCCGCGGCCGTGGGAAGGGGCTCGAAGAGCATGCCAGAAGGAGCCTGGAGAAGGTGGGCCGGTGGTGATGAAATCATTGCCTTGACGGTCGGCCTTCCCGACGGCGCGAGGGCTCGCGCGGAGGGAGGCCGCGCCGATCGCGGAGGATGCCGCGGCCGGCGCGGAAACGGACTCAGCAGTCGGCGGAGTGGACCGGCATTCCCCCTTTCCGGTGGAGCCAGAGATCGGCGATCACCATCAGGGCCATCGCCTCGACCACCGGCACCGCGCGAAGGACGATGGAGGGATCGTGCCGCCCCACGATGGCGTGGTCGACCACCTCGCCGGAGGCGGAGCCGTGCCGCTGCTCGAGCGCGATCGACGACGGCGGCTTGAAGGCGACACGGAAGAGGATCGGCATCCCGTTGCTGATCCCCCCCTGAATGCCGCCGGAATTGTTCGTGACGGTCCGGAGCGCCCCCTCGTGCTCGACGAACTGGTCGTTGTTGGCGGAGCCGCGTCGCCGCGCCACGTCGAAGCCGGCGCCGTACTCGAAGCCGACCGCGCCGTTGATCGAGATCATCGCCGCGGCCATGCGCGCGCTCAGCTTGTCGTAGATCGGCTCGCCGACGCCGGCCGGCAATCCCTCGATCGCCGCCGAGACGATGCCGCCGGTGGAATCTCCCTGTCCCCTGAGCATCTCCAGATACTCCGCCATTGCCGCCGCCGTGGCCGGATCGTCGCAGCGGAGCGCGGAGGCGTATATCGCGGCCGGATCCATCTCCTCGATCGGACGCGCCGCGTCGATCGAACCCATGCGGGTCACGGCCACGCGGAGCGTGAGGTCGAGCTCGGTGGCGAGCATCATCCGCGCGACCGAGCCGCCGATCACGCGCGCGAGCGTTTCGCGCGCCGATGCCCGCCCACCTCCGCGATGATCGCGATGGCCATACTTGGCGGTGTAGGTATAGTCGGCGTGCGACGGACGGTAGAGCTCGCGGAGCGCGTCGTAATCGCGCGAGCGCTGGTCGGTGTTCCGCACCAGCACGGCGATCGGCGCGCCGGTGGTCGCTCCCTCGAAGACGCCGCTCAGCACCTCCGGCTCGTCGGCCTCGACGCGCGCGGTGGTGTTGGCCTGGCCGGGACGGCGGCGGGAGAGATCGCGGCGGAGCATGTCGAGATCGAACGGGACGCCGGCCGGGCATCCGTCGATCACGGCGCCGACCGCGGCGCCATGCGATTCGCCGAACGTGGTAAGGCGAAAGAGGGTGCCGAAGGTGTTTCCCATCAGCGCCTCCCCTCGGCGCCACGCTCGACCAGGAAGCGGATCGCGTGCAGATAGCCGCGCCAGCCGAAGCCCTCGATCCTTCCCACGCAGACGCCGGCGACCACCGACCGGTGCCGGAACTCCTCGCGGGCGTGGATGTTGGACAGATGCACCTCCACCACCGGAATCGAGATGGCGGAGATCGCATCTCGGATCGCGATCGAGTAATGCGTGTAGGCGCCGGGGTTGATCACGATCCCCTCCACCCCCCGCTCGTGGCGGGCCGCGTGGAGCTCGTCGATGATCCCTCCCTCGGAGTTCGACTGAAAGAAGCTCAGCTCCAGCCCGAGCCCGTCGAGCTCGCGACGGATCGAGGCCTCGATATCGGCGAGCGTGGCCGTGCCGTAGATCTCCGGCTCGCGCCGCCCGAGGAGATTCAGATTCGGTCCGTTGATGACTTCGATCTTCATGGCTGCTGGTGATAATCTGCCCGATGAGAGGCCACGCGGTCGAGCGCCCGCCCGATCGCGTCGAGGGCCGCGGCCTGATCCGCCTCGCGCGGCCCCACGCCCCATTCCTGCCGCGGAAGGATGAACCGGAGCGCGGAGCCGGAGCGCTTCTTGTCGCCGCGCATCGCCGCGAGCAGCGCCTCCGGATCGGGCCGCTCCGCCATTGTCGGGGTGAACGGCAGCGTCCGCGCGATGAGCTGCTCGGCGCGCTCCCGGTCGATGAGCCCGAGCGCGAGCGCCATCTCCGAGGCGGCCACGATACCGACGGCGACCGCCTCGCCGTGGGCCAGCGCGCCGGGCAGCGCCGCCTCGAGCGCGTGGCCGAAGGTGTGCCCGAAGTTGAGCGACATCCGTCCCCCTTCATCGCGCACGTCGCCGACCACCACGTCGAGCTTCGCCTCCACGCTTCGTCGGATCAGCTCCGCCAGATTTCTTGGGAGCGCGCCGTCGATCACGGCGGGAGCGGCCCGCGCGACCTCGCGATCGAGCGCGTCGGAGTTGGCGATCCCCATCTTCAATGCCTCCACGAACCCGGAGCGGAGCTCGCGAACCGGCAGCGTGGCCAGGAACGATCCGGTCAGAAGCACGTGCGTCGGCTGCCGGAAGGTGCCGATCAGGTTCCGGACGCCGGCGGCGTCGACGGCGGTCTTGCCACCGACCGAGGCGTCCACCTGCGCCAGGAGCGTGGTCGGCACGTAGATGGCGCGGATGCCCCGCATGAACACCGAGGCGGCGAACCCGGCCAGATCGGTCACCACGCCGCCGCCGAAGCCGATCACGACGTCGCGACGGGAGAAGCCGGCCTCCACCATGCGCGCGGCGATCCGTTCCACCTCCGAAAGATTCTTGCTCCCCTCCCCCGGCTCGACCGCATGGACCACGCCGTCGCCGGCCATCGCCGCGATCGTCGCCGGATAGAGTCCGGCCAGGATACCGTCGGTGACGAGGCAGACCCGGCGCCCGGAAGTGAGGGCGATAACGCGGTCCAGGAGCGTTGCCTTGTTCCTGTTGGGGGCGGTCTCTGGGCTCTCGCCCG
>JBEHWX010000184.1:0-4075 GCA_048498995.1 Bacteroidota bacterium
CGCGCGCTCGTCAACGCATGATCACTGCTCGGATCCCTCGTGACCCCGATCGGGTCCGGGATTCTGATGCTCGCGACGGTGGCCGCCGTGAGAGCCGAGCTCCTGCCCGGCGCCCCCCTCGCGGGGTCCGCCATGCTGGCCACGATCGCTCAGTCGGGCGCTCTGCCCCTGATGCCCCTGGCCTCCTTGCGGTCCCTCCGGACGTCCATCGAATCTATCGCCTCCACCGATCGCGCCTTTTCCATCATCCCGCATCTTGTTGCCGGGATTCGCCGGATGCTTCCCTTCAGTAGCCATCACCCACCTCCATCGGTTCGTCGATGTCTTGCTTGGCTCGTTCGAGCGGGGAACGGTCGGTTCCGGCATCCCACGTGAAGTGCCACATGAGCCGCCGGCGCTCGTCCGCGCCCAACAGTGAAAGCGCAACATCCGTACCGCGTAGCGCCGGCCGGCGTTGCAATGCGTGAGTTCCCGCCACGATCCGCCGGCCCATCAACGAGCACGTCCGGAGAGGACGGTGCCCCTCCGGACGTGACGTGGTACTCGAATGTCGGCTCGACCTTCCGGCCTCAGGCGCGCCCCTCGGCGAGCTGAGCCTGAAGATCCTCCTCCTGCCTGATCCACGCGCCGAACTTCGCGGCGACCGTCTCGAAGTCGTCCCCATCGGCGGTGGTGGCGATCACCTCGTCGCCATGCACCACGGCCACGGTGGCATCGAGATCGATCGGAGCGGTAAAGCGGGGAATCTCCGCCTCGCGCTCGCGGGCGGCCTCCGCCTCGGCGAACACCTGCTCGAGCGGCGTGTTCACCAGCTCCACGGTCGCGTCGGCCGAGAAGGGCTCCCCGGTCAGGTCCTCGATCATCTGGAGGAAGGTCCGGGAGTTCCCCGGATGCCAGTAGTGCTCGGCCAGGTCGCGGCCGATCGCCGGGTTGTCCAGCAGATAGCCATCGCGACGGAGGAAGAACCGGCGGGTATGATAGACCGCCATCTGCGCCAGCGTATAGCCATGGTAGTAGGCCGACGACTCGCCGGCCAGCAGGTGCGGGATGCTGAGCACCGGACGGCTGGAGGCCGGCTGGCTCAACAGGCGGACCTCCACGTCGCGCGCGGCCGCCAGGATGTTCTCCGGCGTCAGCTCCGACTCCGACATCTCGTAGATCGCCTTCTCGAAGTAGGAGACCACGAGCATCCGGCGGATCAGGTGCGCGCGGAGCTTGTGCTCGTTCTCGATGATCCGCTTGGCCAGCTCGAGCGGCATGCTCTCCCCCGCCTCGTTCACCGCGTAGCGCGCCAGCCAGTCGGCGTCGCCCATGAAGCTGTCGAGGAACATCGACTGCGTCTCGGCGAAGGCGACCGACGTGGGGGCGAACTCCTGCGCGAAGCAGGGGGCCGGCATCGTGATGTTGCTGAAGTGGGCGGCGTGCCCTCCCTCGTGCAGCAGGGTCCTGATGGCGCGCTTGCCGCTGCCGATCTGTCCCGGAACCGCGTTGGCGGTGAAGTTGATCCGGGCCGGGCGGTAGGTGCCGCGATCGACATAGCCGGGGAACGGAGCGTGCATGAAGCCGTTCTCGTACTTCCCCTTGCGCGACACCAGATCGAGCGCCAGCGTGGCGCCGTTGTAGCGGATGCCGAGCGCCGCGAAGGAGCGTCCCCAGCGGTCGAGCGCCGTGTCGAAGCGGAAATAGGGATCGGTCTGCGCCGTGAGGTCGCCGGAGGTATGGAAGTCGAGATTCCAGGGCTCGGCCGCGGAGGCTCCCTTTTCCGCAACGACTGCCTCGATCGAGCGGCGGCAGGCGTCGCGCGTGTCCCGCTCGAGCTGGTCGAGCAGCTCGAAGAGGGTTGCCTTCCCGAAGCCCTCGTTGATCGAGACCTTGTAGTCGTAGTAGTCCTCATAGCCGAGGAGCCGGGCGAGCTTGTTCCGCTCCTTGACCACCTCGATGAAGCCATGCTCGAGCACGTACGGCTCGATCCGGCCGAGCCCTTCCCAGGCTGCCTTGCGGAGCGCCTCCTCGGGGGCCGTGGAGATCATCAGCGCCAGCTTCACCGAATCGGCCGGCACGTTGTTCCCGCTGGTCGGATCGACATAGCCGAGCGTCATGGCGCGGCGGGAGCGGTCGAGCTCCCCTTCCATCTCGATCAGCTTCGCGAACACCGCGCGAGCCTCCTCGCTGTCGATGATGTTGACCGCGAAGAACCGCTCCCATCCCTGAAGTCCGATCCGCTCCACCTCGGTCAGATCGGTCCGCTCCAGCTCGGCGCGGACACGATGGAGCGTCTCGGGGTTCGAGGCGAAATCCTTCAGCCGGATCTCCTTGGTCTCGAAGTCTCCCGGCACGCAGCCGGCAAGCCCCATCTTGGCCGCCCAGAAGGCATCTTCCTTCGCGGTATGCAGGCCGATGTATGTATCGTTCAGTTCATTCAGCAGCGACATGGATATCCTCGAATTCGAATGATCGATCGCGTTGCGCGCCGGTCCGGATGGGCCTCCCATCGGCACCGTGTCCGGGTGCCCTCAACGAGCATCGGCGCGGAATGGGCGGGAAAATACGATCCGCTCCATCAATCCGGTCTCCCCGTCACACCTTGCCACGCCGGAGCGCGCTTCCCCCGCGTGACCAGGCGGCTCCGGCGACCGGATCAGCCCGGGAGCAGGGTATCAATGCGACTTGACGAAGGCGCCCACGCGGACCACGTCACCGGCCACCACGCGGCAGCGGTACACGCCGGCCGGCCACCCCGCCACGTTCAGCGACGCGTTGCCGCTGCGGGTCGACTCCTCGACCAGACGTCCCACGGCATCGTAGATCGCCAGACGGTATTCGCCGTCCACTCCCGCGCGCAGAACAATCTCCCCATCGGCCGGGTTCGGAAACAGCTCCAGGGCTTCGTTTCCGGCCATCGCCGGCACGAGAACGCCGGCGCCCGGCGCGGTCAGCATGCCGAACGCGTTCAGCTTCCCCTCTCCCCAGCCGCCGTTCGGGATCGGGAGATCGGTCTGCGTGCCGACGCGCGAGGTCTGCGCGTCGTGGATCGCCGACTGGCGGAGCGCGGTCCGCGCCTGCTCCACGGTCGCCTTCGGATGGCGCTCCAGGTAGAGGGCGCACGCGCCGGTCACCATCGGGCAGGACATGCTGGTGCCGGAGATGACCATGTAGTGTCCGTCGCCGACGATGTTGCCGCGGGTGGGATCGATCGCGTCGGCCGAGCGGGCGGAGATCACCTGCTCCCCCGGAGCGACGATATCCGGCTTGACGCGCTCATCGACGGCCGGACCACGGCTGCTGAAGGCGGAAAGGTCGCCGGCGGCCACCTTCGTCCCCAGCGAGTGAACGCCGCCGTCGATATCGACGTAGCGGACACGGTTGACGCAGGCTCCGACGGCGATGACGTCATGGGCAATGGCGGGCGTGCTGACCGAGTAGATGTTGTCAGCGGGACGATAGCG
Source organism: Bacteroidota bacterium (assembly GCA_048498995.1). Lineage (GTDB taxonomy): Bacteria > Bacteroidota > Ignavibacteria > OLB7 > OLB7 > JBEHWX01. The sequence continues at coordinate 3,447 of JBEHWX010000184.1, forward strand.
GCCGTCGGTCAGAAGCGAGGTGCTCGGCGGGAAGGCGCTGGACCAAGCGTGGAACATGCCGCGCCCCTTCACCATCAGCCGGGCGGTGGTTCCCTCGCTCGGCAGGAAGGAGATCACCACGGTCACGAAGCCGTTGCCGATGGAGGTCGCGGCCCCTTCGAGCGTGGCGACCACCGAGGAGTGGGGCGCGGTGCCGAAGAGCGTGTCGTGCACGCCGAGCCCGAGCGCCATCTCCCCCGCGCTCCGCCAGGCCGCGCCGATCGGGACGCGTCCGTTGGCCGCGCGGGAGGTATCCATGTAGATCGCGAAGCGGAAGCTGTCCTTCTCCGACTCCGGGACGCGGAAGGAATAGGTGCCGTAGCGGATATAGGTCCAGAGAGAATCGCTTTCGGCGGCGAATCCTCCCCAATGGGTCTTGTTGCCGCCGCCGTTGCCGGACGACGCGCAGAACAGGCGTCCGGGATGCTCCTCCAGGAGCGCGTCGAGCGCGCGGGCGAGCGGGTCGCTGCCATCCCCCGGATGTTCGGTGGTGCCGAGGCTGGCGTTGACCACGCAGGGCATGCCGAGCCGATCGGCCAGGCGATAGAGGTACGCCGCGCCGTCGAGCACATCGGTGGTGAGCGCATCGA
>JBEHWX010000185.1:0-4051 GCA_048498995.1 Bacteroidota bacterium
CTTGCCTGTTCCGCCTCCCGCGCCGGACTGTCGCGGCCTGCGGTTCCATCGGCGATCGGGACCGGTCAATATCGCATCGGTCACGCGATGAACAAACGGGAAGAGAAAATGGCCCCGACAACGGTCGGAGCCATCTCGATGAATCGTGCCGATCGGGAGGATCGGCGCTCAGTAGGCCAGGGCGCGCTCGGCCCAGGCGGCGGCTCCGAACATCGTCCGCTCGTCGAAGTGCGGGGCGATGAACTGCGCGCCGACCGGAAGCCCGCTTTCGGCGTCGCGGCCGATCGGGATCGACAGGGCGGGGACGCCGGTGAGGTTGGCCGCCGCGGTGAAGATGTCGCTCAGGTACATCGAGATCGGATCGCCCGCCTTCTCGCCGAGGCGGAACGCCGGCGTCGGCGTGGTCGGCGCGAGCATCAGATCCACCTGGGTGAAGGCCGCGGCCATGTCGTCGTACAGGAGCCGGCGCACCTGCTGCGCCTTCCGGTAGTAGGCGTCGTAGTAGCCGCTGGAAAGGACGAACGTGCCGAGCATGATGCGGCGCTGCACCTCGGTGCCGAAGCCCTCGGAGCGGCTCATCTCGTACATCTCCTCGAGCGTCGTCGCGTTCGGGGAGCGGTAGCCGTAGCGCATCCCGTCGAAGCGGGCCAGGTTGGCGCTCGCCTCCGCGGTCGCGATCACGTAATAGGTCGGAATCGTGTACTCGGTGTTCGGCAGCGATACCTCCATCACCTCCGCGCCGGCATCCTCCAGACGGCGGCGCAGCTCCCCCATGGCTCCCTCGACCGACGGGTGGAGCCCGTCGACGACGTACTCCCTCGGGATGCCGATCTTCATGCCGCGGACGTCGAAGTTCTCCAGGCCGTCGACGTAGGAGCCGACCGGCTCCGGGCTGGAGGTCGAGTCGTTGGCGTCGAGTCCGGAGATCGCCTCGGTCACCAGCGCCACGTCCCGCACGGAGCGTCCCATCGGGCCGATCTGATCGAGGGAGGAGGCGAAGGCGACCAGGCCGTAGCGGCTGATCCGGCCGTAGGTCGGCTTCAGGCCGACCACGCCGGTGAAGGCGGCCGGCTGGCGGACCGATCCACCGGTCTCCGAGCCGAGCGAGCAATGGGTCATGCCGGCGGCCACGGCCACGGCCGAGCCTCCGGAGGAGCCACCGGGAACGCGCTCCTCGTCCAGCGGGTTGAGCACCGGGCCGAAGTGGGAGGTCTCGTTGGAGGAGCCCATCGCGAACTCGTCCATGTTCGCCTTGCCGATCAGGATGGCGTCGGCCGCTTCCAGGCGCTCGATGGCGGTGGCCGAGAAGAGGGAGGTGAAGCCGGTGAGGATCTTCGAGCCGCAGGTGAGCTGCTCGTCGGCCACCGCGATGTTGTCCTTGACGGCGATGGTCATGCCGGCCAGCGGACCGGCCGAGCCCTCGCGGATCTTCCGGTCCACCTCGGCGGCGCGCCGCTCGGCGCGCTCCCGAAACAACGAAAGGAAGGCATTGTAGTGCCTTCCTTCCTCGATCGTTCGATAGCTCTGGGCCACGATCTCCTCGCAGGTGGTTTCTCCGGCGAAAAGACGGGGACGAAGCTCCGTGTATGTCTGGCGCATGTCGTGGAATCTCAGCCGATAGGCCGGTCGTTGGTTTGATTCGGTTGGCTCCGCTCGGGCGCGGAGGACTCCGACGCGGAGGGATCCGATGCTGAAGTGCCTGACGGGACCGGCTCGCTCCGTGGAGGGATCTCCCTGGAGACCTCGGCGTGCGTCGAGGATCCCCGGGCGATCGTTCCCGGCACCGGGGGAAGCCCCGTCTCGGCCGGCATCGCTTCCCGCGGCATCTCCGCTTGCCGCATCTCCGCTCGCGCGGCACCCTCGCGGTTCATCCCGCCCTCGGCCGCCGGCACCCGAGCCATGTCGGCATCGACGCCGGTTTCCGGGGTGGGGAGCATCTCCCCGTCGCGCATCTGCTCCTCGACCAGCTCCCCCCTCGGGGTATCGAAGCTCGAGGGGCTGCTCCTCCGGCCGATCGTGTTGGCCGGGCGGGGCATCCGCTGCGAGCGGAGCTCCTCCTCGGCGAACGCGGAGTTGATCTGGTCGGTGAACTCCCGCTGTGCCTTCTTGAACTCCCTGATGCCTCGTCCGAGGCTTCGCGAGAGCTCCGGGATCTTCTTCGGCCCGAACGCGACGAGCACGAAGATAAGGATCAGCAGAAGCTCACCGCCACCGATATCGAACATCGCCTTCTCCTTCCCCTTGTTGCTTAGCGCGCCTCGCCCTGGCGACGATCGTCCATCCGCTCGTCGGCGCGGCGCTCCTCGTACTGACGGTCCGCCGGACGACGGTCGTCGTACTGGCCGTCGTCGAAGCGACGATCGTCCAGACGGCGGTCGTCGGCCCGTCGGTCATCCAGACGGCGATCATCGTAGCGGGGGTCGTAACCGCGGCGCGGCTCCGGCTCCTCGTCGAAGTTGGTCGCCTTCTTGAACTCCTTCACTCCCGTGCCGAGTCCGCGCATCAGCTCGGGGATCTTCTTTCCGCCGAACAGAAGCAGCAGCACGAGCACGATCAGGATGATCTCCGTGGCGCCGAGTGAACCGAACATTGACGTGTCCCCTAAAAGAGTTGAAAAAGAAAGAATGTACCGCCCGGGGAGTGATCGCTCCGGCACCCGCCACGTCAGCGCTCATCAAGAGCGCGCGTCGGGCCATGCCGGCCGCGGAATCAGGCCACGGTTTCCAGCGACATCTTCAGCGATGCGAAGATGCCCGCGCCGTCGGTCGAGCCCAGGAGCGTCGAGCATGCCCGCTCCGGGTGCGGCATCATTCCGAGGACATTGCCTCTGGCGTTGACGATTCCGGCGATGTTCAATTGCGATCCGTTCGGGTTGGACTCCTCGGTCACGTTCCCCTCGGCGTCGCAATACTGGAAGACGATGCGGTCCCCCTGTACCAGCTCGTCGAGCACCTGTGGCTCGGCGTAGAAATTCCCCTCGCCATGCGCGACGGGTATCCGGAGTACCTCTCCCTGGTCGAGAGCACGGGTGAAGTTAGTCCGGTTGTTTGAAGTTTTGATGAAGACGTGCTTCGAGATGAAGCGGAGATCCCGGTTGCGCAGCAGCGCCCCCGGCAGAAGCCCCGCCTCGCAGAGGATCTGGAAGCCGTTGCAGATGCCGATCACCGGCCCGCCGGACTCGGCGAACTTCACCACCTCGTTCATGATCGGGGAGAACCGGGCGATCGCGCCGCAGCGCAGATAGTCGCCGTAGCTGAACCCGCCGGGAAGAACGATCGCGTCGACCCCCTGAAGGTCGTGATCCTTGTGGAAGAGGAAGACCGAGCTGATGCCGATCTCGTGCTCCAGCGCGTAGAACGCGTCGTGATCGCAGTTGGAGCCGGGGAAAACCACTACGCCGACCTTCATTCGGTCACCTCCGGCTCGGGCTCGATCATCGTGACCTCGAAATCCTCCATCACCGGGTTGCTCAGCACGCGCTGGGCCACCTCGTGCACGATCTTCTGCGCTTCCTCGATCGAGGATGCCTCCACCTCGAGGGTGATGTGCTTTCCGATCCGGACGTGGCCGACGCCGGAGTATCCGAGCGAGGAGAGGGCGTTTTCCACCGTCTTGCCCTGGACGTCGAGGATCGCCGGGCGGAGCATGACCTTTACTTCGGCTTTGAACATTGTGCTTATCGGCAAGTGTAGAACGAGAGAGCGACACTACGTGTGTCATCCACGCGGCCGGCGCATCGGAAGGAAGGGGAGGGAGAGCCCGCCCGAGGGGAGCCCGCCTCCGGGAATCATCCCGGGCTGCGCCGCCGGCCGTCCGAGCCACCCCGACCCTGAAGCCGGGCCGATTCGGCCGAGGATGATCGATAAAAGTACGGGAACGGCCGGTTACCTGAAACTCTCCCCTCCGGCCCCCGGAAGCGTGATACCGAAACTTACCGTGGGATACGGCCGCCGGAAGCCTTCCCGACCTCTTCGATCGCCCCCCATCTTGCCGTTCCGATGGAAATGAGGATGTTCCGGTGCCGCAAAGTGGTGAAAGATCGGAAGCAATA
>JBEHWX010000186.1:0-4014 GCA_048498995.1 Bacteroidota bacterium
GCCCTTCCCACGATTCTCCCATGTTGAGGGAGCGGAAGAGCAGATCCCCCTCGGCCAGAACGTAGACGATGTTCTGCGGATCGATCGCGACGATCTGCGGCGTGCCGCCGATGGCCACCTGGCTCCAGGCCTCGCCGTTGTTGGTCGAGCGGAAGAGCGCGCCGCTTGCCACGGCGAACACGTTCCCGGAGGCGTCGAAGGCAAGCGAGGTGGGATCGGATCCCTCGAACCCGCTGTTCAGTTCCGACCAGTTCTTGCCGGCATCGGTGGAGCGGACCAGGCCGCGCATCGAGTTGCCGAGCACGTCGCGTCCGCCGATGAAGATGCCGCCGGCCGGCGAGACGCCGAGCGCGGAGATCGTCCCGGTCGGCGGCGCGGTCACGGTCCAGTTCTCGCCGTTCTCGTCGGAGAACTGCACGATCGCCACCGTGCTCGGCCCGGTGGTCAGGACGCTGCCGGCGTAGATGGCGCCGGTGGCGCCGAAGGCGACGCTGGAGAGATCGGAGATCCGCTTGGCAAGGCGCCATCCGTTCCCGCCGTCGTTGGAATACTCGATGCCGGTCACGTCCGCGGCCGCCACCTTTCCCTCGGCGCCGGCGGCCAGCGCGGTCACCACGGTCGCGATCAGTCCGCCGTCGATGCCGTTCCAGCTCTCGCCGCGATCGCTCGACAGACGGGCGCCGATGCCGTAGCCGACGCTGATCATGTTGCCGTTGCCCAGCGGCGCGAAGTCGACGACGAGCGAGCCGGTGGGCCATCCGCCGACCGGCACCCAGCTGGCGCCGCGATCGGAGGAGCGGACGATGCCGCGGTCGGTGCCGATGAGGATCACCCCTTCCGGCGTGGTCGTCATGCCGCCCGGGGAGACCGGGGAGGGGAAGGAGAGATCGGCCACCGAATCCCACTTCGCGCCGCGATCGGTGGAGCGGAGGATGGTGCCGTCGCGCCGCGCCCCCCAGAACGTGCCGGTGGAGTCGACCGTGAAGGAGGCCACGCCGATCGTGTAGGTCGCGGCCGTGCTCCAGTTGGCGCCGTCGGCCGAGCGCATGATCGCCGGCGAGCCCTGCACCGGATCGGTCGCGGCCACCATATTCCCCTGCGCGTCGGCCGCGATGGCCGTGACGGTGACGTCGTTCAGGCCGATCCGCTCCCAGGCGTGTCCGCGATCGTTCGAGCGGTAGATGCCGCCGTCGATGCCGGAGGCGCCGGCCGCGGCGTACAGGGTGCCGGCGCGCGTGGCGATGACCCTGACGAACGCCGGATGCAGCCCGCCGGTGCCGGCCGGACTCCAGTTGGCGCCGTTGTCGACCGAGTAGAACGCGGAGGTCTCGCCGAAGAGGGAGCCGGCCACGATGTCGCCGGCCGGATGCACCGCCAGCGCCGAGATGGTCGCGTTGTTCAGGCCGGCATTGGAGGAGCGCCAGGTGAGGCCGTTGTTATCGGAGAGAAAGATGCCGCCACCGGCCGAGCCGGCCACGACGGTCCCGGCGTTGCTGCGGGCCACGGCCAGGACATGCCCGCCGACGGGGCCGTTGGTCTGACGCCAGAACTGACCGTGAGCGGGAGCCGAGATCGCCAGCATGGCGAGTGGGAGAAGCACGAGGGGGTGATGATGTCGTGCGCGGGACATACGAGAGCCTTGCGATGCCAGAGAAGGTTGACGGGATAGGGCGAGTGCCGATCGGGGCGAATGCTGATCGAGGCGGGCGCCATTGACGCGGCAATATCGGGAGAGTTTGCCGATCCTCCCAGCCGGAACCGCTTCCGGCACCGCCCGAGTATCGCTTCGTAGACTCGGCGTGCGCGAGCACGGTCGGCGGGATGTCGTCCGATATCGGCGGGAGCTCACGTCCCGGCCGAGCCGCCCGGAAAGCGGCTTCGACCTGAAAATATTTCAGGTGTACTGACGCGTGGTCGGAAAAAATTTCCTGCGACCAGACAGTGTGACAGGAGCCTTGGGAGAAAAATCGTCGATTTTGGCCTGTTTTCGCTTGGCACGCCCGTTGAAATAGGGGCTTTCCATGTGAGCGGGCGCCAGTGCCCAACGACGCCGGATGCCCGCAGGAACGATGTATCAGCTACCAGTTTTCGACAGGAGACAACAGCAATGACTATGGTTCGCATCAACCCCCTGAACGAGGTCGTGGATCTGCAGAAGGAGATGAGCCGCATGTTCGAGAGCATCTTCCCGAACCGTCGCGGCGGCGAGGAGGAGATTCCCTCGGCGGTCTGGCGTCCGGTCGTCGACATTCACGAGGACGAGAACGCCTTCATCATCGACGCTGAGCTGCCGGGCCTGGCCAAGGAGGATGTGAAGATCAACTTCCAGGACGACACGCTGACGATCTCCGGTGGACGCCGCTACCTGCGCGACAGCCGCGTGCAGAACGCCGAGGCCAACGAGGCCAACGCCGGCGCGGCCGAGGATGCACAGCCGGTGGCCCAGGCCAATGGCGGATCGCAGCCGCATGGCAAGCAGGGACGCGCCACCAACGTTCATCGCATGGAGCGCAACTACGGCAAGTTCATCCGCAGCTTCAGCTTCCCGAAGGCGGTCAATCCCGAGGGAATCAAGGCGACCTTCGAGAACGGCGTGCTGAGCGTGGTGGTGCCGAAGGCGGAGGCGACCCGTCCGCGACAGATCATGATCGGATGAGAATGATGATACCGATGACGACGCATGGTTAGAATAGGCTCAATGGTGGTCTCGTTGTGGTGATCGAAGCGCCCGGCGCCGTGAACGCGGCGTCGGGCGCTTCACGTTCATGCGAGGATCGGGAGGTAACGCGCGGCGACCTTCGCCGTGGTTCGACCGTCCCCCTGCTCGCGATCGGTCCCGCGGATCCCGTATCCGCGTCGGATTGCCGGATCGGAACATCCGGCCTCCCGCGCCGTCCCTCCGATATCCTCGCGGCGCGCTCCTCCCGGAGAGCCATCATCGGGATGGCGTGGCTCGGGCATCGGCGCGGAAATCGGCCCGAATGGGAGGGCGTGTGTCGGGTGGAGCGGCGGATAAGCGTGGTCCACATCCATCGCCGGGGACATCTCGAATATTTCGATGAGATATCGGGCGGAGCATGGCACTAGAGACCGGCCATGTCCGTCCTCCAGGCCGTGCCGACCAGCCGGGGCGCCGTTCCAGACGGCGTCCGACCGGCATGGCGGGCCGCATTTTCATTTCAAGGCAGGTTATCATGAACCGGAGAGATCTCAACCGCATACTCTTTCTGATGGCGGGCTTCATCATCGTTACCGGAACTAGGGGCTTTGCGCAGGGGAAACTGGAGGTGGTTGGCGGCAATACCTACGACTGGGGCCGCGTCGATCCCGCCCGGTTGCACACCGTCATCAAGATCAGGAACGCCGGGACCGGTGATCTCCACATCGAGAAGGTCCAGCCGGCGTGCAGTTGCACCATCGATACGCTGGCCAAGGATCTGCTGAAGCCGGGCGAGGTGACCGATCTGAAGCTCTCGGTCGACGTCGCCTCCCGCAGCGGCGCGGTGGAGAAGACCGTGACCATCTACTCGGATGATCCGGCCAACAAGCAGCAGGTGATCACTCTGCGCGCCTTCGTCAAGCGCCCCGTTACCTTCGAGCCGGGACAGTATTTCTACGTCCAGGGGGCCAAGGTCGGGCAGGAGGTGACCGGCACGGTGACCATCGCCAACTCCGGCGACGCCCCCTTCACCCTCTTTCCGCCGGAGCTCGATTCGGCCGTCCGCACCAAGGTCCGCTTCGACATGACCAAGAAGAAGGAGCTGAAGCCGGGGGAGAAGCTGACGCTCAAGGCGTTCATCACGCCGACGACCAGCGGCACGATCAACGACATCGTCAGGATGCGGAGCACCCAGAAGGAGAACGGGCTGATCATGCTGACGATCTACGGCAACGCCAATCCGGCCGATGCCAGAACCAGCTCCCCGCAGCAGGGGAAGGCCGGGAACTGACCCCGCGCCACGGCCGATCCGATGATTGCAGGCGTCCCGTCCGGGCGATTCCGGACAGGACACT
>JBEHWX010000187.1:0-3830 GCA_048498995.1 Bacteroidota bacterium
CGATTCTTCGAGAGCGCGATTCTTCGAGAGCGCGATTCTTCGAGAGCGCGATTCTTCGAGAGCACGATTCTTCGAGAGCACGATTCTTCGAGAGCACGATTCTTCGAGAAAGGAGAATATCAAGTGATCGCATCCCTGAACGATCGTATGGGGGGAGTTGGGGAGCGCGACGAATGAGATGATCTATCTTGAGTTCGACTCATTGCGAGATCGGATCTCCGGAGGATAGGTTCTAAGTGAGCGTGTATCATCGCGAGACCTTACTTCCGAGTGACCGACAGATCGAGAGCTCGCATCATCGAGAGCTCGCATCATCGAGAGCTCGCATCATCGAGAGCTCGCACCATCGAGAGCTCGCATCCTCGAGAGCACGCATCCTCGAGAGCTCGCATCATTACGAGGTCCGATCTTCAGGGAAATGAACGGGGGCACGCCTGGCCGGCGTGCCCCCGTTGCGTTGTCGTGGCTCCGTGCCTCGCCTGGTATGAGCGATGCATGGGCTTCTCGGACGGAACACTCGGCAAGGAATGTCCGGTCCACGGTTGCGTGTCTCGTGATGATCTCGATCCGAGGCTCTCGACGCTAAAGCCGCGGGAGCCTTCGCGTAACGGTCATCTGCCCGCGACGACGACAGTCGTCGTCGTGACGCGGTCGCCGGAGCGGACCGTGATCAGGTAGGTGCCCGGGACCCATCCGTCGGTGCGGATCGGGATTAGGTTCGTGCCGGCCTCGAACGTGCCGGAGCTGCTGGCCACCACGCGGCCGGCCATGTCGCTCACATCGATCCGGAGCGAGCCTCCCTTCGGCAATGCGTAGGTGAGGCTCAACGTGCTGCCGACCTTCACCGGATTCGGATACGAGCTGATGATCCGTTCGGAGATCGCGGGCGTCGCCTCCTCGGCCGCGCCGGCGGTGCCGTTCGGCTGGCCTTCCGAGCCGCCGAACCGCGGACGCGGCGGATAGGTGCAGGTGCGCGAGCGGTTCAGCGTGTCATTGCAGAGCGTGTCGATCTTCCTGATCGAATCGGTCGCGACCTGCGGAGAGCAGGACGTTCCCGACAGCGGAGGCGTCAGCGTCGGACAGCTGTTCAGGATGTTGAGCGACGCGTCCAGCGGCGTGAAGATCGTGTCGCAGCAGTTGACGCTCAGGTTGTTATCGGTCTTGACCATCCAGAGCTGGCTCGGATCGGGGAAGGTCGGAAGCCCGCCCAGGCCGATGTTCGCCGTGCCGAAGGCGACCACGCCGGCCATGCGGACGTTGACGCTCATCGGCACCAGCGCGAGCTTGAAGAACCATTCCGGCGCCGGGCTGCCATAGATATGCACCGTGCCGACCGGCGCGAGGTTCGTCGGGTTCACCTTCACGATGAAGCCGTCGATCATGAATTGCGGGCGCACGCCGTCGGCCAGGCCGCAGACGTAGAGATCGCCATCATTCAGACCGCTCCCCGGCCCGAGGTTCACCTCGCGGATGCAGTAGCCGACCTCGCGCGCCGTGGCATTGTCGCCGATGCGGCGATCGGCCATGAAGGTGCAGGGATTGGCCGCGGTCTTCAGCAGGTAGATATCGGTGGAGTTGCCGAAGATCGGCCCGGCCGGCGTCTTGTAGCTGCCGGAGTAGACGATCGTGCCGGTGTTGTTCCCCGGAAGCGGTCCGGGGATCGCCAGCTCGGCCACCGAGTAGAGCTCGATCGTATCGGCCGCGGTGCCGTAAACCGCCGCCGCCCGGGGCGCGCCTCCGGCGAACGTGCCGGTTGCTCCGCTTACGCGGGCGATGAAGCCGTTGTTCGTTCCCGACACGTTGAAGCTCGTCGAGAATCCCGCCGCGATGATATCCCCGCGGTTCAGGCTGGTCGCCGATCCGAAGTAGCGCGACTCGCACAGGTCGTAGAACCTGTCGAGCGATGTGCCGCCGTAGAGACGGGACCAGCGGACCGCGCCGTTGGTTCCGTTGACGCGGAAGATCCACGCCTCGTCGTTCGCGGTGGTGGTTCCCTTGGCGCGGTAACCGGCCACCACCAGGTCGCCGACGCTGACCGAAACGCTCTGCGCGTAGTTGGCCTCGATGATCGACAGACCGTAGTCCTTGGTCGAGTCCGTGCCGTAGAACTTGCACCAGGAGACCGCGCCGGCCGCGGTGATCCTGAGGATGAACGCGTCGTGCTGCGCTCCGCCGCCGATGCAGCTCGCGTTGTTGTTCTGCGAATATCCGGTGATGGCGAAGTCGCCGTTGGAGCATTCGTAGACATCCTGCGCCACGTCGTTGCCTCCCATGTTGTAGATCTTCTCCCAGGCGATGGTGCCGTCGTTGTTCGTCTTGACGACGAAGACGTCGGCGTCGCTGGTACAGGATCCGCCGGTGGAAAGGAGGCGGCTGCGCGTGTCGCCGACGCTGATGTAGCCGCCGGTCGAGATGAACTTGCCGCTGAAGCCGCTTTCGAGGCAGGTGTCGCCGTAGAGATGCTGGAACCGTTGTGCCGTTGCCGGCGTGCCGGCGATCAGAAGCGTGAACAGCGCGAGTGTTGCGGTGAGGATGCCGCCGAGGGTACTGCGTGGTGTGTTCATGGTGAACCTCGATGGAATGATGGTGTGTCCGCTCCGGCCCGGGGCTTTCCGGCGCCGGCCACGCATGATGGCGACGCGCGGTGGCGTCGCGGTACTGGCATTGCGCGATGAGCGGATGGAAACGGCTCTCGGTGGGAGCCGGTCGGACGTTGTGTCGCCACGAGGGAATCGTGGCCTGCGGACCCGTTCTGGACGCGGGGCCCGGTGCCGGTGGAGGTATGGCGGCCGATCATGAGACCGCATCGGCGCCGATGCGGTGACGCAGCCACCGAGGCCGATCTGGGGGGGAGCCTCGTCACGAAACATCGGCACGCTTCCGTGCGCGATCAACCGCCAATGAGCCGGCGGCGGCTCCGGCCGAGCCGATGGCATGGTATATTGAGCCGGTGGCGACCGGCCGACCCATCGAGGTCGATGTCGGCGATCGTTCCGACGCGTGGCGCCATCGCGCGGCCTCCCCGCGCGGCCTCCCCGCGCGGCCTCCCCGCGCGGCGGTGTCCGTGGCGCCGGTCGGCAACAAACGCCCCCCATCCCGTGTTATCTCTTCGCCCGACGGACGGACGGCGAACGCCGGGCCGCACGCATCCTCAACTCGACATCATTCGGCGACATCCATGATCAACAGCGCACGTTCCCTCTCGCTCCCCGTGATCCTGCTGGCGCTCGCGTCGATCGCGATCGGCTGCGGCAAGGAGGGGGCCGGCTCCAGCGGCTCCTCCGGCAGCTCGGCCAACGGAGCCGACACTCTCAACATCCCGGGGAACTCGGGGCTGGTCACGATGAACGGCGCGGGCCCGAAGCTCGGGAGCTGGTCGTTCGAGAACTCCTACGCGTCGTTGCGCGAGCAGCCGGTGGCCGGCGCCACCCGCCATACCCTCACCGTCGAGGCGCATCAGCTCTCATCCGACACGCACTTCAAGCTCCGATTCATGCGGGACGACGAGGAGCTCGAGACCGGCAACTACTCGATCGACCGGCCGCAGGGGGAGCCCCCGAGAAAGCTCGACGCCACCTTCGAGATCGGCTCGCAGATCTACAAACCGATTCAGGGATCGATCGGCAACGCCGAGATCACCATGCTGACCGACCATCGTGTGAAGGGGAACTTCTCGGTGAAGCTCACGTCGCTGGCCGATCCCACCAAGTCCGAATCCCTGGTCGGAACGTTCGACGCCCGCCTGCAGCGGGCCGATGACGAGAAGTGACGGGATGATCGGTGAGTCGACGGGGTGAGAGATGCCCCGTCGGAAATCCGTGTAATGACAG
>JBEHWX010000188.1:0-3572 GCA_048498995.1 Bacteroidota bacterium
CGCCGCGGCCCCAGCATCCCGCGCTCGCCGGCGAGGATCGCCAGGCCGCAGAGGGCGCCGCCGGCGTCCCGTTCGAACGACGCCCGACGATTCCGACACGATCTCTCCCGCGTGACCCGGACACGACGGCCGGCATGGAGCGCGTCTCCCTTCCGGCACTATCTCTGATACGCGGCTTCGAGGCGGCACGCCGAAGCACGTGAGCTGAACGATGCCTCAACCCCAACCATGCATTCAACCCTCGTGCGTATGACACGGAACGATCGTCTCTCGAGCCTTCGCCTCGTCCGACGCGGTGCGGCTCTCCTCCTTCCCTTTCTGGTCGCGGCGATCCCGGCGGCCGCGCAGGTCTCCAACCCGGTGAAGCTCCTGAAAGGGGCGGTCATCGACGCCAAATCCGGCAAACCGGCCAACGGCGGCAAGGTGTACGCCTTCGAGGGGAACAGCACCACCCCCTCGACCAATTCCCGCATCAACCCGGGAACCGGCTCCTATCAGATGATCCTCAACCCCTCGACCCAGTATCGGATCAGGGTCGAGGCGCTCAGCTGCTACTACACCGACTTCACGGTCACCACGCCGGCCGGCAACAACTACGAGGAAGTGATCAAGGAGCTCCGCGTCGAGCCGATCCCGATCGGCTCCACCGTCCTGAGCGGACGCCTCTTCGAGCCCGGCTCGACGACGCTCAACCAGACGGAGGATCTGAGGAAGTTCCTCGACTTCATGAAAACCCAGCGCTATGTCACCGTCACGCTCGAGCTGACGCCGGATATCGTGGTGGCTCCGCCGGTGGCCAAGAAGGCGGCCAAGCCGGCACCGAAGAAGAAGGGGAAGAAGGGAGCCGCCGAGCCGGTCGCCGAGCCGGTGGTCGACACGCCGCAGGGACCGAGCACGGCCGAGCGGCTGACCGCCCTGGCCGCCGACCGGAAGAATGCCATCAATGCCCTGCTCAAGCAGGAAAAGATCAGCCTTACCCGCGTTCAGTGGAGCATGCGCGACGGCGTGGTGCTGGCGCCCGGACAGAAGCCGCTTCCGGACAACGTGGTGCTGAAGGTCAGGGGAATCGAGGTCGAGGACGACGACTGAGAAGGCTCGGGCGATCGCCTGTCTCGGGCGGCGGGGCGTCTGCTCCGCCGCCCGATTTCTTATTCCATCCATCGCCGATCTCGCTTTCCATTTGTAGGACTCTCGATTCGGCCATCTTTCGTAAGTTTACACTTCTTCTCACACGCAGCTGACAGAATACCTATCGGCGTATGATCATTAGTATGACCGGCTACGGCCGGAGCGAAGTCTCCAAGGACGGCGTCTCGGTCTCGGTAGAGCTCCGGAGCGTGAACAATCGTTTTCTCGAGGTGTCGACCCGCATGCCGCGCGAATTGAACGCGCGCGAGAACGACATCCGCGAGATTCTTCGCCGCTCGCTCACGCGCGGCAAGATCAACCTCAACATCAACGTCGAGCGCGAGGCCAAGACCGACGTCGCCTTCACGGTGGACACGGAACTGGTCAAGCAGTACAAGGACGCGCTCGACGAGATCCGGAAAGCCGCCAAGATCAAGGAAACCGTCAATCTCGCCCACGTCCTCTATTTCAGCAGCGAGCTGATCCAGCGCGGTGGCGCCAAGGATGAGGGGGACAACTGGGAGCTGGTGGCGCAGGCGGTCGATCAGGCCGCGCGCGAGCTCGACAGAATGCGTCGCGACGAGGGACGCGAGCTTGCTCGCGACCTTCGCAACCGGATCAAGATGATCGACGACATGGTCGACAAGATCGAGCAGATCTCCCGCGAGCGGATCCCGAACGAGCGCCAGCGTCTGCGCGAGCGGATCGCCCAGCTCTTCGAGAACGACGAGGTCGACGAGCAGCGCCTGGAGTTCGAGATCGTGATGCTGGCCGACAAGCTGGATATCACCGAGGAGTGCGTCCGCTACCGGAGCCACTCGAAGTTCTTCATCGAGGCCGTCAAGGGCCCCGAGCCGGCCGGCCGCAAGCTCGGCTTCATCCTCCAGGAGATGCACCGCGAGATCACCACGATCGGGTCGAAGGCCAACGAGCCGGAGATCGCCCATCTGGTGGTCCAGGCCAAGGAGGAGCTCGAGAAGATCCGCGAGCAGGTTCAGAACATCGAATGATCCGCGACCGGCGCGACATTCCCGCGCCGCGCCCCGGGATGGGGCCGCGGCGCTTCCAGGCCGGCCCCGGATCGCGTGGACCGGCTCGGAGGAGGATTCCGCATGGCTGAGCTCGATCCCATCGGTACCGGCCAGCCCGAGGCCAACGCGCCACGGCGGAGCTCCAAGCGTCTCATCGTCCTGTCGGCGCCATCCGGCGCCGGCAAGACCACGATCGCCAAGCGCCTGCTCGGGATGCACCCGGACTGGCGCTTCTCCGTCTCGGCAACCACGCGCGGCCGTCGGCCGAACGAGGTCGACGGGGTCGATTATCACTTCCTGTCGGTCGACGAGTTCAGCCACGGGATCGCCGAGGGGGATCTGGTCGAGTGGGAGGAGCTCTACGGCAACTTCTACGGAACGCTCCGCAGCGAGATCGCGCGCGCCCTCGACGGCTCGTCGACTCGACGCATCGTCTTCGACGTCGACGTCAAGGGAGGGCTGGCGATCCGCCGCGCCTTCCCGAACGATGCGTTCCTGATCTTCATCGCTCCCCCCTCCTTCCCGGAGCTCGAGCGGAGACTGCGCGACCGGAAGACCGAGAGCGATGATTCCCTTCAGCTCCGGATCGATCGGGCGCACATGGAGATGGAGATGCAGTCGGAGTTCGACGCGGTGGTCGTCAACGACGACGTGGAGCGCGCGATCGCGGAGATTCTCGGCCTGCTCGCACAATAAGCCGGCGGCGGGATCCGTCATGGCCGGTTGGGCCCCTTGCGCCCGTACCGGCTTCCGCCGTATCCCCCCTGCCGATCGCGACGTTCCCCGCGCGGGCGCCTCCTGCCTCCGTCACGATCGCTCGAGCGCCGCGGCCTCCCGGGCATAGAGAAGATGTCGTTATTCAACAGAGTGCATAGAACAACAACCAGCGAGGAGCAAGCGTATGCCGATCCGTCCAGTCGATTTGAAGCAGGCAACGGGAAGTGCCGGAAGCATCTACGAGGCCATCGTGATCATGTCGCGCCGCGCGCGTCAGATCAATGATGAGCTCAAGGAGCATCTGATGCGGAGACTGGAGACGGTCGCCAACCCGAACGAGGAGGATGGCGATACCAACCTCGACCAGCTCGAGATCAGCCGTGATTTCGATCGCCTGCCGAAGCCGACCTTCCTGGCCCTGGACGAAATGCTCGAAGGTGAAATCGAGCACCAGTACAAGGATGCCGGCGCCAAGGCAAGCTGACACACCAGGCCTGACGCATGTCGAGCCATGATTTCACGATGATCATGGCCCCAGCAACAGTACGCCCTCGCACCCTCGGGTCGCGGGGGCGTTCTCGTTGGTTCAAACCGGTAACCGCGCGTCGTTGACCGCGCGTCGTTGACCGCGCGTCGTTGACCGCGCGTCGTTGACCGCGCGTCGTTGACCGCGCGTCGTTGACCGCGCGTCGTTGA
>JBEHWX010000189.1:0-3489 GCA_048498995.1 Bacteroidota bacterium
GCTGTTGATGACGAAGCTGCCGACGTTCGAGGCGCCGGTCTGCGTCAGCGACAGCTCCGGCGAGGCCGTCGAGGCGCTCTGCGAGTACGGAAGCGTGAGGCCGGCCGAGGCGTCGGCGTACACCAGGTTGCTGCCGTTGTAGGTGAGCACCTGGCCGTTGGTGGCGCTGGAGGTCGAGATCTTGTCCAGGCCGACCGTGCCGGCGGCGATCTTGGCGTCGGTCACCGCGCCGTTGGCGAGCTTGGCCGTGGTGATCGAGCCGTCGGCGATGCCGCTGAGCACGCTATCGGCGTAGCGGGCGCGCACGGCGTACGGCGAGATCGGGAGCTGAATGCGGGTCGGCAGCTCCGAGCCGGAGCCCACGGTGACGCCGACATAATACTGCTGATCGAACGGGATGCCCGACAGCGAATTGGTGTTGCCGAGAATGACGCTGTACAGCTTGGTCGTGCCGTTGCTGACCAGCGTGACCGTCTGGGTCTCCGACCAGATGGACGAGCCGCCGGTCGGCGTGCTGTACAGACGGAAGGTCATCGACGGGGTGGCGCTGGTGCCAGCCTGCGCGCTGGTGAGCGTTCCCTGCAGGCTCAGCGTGGGAGGCAGCTGAGCATGAGCCGCCCCGGAGGCGACGATGCCCATCAGGAGCAAAGCACCGAGTAGTTTCTTCGTTCTCATTCTGTAATCCTCGGTTGGATAGAGGGTTGATGTCTTGACGGATGCGGAATATTCGGGCGCTCACCCACGGCGCCGACCGGTTCGGCTCCGAGAGGCGCGGGCGTCGCGTGGAAGGAGTCGCGACGTCCCGAACCGCCATGATCGAATCAGAAATGCATGGTTCGGACGCTCCGCGATGCCTGGCCGCGATCCTCGTCGAGCCTGGACGGGCTCACGATGGGCCGTGATGTCGTCATGGAGCGATTTCGACGCTCACGGAACATGAGCGTCGGGAGCTGGAAGGGAACACAACTTGCTTCGGCACGCGACGGCGCGCTCTCGGGCAGAAGATACTGGGAAGGGGGAGAATCGCGTTGCGAACGCGCACCGCCATCGTTCGGTCCGATTGCTCGGCCCGACCGCTGGCCGGAACACCATCACCGGAGAGCCATGACGCTTGGACATGCGTCCCGGTGGGTAAGAGTGGCGTGAATATACGGGAGATCGGACATTACCCCCATGATACTTTTTCTCAATCGCCCCTCACGCTCCCGGGCTCCTCACGCCCCGAAGCCTCTTGCCGTCCCCTGCCATCATCTCCGCTCGCTCCCGTCATCCTCCTCCGCCTCTCCGAAACCGGCCCGATTCATCGGATTTCCATGAGGCGGTCGCGGTCATCGGCGGGTGGTCGCCGCTCTCCCGGCACGCTCTCCCCGGGCCGAAGAGATCTCCGTGTCGTTAGTTCTTCGATGTTCTAAAATATTCCGCGCCAGGTCGGAGAGCCCTGGCGCGCGGCGGGAAGAGGAGGGCCTTCTCGTGTCCGCCCCCCGGTCGATGAACCGCCGGCCGTCCATCCCGCCGGGGCGGGCGGATCGGGGATGATTTCCGGGCGTGGTGGGTATCAACGCGAAGGGCCGCGCCATCGTGTGCGGGGAGGCCCTTCGTCATCTCATCGTCGTGACGCCTTCCGAAGGCGCCGGAGCCGTTGCTCCCGTTGGTGCCGGCGTCGCCGGCGGTGCGTCATCGCATCACGAGCCGTGACCCTGGCGGGTTGCCGGGGCGCTGGAGGCAGGCTGCGAGCTCTGGACCGGCGCCGACGGCTGGTTGGCGCGCGTGGCCGCCGTGTTCGTGACCGACGAGTTGGTCTCGACGCCGTAGGCATCCGGGTGCAGGTACTGTCCACGCTGCTCCGGGGTCTTGTCGACCTCGACCTGGATGCGGTGCTTCTCCGCGTACGGATCGTGACGGATGCCGGTCACCTGCCAGGAGACCTTCATTCCCGGCTTGCCGCCGGCGATCTTGAAGTGATTGTCGCTGATCTCCTCGGCCACGAACAGGCCCGGGGCCTGCGCGCCGATCGCCGTGAGCTGGTAGCGGAAATCGCCGTTGAGCGCCTGGAACCATGCCGGCAGCTCCACCACCGCCTCGCCGTTGCCGTCGAGCATCACCACGCCGTCGTTGATGTTCTTCATGTCCGGGGACTCCACGAAGGAGTGGAAGAGGATCTTGTTCTTCGGATCGAGCGGATGATCGATCATGAACGAGCCGCCGCCCTTGGCCACGGTGCCCGAGACGGTCAGGTTGCCGTTGACCACCACGTTACCGGTGAAGCGCGCGGCGTTGCCGGAGCTGTTGGTCACCACCTGGAGCGCGTCCGAGGTGTTGGCCGCGTTGACGTTCTCGAAGCGGCCGGCGGTGCCGGTGCCACCGGAGATGCCGGCCTGGCCGAGCACGCCGTAGCCGTTCTTCGTGTTGAAGCCACGGACGCCGTAGCCGGAGGAGTCGTTGCGACCGACGACGGCGCCGACGCCGTTGCCGCCACGGTTGCGGCCGACGACCGCTTCACCGAAGGTGTTGTCGCCGATGACGCCGGCGGCCGAGATCGAGGAGGTGACGCCCCAGACGGCGTTGCCGCCGGCGCTGGTGGCGAACACGCCCGGTCCGACGCCGGACTGGGTCACGTCGAGGCCACGTCCGCCGTTGGAGGCGTTCGAGAGCTGGATCGCGAGGCCGTTGCCGATGCCGTTATGGTTGAGGTTCAGGACCGAGGCGACGCTTCCCGGGCTGTTGATGACGAAGCTGCCGACGTTCGAGGCGCCGGTCTGCGTCAGCGACAGCTCCGGCGAGGCCGTCGAGGCGCTCTGCGAGTACGGAAGCGTGAGCCCGCCGCTGGCCGCGGCCCAGGTCAGGTTTGTGCCGTTATACGTCAGGACGTCGCCGCTCGTGGCACCGGTCGGGTCGATCTTCGACAGCGTCACGGCGTTGGCGGCGATCGTCGGGTTCGGGTAGGTGCCCGAGAGGTCGCCGCCGGCCGCGCCCGTGGCGCCGCCGTTGGTCCAGGCCATGGTGGCCGAGTCCACGCCGTTGCTGGCCGACAGGGTCAGAACCTGACCCACCGAGCCGACGACGGCCGGGAGAACGTAGTTGCCGTTGTTGCTCACCGACGGAGCACGCAGACCGATGTACTGGCTGCCGGTGCCGCTCGGCTCCTGCATGCGCAGGTCGCGGGCGTTGTTGTCCGAGTTGGTCATCGCGATACGCGAGTTCGACGTGATCAGGAACGTTCCACCGAACGTCTGGTTGGCCGTCCACGTGTTCGAGTTGCCCAGGTTGATCCCCAGCGGCGAGCCCGAGGAGCCGTTGCCGGTCAGCGTCGCGTTGTGCGACACGTTGCCGCTTCCCGCGCTCCAGGTCAGGTTCGTGCCGTTGTAGGTCAGCACATCACCCGAGGTCGCACCGGTCGGGTCGATCTTCGGCAGCGTCACCGCGCCGTCGGCGATGTGACGATCGGTCACCGCGTAGGTGAGGAGCTTCAGGCCGCTGACCGAGGAGTCG
>JBEHWX010000190.1:0-3487 GCA_048498995.1 Bacteroidota bacterium
AATCCTCTCCCATCCATCCCCAATCCTCTCCCATCCATCCCCAATCCTCTCCCATCCATCCCCAATCCTCTCCCATCCATCCCCAATCCTCTCCCATCCCTCTCCCAATCCTTCCCCAATCCTCGCCCATCCCTCTCCCAATCCTCTCCCATCCATCCCCAATCCTCCCCCAATCCTCCCTCATTCCTCGCCTATTCCTCCCCAATCCGCCCCCCGCGACCGTCCGGTCGTAAGGAAATGTCCGCTCCCATCGTTTGGCGGCTCTCCGCGTTGCAAGTCGCGGAGCCATTCCGTTAATTTGGACCGAATCCGGCTACGATGTGACTCCCGGCCATCCCCCCGATGCCGTACGGGGGAGTGATCGGCGCCGTTGGCTCCCGGGACGTGCCGCCCCGCGGGGCGCCCGCCTGGGAACATCAGAACCGATCATCGACGTACGAAGGAGTCGCCCGATGCAGAACCGACTGCTCACCCCGCTGGTTCTCCTCATCGTGCTGGGCATGGCCGCCTGTGGCCGCTCCGGCAACGAAAAATCCCCCGAGCACGCCGAGGCCCCGCACGACAATTCGCGCGTGGTCTGCGTCTCGAAACAGCTCAAC
The DNA here is from genome assembly GCA_048498995.1 of Bacteroidota bacterium. Taxonomy (GTDB): domain Bacteria; phylum Bacteroidota; class Ignavibacteria; order OLB7; family OLB7; genus JBEHWX01. Next base: position 600 of record JBEHWX010000190.1, read on the forward strand.
GAGATCATCTACGCCATCGGCGCCCAGGATCACCTGGTCGGCCGCGACCTCACCAGCGTCTTCCCTCCCGAGATCAAGAAGCTCCCCTCCGTCGGCTACCATCGCCTGCTCAGCGCCGAGGGGATCATCTCCCTCCATCCCTCGGTCCTCTTTCACGACGGCAACGTGGCCCCGGCCGCGGTGATGACGCAGCTTGCCAAGGTCGGCATTCCGCTGCGGGAGTTCCCGGACGCGCACACGATCGACGAAACCAAGTCGCTGATCCGGATGCTCGCGACCGAACTGGGCGTCCCGGGCAACGCCGACTCCGTCTGCGCCCGTCTGGACGCCGACATGAAGCGCGCCGAGACCGAGCGCGCCGCCTACACCGACCACCCGCGGGTGATCGTGGTCCACTACGGCCAGCAGATGAACAACTACCTGGTGGTCGGCCGTCAGAGCACGGCGAGCCAGATGATCGAGTGGGCCGGCGGCACCAACGTGATCGGCGTCGACCGCGGGATGCGCCCGCTCAGCCCGGAGCTGATCGCGCAGGCGCAGCCGGACGTGATCCTGGCCACCGACTTCGGCTTCGACAAGGCCGGCGGCGTGGAGAACTTCAAGCGCCTCCCCGGCATCGCGCTCACGCCGGCGGCCAAGTCCGGACGCATCTATCGCGTCGAGGAGCACGACCTGATCTACCTCGGACCGCGGACCGGCGCGAACGTGCTGGCGCTGATGAAGCTCATTCACGGACGGTGACATGCCGATGCCGCGGTTCGGCTTCCGGTACTATTACGTCGCGCTCGCTCTGCTCCTGGTGGTTCTGCTGGTGATATCGGCCGCCACCGGCGCCTACGAGATCAGCTACCGCCAGATCGGCTCCTATCTGGGAGATCTGTTCGGCATGAGCCCGAGCGAGCCGATCGACCGGCTGCGCCAGAGCGTCTTCTTTCAGATCCGGCTTCCGCGCGTCCTGCTCGGAGCGCTGGTCGGCTGCGCCCTCTCGGTCTCCGGCGCCATGATGCAGGCGCTCTTCCGCAACCCGATCGTCGAGCCGGGGCTGATCGGCACATCCTCCGGCGCCGCGCTCGGCGCATCGATCATCTTCGTGCTCGGCAAGAGCCTCACCGGCCTGTCGGACACCGTCATCGGCGCCATCATCCTCCCCTTCTTCGCCTTCGTCGGAGCGCTCGCGGCCACCGCGATCGTCTACCGCTTCGCGGCCGCCCCCGGACGCGTCTCGGTGGCGACCATGCTCCTTGCCGGCATCGCGATCAACGCCATGGCCGCCGGCGGCACCGGCATCCTCTCCTACATCGCCCGCGATCCGCAGGCACGCTCGATCACCTTCTGGAGCCTCGGCACCTTCTCCGGCGCCGACTGGAACGCCTGCGCCGTGGTGGGAGCCGTCACCATTCCGGCGGTGCTCGTGGCGCTGCGCGCCTCCAAGGGACTCAACGCGCTGCTGCTCGGCGAGACCGACGCGCTCAACGTCGGCGTGGACGTGGAGCGGCTCAAGTCCGGCGTGCTCCTGCTCAACACGCTGATCGTGGCGGTGGCCACGTCGATGGTCGGGGTGATTGCCTTCGTGGGGCTGGTGGTGCCGCATCTGCTCAGGCTCATCCGGAGCTCGGACAACCGCTTTCTCACGATCGGCTCGGCGCTGCTCGGTGCCTCGCTGATGGTGGCCGCCGACATGATAGCCCGCGTGGCCATAGCGCCGGCCGAGCTGCCGATCGGCATCATCACCGCCTTCGTCGGCGCGCCGGTGTTCCTCTGGATTCTGAGGAGCATGCGCAACTCGAACCTTTCCGGCGGATTCTATGCTTGAGCTCCGGGAGATCACCTTCGACTTCGGCGCCACGCAGGTCCTGAAAGGGGTCTCCGCCCGGTTCGAGGCGGGGAAGCTCTCGATGCTGATCGGACCGAACGGCTCCGGCAAGTCGACCCTGCTCCGGATCGCCGGCGGCGAGCTCGACCCGCGCGGCGGCCAGGTTCTCTACGACGGCGCCCCACGCCCCGATCGCCGCGAGCTGGCCCGCATCCGCGCGGTCCTCTCGCAGCGGGTCACCATCCCCTTCCCGCTGCCGGTCGAGGAGGTGGTGATGATGGGACGCTACCCGCACTTCGCCTCCCGTCCGACGCCGCGCGACCTGGAGATCCGGGACCACGCGATGGAGCGCGCCGGCGTGATGCCGCTGCGCGGACGAAACTACCTGGCGCTCTCCGGCGGCGAGCAGCAGATGGTGCAGTTCGCCCGCGTCCTGGCGCAGATCGCCGAGGTGCCGGCCCGGCGCTATCTGCTGCTGGACGAGCCGACGACCTATCTGGACATCAATCATCAGCATCACCTTCTCTCCACGCTCCGCTCTCTCCTCGCCGAGGATGTGGTGGTCGTGGCCGTGATGCACGACGTGAATCTCGCCTCGCAGTACGCCGACCGGATCGTCGCGCTCCAGAACGGCCTCAAGGTGGCCGACGGCACGCCGGAGGAGGTGATCACCTCCTCCCTCTTCGCGATGCTCTATCGGATGCGGGGAAACATCATCCGGGACGACGACCTCGACTTTCCGCTGATCGTCTTCTAGAGACGCCGCGCGGCACGATCGACGTCCCCCCCTCGAACCCGCCCCACGCGGTGCCGCGCGGCGCAGCGCGCATGCTCCCTCCGCATGCGATACGCGCGCGCGCCATGCGCCGCGCGGGGCACGACACGGCACAATGGATCATTCTCTGGCGGGAGCTCTCGGGGGAGGGACTCGCCGGCACGCCGCACCAGGGCCGAATCCGGGTCCGCAAGGGGTGCGATGATGGTGAAGTGGTTCTCGCCGGGTGGGGCGTGGACGACGTTCTCTCCCATCTTTCCCTCCTCAGGCGTTGAGGAATCCGGCTGCCGTCGAGGCGAG
>JBEHWX010000191.1:0-3425 GCA_048498995.1 Bacteroidota bacterium
CGGCTACGAGCAATCCGTGCCGGTGCGCATCGGCAATGCCACCAGCGACCAATGTCACCACGCCAATTTCAGCCCATGCCGAGGCCAACGGAGGCATCGATCGCGAGAGCGGCAGCCAGCCGACGCTCGCGCCGGCGCGGTCCGGGGAAGGATACAAAGCGGCATTCGACATCGGCCTTCGGCTCGGATGAGGCCGCGGAGGCGCGGCGCGGCATGATGTGACGGGCTATCGTGAAGAAGCCGCGATCCCACGGCGGGGATCGCGGCTTCTCGTCGTTCAGGGTGTGCCCGCGGAGGATGGGAGCCTCCGCCTCGCTCAGCGTTGTCGCGAGCGCTGCTGCAGGCCGATCCGCTCCTTCTCCGGAAGCGCGCTCCCCGTCTCGGCAGCCGGGGGAAGCGCGGCCGGCTTCGCCTGCTCCGTGGAAATGCCCCGCGTGCCGGCCGGCGCGGCCGGCGTGCCGCCGGAGAGACGACCGCCGTCGGACCGCTTCGTTCCCAGGGAGGGAGCGACGGTGAAGCACCAGGTGGCGGTGTTGTTCGCCTGGAGATGATCGCTCGTATCCGAGGCGATCGTGACCGTCACGCAGTAAGTGCCGGGTGCCGCCGCGCCGAAATCGTCGAAGTAGGTCATCACCCGTCCTCCGCCTCCGGCGATCGCCGGAAGTATCCGTTGCGAGCTGTAGACCATCACGTTGGTCGCGTTCCTGATCACGGCGGAGACGGTAACCAGGTTTGCGTCGAGTCCGCCGTTGTTGACGAAGGTGGCCATCACGCGCGTGGAAGCGTGGATCGTATCTCCGGCGGCCGGCATGCGGGCCGGTGGCGACTGCACGGCCAGGTCTGCTCCGGGATACACATCGAAGGTGATCGGCGCGATTCCCGGCGCGCTCGGCGAGGTTCCGTGCGATCTCCATTCCCGACGCGGCATGCTGGCGAGCAGGTCGTTGGCCGGGAGCTGATCGCCGACCGCGCCGCAGGTGAGGTTGATCCGGTAGTGGCCGGCGACGGCCGGCGTGTAGTTGCCGAAGGAGTAGCCGAGCTCGGTCATCGGGGGGATCGCCGACAGGGGAATCGAGTCGGTGCGTCCGGCCACGACCGAGTCGTGCTCGTCGAGGATGGTGTAGCCGGCGATGAACCAGGAGGCGAGCGTGCCGAGGTTGGCGAGCCTGACGCTGATCGGGATCGGCGTGCCGGCCAGATAGCGCGGCCTCCCCGATCCTTCCATCAGCACCGGCGAAAGGATCTCCGTGGCCGCGCCGTCGCGCGCGGGGGAAACGTAGTAGGTGAATCGCACCGTGTCGTTCCCCCGGTTCTGATCACCTGGAAGCTTCGTCGTCACCGTCGCCACGTATTCTCCGGGCGCCGAGGTCGGCAGATGCCGCGGCGTCGAGACGGAGCCGAGCGCGGTGATCGTGTCGATCATGACCGTGTCGCTCAGCACCACCGACGGTCCGTGGGTGATGATGATCTCGGTCGGCACGTTGAACTGATCGCTCATCCCGTTGTTGTGCACGACCACCGTCATTGTGCTGTCGGCCGGCGTGAGGTAGGGGAAGTGGCTTCCTCCCGGCCTGCTCGCCGGAGGCATGAGATCGGGCATCACGTCGATGATGATCGGCATCACCGCGTAGTTGCTGTCGGGGAAGCCGAAGTGAAAGTAGGAGGCGGCCAGCGTGGAGCTGGTCGCGAACCAGTCCGGCATGAAGCGCTCGCGGGTGGGCAGCCGGGTGATCGCCGCGTTGTCCGGGAGGATGGCGCCGGGGTCGACCAGCAGCAGGAACTTGCCGTTGTCGGCGCCATCGTAGAGCGCGCCGGGGTCGGTGGCGTCCTGTCCGAGATTCTTCAGGCCGATGGCCGCGCCGTACGGTGTCGACCGGTCGATCGGGTTGCTCCGGTCGTACTCGAAGGTGAACGCCGTCCGCCACGTGGAGGGCCGGGCGAGATCCGGCCGCACTTGCGTCAAGCGTGCCTGGAAGCGTCCGGCGCTGAACGGCTGGGACATCGTCTCGACGCTCCACTCGATCGTCAGCGTGGTGTCGTGCCTCGTGGAGTCGACGTCGGTCCGGTAGAAGATTCCCTGACCGGCCCCGCCGCTGGTCTTGAAGTCGCTCCAGAAGGGGAAGACGAGATGGTCGAAGGGGGCGTAGCGCATCAGCATATAGGGCCACCAGCCGTTGGTAACGGCGCCGTCGAAGCCGAAGAAGCCGCCGATGCTGACCCGCAGCATGCTCCCGGCCGGGTAGGGGATGTCCAGATGGGAGAAGAGGCAGGGGAGCGGAACCTCGAACGTGGCCGACATCACATTCGAGCCGTTGCTCCCGACGACGAAGGTGGTGCCGGGGGCACCGATGATGGTGTGATAGGGGGTGAGCACCCGTTTCTGCGTGTAGTGATTCCACTCCGCGTAGGCGGCGGCGGATGTGAGAGACTGCGCGCCGGAGCTCGCGGGAAGAAGGAGCGCGAGCGCGAGAAATGCCAGGAGCAGTTCGAAGCGTTTCATAGCCTGAGCGTGGTTGTGTGGGGCATGGAACAATCAGTTCGACATGCCGGATCGATGATGGACATGACCAGACGCGGCCGCGAGAGAGAGCCGACCGGCATGCGGCGCTCTCCCCGGATCTCGAAGCGGGCCGTGGCGGCTCGTCCGGGTTCGGTACGCACGTGTGTGGGGAGTGATACTCTGATCGCGCGGTTCGGTCCCGGCCGATCAACCGGGGAGCATCAGTCGATGGAATCCTGCACCATTCTGCCGACGCGCAGCGAGTCGGTGCGGTGTCCGGTGGCGGCAAGCGCTTCCTCGAGCAGCTCGGCGATCTCTTCGTCGTCACGCATCCGGTCGAACGCTCCCTTCAGAAGCTCCTCGGCCATCTCCGCCTGCGATTCCCGGAGAAGGATCTGCGCCAGGTCGATCACCGTCCCCCGCAGACGCGACTCGAAATCGTCCCGGACCGTCTCGAAGAAGTTGTCGTAGAGACCGGGGAAGGGAACCTCGCCCCGGGCGATCCTGAGCGCGGCGAGCATGGCCGCGGTGGCCGTTGGAAGCGCGCCGCGACGGAGCGCCCTGCGCGCCTCCTCGACGCGGGCGTGCGCCTCCAGAAGATCCACGGAGACCTGCGTCGGATCGATGCGGTACATCGGCTCGCCGGTGATCACCGCCTCGGCGCCGATCATCTCCCGAAGCCGCGCCGCGGCCATCACCGTCGTCTTCTTGGCAAGCTCGGCATCCTCCTCGCCCCCCGAGGCGATCGTGGTGAACTCCCGCCTGGTCAGCGGCACGCGCACCATCTCGGCGGCCACCAGCAGCCCGAGCATCGTCCGGGCGCGTGCTCCGCGGAGCGCGCGCGCCTCCCCTTCCTGGCCGACCACCGTGATCGTTCCCATCATGCTCACCCGCATCATCGCTTCCCCGACCGGTCCGGAGCCAC
>JBEHWX010000192.1:0-3332 GCA_048498995.1 Bacteroidota bacterium
GGCGATCATCGCGCGCCGCCGGCCCGCGTCGGCGGCGCGGGCCTCGGCAGTATGTACCGGTTTCATGTCCCGGCGTCACGCCCGGACATCGCGCGCTCGCGTCGCGTGCGTCAGGCGCCGGCCTTGGCGAGGAATCGCGCCACGCCGTTTCGGCAGTCCGGCGTCATCCGCGCCAGGGCGTTCATCCGGGAGGCGTATTCGAGGGCCGAGTCGAGCGGCATGCCGTCGAGCGCGGTGAGCATCTGCTTGGTCATCGCCACGGCCGAGGCGCTTGTGCGGGCGATCTCGCCGGTCAGCTCCGCGATCTTCGCGTCGAGCGCGGCCGTGGGATCCTCGCCGGCGGAAGCATCCACCAGCACGGTCACCAGTCCCCGTTCGTACGCCTCCTGGGCCGGGACGATCCGGCCGGTCAGCAGCAGCTCGCGGGTCCGGATCTGCGAGCCCTTCCGGATCAGGAAGGCCATCACGATCGCCGGAATGAAGCCGATCTTCACCTCGGTGTAGCCGAAGCTGGCGCCGGAGGAGGCCACCACCAGGTCGCAGACGGTGGCCAGCCCGCACCCGCCGGCGACCGCCGGCCCGTGCACGCGCGCGATCACCGGCTTCGGCACCTCGTGGATCGCCTTCAGCGTGGCCGCCAGCGCCGCCGAATCCTCGGTGTTCTCCAGTACGGTGAACTCCGACATCCGCCGGAGATAGTCGAGATCGGCTCCGGCGCAGAAGGCCGGACCGCGTCCGCCGATCACGATCGAGCGGACCGCCTCATCGGCGCCGAGGCGCTCGATGGCCGCGCGCAGCTCCTCGACCATCGTCCGGTCGAGCGCGTTCCGCTTCTCGGGGCGGTTCAGCCAGATGGTGCCGACGCCGCCGGCGACCTCGACTTCGATACGTTCGTATGTCATCACGATTCCGTTGACGTTCCGTTGGAAGAGAGACGGCCTCGGACGTCCGCCGTCACTCACGGTCGCGCGGCGGGAATCATCGCGCCAGCAGCAGGCTCCGCGATTCGGTTCCCTCCGGGGAGGAGAGCCGGACCCAGTAGCCGCCGCTCGGCAGGAAGGAGGCGTCGAAGGGGATCTCGGCGCGCACGCCGGGAGCCGGCAGAAGCCGGGTCAGATCGGCGACCTGGCGACCGAAAGCATCGAAGATACGAAGCGCGCCGCCATCGATCCCGCGCACCGGCAGGAGCACCCGTCCGGCCGCCGGATTCGGACGGACCGCGCCGAGGAGCCCGCCGACGTGGCCCGGGGCATCCTCCGAGCGGACCGCCGAGGTCGGATTGTTCGGCGCCAGCTCCATCATCGCGTCCACCGCCTCGTCCATCGAATAGGCCACGGCGACCACGAAGGTCGTGGTGTCCTCGGCCCCCGGCTGAAGGTTGTCCACCCGCTTGCCGGTCACCAGGCTGATGTCGAGGCTATCCCTGGTGTTGAGCGAGCCGGCGTTCTTCGAGCCGACGCCGTTGGCGAGGGTGACCCACTTCTTGTCGACGCCGAAGCCGTTGAAGATGTCCACCGGCTGGCGATCGTTCTGAATGGCGTAGAAGATCTGATTGGCGACCGGGGCGGCCACGCCGCTGACCAGGTTCTTGTCGGCGCTCGTGGCGATCTTGGCGTAGAAGGGAACGCGCTGTCCCGGAGCGGCCGTATAGGTGATGCGCTGGCCGTACTCGGTCGAATCCATGTCCCAGTCGTTGAACATGCCGATATGGAGCGAGTCGATCGGGGCGCCGCTGACGTTCTTGGTCCTGAGCTCGATCGCGTAGGCGTTGTCCAGCCCCTCCATGGTGATCACCCGCATCCGCATCTCCAGGCCGATCTTCCGGTCGATCGGGGCGCGGCCGTCGCTGAGGGTCAGGGTGCCGTCGTTGGAGGCGGCCGGCGACTCGATGGTCTGGAAATCCTGCACCTGCTTGTCCGGGTTGGCGTCGCGGACGTTGCTGACCACGTGGAAGCGATCGGTGGCGAAGAGGAATCCTCCCTCGAACAGGAGGCTGCCGCCGTCGTAGTAGACGCCGGCGCCGATCTGATTGTCCGGATAATCCTCGTAGCCGATCCGCCCGCCGCTGGTGAGCGTGAAGGTGAGCATCGGCGTCTGGGTGACGACGTACGGGCGATAGATCACCGCGCGGTCGTAATGATAATCGGCGTAGCTGCCGTCGGCCGTGATCTCGAAGCGGAGCTTGACGCGGGTCGAGGAGGGGGCCTTCACCCGGAAGGTGATGCCGTCGCTCGGGCTGCCGGTGGCGCCGCCGGCCAGCGAGGCCAGCGAGACCTCCTCGGTGCCGAAGGCGTAGGAGGCGGTATCATCGGTATAGAGGCGCACCCGGACCTTGATGTTCGAGGCCGAGGCCAGAATATTCTTCAGGCGGACGTGGAGCTTCCCCTGGTCGCCGACGGCGAAGTTGTCGCGCGGGCTGTTGTCGGCGTCGGTCAGCCAGAGGGAATCGATCTCGATGGCCGGGTGGCTCATCGGGTCGGTGGCCACGGCGCGGTAGGCGTTGACCCGTCCGAGGCCGATCAGCTTCTCCTTGCCGCCGTTGGCGTCATCGATCGGATCGGAGGTGAGGCGGACGTGGGCGATCGCCTGATCGGCGGTCAGCTGCGGCCACTTGCTCCGGACCAGCGCGATGACGCCGGAGACGACCGGTGTGGCGAAGCTGGTGTAGACGCCGGCGTTCGTGTAGCCGTTGCCGTCGTTGGTGCTGAGGTTCGAGGGGGCGGTCACGCCGACCTGCTCACCCCAGGTGGTGCCGAAGACGTTGTTGTTGTCGATGGCGCCCACGCCGAGCACATGGCGATAGCCCGCCGGATAGAATGCCTGATAGGCCGGGTTGTTGCCGGCGCCGGCGATGATCGCCACGTCGTAGGCGGCGACCAGATCGGTGACGAAATCCTGGAGGGCCTGGGAGGTAGCGTCGCTGCCGAAGCTGCAGTTGATCACCTTGAAGCCGCGGCGGGCGCAGTACTCGATGCCGTCGTAGGCCATGATCAGGTTGCCGCCGGCCTTGTTGGCGGTCTTGACCGGGAAGAACTTGCACTTGAAGCCGGTGCCGGCCACGCCGATCCCGTTGTTGGCCGCGGCGGCGGCAAGCCCGGAGACCACGGTGCCGTGGTTGATGCCGCGGGTATCGCCGGGGGCCGAGGAGTCGATCCCGGCGGTCAGATTGGCGCCGCGGAAGTCGTCGACCACGCCGTTGTTGTCATCGTCCTTGCCGTTGGATTCCTTCGGCTTGCCATCCTTGTCCAGGCCGTACTCGCCGAGGTTCTCCTTGATGTTCGGCGCCAGATCCTCGTGGCCCAAGTGAATGTTGACCGTGTAGAGGCCGAGTT
>JBEHWX010000193.1:0-2920 GCA_048498995.1 Bacteroidota bacterium
CTACCGAGCGATATCGTGTATCTGGCGCACGTTCGTTCTTCCATTTCCCTTGCCGAATGCCTGAGTCAAGATACGAGGCGCACGTCTTCAGCGTGCGCACTTCATCAGCGTGGGCTTTTCGGCGGATGGCGTGGCGGCCACGGGGACGCCCGCACGGAGCATTTCTATCTCGAACCGGACGTTGAAGACCCGCGCCACCATCGCGTTATCGCGCGGGCACTGTTGCGGCATCGCAGGAGACGCGCACACCGGAGACGCGCGCCAATCGTGATCGTTCTGTGGCACCAATGGCGCGGCTGAAGGGGCGGACCTCCGTGGCCGAGCTTCCGGCGGCACCAATGGCGCACGCTGAAGACGTGCGCCTACCGGAATGCGGTTGCCGGAATGCGGTTGCCGGAATGCGCCTACCGGAGCGCGCCTGTCGATGCGGCTACAGCCCGGCGGCGCTGACGGCGGCCGTGAGGACCTCCGCCGAGTGCCGGAGCGCGGTCAGCTCCTCCTGCGTGAGCGCCGGGCGGAGCATCCGGACGATGCCGGCGCGCCCGATCACCGTCGGAAGGCTCAGGCAGATATCGTCGATGCCGTGGAAATCCCTGACCAGCGAGGAGACGGCGAGAATGGTGTGCTGATCGCGGACGATCGCCTCGACGAGCCGCATCAGCCCGGCGGCCACCGCATAATACGTTGCTCCTTTTCGCGTGATGATGCCGTAGGCGGCGTCGCGGGTCCGCTCGAAGATCGAGCGGCGGACCTCCTCGTCCCATGGGATCGAGAAGGAGGACGCGTACTCCTCCAGGGAGACGCCGGCGATGTTCGCCAGCGACCAGAGCGGGACCTCGCTGTCGCCATGCTCGCCGGCGATCGCGGCGTGGACGCTGCGCGGGTCGACGCCGAAGTGCCGGCCGAGGAGATAGCGGAACCGCGCCGTGTCGAGGATCGTCCCGGAGCCGATCACCCGCTCGGGTGGGAGCCCGGAAAGCTTGAGCGTGGCGTGCATGAGCACATCCACCGGATTGGTCGCCGCCACGATGATCCCTTCCGGACTCGCCTCGGTGACGCGTGGGACGATCTCCCGGAAGACATCCACGTTGCGGCGGAGCAGGTCGAGCCGTGTCTCCCCCGGCTTCTGTCCCACGCCGGCGGCGATGACGGTGACGGCGGCGCCGGCCAGATCGGCGTAGTCACCGGCGCGCACGTCGACGGGGCGCGAGAAGGGGACGGCATGCCCGAGGTCCATCGCCTCCCCCTCGGCCCGTTCCCGGTCGGCGTCGACCAGGACGATTTCGGTGGCCATGCCGCTCATCACCAGCGCGAAGGCGAAGGTTGCCCCCACGTGTCCGGTGCCGACCACGCCGATCTTCACGCCATTCGAATCACGATGCTCCGCGGACATTGTTCGCTCCGATGTTCTGTGCGAGAATATTCCCGCGCCGCAAATCTACGAGAGCAGAGGCGTGCGACGGCGATGGCATGGGAGCCTGACGCATGATCACGTGCCCCCACACGGCGCCGATAGTTGCGGATTGGGGGGGAGAATCGCTACGTTTGCATATCGCCAACGCATACAGTACATCTGTACAGCCCGTCCCTTCCGGGCCCGTATTCAAGGAGACCACAATGGACCTCATCGACCAGCTCTTCACCCTGAGCTCGAAGATTCAGAAGTCGCGCGACTTCATTCAGACGGAGGAGGCCACCAAGAACGCCTTCGTCCTTCCGTTCATCAGCGCTCTCGGCTACGACGTGTTCAACCCGATGGAGGTGGTGCCGGAATTCACCGCCGACGTCGGCATCAAGAAGGGGGAGAAAGTCGACTACGCGATCTTCCGCGACGGGAAGCCGATCATTCTGTTCGAGTGCAAGAAGTGCAACAGCAAGCTCGACGCCAGCTGTGCCTCCCAGCTCTACCGCTATTTCTCCGTCACCGAGGCGCGCATCGGCATTCTCACCGACGGCATCACCTACCAGTTCTACACCGATCTGGAGGAGCCGAACAAGATGGACGCGAAGCCCTACATGGAGTTCGATCTGCTCGATATTCAGGAGACGCTGATCCCGGAGCTGAAGAAGCTGATGCGATCGTCGTTCAACCTGGAGCAGACCCTCAACGCCGCCAGCGAGCTGAAGTATTCCAAGGAGATCCGGCGCGTGCTGGCCGAGGAGCTGAACTCGCCGTCGGAGGAGTTCGTCAGGTTCTTCACCTCGAAAGTCTACAGCGGCAAGTTCACGCAGAAGGTGCGCGATCAGTTTACCGATATCGTCAAGCGGGCGCTGCATCAGTTCATCGCCGACCGGATCAACGAGCGGATCAAGACCGCGCTCAACAGCGAGGCCGCCGCCAACAAGGCCGAGGAGATGAAGGAGCAGCCGGCCGGCGCGCCCCCCGCGCCGCCGTCAGAGCAGGAGGAGAAGCTCACGACCACCGTCGAGGAGCTCGAGGGCTACTACATCATCAAGTCGATCCTGCGCGACGTGATCGACCCGAAGCGGATCGCCCACCGCGACACGCAGAGCTACTTCGGCATCCTGCTCGACGACACGAACCGGAAGCCGATCTGCCGGCTCCACTTCAATCGCGCGCAGAAATATCTCGGGCTGTTCGACACGAACAAGAGCGAGGAGAAAGTGGCGATCGAGACGCTGAACGATCTGTACAACTTCGCCGACCGGATCAAGGCGACGGCGCTCTCCTACGACGGCATGAAGGTGAGCACGCCAATGACCGATGGCGCCGTGGGCGAGGCGCCGACGGCGGCCATGCCGGTGCCGGTTCCACCGGAGGCCGTCGGCAACTGATCGAGTAAGCACGACGCTGTCGTCGTCCCGCCTTGCACGCCGGCGGCCGCGACGCGCACGCAGCCGGCGGTGACATGCCCGACCGATGCGCAGCTGCGCGAGCAGGCGCGCCGCGATGTGGCCC